>JAVBQN010000038.1:0-60400 GCA_031549025.1 Candidatus Adiutrix sp. | reverse complement strand
ACACGTCCCCCTCCCGCCGAACTTGCTCCCCGCCCCCCGCCCCGCCGTTCGCCGCGCGCACGTTCGGGAAATTTCCGGCTCTCTCCGAAAAAGTTCCCCGCCCCCCGCCTCGCCGTTCGCCGCGCGCACGTTCGGGAAATTTCCGGCTCTCTCCGAAAAAGTTCCCCGCCCCCCGCCTCGCCGCCTTTGGAAAAAGCGGAGATTCGGAAGCGCCCCCACTCTCCGCACAGTGTCGCACACTTTTTCCGGATGTTCCAGTTGAGGGCCGAGCGCAGTCCGCCCCTCAACTGTTCCTTTTCCCGTTGGTACAGGAAGGAGGCCGGGCCCCGCTTTCGCCCCCCCCCAGTCAAGGACCCCCGGTTCCTCCGGGGGTCCGCCGGGTCCAGGGCTCTGCCCTGGCGCGGGGTGCGGGGGTGCGGAGCCCCCGCTACTGTAAATCGCCCTTCACCGCTTTTTCCAGCTCTTCCCGCCACGAACCGCCGCCCAGGTTCAGCCAGGAGGCCGGGGGTTCGAGGGGCTGGATGCCTTTGGAGGCGTCGGGCTGGTCCAGGGCGCGGGAGAGGGAGAAGCCGAGGAATTCCTCGCGCCACACGCGTCCGTGCCGGTCCAGCCAGGCCAGGGGGGCGGTTTGTCCGGCGCCGAGGCGGGTGCGGAAGACTTTCACTTCCAGGCCCGCGTCCGGGTCGAAGGCGGTTTCCCCGGCTTCCACGCGGACCTCGGCGGGGGTGAGCCGGCGCGTGGCCGGGTCGAACAGGGTCAGGCTGTAGCGCCGGCCCGGGGTGGGCCCGAGGTAGCCGAGATAGGTCGGGACAAAGGGCAGGAGCCCCGGGCCGGCGGGGGCCGGGACGTCGGCCGGCGGTGAGAAATCGAGGAGCGCCGCATAGGGGCCCAGGGCCTCGGCGTACCGGGCGCGGAACTGTTCCAGGAGGGGGCCGTATTCCCCGAGGCGCACTTCGGCGCGGAGGCGGTTTTCGGCCACTTTCCCCGCTTCCGTCACGGAAACCGGCCCGGCCGCCAGGACGTATTGAAAATCGAGGAGGTTCAGGGACGGGTCGAAGTTGGCCTGGGTCTGGAGGCTGACGCCCACCTCCCGGCCGGCCGCGCGGACGCGGACGGTCAGGGTCTGCCCGGCCTGGTAGGCCCCGCCCGGGAGGCGGCGCAGGCTCCTGGTGGCCCAGCCCACCTTTTGCCCGGCGTAGCTGAGGCTGAAGTGGTCGAAGTAGTCGGGCAGGAAGGCCGCGTCGATTTTTTCCGGCACGGGCCACAGGCGGCTGTCGTGCCACTGCCAGCCCAGTATCCCCAGCCAAATGACGAGGATCGCGGCCTTGACCGCGTGGCGGCGCAATGGTTTCCTCAAACCGTTAAACGCTTGAGGAACCGCTCGGCCAGGCGGGCGGCCTCGGCCATCATATCGCGGTATTCGTTTTCGGCCAGGCCCGCGCCCCGGGCCACGGCGCGCTGGAAATCCGGGGTGAGCCAGTCGCCCGGGGCGTGGCCGTCGGAATTGACCAGAAGCTTGAACCCGTGCTGGCGGGCCAGGTTCACGGTGTGGCCGTTGCCGAGGCCGTGGCCCTGGCGGGAGCTCAGTTCCACGTAGACCCCGCGTTCGGCGGCCAGGGCCGCCTCTTCGTCGGTCAGAAGGCCCGGGTGGGCCAGGATGTCGGCCCCGGCCAGGATGGCGGCCCTGTTGGTGCCCGGGGCCACGGGTTCCACTAAACTTTCGCCGTGCACCACCACGTGGCTGGCGCCGAGGTGGCGGGCCTCCTGCACCAGGTCGGCGATGAGGCCGGGGGGCACGTGGGTGATCTCCACGCCCGGGAGGATGGTCACGTCCTGGTGCCCGTTCAGGGCCAGGGCCGACAGGCGGGCCGTCTCGACGATGTGGGCCAGGGTGCCGGGGTCGGCGTGGTCGGCCAGGCCCAGGACGGCGTAGCCCTGCGCGCCCGCCCGGCGGGCCAGTTCGGCCGGGCACAGCGCCCCGTCGGACAGCAGGCTGTGAGTGTGAAAATCGATGACCGGCAACGCATCCATGATTTTTCCCTAATTTTGTTTCGCCAGGTGGTCGGCCACGAAGAGGACCGTGTTCACGTATACCCCGCTCTTGTTGTATTTCATGATGACCGCGCGGCGGCTCTCTTCGTCCATGGCGTTCACGCGCTCGCCGCGCCAGCCGTGGGCCTTCAGGTAGCTGCAGACGCTGGCGGCCGCGTCCTCCTTGTCGAAAAGGTCCACCTGGCCGTCGCCGTTGCCGTCCACGCCGTATTTCTCGACGTTCGAGGGCATGAACTGGCCCCAGCCGATGGCCCCGTAGATGGAGCCGGGAAAGGCGGCGGCGTCGTGGCCGTTTTTGAAGGCGTAGTCCAGAAGCGCGGAAAGCTCGTCAAAGGCCCAGTCGCCGCGCCTGGCCGCGGTCTCGCGGAGGAAGGCCCGGCTCTCGCGGTCGCCGGGGAGGTCGGCCAACGCCGGCTCCACCAGCGAGAAATCCAGGCCCGAGGCGCTCATGGAGGCCAGCATGGCGGCCGCCTTTTCCTTGCCGAAGTACTGGCCGTAACCCGTCTCCACCCACATGATGGCGCAGGCCACCTCGCCCGGCACCTGGTATTGGCGGCCCAGGCGCCGGAACATGTCCCGGTCGGCCTGGTAGCGGGCGCCGATGCTGGCCAGGGCCTGGGGCCCGGTGAACTGCTTGTGGGTGGCCGTGCGCGAGGGCTTTGGGGCCGGCGGCGGGGCGTAGCCGGACAGGGGCCGCAGCTTGGCCCCCTTCATGGCCTTCCGGGTCGCGGCCAGGGTGTCGTCGCCCACCAGGCCCGTGACCGGCAGCTTCCGGTCGGCCTGGAAGCTCCGCACCGCGGCCTGGGTGCCCGAGCCGTTGTGCCCGTCGATGGCGACGTCATAGCCGAGCTGATACAGGTTTTCCTGCACCGCCTTGGTCACTTCCGAGCGGAACTGGATGCCGTACAGCTCCCTGAGCTTGGCGGCCATGGGTTTGGCGCTGTACCGCATGTCCGGGGAATTGAACACGGCCGCCACCCGTCCCTGGGGCAGGCCCTTCCGGGTCAGGCGCCCGGCCGTGACCCGCCACGGCTCGGGCACGTCGAGGAGGCTGACGGGCCCGCCGGCCTCCGCCGCCCCCTCGTCGAGGTCCCGGCCGCCGAGGCAGCCGGGCAGAAACGTCACGGCCAGGGCCGCCAGCACGAGGCCCAGGGTCCGGGCCTTCCACACACGCATATCCGCTCCTTGGAGAACGTGAAAATTTTTCCCATCGCGCCGCTCCCGGCGCGGGAAATCAATATCTGTAAGGCAAAACCCGGGCCAACCGCCTACCGGCCGATCACCACGGTCTTCCTGATCGCCTTCACCACCTCCTCGGGGCTGTCGAGGATGGTGAAATAGTCCAGGTCGTCGGGGTTGATGTATCTGTGCCCGATCATCTTGGTCTTCATCCAGTGCACCAGGCCCGACCAGTATTCCGAGCCCATCAGGAAGGCCGGGAACGGGCGGATGCGCTTGGTCTGGATCAGGGTGAGGGCCTCGAAGAGCTCGTCCATGGTGCCGAAGCCGCCGGGCAAAACCACGTAGGCCTGGCTGTATTTGACGAAAACCACCTTGCGGATGAAGAAGTAGTGGAAATCGAGCTGGAGGTTGGCATACGGGTTGGGGATCTGCTCGTGCGGCAGCTCGATGTTCAGGCCGATGGACATGCCCCCCGCCTCGGTGGCCCCCTTGTTGGCGGCGGCCATCACGCCCCCGCCCCCGCCGGAGACCACGCCGAAGCCGTTCTGGGCCAGAAGGCGGGCCAGGTCCTCGGCCATCCGGCACTCCGGCGAATCCGGCGCGGACCGGGCCGAGCCGAAGATGCTCACGCACGGCCCCACCTCGCTCATGGCCGTGAAGCCCTTTACGAATTCGGCCATGATCGAGAACATGCGCCACGATTCGCCCGCCCCCAGCGCGTTTATGGGATAGGGGTCGCCGCTGCGGCGGCCGTAATGTTCACTCATGCCGGGTACCCCCTGCCGGGCCGCGGTCCGCCCGAAATATATGGAAACCGACTGAGCATCATAGCATAAGCGGCGGCCGGGGGCAATTGCGCGTACGCCCCGCCGCAAACGCGCATTTCCCGGTCTCTTCAGGCCGCGGCCGGGGAAGGCCGGCGGGGCGGGTTCCCTATCTCTTATTTCGTGTACGGGAGCTTATAATAGGGCCCCTGGAACCCCTGGACGGGGCCGCCGCAGCCCTGGGGGTAGACGCAGGCGTCGACCAGGGAAAGCTGGGGCGGGACGCCCTGGCAAAAGCCCATGACCGATATGGTGCTGCCGCTTCGGAGGTTGCGGATGAATTTTTCGGCTTCCCAGTTCCAGAAATACACGGCTATGGGCAGGTTGCGGCCGGCGTCGATGGTGATGTAGGCGTAGAGCTTGTCGACGTGGAAATCGTAGTTGCGGTCCGGGGGCCGGATGGTCTTGATGCGCCCGGTGACGATGAGGAGCTTGCCGGTATACATGGCGTCGGCTTCGTGGAAGTTGCGGCGGTAGGCCTCCGCCAGGGCCTGGGGCGAAACGGGGACCGGGTCCATATACTCGCGCTGCGCCAGGGCCGGGCCCGGGCCGGGCCACAAAAAGAGGCCGGTCACGAGGGACACGGCCTGAAAAAATCGGGATATTCTCATCGGTCAGCTGTGCAGGTTCTGATTATAGTAGGCCATGACGCGTTCGACAAAGGCCTGGGTTTCGCGGAAGGGCGGAATCTGGTTGTTGAAGCGTTTCATGGCCTCGGGGCCGCAGTTGTAGGCGGCGATGGCCAGGCGCTCGTCGTCGTTAAAAAGTTTCAGCAGGAATTTCAAATATTTGACGCCGGCCTGGATGTTTTTCTGCGGGTCCTTCAAATCATGGATGCCGAGGGACCGGGCCGTGGAGGGCAGAACCTGCATCAGGCCCACGGCCCCGCGCCGGGAAATGGCGGCGGAGTCGAAGCCGCTTTCGGCCTGGATGACGGCCTTGACCAGCACAGGCGAAACCTGATGCTGACGGGCGGCCTGTTCGATCAGGAGGTCGTATTCGGCCAGGGATTCGTTAAAGGCCAGCCGGGGCCGGCGCTTCAGGGCCAGGTCACGCAGAAGGGTGGGCTCGGGGTGGAGCGCGGCCGCTTCCTGGGGGGTGAGGGCGGTGGCCGTCAGGGGCAGGGCCAGATCGGGGGAGAAAAGGTCGCCGTAGGTGACCTCACCGCTCAGGGGCGGCGCCAGGAGGTCTTCCACGTCAAGCTGGTGTTCCGCCAGGGCCAAAGGCAGGGCCAGCCCCAGGGCCAGGAGGGCGAAAAAGAACCAGGTGGCGATTTCGGTTAGAAAGGATTGTATTTTCAGCGACATGTTCCTGCCCCTCCGCCCCGGCCCCTGCAAGCGGTCCCGGGAATCGTCGGTTTGTTCCGCGCCGTTTTTTACCTTGGCTGTCTCCTGATGGTTTTGATAATACCCGGTAAAAAATGAAAAGTCAAGGCAGGCCCCCATCCCTGCGGGGTATGGCGCGCCGAACCACAATATCTGGAAGGCCTTGCTGGCCAAAGGGCAAAAAAAAACGAAAAAGCCCCAGCGCCGCCGTCGCAACCGGGACGCCGAAGGCCATCTTCCCCCCGGCCGGGGGGAGGCCGGCCGACCCGGCGGATTTCCTCCCGATACACCCTTGAAATGTTTGGGCTATTATTATATGATGGATCGTCTGATACTTCAGAGGTGGTCTATGAACAAATCGCAACTGGTTGAAAAACTGGCTGAAGAAGCCCTTTTGTCCTCCAAGCAGGCCGAACAGGTGGTGAACATCTTTTTTGATTCCATCACCGAGGGGCTCATCGAGGAGGGCCGGGCCGAACTGCGGGGCCTGGGCTCCTTCAAAGTCAAGGAGTACGCCGGCTATGTGGGCCGCAACCCCAAAAGCGGCGAACCCATCCAGGTGCCGCCCAAAAAACTGCCCTTTTTCAAAGTCGGCCGCGAATTGAAAGCCATGGTCGACTTTGGCGGGGAAGACTGAGCGGCCTCTCCGGATCACCAGGGGGCCGGGGCCTTCCGGGGCGCCCGGCCGGGGCCAGGCAGCGGGCAGACGCCGCCGCCATATATGGTTCATGCTCCGGCCCCTCCGGTCCGATACGTGGGATACGAGGTCCCGCATCAGGACGCGGACCGAGGAGGCCCGGAACGTCCCGGGCCTGTCACACCAAGGAGGGAACCCCGGCATGAACACCCTGAACACGGCCAACAACATCCAGACCGACCTGGTCCAGACGCTCTTCGACGGGCAGAAGGCCATGATGGATCTGGCCATGAAGCAGACGGCGGTCAACATGCAGGCCCAGGTCCAGATGCAGCAGCAGGCCGCCGCTCTCGAAGCGGTGGCCATGATGACCGGCATCGGCACCCGGATCGACACCGTGGCCTAGAACGGCCGGCCTTCGAACGGGAGGGGACGCCCCCTCCCGTTTTTTTTGGCCGCGCCGGCGTTTGGAGTTGACTTCATTAGGCCGGGTACGTACTATAAGGATTCAACGTCCATCCCTCTCTTCAATATACCGTAAAGGAGCCATCCCCATGAAGCAAGGCCACTTCCTCTTCACCTCGGAATCGGTGACCGAGGGCCACCCCGATAAGATCGCCGACCAGATTTCCGACGCGGTGCTGGACGCCATCCTCACCCACGATCCCCACGGCCGGGTGGCCTGCGAAACCCTGGTCACCACGGGCCTGGCCATGATCTCCGGCGAAATCACCACCGAATGCTGGGTGGATCTGCCGGCCGTGGTGCGCCGCACCATCGAACGCATCGGCTACAACGATTCCAACATGGGCTTCGACTGGCAGACCTGCGCGGTTTTGAACACCATCGGCAAGCAGTCCCCGGACATCGCCATGGGCGTGGACGCGAGCGACGGCCACGAACAGGGCGCCGGCGACCAGGGCCTGATGTTCGGCTACGCGATCTCGGAAACGGATGTGCTGATGCCGCTGCCGATCCACCTGTCGCACCAGTTGACCAGACGTTTGTCCGCGGTGCGGAAGAACGGCAGCCTCAACTTCCTGCGGCCCGACGGGAAATCCCAGGTGACCGTGCAGTACGAGGACCACGAGCCGCGCCGCATCGAGGCCGTGGTCATCGCCACCCAGCACAGCCGCGACATCACCCAGGCCAAGGTGCGCGAGGCGGTCATCGAGGAGGTCATCAAGAAGACCCTCCCGGCCCATCTCCTCGACGCGGACACCAAGTTCCACGTCAACACCACCGGCCAGTTCGTGGTGGGCGGGCCCATGGGCGACTGCGGGGTCACGGGCCGGAAGATCATCGTGGACACCTACGGCGGCTGGGGCCGCCACGGCGGCGGCTGCTTCTCCGGGAAGGACCCGTCCAAGGTGGACCGCAGCGCCTGCTACATGGCCCGCCTGGCCGCCAAGACCGTGGTGGCCGCGGGCCTGGCCGCGCGCTGCGAGGTGCAGCTGGCCTACGCCATCGGCCTGGCCGCCCCGGTCTCGGTCATGGCCCAGACCTTCGGCACGGGCCTGGTGGACGACGGGGCCATCGCCCAGGCGCTCCAGCGGGTGTTCTCCTTCAAGCCCGCCGACATGATCGGGTATCTGAACCTCAAACGGCCCATCTACGAAAAGACGGCCAGCTACGGCCACTTCGGCCGCACCGAGCCGGAATTCACCTGGGAATGCGCCTCTCGGGCCGACGAACTGCGCCAAGCCGCCGGCCTCTCCGGCCCCTCGCCGGCCATCGTTCCCACGTGCGACGCGCAGAAGTGCCGGCTGTAGGCGTATAATTCGATGATTCGGAGGTAACGATGCGGGTTCTGGTTTGCGGCGGAGCGGGGTATGTCGGCTCCCACACGGTGCGGAAACTGGTGCGGGCCGGGCATGCCCCGGTGGTCTTCGACAACCTGTCCACCGGGCGGGAGGACCTGATGCGCGAGGCCTTCCGGGGCGCCCGGGAGCGCGGGATCGAGCCGGTGACGGTCAAGGGCGACGTCCTGAATTTGGGCGACCTGGTCTCGCTTTTCGAGCACCACCAGGTGGACGCGGTCATGCACTTTGCCTCCCGGGGCCTGGTCGGGGAGTCGGTGGAACAGCCGGAGCTGTATTACCACGGCAACCTCGTCGGCGCCCTGAACCTTCTGGCCGCGGCCACCCGGGCCAAGGTGGACAAGTTCATCTTCACCTCCTCGGCCTCGATCTACGGCACGCCCCGGGACATGCCCATCGAGGAGGGCTGCCCGGCCCAGCCCATCACCCCCCACGGCCAGGCCGCCAGGATGGTGGAGATGATCCTGGAGGACTACGCCCAGGCCCAGGGCCTCAAGAGCGTGGCCCTGCGCTATTTCAACGCCGCCGGGGCCGACCTCGAGGGCGGCCTGGGCGAGGAGCACAACCCCGAGACCCACCTGATCCCGAACGTCCTGAAGGCCATTCTGGGCGAGACCCCGCCGCTGTCGATCTACGGCAACGACTATCCCACCCCCGACGGCACCGGCATCCGCGATTACGTGTTCGTGGGCGACGTGGCCCAGGCCCACCTTCTGGCCCTGGACCACCTGGCCGGCCAGAAGGAGCCGGGCTTCACGGCCTTCAACATCGGCGGCGGCACGGGTTTTTCGGTGCTGGAGGTCATGGCCGCGGCCGAGCGGGTCACGGGCCAGTGGGTGCCGTATACCTTCGCCCACCGCCGCAAGGGCGATCCGCCGGTGCTGGTGGCCTCGGCCGAGAAGGCCAGGAAGATCCTCGGCTGGCGGCCGGAGGTGACGTGCCTGGACGAAATCATCCGCACCGCCTGGAACTGGGCGCGGAGCCGGAAAAAGTAACCGGGCCGGATTCGAGCGAAAAAAAGCGGGAGGCGGACGCCTCCCGCTTTTTTGCATCCGCCCGCCGGATCACTCGTGATAATCCTTCAGAAAATGATAAAAATACAGGCCGCCCGACCAGTAGGTCATGGCCAGGGCCAGATACAGGATCACCGTGCCCACGGCCGCCGTGTCGGCCCAGATCAGGGGATAGTGCCACAGAAGGCAGAAGACGGCGATGTTCTGGGCCAGGGTTTTCTTCTTGCCCGAATCCGAGGCGCTGATGACCAGGCCGCGCTCGGCCGCGATGGCCCGGAGGCCCGTCACCGCGATTTCCCGGGCGAGGATGAGAAAGGCCACCCAGGCCGGCACCCGGCCCAGGGGGATGAGCATGATGAGGGCCGAGGCCACCAGGAGCTTGTCCGCCAAGGGATCGAGGAATTTGCCCAGCGTGCTGACGATGTTGTATTTGCGGGCCAGGTGCCCGTCGACCAGATCGGTGAGGGCGGCCACGAGGAACACCAGCCCGCTGGTGACCGACGCCCAGAAGCCGCCGTCCGGCCAGACGGTCAGAAGGACCACGAGGACGGGCACGGCCAGGAGGCGGGCCAGGGTGATGATGTTGGGCGCCTGGGGGTGGCTGAGAAGTTTGTTCCAATTCATGTCGGCCCTCGGGGTCGGCGGCGGCCGGGGTCAGCGGCGGCCCTGGTAGCGGTCGTAGTGGCGCAGAACTATTTTGACGTAATTCCGGGTTTCGGGTATGTCCGGGATGCGGCGGCCCTCGCGGGCCACCCGTTCGGGCCCGCAGTTGTAGGCGGCCAGGGCCAGGCTCACGTCCCCGAAGCGGTCGAGCATCAGCCGCAGGTAGCGGCTGCCGCCCATGACGTTGTCCTCGGGGTCGAAGGGGTTGACGCAGCCCATGTCGCGGGCCGTGCCGGGCATGAGCTGCATCAGGCCCTGGGCCCCGGCCCAGGACACGGCCCGGGCGTCGAAGGCCGATTCGGCCTTGATCACGGCCATGATCAGGGCCGGATCGAGGCTGTGCAGCCGGGCGGCCCGGTCGATGATCCCCCCCAGGGTGCCGGGCGTGTGCAGGGCCCTCGTCCCGGCCAGGCCGCGCCGGATGGTGACCGTGACCGTGAACAGCCGGTAGCGCGGATCGGCGGGCGCGTTGGTCAGGTGCCTGACCCCGGCCTCGTCCTGGTACATGTAGTACGAGATGGTCCGGGTGTCGTCCCCCTCCCCGTCCCCGGCCGGGGCCAGGGAGGCCGCGGCCCGGGGCGGGGCCGGCTCCTCGGGCGGGGGCGCCGGGAGCCAGTAGGGCCGGACCGGGGCCTCCGGATCGGGCAGCCAGTAGGGCCGGACCGGGGCTTCCGGCTCGGCCAGCCAGTAGGGCCGGGCCGGGGCCTCGCGCTCGGCCGCCCAGTAGGGCCGCTCGGCCGGGGCCTCCGCCTCCGCCTCCGCCGCCGCTTCCGGGGCCGCGGCCGCGCCGTCGCCGCGGATGACCAGGGTCTTGCGGCCCTGGGCGTCCACCACGATCTCCGGCGACGATTTGGCCGCCGCGCTGTCGCCGTGGATGACCAAAGTCTTGCGGCCCTGGGCGTCCGTCACGATCTC
Source organism: Candidatus Adiutrix sp. (assembly GCA_031549025.1). GTDB lineage: Bacteria > Desulfobacterota > Desulfarculia > Adiutricales > Adiutricaceae > Adiutrix. The sequence continues at coordinate 49,969 of JAVBQN010000038.1, read as the reverse complement.
CGGCGACGGTTTGGCCGCTTGGCCCCGGACGGCTTTCCTCTTTTCCGTCGCCTGCGCGGGCGGCGCCGGGGCCTCGGCCGCCGGTTCCACGGGCGCGAAGAGCGCGCCCTCGGCCCCGGCCCGGGCCGGGGCCGGGGCCAGGGCCAGGGCCAGGCCGAGGCCCACGGCGGCCGTCAGGACCGCCGGCCTCAGGCCGTGGAAAAAGGGGCCGTTCACGTCACCTCCGGGCGGCGGGGTTTACTTCCCGGCCTGGGCCGCCTTGGCGTGGTCGGCCAGGAAGGCGGCCACGCCCTGGTCGGTCAGGGGATGGGCGGCCAGCTGCTGGATGACCTTGAAGGGGATGGTGGCGATGTCCGCGCCCAGCAAGGCGCTCCTGAGGACGTGCTGGGGCGTGCGGATGCTGGCCACGATGATCTCGGTTTCATAGCCGTAGTTGCCGAAGATGGTCATGATCTCTTCGACCAGATCCAGCCCGTCGTGGCCCACGTCGTCCAGGCGGCCCACGAAGGGGCTGACGTAGGCGGCCCCGGCCTTGGCCGCGAGCAAAGCCTGAAGCGGCGAGAAGACCAGGGTCTGGTTGACGCGGATGGCCTCGGCGGCCAGGGCCCCGGTGGCGGCCAGGCCCGCCATGGTCAGCGGCAGCTTCACCACCACGTTGGGGGCCAGGCCGGCCAGGTGGCGGCCCTCGGCGATCATGGCCTCGGTCTCCGTGGCCAGGACCTCCGCGCTCACGGGCCCGGGGGTCAGGGCGCAGATGGCCTTGATGTGCTCGTCCTGCCGGCTGACGCCTTCGCGGGCCATGAGGCTGGGGTTGGTGGTGACGCCGTCGAGAAAGCCGAAGGAGGCCGCCTTTTTGATCTCGTCGAGGTTGGCCGTGTCGATAAAGAATTTCATTATTCACCTGTTGGCTAGGAATTGATCACGATTTTCGTGATTGAGGAAATACAGCGTTTCGCCGCCCCGGACAATGGTGACGGCCTCGCTTTTGGGAAAATACACTCCGGTCAGGGCGTCCCGGACCAGCTCCTGGGCGCCCTCGCCGGGGTCGCGGCGCCCGCCCCGGAGCCCGCCGGCCAGCCACACGATCAGGCCGAACAGGGCCGCTATGATGAAAAGGTTGAACATCAGCCGGCCCATCACCGCGTCCCTTTCGGGCCGCCCCCCAGCTTCCGGAGGCCCTGGCCGCCGGGCGAGACCGCGGCCAGAAGCTCCGCCGCCGTCCGGTGCAGCAGCGGGTGGCGCCAGTCCGGGGCCACCTCGGCCAGGGGGGCCAGGACGAAGAGCCGCTCGTGCAGCCGGGGGTGGGGCACGACCAGATCGGGCGGGGCCTCGACCATCAGGTCGCCCTGGGCCAGGAAATCCAGGTCGATGACCCGGGGCCCGTTGGCTTCCAGCCGCTGGCGGCCCAGGGCCTTTTCCACGGCCAGGAGCGTCTCCAGAAGCTCGCGCGGGGCCAGGCGGCTGTCGAAAAAGGCGGCCGCGTTGTGATACCAGTTCTGGCCCGGAGGCCCGCCCTGGGGCTCGGTCAGGTACAGGGAGCTGACCGCCAGGAGGCGCAGGCCCGGCGTTTCGGCCAGGCGGTGCAGGGCCTCGCGGATCATGCCGGCCGGGTCTTCCAGGTTGGCGCCCAGGCCGATGACGGCGGCCCGGGTCAGATCGTCGGCGGTCACTCTGGGTCCCCTCCGTTTCTCTAGAAACGCAGCCGGGCCAGGCGGGCGGCGGCTTCCGTGAGCCGGCCGGCCTCCTGGACCAGGGCGAAGCGGGCGTAGCCCTCGCCCGAAGGGCCGAAGCCCACGCCCGGCGTGGCCACGATGCCGGCCTCGTGGAGCAGGCGGGCCGAAAACTCGGCCGAGCCCAGCCCCTCGGGCAGCCGCACCCAGACATAGAACGTGGCCTCGGCCGGGCAGACCGTCAGCCCGGCCGCCTCCAGGCCCCGGGCCAGGACCGCCCGCCGTTCCCGATACAGCCGGCCCATGGCCCGCACGGATTCCTGGTCGCCGTCGAGGGCCGCGCAGCCGGCCCACTGCACGGCCCGGAACGCGCCGGAATCGATGTTGGTCTTGATCCGGCCCAGGCCCCGGATCAGCTCCGCGGCCCCGGCCGCCCAGCCCAGGCGCCAGCCGGTCATGTTGTACGTCTTCGACAGGGAGTGGAACTCCACCGCCACCTCCCGGGCCCCCGGCGCCGAAAGGATGCTGGGGTGGGCCCGGCCGTCGTGGGTCATCTCCGAATAGGCCGCGTCCGAGGCCACGATGATCCGGCGCTCCCGGGCCCAGGCCACCAGGTCCGCGTAAAAATCCAGATCGACCGTGACCCCGGTGGGGTTGTTGGGATAATTCACCCAGATGATCTTGGCCTTGGCCAGGACGGATTCCGGCACGGCCCGGTAGTCGGGCCGGAAGCCGTTTTTTTCCAGCAGCGGCAGGAAGCGGGTCTCCCCGCCGCAGAACAGGGCGCCGCTGTGGTAGACCGGATAGCCCGGCTCGGGCGCCAGGACCACGTCGCCGGGGTCCACAAAGGCCAGGGGGAAATGGGCGATGCCCTCCTTGGACCCGATGAGGGAACAGATTTCGCGGTCCGGGTCCAGGGTCACCCCGTGGCGCCGCCGGTACCACCCGGCCACGGATTCGCGAAAGGCGTTCATGCCGGAATACAGCGGGTACTGGTGGTTGGCCGGGTCCTCGGCCGCGTGCTGAAGCGCGGCCACTATGGCCGGGGGCGTGGGGCGGTCGGGATCGCCGACCCCGAGGTCGATGACGTCCGCCCCCCGGGCCCGGACCTCGTCGCGCATCCGGTCCAGCTCGTGGAACAGATACGGCGGCAAAGCCCGCAGCCGTTGGGAATACTCGAAAGTCACAGGAAACTCCTTGAAGGTCCGGCCCCGGCGGGGGCGGACATTTTTTTAAAGGTATAGTATACCACATTTTCAGGAGATTTCCAAAAAGTCCGGCCCGCTTCCCAGGGCGAACGATACAGAGGAATCCGGCGGTTCGGAGAACGGGAGAACCGCCCGGGCGCGTTTCCGGTTTCGGGGCCGGGATGGCGGAAGGGAAAGAGCCGCCCGGGGCGGCGCCGCCACAAGATGTGGGGGGGGGCGCCGCCGCCCCGCCGTTCCGTTTCCGCAGTTTGGGGGCCGGCTGTATAGAGCGGGGCTGTCGATAAAAAGGACTAATGTTTTCGCCCAATTAAACCCATTGAGGCCTATTTGTGATAAATAATGCATTAATTTCATATAATTATAGCAATATCCGGCGGCGGGGAGCCCGGCCGGCCTCCGGGCCGCGCCATTTTGCCGCGATTCTCTTTTTTTTTCCCCGCCATAGGGTATTGAAAACATTGGACCCCCCACATCTTGGGGTGGGGTTCCGGAAATTGGGCTTGACTTTCCCCCCTGGTTATGGATAATCTGGGTCTGTGGACGACATACAATATCTGGAGGCGCGACCGGCCCCTGGCAGGGCTCGGATGCGTTTCTTCATACGTCACCTGGCCCTCCCAGTTCCTTTGCGGGCCGCATTCCCGATCATTTGTAACGGCCCGCTCCCCAGGCAGGGGATCCGGGCCGAAGGTTTCCCGGCATATCGGCAAAAGGGCAATTTGCGGATAGGCCCATATTTTTCATCAACAGCAACCAGGAGACGACATGCGGTTTACGACCATCAGGAAGCGCGACGGGCGGACGGACGGCTTTGACGCCACCAAGATCACCCGGGCCATCGCCAAGGCCGGACAGGCCACCGGGGAATTCGGCGACAAAGAGGCCCTGTATCTGACCATGAAGACCCTCGACCGGGCCGAAGCCGTGGAAACGGAAGCGGCCATCGACGTGGAGAAGGTGCAGGACATCGTCGAACACGTGCTGCTGGAATCGCCGTGGCGGGCCACGGCCAAGGCCTACATCCTCTACCGCGAGCAGCGGGCCCAGATGCGGGCCATCACGGCCAAGGCCCACGTGGACCTCATGGACGGCTATCTCCAGCGGCTGGACTGGCGCGTGCGCGAGAACAGCAACATGGGCTTTTCCCTCCAGGGCTTGAACAATTTCATCTCCTCCGACGTCACCTCCGAATACTGGCTCAACCGCATCTACACCCCCCGCATCCGCGAGGCCCACAAAAGCGGCGACCTGCACCTGCACGACCTGAACCAGCTTTCGGTCTACTGCGTGGGCTGGGACCTGATGGATTTGCTGCGCGAGGGCTTCAAGGGCGTGTCTGGCAACGTGGAGAGCGCGCCGCCCAAACATTTCCGCTCGGCCCTGGGGCAACTGGTGAATTTCTTCTACACCCTCCAGGGCGAGGCGGCCGGGGCCCAGGCGGTGTCGAGCTTCGACACGCTCTTGGCGCCGTTCGTGCGGCACGACGGCCTCCACTACCGCGAGGTCAAGCAGGCCCTCCAGGAATTCGTCTTCAACATCAACATCCCCACCCGGGTCGGCTTTCAGACCCCCTTCACCAACATCACCCTGGACCTCGACGTGCCCGGGATCTTCAGGCATTCGCCCGTGGTCATCGGCGGGCGCGAGCAGAGCACGGTCTACGGCGACTACCAGGTGGAGATGGACATCATCAACCGGGCCTTCGCCGAGGTCATGATGGAAGGGGACAACAAGGGCCGGGTCTTCACCTTTCCCATCCCCACCTACAACATCGGCCAGGATTTCGACTGGGAAAGCCCGCGCTTCGAAACCATCTGGCGCATGACCGGCCGCTACGGCATCCCGTATTTCTCCAACTTCGTCAATTCCGACATGTCGCCGGAAGACGCCCGGTCCATGTGCTGCCGCCTGCGGCTCGACAACCGCGAGCTGCGGAAGCGCGGCGGCGGGCTCTTCGGGGCCAACCCCCTGACCGGCTCGGTGGGCGTGGTGACCCTGAACCTCCCGCGGCTGGGGCACCTGGCGGCCAATGAAGAGGATTTCATCACCCGCCTCGACGACCTCATCGAGACCGCCAAGGAAAGCCTGGTCATCAAGCGCAAGGAGCTGGAACGCTTCACCGAGGGCGGGCTGTATCCGTACACCAATTTCTACCTCCGCAGCGTCAAGGCGGCCACGGGGCGGTATTGGACGAATCACTTCTCCACCATCGGGGTGGTGGGCGGCAACGAAGCCTGCCTGAACCTCCTCGGCGAGGGCATCGCCGCGCCGCGCGGGCAGGCCTTCATGCTCAAGGTGCTCACCCACATCCGCGAACGCCTGGCCGCCATCCAGGAAGAGACCGGCGACTTCTTCAACCTCGAAGCCACCCCGGCCGAGGGCACCAGCTTCCGCCTGGCCCGGCTGGACCAGGCCCGCCACCCGGCCATAAAGTTCGCCAACACCGAGGCGCGCGGCGGGGAGGCCAGGATTCCGTTCTACACCAACTCCAGCCACCTGCCCGTCAACCACACCGACGACGTGTTCGAGGCCCTGGAACTGCAGGACGACCTCCAGTGCTGCTACACGGGCGGCACCGTGCTCCACGCCTTCGTCGGCGAGGAGATCACCGACACCCGCACCGTGCGGGCCATGGTGCACAAGATCACCCAGAACTTCAGGCTGCCCTATTTCACCATCACCCCCACCTTCAGCGTCTGCCAGGAGCACGGCTACCTGGCCGGCGAGGTCCGCGCCTGCCCGCACTGCGACGGGGCCACGGAGGTCTATTCCCGGGTGGTGGGCTACCTGCGGCCCGTGGGCCGCTGGAATGACGGCAAGCAGGAGGAATATTCCCTCCGCCGCGCCTACCGGGTGCCCGCCGAGCCGGCGGCGCCGGCGGCCGACCTCCCCGAACGGATGCCCGCGGGCGGCCGCCTGGCCGTGGTGCCGGGCGACTGGTCCATGACCCCGGCCGCGGCCCCGGAAAAGGACGAACCCGCGCCGGCCGAAAGGAAAGTCCTTTGCGCCTAGGCGGCCTGACGAAAAATACGGCCCTGGACTACCCCGGCGTGTTATCCGCCGTGGTGTTCGCCCAGGGCTGCAACTTCACCTGTCCCTACTGCCACAACCCGCACCTGGTGCGGCCCTTCGGCGTGCCGGTGGAGGAGGACGAGGCCCTCGACTTTCTCCGCCGCCGCCGCAAATACTTGGACGGCGTGGTGATCTCCGGCGGGGAGCCCACCATCGCCCCGGACCTCGGCGAATTCTGCAAAAAACTGCGCGGCCTCGGCTACCTCGTCAAGCTCGACACCAACGGCTCCCGGCCGGCGGTCGTCGCCGACCTCATCGAACGCCGGCTCATCGACTACGTCGCGCTGGACCTCAAGACCGACCCCCGCCGCTACCCGCCCGAACTCGCCCCCCACGACCCGGGCGAGGCCATCCTCGAGACCATTGCCGTCCTCAAGCGGACCGGCCTCACCCACGAGTTCCGCACCACGGCCGCCGCCCCCTTTGTCAACCGCGAAACCATCGTGGCCCTGGCCAGGGCCGCCGCCGGCCCGGCCCCCCTCTTCATCCAGCCCTGCCGGCCCGGCCACGTGCTGAACCCCGCCTTCATGAACAAGCATCCCCAGCCCTCGGCCGCGGACCTGGCCGAGTTTCGGATTCTGGCGGGCGGCTATCTGCCGACCGCCATACGCGGCCGGGGCGGCGACGACCCGGGGGCCGTTCAATAGACAAGCGCTCTACATAAGCGACAGCCGCACCGCCTCCCCGGTGCGGGGATGCGGAAACTCCAGCCCCACCGAGGCCAGGCGCAGGCGCGGCGCTTTGGGCCGCTCGTCGGGGCGGCCGTAGAACCGGTCGCCGGCGATGGGCCAGCCGGCAAAGGCCAGGTGCACGCGGATCTGGTGGGTGCGCCCGGTGCGGGGCGCGGCCAGGAACAACGTGCGCGGCCAGCCGTCGGCGGCCGGGGGCTCGGGGTCGGTCCAGCCGGGGGTCATGAAATCGGTGCGGGCGGGCAGGCCCGGCCCCCCGGGCACGGCCAGGTAGCGGGGGCCCTGCTTGGCCAGGGGGGCCTTGACGGTGAAGGTTTTTTCAGCCGGCGCGGGGCCCAGGCCCAGGGCCAGGTATTTTTTTTCCACCCGGCCGGACTGGAACGCCTGGCCGAGCGCTCCGGCCGCTTCGCGGGTCTTGGCCAGAAGGATCAGGCCCGAGGTGTCGGCGTCGAGGCGGTGGGGGAGGCGGAGCTCGGCGGGCTCTCCGCGCCGGGCCAGGAGGCGGGTGAGCGCGGCCAGGACGTTGTTGTGGGCGTCATGGGGCACCCCCTGGGAGGGCCGGCCGGATTCCTTGCGGTAGACGAGGATGTCCCGGTCCTCCCAGACGATGCGGTCCGGGTCGGCCTCGTAGAAGCGCTGGAAGCCGTAGGCCGGCGGGTTGATGCGGAATTCGGCGTGGCCGGCCATGGGGTGGTCCGGGTCCAGGCAGAGGCGGCGGTCGAGCCAGACCGAGCCGAACGCCACCAGGTCGGCGGCCTGTTCGGGGGTGATGAGCCGGCCCAGCCGGGCCACGAACTCGGCCACGGTGACGCCGGCCAGGCGCGGCGGCACGGGGCCGCCCACCCAGGGCCCGGGCCCGGGCCAGGCCGCGAAAAAGGGCGCGGGCGGCGGGTCCGGACGGGGGGGGTCGAAAAGTTCCCGGGTGTCGACGGTCGGTGAACCCAAAAAATCACTCCGGCTCTATGTTGAAGGCTCTTCTTATGGAATCCAGGCACGGGCCGTGGGGCCGGCAGACGGGGCCGCCGGGCTGGCCGCCGTCCCGGGCCGAGCTTTTGATGAAGGCCAGGGGATCGTGCAGGAGGCGGCGGACCAGGGCCCCGGTCATGAGCTCCAGGGCTTCGGCCTGGTCGGGGCTGAAGTCGTGGAGCTTGAGCGTGCGCTGAAGCTCCAGCCGGCGGATGCGCTCGGCCTTGCGGGTCAGGGCCGCGACCGTGGGCTGGCTGGCCAGGGTGGCCCGCCAGCGGCCGAACTTGTCCACTTCCTCGTCGATGATGGCCTCGGCCCGGGTGGCGGCCTCCCGGCGGGACAGGCGGCTTTCCCAGACCACTTCGTTCAGGTCGTCGATGTTGCGCAGGACCAGTCCGTCCAGGTGCTTGAGATCGTGGGCCGCGTTGCGGGGCACCCCGATGTCGACGATCGTCAGGGGCCGCTCCGGCCGGGCGGCCAGGATGGGCCGCAGCCGCTCGCGGGTGAGGACGGGATCCGGCGCGCCGGTGGCGGCGATGACCAGGTCGGCCTCGGCCAGGGCCTGGTCCAGCTCGTCCCAGGGGCGGGGGCGGGCCCCGTGCTTCGCGGCCAGAAGCGCGGCCCGGTCCGCGCTCCGGTTGACGACGACCAGGCCGGCCAGGTTTTTTTTGCGCAGATTGGCCGCCGCCAGGGAGGCCATGGGCCCCGCGCCCAGGACCAGGGCCGAGGCGCGCTCCAGATCGCCCCCGGCCAGGTGGCGGGCCAGGGCCACGGCCGCGCCGGCCACGGACACCGCCCCGCCGGCCAGGCTGGTTTCGCTGCGGACCCGTTTGGCCGCGCGGAAACAGCGGTGCATCAGCTTGTTGGTGAACCGGCCGGCCTGGCCGCGGGCCAGGGCCTGGCGGAAGGCCTCCTTCACCTGGCCGAGAATCTGGGGCTCGCCCAGGACCAGGGAATCGAGGCTGCCGGCCACCCGGAACAGGTGACGCGCGGCGGCCAGGCCGGCAAATTCATGGAGGTAGGGCTGGAATTCGTCCACCGGAAGGCTGGATATGCCGGCCAGGGCCTCCAGGACCGCCCGCCGTCCGCCCTCGAGGTCGGAGGCCACGCCCAGGATTTCCAGCCGGTTGCAGGTGGACAGCACCAGGGCTTCGCGTACGGCGGCGCTCTGGGCCAGGCGGCCGTACAGATGCAGCTCCGCCTCGGTGAGGCCCACGAACTTTTCCCGAACCGCCACCGGCGCCCGGTGATGGCTCACGCCAATGATAAAGAATTTCATAGGACTATCCGTATTGCTCTGTGGCGTAGCTAATGGGCGTTGCCGCACATGATCGAACCTTCCTTCCCCCGCGCCGGGAGTTTGCGTATCGCTGATCGGCGGGAGTCAATCCAGGCCGTGGTGGAAAAGATCCCCCCCCGGAAGGGGGGCCGTCAGAACATCCAGAAGCTGCCGGGCCCCGGCCTCGTCGCCCCGGGCCAGAAGGTCCAGGAGGGCGTCGGACCCGGCCACGCGCCGGAACAGGGCCTCCCGCTCGGCCGGGCCGAGGGGCGAGGCCAAAACCCGGGGCCGGAGGGCCGCGAGCACCCGGACCAGCCGGCCGTATTCGGGGCCGAACTGGCCCCGCAGCCGGGCCGCGACCCGGGCCGAGAGGGCCGGGCCGGCCCCGCCGGTGGAGACGGCCAGGCGGAAACCGCCCTGCTCCACCACCGCCGGCAGGGTGAAATCGGAAAGCTCGGGCGCGTCGGCCACGTTGACCCAGACCCCCGCCGCCCGCAGCCGGCCCGCCAGTTCGGCGTTGTACGCCGCGTCCCCGGCGGCCAGGAAGGCCAGGCGGACATCCCGCAGGCTGTCCGGGGTGACGGCGGCCGTCAGTTCGATGCGGCCGGCCTCGGCCAGGGCCATGATTTCGGCGGCGGGTTTCGGTTCCGCCACCCGAACCCGGGCCCCGGCCTCCAAAAGTTTGGCCAGCTTGCGCCGCCCCACCCGGCCGGCCCCGGCCAGAAGGACCGTCCGGCCCCTGAGGTCCAAATTGATGGGAAACATTTTTCTTCCTGGTCACATGCCCGCTATGTGCTCTATAGTACACCAAACCCCCCCCGACCTCAAGAGTTTTGCCGAAAATAATTCCGTTTCGAAAATCGAATCGGAATCTCGATCCATTTCAAACCGAGGACGGTTTGAAATGAACGGCTCAGACAAGCGGCGGGGCGGGAACGACCGGGGCGGCGGGCGCCGGGGCGGCGAAGACGGGCGGCCCGTCTTCAGGCGGCCGGCCCCGGGCCCGCCGCGTTTCCGCTTGGCTTGGGCCGGCCAGTATGCTATAATTACAAAATCGTATAAACTCGGATTCGGTTTGACCGCCGCAACGCGACCGCCAACAAAGTATGCGCTCTGGAAAGGGTTTTCCCATGAAAACCAAGCCCCGCCCGTTCGCGGTTCTGGGTCTTTTTCTGGCCCTCGGCCTCCCGCTCGCCGCCCCGGCCGGCCCGGCCCGGGCCCAGGACGGTCCTTTGACTAAAATCGAGGGCGGCGGCTTTTCCCCCGGACTCAGCACCTCCACCCCGACTTCACCGGACGGGATGCGCGTCGAACACTCCGGGCCCAGCAACAGGGACATCCGCGTCACCTTCGAGAGCGGCGTGACCGATTACACCACCCCCAGCCTCGGTATCATCGGCGGAAATGCGGACTTACACAGCGTCGGCGGCATCGCCGAACTGTATGAACACGGCGGGTCGCAACCGGTCAACCTGACGGTGAACGGCGCTCTGACCGTAACCGCCGGGCATGGAACCTCCAGTGGCTCCGGCGGCAACGCCGCCCTGCGCCTCGGCCACAGTACGGTCACCGTGGGGGGGGACCTCACCGTCTCCGGCAGGTACAGCAGGGATATTGAAAGAAGAGGAAGCGTCGCCACTTTTGAGGCCGCCCGGCTGAATCTGGCCGGCCACCTGAAAGTGACCGCCGTCGCCGTGCCCTATGCCGGGACCTCTTCCGAGATCGGCGGGGCCAATTTCCAGGTCGCCGTCCTGAACGCGACCGGCGGCATCCACAACTTCAGCTTGGCCAGCCCGGATTTCTCCGGCTTCGACCTGTCTGTCACTATCGGCCGCCTGAACGTGGCCTCCGGCGGCACGGTTTCCCTGCCGAACGCGAATGAGGTGGATTGGCTGACTTTCAACGGCTACAAGCTGCCCACCGCCGGCCAGGTGACCATCGGCGTCCTGGGCCTGGCCGACGGTTCCGCCTTCGACGGCGGGGCCTTTGTCCTGGGCGCCGAATACGGCCTGAGCGGCATCCACCTGGCCGGCGCCTTCAACCGGCTGGCCGGTATGCGCCTGGATTACGCCGGGCCCGGCCTGGACCCCAACCTGGTCTTCGACCTGGCCGGCCTGAACCCCGGCGAGGTCATGGTCGACCTGGTGGGCGGCGCCGCCGCCGACTTCACCGGCCTGACCGACGCCGGCAAAATCACCCTCACCGTCGGCCCCGGCGGCCTGGCCCTGGCCCCGGGCCAGCGCGTGGCCCTGATGGCTCAAGAGCCGGACGGCGATTTGCGGCCGGGCGCGGCCGTCGGCCAGAGAAAAACCGCGACCCTGGGCCTGACCACCTATCGTTTCATTTTGGAAAGCGGCACCCTGGGCAGCCTCTTCGGCCCCAGCCTCGACGCCGTGTATGGCGGCCTCACCGAAGAAGCCGCCAGCGGCCGGCCCTACCATTCCTACTTCCAGGGCCGGAACGCGGCCGCCGTCACCACCCGGGCCGGCGGCACCCTGCTGACCGACCGGGTGCTGCCCGGCGCGGCCCGCCGCCTCACCGCCGGGGCCGTCGCCGCGGGCCTGGATTTCCGGGGCGGCCACAGTGAAAACGACACCGGCAGCCGAGCCGAGGTGGATCATTTCAGCGGCGCCCTGAGCCTGGCCCGCCGGAGCGATTTCGAATGCTCCAGCCTCATCTACGGCGTCCTGGCCGAATTCGGCCACGGCGATTACGACACCTGGCACCGCCTGCCCGCCCTGGGCGGCCTCACCGGCGGCGGCGACGCCGACTATTTCGGCGGCGGCCTCTTCGCCCGCCACACCTGGTATGACGGCGTCTACGCGGAAGGCTCCCTCCGCCTCGGCCGGGTCGACAACGACTACTCGGCGCGCCGCCGGGCCGGCGCGGACTACGGCTACACCGCCGCCTATTACGGGGCCCACGTCGGCCTCGGCCGCGAAATCGCCTTCGACGCCGACCGGCTGGACCTCTACGCCCGGCTCCTCTGGAACCGCGTCTCCGGCGAGGACGTCACCACCGGCGCCGGCGAGCGGATCAGCTTCGACGACGTCGATTCGCTCCGCGCCCGCCTCGGCGGCCGCTACACCCACGCCTTCACCGAGAGCCTCTCCGGCTACGGCGGCCTGGCCTGGGAACACGAGTTCGACGGCGAGGCCTCGGGCCGGGCCGCCGGCGTCCGAGTCGGCGAAACCACGGACCTCAAAGGCTCCAGCGCCTTCCTGGAAGCCGGGCTGACCCTTCGGGCCCACGAGGCCTTCAGCGTCGACGTCGGCGTCTTCGGCCTCGCCGGCCAGGAGGACGCCTTCGGCGGCACCCTGACCCTGGGCCTGACCTGGTAGCCGGTTGGCGGCCGGGCGGCCCCGGGGTTTTCCCGGCGGGCCGAGGCCCGCCGGCGCGCCGCCGCCCTCCCCTCCCAAACGGAAACGGCGTCCCGCGGACGCCGTTTCCCTGAAAAACCCGCCGCCCGCGCGACACCAGCTTACACGTTGAATTGGCGTTCCAGATCGATGATGAGTTCGACTTCGCCGAGGTGCAGCCGGGCCTTGGCGGCGATCTCTTCGGGGGTGTGCCCTTTTTTGGCCATCTGGAGAACCAGGGCCCGCACTTCGGGCGCGGCCGGGTTGGCCTTGTCCGGGCCGGCGGCCGGCAGGGGGGACGGCCCGGCGCCCGTCGCTTCGGGCCCGGATTTCAGCTCGGTCCTCAGGTCGGCCAGCTTTTGCCGGGCTTCGCCGAAGCTGTCCTCGGTGCGCTTCAGGAGGGCCTGGTAGTCCGACAGGCGGCGGTCGAGCTTGAGGATGAGGTCGGACGAGAGTTCCTTTTTGTCCTTCAGATTCTCGGCGAAGACCACGGCGATTTTTTCCGAGTCGGCCAGAAATTTCTCGATGGAATTTTTCAGATTCTCCGGCATCCGGGCCGGGTCGCCCGGCCCGGCCCGGCGGGCGCGGCGCAGCAGAACCAAAAGGAGCACCACCAGGACGGCCTCGATGGCCAGTTGCAGAAACACCAGATGAGTGAGAGTGGCGGTGGACACGTTCGGTCTCCTGCGAGTCTGTTGGATCGCTTTCCGGTTGGCAAGGATATCCGCATGAAATGAAAAGCGCCCGGATGTTCGGGCGTTTTACAATTTATTGAAGGCGAAATTGCAAAACGCCCGCATTTGAGCGGGGGCCGGGGGCCGGCGTCCGGTCACACGCAGATGTCGATGACGGATTTGGCGGCGACCGCGTCGGCGGCGGCGCCGGCCTCATCGGACCGGGCCAGGCGGGCGGCCCGGCGGGCGCGTTCGGCCTGGGCGGCCTGGCGGCGGCGCTCCCGCTGTTCGCGGCGGGTTTCCTGACGGCGGCGGCTGTCGGGGTCGGTTTCGTCGAGGCGGTGTCCCCCTTCCATGGCCTGGACGGTTTTCTGCACCAGGTCCTGGAATTTCTGGGACTGCTCGATCTGGGCCTGCCGCCTGGCCGTCTCGGCGGCGGCCATTTCCCCGGCCACCAGGGTGTTGACCTGGGGCGAATTGACAATGACCTGAGTCATGTTGGCCAGCGTTTCCACCATACCCACCTCCCTTCGGTCCGGTCGGGGGACGCCCTGGGCTTATTATAAATCATTTTCGTCCAGCGGGCAACCGGCGGCCCGGCCGCTGCCCAGGCCAAAGCACGCTTCAGCCGGATGAACCGGAATTCTCATTCCTCCTCGTCCAGACACACCACGGACCCGCTGAACCCCATGGCTTTCAGCCGGGCCCTCATCTCCCGCCCGCGCCCCCAGGCGGCGAGGATGAGGCCGTCTTCGCGGTGGGCGTGGCGCAGGGCGTCGGGCGGTTCGACGGTCCAGCCGGTGGCCGGGCCGTCAATGGCGACCGAGCGGCCGGCCTGGGCCCCGGGCCGCACCCAGACCCGGAAGGCGTCCGCCTCGGGGGCGGGCGGTTCGGCGGCCGGGTCGGCCCAGTCGCCGGGGTCGGCCACGGGCCGCATCCGCCGGCCCTGCTTGGCCGGGTCCGCGTCGATCAGGTGGCGGATCGTGGCCCGGCCCAGGTCGGTGGAGCCCAGGAAAAACAGAGTTTGCTGCGACAGGCCCCAGAGCCACCAGGTCCGCCGTTCGCCGGCCAGGTCGGTCAGCCGCTGGATCACCGGGTGGCGGGCGCAGGCGCGCAGGTAGGACCGCAGGGACAACAGGCCGTCCCAGCGGCCGAGGCCTTCCTCCTGGCCGGCCGAGGAGGGCCGGGAGCCCTGGAAGGAGGCCACGGCCCAGATCACGGCGCCGCCGGCCAGGCGCCCCCGGCCCCGGCTGAGGATTTCAAAGCCTTTGCTGCGCAGAAGGAAGGCCAGGGCCGTGGCGTCGAAATGCATCAGGTGTTCCTGGTACAGTTCGCGGAAGGGCTGCTGGGCGTCGTAGGCGGCCGCGTCCGGGACCTCCACGTAGATCAGGCCGCCGGGCGCCAGCCGTTCGGCGGCCTGGCGCAGCGCGGCCCGGGGGTCGGCCAGGTGTTCGAGGACGTGGGAATAGATGATGAGGCCGGGCCGCCGGTCCGCCTCGAGGGGCGCGCCAGGCGGGGGCGGCGTGTCGGGCGGGTGGAGGCCCGGGATTTCCGGCAGGCGCAGGGCCGAGCCCAGGGCCACGGAAAAGCCCTGCCGGGTCAGCTTGGCCACCGCCTCGGGCCACAGCTCCACCCCCAGGAGCCGTTGGTAGCCGGCCTCGCGCAGGGCGGCCAGGAGCCCCCCGGCGCCGCAGCCCACCTCCCACACGGGCTGGTCCATATCCGGGTCGGCCCAGGTGGCCAGGCGGCCGAGGATGGCCCGATAGTGTTCCCGGTCGGCGGCGGAGGCCCCCCCGCCGCCGGGCGTGGCCCCGGCCGTCACGGGCCGGGCGCGGCCGTAGTGGGCGGCCAGGTCCCGGGCCGGGAGGTCCAGGTCGTGGAAGGCCAGGCCGCAGCCGAGGCAGCCGACCAGGTCGAATTCCGGGGGCAGGGTCCCGTCTTCGAAGGCCGCGAAGCGCATCCGGACCAGCAGTTCCCCCCGGTCGGACCCGCAGACCGGGCAGGGACGTTGGAAAAGGTGCATCGCCGTCATAGGCCCGAACCTCCCGCCGCGGCCAGGGTGCCGCGTTTTTCAATCAGACTCTCGTCGCCGTAGATCAGGTAGCAGCGGTGCAGGGCCTCGGCCTGGCAGCGCCGGCAGAGGCCGCGGTCCTCCCGGGCGGCCGCGATGCCGTCCAGGGGGGTTTCGAGGAAATCGGGGAACAGGTCCAGGTCCGGGCCGAACCATTCCATGCACTGGCGCACCCTGCGGTCCCAGGTGATCCACAGGCAGCGCTGGTAGGGGCACGGGAGGTGGCGCTGTTCGCGGGCCAGTTCCAGGGCCTCGTCGATGGGGAGCGTCTGGAGCCGCCGGGTGGCCTCGGCCTCGGGCGGGAGGGGCCGTCCTTTCGCCACCTCCATGACCAGGTCCAGGGGGGCCAGGGCCGCGTGGCGCAGGCGCAGGGTGAAATCGAGCTCGGCGCAGAGGTCCCGCATTTTCCGGAAATCGTCATGCCGGTCGCGGTAGATGTGGTAAAAAACCTCCACGTCCATGTCCGGGGCGTGCTCGGCCCGGAGGTCCCTGAGACGGCGCAGGTTTTTTAGAAAAAGGGGCCAGCGGCCGCCCGTGTGGGTCACCTCGTAGCTGTCGCCCCAGCCCGAGGTGGAGACCCGGAACCAGGCCGGCCCGGCCGCCACCGCCGGGGCGAAATCCAGCCGGAAATTGAGGTTGGACGAGACGGCCGTGCGCACCCCGGCCGCGCGGGCCAGGCCGATGATCTCCGGCAGGTCCGGGTGGAGCAGGGGCTCGCCGAAATTATACAGGGCCACGGCCCCCACGAAGGGATCGTCGCGGCGGATCTTGTCCAGCACCCGGGCGAAGCTGTCGGGGCTCATGAAGCCCTTGGCCGGCTGGGGATGGAAATTGCCCCGGGGACAGGACAGGCAGCGGAGGTTGCAGGTCCCGGCCACGTCGATCTGGTAGTCGAAGCGCTGAAGCTCGGCCGCCGCGATGAAGTCTTGCCCGTCCGCCAGCCCGGCCGCGCGGCAGCGTTCGGCGATTTCCGGGTAGTAGAAGCCGGAGGTGATGACGATGAAGAAGGGGCGGCCTTCGGCCCCGGCCGGGCGGTCCAGGAGCGTCTCCGGGGCCAGCACGGGCCGGCCCAGCACCCGCCGGCCCTGGAGCGCCCGGCTGGAGTCGAGAAAGGCCGTGGGCGTGAGGCCCTGGCGGTCCAGGGCTTCGAAGAGGCTGAGCCCCAACTGGCGGGCCCCCCAGAGGTGGATGTCCCGGTTTTTCAGCTGCGCGATGTCCATGCCCGCCTTCCGGCGCTCCCCCTTCCAAAGGTGCTGCGGGCTCGGGCCCGACCGCGTGACCAGCCAAGTATACCCGACCGGCGGGTTCTTGCCTAGAGCGTATTTTTTGCAAATTCGGGGCCGGCCAGGCGACATGGAATTATTCTTGCCAAGCCGGGCCGGGTGTGCTATATTTCGATTCTTCGGAAACCGGGCCCGGCCGAAACCCTATCGCGGCGGCCGCCCGAATCCGGAAATTATGAAAGCACACTCCGGCGCCCCGGCGCCGCCAGGATAGAAGGGGAAAGAAGATCATGGCCCGCGTATGTGATATCTGCGGCAAGCACGCCCAGAACGGCAACAACGTCTCCCACGCCAACAACAAGACCCACAAGCTCTGGCAGCCCAACCTCCAGAGCGTCCGCCACGTGGCGAACGGCACGGTCAAAACCATCAGGGCCTGCACCCAGTGCATCAAGAGCGGCCTGGTGGTCAAGCCCGGCCCCCGGCCGGCCAAAGCCGAATAGCAACCCGGCCGCTTGAGAAGTCTGTTCCCGGCCGCTGAAGTCCAGTGATTTCGGGCTTTGGCGAAATCACGGGCATGACTTGTTCAGCCGCCGGAGCAATAACCGCCCGCCAAGGGCGGCCGTCAAGCCTGCAAGAGCGGCTTCGGGGTCCCGAAGCCGCTCTTCGTGTTTTCCCTATCCCCGGCCGTTTGTTTTCCAAACCGGAAGGGCCGCGCGGGAAGTGATTGTGGCCGCTGAACCCTTGTCATCGCGGGTGAAGAGTATTACAATAGATACCGGCGGCGGGCCGGGCCGGCCGCCCGCTCACGAGGGCTGTTTTTTGACCGGGGCCCGGGCGGATTTCGCGCCGCCCTCCCCGGCCGCCGGAGCTTTTATTTTGGCGGCGGTTTTAGCCGCGGCCCGGGCCGGTTCGGTCTTGGCCGCGGCCTTGGTTTCGGCGGCCTTCGGCTGGGCGGCCCGGGCCAGGGCGGCCTGGGCCTCCAGGGCGGCCTGCCGCCGCTCTTCATCGGCCAGGCGGCGGGCCCGGTCGCCGGTGACGGCCTTGATGGCCACGCGGGCCGTGCCGGGCCCGAGAAGGCCCATCCGCTCGGCCGCGCCCCGGCTCAGGTCGATGACCCGGCCCCGCACAAAGGGGCCCCGGTCGTTGATGCGCAGGGTCATCACCCGGTTGTTGTCGAGGTTGCGCACCTCCACCCAGGTGTGGAGAGGCAGGGTTTTGTGGGCGGCGGAGATCCTGTGCATGTCATAGACTTCGCCGCTGGCCGTTTTGCGGCCGTGGAAGGGTTCCCCGTACCACGAGGCCAGGCCCTTTTCCTTGAACCCTTCGGCCGATTCGAGGATATAATACCGTTGGCCGTTGATGACGTAGGATTTGCCGCTCCGGGCCGTCAGGCCGCAGGCGGTCAGGCTCACCAGGAGCACGAAGAGCAGGAACAGTTTCGCGCAGTTGACGCCGCCCCTGACGAGCATATTCTTTAGCGTTCCGGAGGCCCATAGCCCATGAAATATAGCGTTTTTTTCAAACATGGCCAACTCCTTCTGGCGGCGGCCCTCATGCTTTTCTTCGGGGGGGCCGTCCTGGCGGATTCGGCCGCCCTCTGGGCCCAGTCCGATCCGCCGAAATCACAGTCCAAATCCAAGTCCAAATCTAAAAAAGACGGCTCAAAAGCCTCGAAAAAGAAGAAAAATTCGGCCAAGGCGGCCCAGGAAGCGCTTCCCTGGCCTCAGAACGTCCTGGCTCTGGCCGGGGAGGGGGCCATCCTGGTGACCGACCCCCGCGCGCCCCAGGGCCAGCGGGACCTCTATGCCCACAACGCGGAAAAAACGTATGTGCCCGCGTCTATACTTAAGATCGTCACCACCGGGGCCGCGCTTGAATTTTTAGGCCCCGATTATCGCTTTAAAACCGATTTCCTGCTGACCCGGAACAACGACTTGTGGGTCATCGGGTACGGCGACCCGCATCTGGTGTCGGAAGAATTGGCCGTGGCCGTGAAGGCTCTGCAAAGCCAGGGTCTTAAAGAGGTGCGGAACATCCACATCGACAATTCCTATTTCGAAAAGGGCCTCATCCTCGACGGCAACACCCAGACCCGCTCGCCCTTCGACGCCTACAACCTGGCCTTCGGCGTCAACTTCAACACCGTCTCTTTCCAGCGCGACAAGAAGGGCAACGTGTCCCGGGCCTCCGAGCACATTCCCCTCACCCCCCTGGCCAAGGAAATGGCCGCCAAGATCAAGGGGCGCGGCGCCTTCTGCCTCAGCATTTCCGAAAGCCCGGCCGTGGCCGAGGCCCATGCCGGCCAGCTCCTCCAGGCCCACCTCGAGGAGATCGGCATCCCGGTCAAGGGGGAGATTATCACCGGAGAAACGGCTCCGGTCAAGCGCAAAGTGTTTTACCGCCACGAATCGAGCTATACCCTCACCGACAATCTGCGCGACCTGATGAAATATTCCAACAACTTCATGACCAATCAGATTTTCCTGACCCTCGGCGCCCAGGTCTACGGCGCCCCGGCCACCCTGGAGAAGTCCCAAAAAGCCATGAACGACTATTTCCGGCTTCACGGCCTCAGCCCCATCACCATGGGCGACGGCAGCGGCCTTTCGCGCCAGACCACCCTCACCGCCCGCCAGATGGCCGGGGTCCTGGCCGTGGTCGAGCCGGACCGCTATCTCTTCACCAGCCGGGACGACGGCCAGGTGCTCTGCAAGACCGGCACCATGAGCGACATCAAAACCCTGGCCGGCTATCTCGAACGGCCCGGCGACCCGGACCGCCCCTTGAGCTTCGTCATCCTTCTCAACGGCCCCAATTACGTCGGCGCCCGCGACAAAATCCTCGACATGGTCAAAACCCAGTTCCTCCACCCCCCCAGCGCGGGCAAGTGAGGAGGGCCGATCATGGGGAAATGGCCCGGGACACGGCGAGCCGGCGAAACCGGCTGTGGCGCATCCGCCACAGTGTGGCTCGGGGCCTGGCGACCAAACGCCACGTTATAAATAAGGAGCCCATCCCGCCCGGCCGGCCGCCGGGGCGCGCGGCTTCTCCGGAGGCCTTGGGAGCCGGCCGTTTCGCGGCCGGCTCCGTTTTTTTCCCGGCCCGCCGCCTGAGGGTCCGCGCCGTCTTTCCTCGCAAGATCGAAGCCAACCGCCATCTCAATTATTTAATAAGAATAAGGTGTTATCATCGCTCAGCCCTTATTGGAAAAATACTTGAGGTATTGCTGAAATAAACCTTAAGTTTTTCCTGAAGGGTTCCGATACGCTCTTTGAGGGACTTGGTTCAGGTTGCCGGGGGCGGCCGGACCGGAGCGTTTTACCATAGAAAGGCGGCGCCTATGAAAATATTTCAATTCACACCCCATGTGCGGCCCGAAACATCGACCGGACCCGGCGCGGGCCGCGCCCCCGAGGCCCCCAAGCCCGGCGCGCCGGGCGCGGACTTCTCGGCCCTCCTGAAAGAGGCCTCGTCGCGGCCCGCAGTCCGCCCGGACGGCTCGGGGCGGATCATCTCCCTGGAAAACCAGCGGGCCCGGCAACTGCCCTCCCCCACCGACCTGGGCCAGGCCGGGCGGCTCCTGGGCCGGCTGGATTCCGCCATCCGGGCCGCCTCGCCCGAAACCCTGCGCAACGTCCACAACCTCGAGGGTCTGGTCTGCGTGTTCGCCAAGACGAACGGCTGAGTTCCGCCGCCCTTTGATTTCCAGCCCCATTTTCCGGCCGGCCCGGAGCCGCCCCCGGCGGATTCCGGACCGGCCCCTGACGGGAGGCCCCCATGGCCATCAACAACGATTCCCCGGACCTGGTCGTCCAGCAGGGCCTGGCCGACACCAAAATCGCCTCGGCCACGGACCGCCACCACAGCCAGTTGCGCCACGAGACCACCCTGGCCGCGCACAACGAGGCCACCGCCGACCGGGAACAGAACATCCGCGAACAGGCCAACATGGAAATCGGCCGCGCCCGCAACCTGACCCGAGTGGTGTAGGCTGCGGCCACGATCCCAAAAATCCGCAGTTATGCGGTCAAGCCCCGCAGAGCCCGGTCCCGACCTCTCAGCAGCGGGGTTCGCCGTATTCTTTCACTTTTTCCAGGCCGCGCAAAACCCGCAGCGCCCCCAGGGCCAGGGCCTCCATTTCCTTTTCGCCGGGATACACCCTGACCGGAGCCAGGGCGTCGATCCGGTCCTTTATGGAGCCGACGAACCGTTGGGAATAGGCCAGGCCGCCGGTCAGGACAATGGCGTCCAGCCGCCCGCGCAGCACGGCCGCCATGGCCCCGATCTCCTTGCTTACCTGATAGGCCATGGCCTCCACCACCAGATAGCTTTCGGGGTCGCCCTTTTTGATCCGGTCCTCGCATTCCCGCAAATCGTTGGACCGCAAATAGGCCAGGAGGCCGCCGGTTTTGCGGGTCAGGTCCAGCCATTCCTCCCGCGTATGGCGCCGTGAGAAGCAGGCCCGGATCACCTCGGCCGCCGGGAGCGCCCCGCACCTCTCCGGCGAAAACGGTCCTTCGCCGGAGAGGGCGTTACAGACGTCGATAACCCGGCCATAGCGGTGGGCGCCGATGGAAATGCCTCCGCCCAGGTGGGCGACCACCAGCCGGGCGTCCTCATAGGCCAGCCCCAGATCGCGGGCGCATTGGCGGGCCACCGCTTTCTGGTTCAGGGCGTGGAAGATGCTGGTGCGCGGGAACCCGGGCGCGCCGGACAGCCGGGCCACCGGTTCGAGTTCGTCCACCACCACGGGGTCCACGATGTAGGCCGGGAGGCCCAGCTCCCGGGCCAGTTCATGGGCCAATATCGCCCCCAGGGAGGAGGCGTGCTTGGCGTTGGCCGGGTCTTTGGAATCTTCCAGAATGGCCTCGTCAATGGCGTACGTGCCGCTTTCAATGGGTTTGATCAGACCGCCCCGGGCCACCACCGCGTCGAACGAGGCCAGGTCCCAGTCGGCCAGAGAGGCCTTGACCGCGTCTGCCCGGAAATCAAGCTGGGCCAGAACCGTTTTGAAGCGGGCGGTTTCAGCGGCGGGATGCCGGACGGTGACGGTGAAGCTCTCGTGTTCGTCCTCAAAAACCGAGACCTTGGTGGAGGTGGAGCCGGGGTTCAGCGCCAATATCCGGAACGTTCCGGTCACTGCTCGGGTCATGATCAAACCTCAATGCGGACCGTTGGCGTACGATTGCGCGCCTAAGTCCAGGGCTTGCCGGTTGACGGCCAGCATATCCTTCTTGGTGTTCCCGAGTTTACGCGACAAGGCTTCCAGAAGGCTGGCCGATTGGACCAGGCCGGCGGAGGACAGCAAAGCGCCGAGCATGACCATGTTCACGGTGCGGGTGTCCCCGAGTTCGGCGGCTATTTCCGTGGCGGGCACGCCCTTGGCGGCTATCCCGTTTCGTTCCGCATCGAGGGCGGCCACCGACGAGTTGAAGATCAGTTCCCCGCCGGGGGCCACTTTCGGGGCGAACATCTCCAGGGCCGGCTGATTGAGAGCCAGCACCAGATCAGCCTGGCCGGCCACCGGCGAACCGATGGGCTCATCGGACACGACCACCGTGCAGTTGGCCGTGCCGCCGCGCATTTCCGCCCCATAAGAGGGGTACCAGGTGACCTCCAGGCCTTCGAGCAGACCGGCCATGGCCAAAAGCTGCCCGGCCAGCAAAACCCCCTGCCCGCCGAAACCGGCGATGACAATCTCTTTACGCATTATCTCCTCCTTTCATAACGCCCAGCGGGAACGCGGGAACCATGCGGTCGGCCAGCCAGGCCAGCGAATCGACCGGGTTCAGGCCCCAGTTGGTGGGACAGGCGGACAGGCACTCGACCATGGAAAAGCCGCGTCCGGCCAGTTGGTGTTCGAAGGCGGTCCGAATGTATTTCTTGGCCGTCAGGACATGCTTAACATCATGCAGGGACGCCCGGGCCACATAAGCCGCGCCGGCGATGTTGGAGATGACGGCCGACATGTCCAGGGGATAGCCGTTCCGCTGAGCCTCTCGTCCCTTGACGCTGGTGGTGGTTTTCTGGCCGACCAGGGTGGTGGGGGCCATCTGTCCGCCGGTCATGCCGTAGATGCCGTTGTTGATGAAGATGGTGGTGATGTTCTCGCCCCGGGCGGCCGCATGCATGATTTCCGCCAGACCGATGGAGGCCAGGTCGCCGTCGCCCTGGTAGGTGAACACCAGCTTGTCGGGCAACAGCCTTTTGACGGCGGTGGCCGCCGCCGGGGCCCGGCCGTGGGCCGCCGCCTGGCAGTCCAGGTTGAAGTATTTATAGATGAAGACCGCGCAGCCGATGGGGCCGATAAGGATGGATTTATCGGCCATCCCCAGCTCTTCCAGCACTTCCGCCACCAGGCGGTGGGCCACGCCGTGGGTGCAGCCCGGGCAGTAATGGAATTCGGCGTCGGTGAGGAGCGCCGGTTTTTTGAATTTCTCAGGCAATTTTTCAACCACGGACCACCTCCCGGACGGCCGATCTCATGACCTCGGCCAGTTCCTCCGCCGAAGGGATCATGCCCCCCATGCGGCCGTAAAAAGCGACTTCCCGGGCGCCGTTCACGGCCAGCCGGACATCTTCCACCATCTGGCCGGCCGACATTTCCACCACCAGCACCGAGCGGGCCTTTTGGGCCGCAGCCGCCAGCGCGGCCGTCGGAAAGGGCCAGAGGCTGACGGGCCGGGCCAGGCCCACCCGGGGCCCTTCGGCGTTGACCAGGTCCACGGCGGTGCGGGCGATGCGGGCGGTGCTGCCGTAAGCCACCACCAGAAGGCCGGCCTCATCCGGCATCACGCATTCCAGGCGGCTTTCGTTGGCGGCGATTTCCGCGTACTTCCGCTGGAGGGCGCGGTTGTGTTCCTCCAGTTCCCTGGGCACGAGATATTCGGAGGTGATGACCGCCCGGGGCCTCGTCTTGTCCGCCCAGCCCACGGCGGCCCAGGGCTTGGCCGGCCGGTCCGCCTCGGACGCGGGCTCCGGCAGGGCCACCGGCTCCATCATCTGGGCCAAAAGGCCGTCAACCAGCAGAAGCACCGGGATGCGGTAGCGGTCGGCTTTCTCAAAGGCCTCGCTCATCAGGTCCACCGCCTCCTGGATGGTCGAGGGGGCCAGCACCAGCAGACGGTAATCGCCGTGGCCGCCCCCCTTGGTGGCCTGGAAATAATCGCCCTGGGCCGGCTGGATGCCGCCCAGGCCCGGGCCGGCCCGCATCACGTTCACGATCACACACGGCAGTTCCGCGCCGGCCAGATAGGATATGCCCTCGAGCTTCAAACTGAGGCCGGGGCTCGAAGAGCTGGTCAGGGCCCGGAATCCGGCCCCGGCCGCGCCGTAGATCATGTTGATGGCCGCCACTTCGCTTTCGGCCTGGACGAAAACGCCGCCGGCCTCCGGCAGACGCCACGACAGATATTCGGGAACCTCGTTCTGCGGGGTGATCGGGTAGCCCGCGAAAAAACGGCACCCCGCGCGAACGGCGGCTTCCGCTATGGCCACATTGCCTTTCATCAGTTGCTTTTCCACGGAGACCTCCGTTCGCTTATTTCGTGACCGTGATCACCAGGTCGGGGCACATGATGGCGCAGAAGGCGCAGGCGTTGCACTTTTCCGGCTCCCGGCAATCGGCATAGGCATAGCCTTTCTTATTCAACCGTCCGCTGGCCTGGGCCACTATCTTCTTCGGGCAGGCCGTCACGCACAGCCCGCAGCCTTTGCACTTTTCGATCGTAAACGTCGCCGGCATTTTTTCTCCTCCCCTGAGAAGCGGCGAGGCGGCCGGGGGCGCCGCTTCGCCGCCGCGTCCCGCCTTACAGCGGCATTTTGCGGCCGACGCCCTTTTCCAGGGCCAGGTCAAGCAGCCGCCTGGCCACCATGATGTCTTCCACGGCCATGCCCACGTTGTTGCAGACGATCAGCTCCCGGTCGTTTTCCCGGCCGGGTTTCACACCGCCCAGCACTTCCCCGGTTTCGCCGTACACTTTCGGCAGACCCTCGGGATAATAGCCGTAATGCACCAACAGTTCGTGCTGTTCGACGCTGTCCAGGAGATATTTGTCCGCCCGCTTCATGGTCGCGTCTTCGTAAAAGGTATGGCAGTCGCTCATGACCAGAGTCTGGCCCGGGCGAATCCATTCGTCCCGGAACTGCGGATCCGGCTTTTCCTTGATGATGGCCGCCGAACAGATCACGTCGCACTTTTCGGCCATTTCCCGATACGAAGCCGCCTTGAAGATTTTGGCTTTGACCTTGGGCTGCTGCCTCTGGATCAGTTCGTCCACGGCCGGGGCGTAGGCGTCGATGACATAAATTTCCTCCAGCTCCTTCAAGGCTTTTTCAATCATGCCCACCTGGGCGTTGCCCTGAACGCCGCAGCCGACCATGCCGAAGCGCTTGGCCTTGAGGTGGCCGAGCTTCCTGACGGCGGCCACGGCCACGGCGGCCGTGCGCACTTCGGTGATGTAGACCGCGTCCATCAGGCACACGGGGCTGCCGGATTCGTGGTCGTTGAAGACCAGAATGCCGGTGGTCTGGGAATAGCCGAAGCGGGCCCGGTTTTCGGGAAAGCAGGACGCCCACTTGAGGCCGCAGGCGAAATTTTCGGGGATATAGGCCGGCATGGCGTGCATGAGAGTGTCTTTAAGGGGATGGATGCCGATCTTGGCCGGCATTTCCACTTCCTTTTGGCTGTGGGCGATCATGGCCTTTTCGGTCAGGCCGATGATCTCGTCGTCGGACAGGCCCAGGCTCCGGCATTCGGCCTGGCTCAGTTGCAGCATTTCCTGATTGATCTTGATCTTGCTGTTTATCCAATCCCGATATTCAAGGCTGGACATGGTGGAAGATGGCGCGGACATGGTTCGTCCTTTCTGTGGCGTCAGGATATGGCCCTGAAAGTCAGGGCCGGGAGTCGGCGGGAACGGGTATTTCAATAGTGGAAGGGGCGTCTTCGGCATTTTCCGCCGCGCTCGTGTGCCGGCTGAAACGCGGCTCCACCGGCCCGAGCAAACCGACTTTGGCCGAACACCAGGCTTCCCCCGGATACCACAGCCCCTTTATCAGGCTGAGGAGAAAAAAGAGGGCGATCACCATGCAGGGAACCCCCATGATGGTGGAAAACATGCGCGGCCCGTCGAAGCCGGCGAAAAGAATCATGACCAGCGAGACGCAGCCCACGCCGATGCCCCAGATCAATTTCAAAAATTTGGGGGGCTCGCCGCCGTAGTTGGCGTCGTCATATTTGCAGCTCAGGCTGGCTATGGCCGAAGTCATGGGGTCGGCCAAGGTCACAAAGCTCAGGATGACCACAAAAATGAAGAACGGGCTTAACACGGCCCCCAGAGGGAGCTCCCGGAAGAAGGTGAACACCGCGGCTTCCAGACCCCGGTCGCTGATGACCTGCCAAAGGTCCATGACCCCGTCGAGTTGAAATTTGATGGCGGTGCCGCCGTACACGGTGAACCAGACGCAGCAGAAGGCGGCCGGCGCCAGAAGGCAGCCCAGGACAAACTGCTTGATGGTGCGGCCGTAGGATATGCGGGCCAGGAACACGCCCATGATGGCCGCGTAGGCGCACCAGACTGTCCAGAAAAACAGGTCCCACCAGACCAGATACGATTCGTGGCTGACCGGGCTGGTCCAGAGCTGCTTGGGGATGAAGCCGATCAGATAGTGCCCCAGGCTTTCGGTGCCCAGATTGAGCATGAAGCTGGTGGGGCCCACCACCAAAAGGAAGACCAGGGACCCGATGAAGATATGGGCGTTGTAGCTGGCGATGAATTTCAGGCTGCGATCGAGGCCCACATAGCTGGAGATCGTGTAGGAGGCGATGATGAACGCCACAATGACGGTCCACACCGTATTGGAAGGCGCCAGCCCGGCCACGGTCTCCAAGCCCCGGGCCACCTGGAGGACGCCCAGACCCATCGACACGGCCATCCCGCTGGCCAGGGAGACCACGCAGATCATGTCGACAATACTGTTGAAGGTCTCGCTGCGCCGGTCACTCCAGATGAAATGAAAACCGGAACTGGCCCGGAGCGGCTGCCCGTAGTTGTAATGGGCCACCCCGATGGTCAGGCCGAAAATGGTGTACAGGGCATACGGCGTCAAGCCCCAATGCAGAAAACACTGCCCCAGGCTCCACACGGCGGCGCCTTCGGAAAACGGCTCAACCCCCGCGACCTTCGGCGGGGTGGCGAAGTTGTAAATAGGCTCCGCCGCGCCCCAGAGCACGATGCCCACCCCCATGCCGCCGCACAGCACCATGGCGAACCAGCTCCAGGTCGAGAAATCGGGCTTGGCCGCCGGCCCGCCGAGCTTTTCCTGACCCGGCTTGGAAAACACCACCGCCAGCAGCAGGGCCACGGCGCCGAAGCAGACTATTTGAAAAAACCAGGCCAGATTTTCCGCCACCCAGGTGAAACTGCCGTTCATGAGATCGCTGAACGCTTTTTCATTGAGAAAGTTCAAAGCCGTCATGCCGAACAGGAAAGCCAGCGGCAGCCAAAGGACTATGTGGTTAATCCGCATCTTTTGTTGCATGTTCCCGTGCTCCTTAAAGGTTGAAAAATTTCGCCATTGGCTCCGGGGGCCGGTGAGGACCTCTCGCCTTTTCGTAGAACGCGCGCGCGTGTTGAAAGTTTGGGCGGCCGGGTTTTTAGGACCGGGGGCGGCTTGGCCAGAAGCCTCTGGCCAAGCCGCCCGGTCTTTTCCAGATGGACCGCGCGCTATTTCGCCTGCGCCTGGACCAGTTCCGCCGAGCCGCGTTCCCGAATCCCGGCCACCTGAGCCCTGACCTGGTCGGACAACGGCGCGGGCTTGTGGGTGTTCAGGATTTCCACCACCCGCCGGCGCACCCGCTCCCGGATGTCGGTGGAGCCGTTGTCCACCCACTTGCCATACGCTTCACGGGTAAAGAGGCCGGGCTTCCACCATTCGTTTCGGAAATTCTTGACCGTATGGGCGTTGCGGAGATAATTGCCGCCGGGGCCGACTTTGTTGATGGTGTTCAAGGCCAGGGTATCGGCGTTCACCCGGACGCCGGCCATAAAACGCTTGACCCAGCCGGCGAGTTCATTGCCCAGAACCAGTTGGTCGGCGGAACACAGCATGGAGGCATCCATATAGCCCACGTCGTGAATCAGGGATTGACCGGCCATGACCTGGCTCAGCATGGTGAACGCCGCCTCGGCTCCGGCCTGAGCGTCGACCACTTTGGAATCGGTGCCGCCGGCCAGGCCCCAGGTGGGGAGGCCGAAGTGCTGGGCGATCTGGGCCTGGGCCGCGTAGGCCAGGTTGGCCTCCGGGCCGGCCACGCTCATGAGGCCGTTGTCAAAGCCGAGGGTCAGAAAAGTCGTGCCCATGAAGCAGGGGCACCCGGGCTTCCGCAACTGGGCCAGCGTGATGGACAGAAAACTTTCAGCCAGGCACTGGGCCAAAGTGGCGGCGATGGTGATGGGCGAGGTGCCGCCGAACTGCTGCGCGCCGGAGGTCAACTGGGGCTGCCCCAAATCCGCGCAGACGAACATCTTGTCCACGACTTCCGCCGGGTAGAAGAGCGGAGTGATGGGCTCCGGGTAGGCGATGACGAAGGGTTTCTGGCGAAGCTCGTCCATCCCGCCGGCAATGGCGGCGGCCATTTCGAACACCAGCTCGGTGCCCCGGGCCGTATACCCGCAGAAGACCACGGGCTTGACGGTGTTGTTGGCCACAGCTTCAAATTCGTGCACCTCGATGGCCGCGCCGGGCACGTCCTGCGAGGAACCGAAGGGCATGACCCAGTCGATGTGCTCCAGGGCATCGGCGATCAGGGCGCCGTCGGCGATGTCGGCCAGGAGGGTGTCGTGCACTTCTCCGGTACGCGCGTCAACACATTTCGGGCTGGCGGTGGAGGTGCCGAAGTAGGACTTGCGATTGGTCAGATCCAGGGCCGGCCGTCCCTCCCGGTTATAGATGCGGAAACCCCGGGGGGCGGTCACCAGGGCGGCCTGGACCAGGTGCCGGGGGAGTTTCACGTGCTCGCCCTTGACCACCGCACCGGCCTCCTTGAGAAGCTTAAGCGCCCCGGCGTGCGCCACCCGGGCTCCGGTTTCCTCCAGGATGAGGTGGGCGGCCTGAATGATTTCATACACCTGGTCATCCGAAAGAACTTTGATGCCGGGCGACAAGTGTTCTTGATACGATGAAAAAAACATGGAACATACTCCTCATAGGCGAAGGTGATTGAGTCTCCGGCCAGAGCCGGCGCCATTACCTGTCCCGCTCTCTGGAATGGAGGGGGGACTATGTATCGGAGGTTGAAATCTCTATGCCATTCCGTATAAGCAACATAAAGGCCAACCATCCGGCAATGGCAACAAGCTGTTATTATTTGCAAACGATTTTTTCGTTTGGTCCGTTCCCGCCGCGAAGCGAAGGAAAACGCCTGAAATTGCGTTTTCCTTCGTTTTTTTTCCAAAATGTGTTATGATGCAAAAATCAGCGCCGCTCGGCCACCTAATCTTCACAGGACACACCATGCCCAACAATACCAACCGGCTCGGGCTCCACGGCAAGGAAGGCTTGATAAACTATGCCTCCATCTTTGCCGACTTTCTGGACCAATTGCCCCTGGCCTTATATTTCTCCCGCAAAATAGGCCAGCGATGGATCATTGAATTCGTCAGCGACGGGATAACCCGGCTCTTGGGATACCAGACGGAAGACCTGATCGGCCGGACCGGCTTTGTGGATCTGACCATCGACAACGAGTTTTACGCGGCCATTCCCCTGAAGTCCGACAAGAAGACGAACAAGTTCAGCTTCCTCAACACCTTCCGCACCATCCACAACACGCCCAAACGCCTGATAGACAAAGGGGTGTTCCTGTTCAACGCCAGCGGGAACCTCGTCGGCGCCACGGGCGTCTTGATGGATTTCACCCTGGAGCCGGATTTCGACATCCTGGACTACATTCCCTCGGCCGTCCCGGAAAGCCAAACCCCCAAGTGGTCCCTGGGGGAGATAGTCGGCCACAGCCCGCCGATGAAAAAAGTGGTGGAGCGTATCGTCAAAATCGCCGCCAGCCCGGGACACGTTCTCATCCAAGGGGAATCGGGCACCGGCAAGGAACTCACCGCCCGGGCCATTCACGAAATGAGCGATTTTTACGGCCGTTCATTTATCGCCATCAACTGCGGCGCCATCAGCGAACATTTGATGGAAAGCGAATTCTTCGGGTACGTCAAAGGCGCGTTCAGCGGCGCGACCGAAGCCCACAAAGGCTATCTGGACGTGGTCGACCAGGGGACGCTTTTTCTGGACGAGGTCGGCGAGATGCCGGTCAATATGCAGATCAAGCTCCTGCGGGTTCTGGACGGATACGGGTACACGCCGGTGGGCTGCACCAAGGTGAAGAACTCGAATTTCCGCCTGGTGTGCGCCACGAACCGGAACCTGGAGAGCCTGATCGACGCCGGCCTTATCCGGCACGACTTTTATCACCGCATCAAACAACTGACCATCACCCTGCCTCCGCTGCGGGAAAGGGCGGAGGACATAGAGCCATTGATCAACAGTTTTATCGAGAGATATTACAACGACAACCGACTGGTCCGGCCCGATACCGCGCCGGCCATCCCGGATTCCGTGCTGGAAAAGTTCAAGCGCTATCATTGGCCCGGCAATGTCCGCGAATTGCATCATGCGGTCATTAAATATCTGTCCATCGGCGAAGTGGATTTTCCGCCGCCCCCGGTGGCGGCAGTGGACACGAGGGCAAAGGCCGAATCGGCGGTGAGCGCGCCGCCTCAACCTGTCCCCACATCTCCGCGCACGTTTGGCGAATATGAGCGCGAAGTATTGATAAACGCGCTCAACAGCTGCCGGTGGAATACCGGGAAAGCCGCCCAAATGCTCGGCAAGTCCCGACGGACTATCCAAAACAAAATCGCCCAGTATGGCTTAAAGTAGGGTTCATGCCAAAAACCGGAACGACCCGGCGGACAGCTGCGGCGTCCGACGGGTCGTCCTGAATTTTCCGAATGTAACTCGCTAAATATACTGATCTTTATTTATTTTGTATTTTTTCAGCTTCACATACAGCGATTGCCGGGTGATCCCGAGCAGTCCGGCGGCTTTTCCCACCTGGCCCCGGGCCGTGCTCAGGGCCAGCCGAAGCAGCGTTTCCTCATAAGCATCCACGGTTTCGTCAATGTTCCCACCCATGGGCAAAATGGCTTTTTTCCGGCCCGGCACGGGCCAGGGCTCCGGCCGGCGGCCCTCGTCTGCAGGCAATGACGGCTTGGCAGCCTTACGCATGAATTTAGAGATGTGGTCCACATCCAGGATCATATCGCCGTCGTTGGCCATGATCACCGCGTTGGAGATGACATTGGCCAATTCCCGCACATTGCCGGGCCAGTCATAGGTCTTGAAAAACCGCATCAGCGCCTCGGACGCGCCGAAGACGACCGTGTCCATTTCTTCGTTCGCCTTTGAAATATAATGGCTGACCAGTTCCTCCAGATCGCCTCCCCGGTCCCGCAGCGGCGGTATCCAGACTATGCCCATGGCCAGCCGGTAATATAAATCCTCCCGCAGCTCGCCGGCCTCTATGGCCTCCAGAGGCTCTTTATTGGTCGCGCTGATGATGCGGCAATTGATCCGCCTCGTCTTGGTGGCGCCCAGACGCTGTATCTCCTTTTCCTGGATGGCCCGCAGCAGTTTGGCCTGGAGCGCCGGGGGCATGGAATTGATTTCATCGAGGAAAATAGTGCCCCGGTCCGCTTTTTCAAACAAGCCTTCCTTGTCCGTGGCCCCGGTGTAGGCCCCCTTGACCGTGCCGAAAAGAATGCTTTCCAACAGCGTCTCGGGAATGGCGGCGCAGTTGACGGCCACAAAGCACCCGGCCGCGCAGGAGCTGGCGTTGTGGATGCCCTGGGCGAACATCTCCTTGCCGGTGCCCGTTTCTCCATACAGGAGCACCGGCATCTTTTTTCCGGCGAAACGGCGGGCCAGGGCCACGGCGTTGCGGGTCACTTCCGACTGGCCGATGATATCGTCCAGCACATAGTCCGTGCCGTTTTTCAAAAGTTCGGGCCGCAGCCGGAAAAACTGCTTGCGCTTGAAGGCCCCCTGCTTGATCAGGTGGCGCTTCAAGCCGTCCACATCCTCCGAAAGCGTGAACACGCCGGCGATGCGCCCGTCGCGCATGATGGGGTAGGAGCTGGTGATGGCGTTCACGCGGGTACCGTCCGCCAGGTGCCATTCCAAATTGTCGCAATAGTGAATCTTTCCGGTTTTCAAGGTGTCCAGGGTCGGCGAAGCCAACGCTTCAAAGGCGTTGACGTTCCAGATATCCGCCACCTTCCGGCCGATATCGCGCTTTTTATCCAGCCGGTCCAGCCGGGAGGCGGCGGCATTGATGTACCGCAGCGCGCCGTCCTCATCCGCGATATAGATGCTGACATGCAGCTTTTCCAATATCTCCAGCAGCACTGGCTCGTTCACTGTCGCGCCCATGGTCCGCCTCCCGAGTCGGTACGAAATAAAAATTTCCTAACGGCCTTGATGAAATTTTAATTTCGGAAATTTTTATTTCCATTTGGCGATCATAACAAATTATTCCCGGACAGGCAATAATGGACCCGAGCTTTGGCCGAATCTGGGACGGTTGCCAATAACGGACGCCAAGCGCAGGGGAGCCGGGCCAAACGGCCTGGCGTGCAATTTGCTCTTGCCCATTTGCCAACAGACGGTCATCAGCAAAATCACCCCAAGGAGCATAACCTCATGGCCATTGACGGCATCAAATCCCATTATCAACAGAACAAAACCCCTTACACGGCGGCTTCCGAAGAAACCTGCGAGCTGGTTCTCAACAACACGTTCAGGGTTATGGAAAAAACCGGGCTGGAAATTCAAAGCCCCAGGGCGGCGGCGTTGCTGAAAGAAAACGGCTGCGCGGTCGAAGGCCGCCGGGTGAAATTTCCGCCGGCCCTGGTGAAGGCCGCCATCAACAGCGCCGCCAAGGAAATGGTGCTGTATAAACGCACCGGCGAGGAAGCCATGCGCGTCGGCGGCGTCAGCAACTATTACGGCCCCGGCCCCACCAACCCCTTTGTGGAGGATTTCGAGACGGGCGAGCGGCGGCCGCCCCAAAAATCCGATGTGGGCCGGACGGCCACGGTGGTGGACGCCTGCCCCAACCTCGACTACCTGATGGGCCTGGCGAACATCATGGATTGCGACGTCAATATCGCCGACGTGGCCGAGGCGCACGAAGCGCTTTCCCACACCACCAAGCCCAGCGTGCTGTGGGCTGTTGATTGCCAGGGAATGCAGGACACCTTTGACATGTGCGCGGCCGTGGCGGGCGGCTGGGAAAATTTCCTGGAAAAGCCCTTCATGTGCATGTTCGCCGGATGTCCGCAAACGCCGCTCATCATACCCGAAACCATCTTCGACAAGCTGGAGTACAGCATTGCCAAGGGTGTGCCCACGCTGGCCATGACCGGTCCGCAGCTCGGAGCGGTGGCTCCGGTCACCCTGGCCGGGGCCATGGTGGTGGGTCTGGCGGAAATGCTGGCGATGCTGGTATTGTCCCAACTGGTGCGCCGGGGGAGCGTCCTGGTCATGGGGGTGGTGGTTTTGACCATGGACATGAAGACCACCCGCAGCGCCTACGGTTCTCCGGAACACTGCCTGGGCGAAAGCCTTCAGTCCGATATCTTCCATTACCTGAATCTGCCCCACGTGGGGACGGCGGGCGTCACCGAGTCCAAAATCGTCGATGAGCAGTCGGCCATCGAATCCAGCATGCAGATCCTCACCAACGCCCTCAGCGGCACGAACATGGTGCACGACGTCGGCTTTATGGACGGCGCCATGTCCGGTTCCCTCGACCAACTGGTCCTGTGCGATGAAATCATCGGCTACGCCCGGCGGATTCGAGCGGGCATCAATTTTGACGAAAAGAGTTTCGCGCTGGACTTGATAGACGAGGTCGGCCCCGGCGGCGAATACATAACCACGGGCCACACCTTCAAACATTTCAAAAAAGAGCTTTGGCGGCCCACCCTTTTGGATCGGGCGCCCTATGAAGGCTGGGCCCAGGAAGGACGCAAGGACATGCGCACCCGCGTCCACGAGAAAACCGCCGGCATCCTGGCCGACCACCGCTGCCGGCCGCTGCCTGACGAGGTAGCGGCCCAGCTTGACGCCATATGGATGAAGGCTCAGAAACGAGTGGCCACCGTGGCCTAAAAACAGCTCTGGCGCGGCTGGCCGTTGGAGACAGTGGTTTACAATGTGAAGCCCGGCCGCTTCAGCCGCAAAAAGTTCGGCCTTGATCCGGCCGTCCCCGCAGGGAGCGCGGTCAAGCCAAGCCCGAACTTTTTGCCCATCTGAAAGTTCGCCATTGAGGTTGGCGCTGCGGGGTCGCCAGTCCGATTTGTAGGAGGGGGGCTTGGGGTGATACCTGGAGTTCCCGCATAACCTCGCGGTTATCCTGGCGCAGAGCTTCCAGCCGTGCCATCAGCGGAAACGGCCACCCCCTGATTCTGCCGGGCGGCGGCCAGTTCGGGAACGTGGCGGCCGGCATAATCGCCGGCCTCCTGGTGCATTGGATAGTCCGCCGCTTCTGGTAAGCGGCGCCGTTCGATAACCCAAAAAGCGGCCCCCACAGGGTAACGTCCTGTGGGGGCCAAGTTTCTAACAGCAAATGCCGGGTCGGTTCCACCTGGGGGGCGCGCTAACGCCCCTCAGGTTTTTTAAAGATAACCAAAATCGGGCGGATTGTCAACCGTCTGAAATTGAGCAGACTTTTCCCAGAGAACTTTCGGACGCTTTCACCCTTTATTTTTGATAACCAGTTGCGTTATAATGGTTTTCAAAAATATTGGTGGTGTCGCTATGTCGGATCATGATTTTTTTGATAAAGAATTTGATTTTGACAAGTGCGAGGAAATAGAACGATCACGGCCGCCCCGGAAGAAACGCTCTTTTTTTCGGGAGAACGGGGTGTTGCTGATCGTGCTCATACACCTGATCACTTTTTCTATTATTTTCTTTTTTGCTTCTGGGGGGCAGCCCATAGAATTTACCAAACAGCTTTTGCGAGGTATTGTGTACAAAATGGACGGTCCGCCCCCAGCAAAACAAAAGTCAGTTGCGCCGGTCAGGCGGAAAGCGCCCGCCCAACAGCTACAGCCGGCCAAGCGGGTGGAACCGGCCCGGCCCGCTCCCGAACCTGTTGTTGTTGAAGAGTATGAGGTGGTTTATAAAGACGAAGATGAAACGTGGCGTAATATGAAAACCGAAAGGCCCGCCGGGGGGCCTGGCTTTTACCAAGATGCGGACGGAACGTGGAAAAACTATTAGAATTTACTGTTTAAAATCAAGTCGGTCATAAAAGACCGTCCGCCCTTTGATTATGAGGCGGATTTCAAGGCGTCCCGGGCCGGGGTAGGATTTTGTAATTCTGCCTCGGTTTGCTTTCGTCTGGCTAGGTTAAAAGTACTTTCAGCAAGTAATTCAGCCGCTTCGCCACCTGGTAAGAGTACAAATTTAAAAGCTTCTATCGCTTCAATCTGATTTTTGTTTAGGCCTTTATCCTCTTTTGATTCGCCGATAAGTTTTCTTCCATGGGTTAAAGCATCTGGTATGCTCGTGCCAAGGCTTTTACAAAATTTTTCCATCTGGAAGAGAGAAACCCCACGCTTTCCATTTAATATCTCATTCAACTGACTTTGGCCAACTCCAAGCCTTTGCGCCGCAACAGTCTTGTTCAATCCAGACTTTTCAAGCCAGGATAGCAAGTACGCTCTGAAGTATTTTAAGGCGTCAGTATTTTCGCTTGATAGTTTAGCCATGTCGCATTGTACGATATTTTTTACCATTTATGCGAAAAAAGGCTTTCTAAAAATCCATTTATAGTTTTAAATCGCATCATTGGATTTTACGATTCTATTATTAACCCGGCAACTTTAGAAGTCTGTTCCCGGCCGCTGGAGTCCAGTGATTTCGGGCTTTGGCGAAATCACGGGTATGACTTATTTAGTTGCCGGAGTAATAATGGCTGTCAGGTAAATACCCATGTCCCTTCTAGCCCTGGCCACGATCCGCCTGTTTTTCACCCTGGCCTTTGGGCTGGCGGTTGGGCGGTTCAAGCACCGCTGGACCGTGCGCCAGGTGGACGGCCGCGCGGCCAAGATGGTCGACCAGGACAAGGTGCGCGAATGGCTGGAGGATTACCTCAGGCAGCACCACCGGCTTCCGGGGTTGGTGGAGGTGAACTTCGCCGCCAAGGCCGACCGGAAGCTGGACCACGGCGGCGACTACGCCAACAAGGTGATCGGCGCGGCCACGCTCCTGAGCGTCGTCATCGGCTACGTTCTGAAAGGATTGGGACTGGAATAATGAGTTTCGAAAAAGCCTTGAAGCACATGCTGGAATTCGAGGGCGGGTACGCCAACGACCCGGCCGGCGCCGGGGGCGAAACCTTCCGGGGGACCAGCCGGCGGAACTGGCCCAAGTGGGCCGGGTGGAAGTTGATCGACGCGGCCAAGGACTCCGGAGCCCGGGCCGCTAAGTCAATTGACTTCCATTTCGCTGGAAATAACGAGATGGTAACTCTCGTAGCCAACTTCTACCGCGTCAACTTCTGGCAGCAGTGGGAACGCCTGGACCTCCCCGGACGGCTCACGGAGAAACTTTTCGACACGGCCGTCAACATGGGGGCGAGCCGGGCGGCCAAGCTGCTCCAGGCGGCCGTCAACAGCCTGGGCCCGGTGGTGAAGTTGGCGGTGGACGGGGCCATCGGACCGCGTACTCTCGACCGCCCTTGCCCTGACGGCGTCATTGAGTGCCTGCGGTAAGCCGTGCCCGCCGGCCCGGCCGATGACGCCGCCGGCGGTCTACCTCCAGGACGTGCCCGAGCCCCGGATGCGGGGGAAGACCAACGGGGACCTCTTGGCCTGGGCGTTGGAGCTCCGGGCCGCGGTCAGGCTGGGGAATGCGGATAAGAAGGCGCTGCGGGAGTGGGCGGCGGGGGAGGATTAGGGCAGAGCGAAGGATTGGTGGTTTACCGCATGGCTTATCAATTTGGTTTATCAAAGGCCAAGGGGTCCAGCGTCTTCAACGCTGAACCCATTGTAATTCAATGGTGCCCCCGGCGCGAGTCGAACGCGCGACACCAGGATTAGGAATCCTGTGCTCTATCCTTACTGAGCTACGAGGGCGGCCGTGCGGACCGTATGAAGCCAGGTAAAAATATCACACTCCGGCGGGCGGGGCAAGCCGCTTTTTTCAGGCCGGATCGGGCGCCCCGAAACGCTCCGGACGGACCGGCCCGAGGTCACGTCTCGCCGCGGTAACCCGATGCGGGCGAAGACCAGGACCAAGGGGCTGTCGTGGCGGTCGAGGTTACGCCCGTGATAGGCGCCGCAAAAGCGGCAAACTTGACGGAAAAATGAAAACTCCCCGGAAAAATATATCCGACCACCGAACAGTTGAATAGAATTCGTCCTTACTTTCCTCTTTCCCATGGTATTGCTCGTGTTGATGACCGCAAGGTGATCAGCGGCATAATATACGTCATAAAAAACGGGTTGATGTGGAAAGACGCGCCCGCTGACTACGGGCCATATAAAACTCTCTATAACCGGTTCATCCGCTGGAGCAACCTTTCGACAATCTTCACGTCCGGCCCGGAATCCCCCCCTTGGCCCGCAGTCACGGCCTAAAAAAAGGGGACCCGCCATCCACGGGTCCCCTCTCTGATATCAGATATCCCGATGCGTATCAGTCATCCTTGAGCGCGGCCAGGATCCGGTAGCCCGTGCCGCCCACGAGCCCCCCGACGACAGGCACCACCCAGAAGAACCACAACTGCTGGAGGTACACGCCGCCGGCGAACACGGCCACCCCGGTGCTGCGGGCCGGGTTGACGGAGGTGTTGGTCACGGGGATGCTGATGAGGTGGATCAGGGTCAGGGCCAGGCCGATGGCCAGGGGGGCGAAACCGGCCGGCGCCTTGGACCCGGTGGAGCCCATGATGACAAACAGGAACATGGCGGTCAGCACCAGTTCGGTGACCAGGGCGGCGGCCATGGAATACCGGCCGGGCGAGGCTTCCCCGAAACCGTTGGAGGCAAAGCCCTTGGCCACGTCAAAGCCGGCCTGGCCGCTGGCGATGAGATACAGGACCCCGCCCGCCAGGAGGCCGCCGATGACCTGGGCCACGACGTACGGGATCAGGTCCTTGCCGGAAAAACGGCCGCCGGCCCACAGGCCGAAAGACACCGCCGGGTTGAAGTGGCCGCCCGAAATGGGCCCCACAGTGTAGGCCATGGTCAGCACGGTCAGGCCGAAAGCCAGGGAGACCCCCAGGGTGCCGATGCCGCCGGCGTGGAGCACTGCGCTGCCGCACCCGCCCAGGACCAGCCAGAAAGTGCCGAGTAATTCCGCCAGGTACCGTTTCATGAAACCTCCTTGGACGCCGGGGCACGGCCGCCGCCGACGTTCATGCAACAGTGGATTTAGTTATTGCGCCGCCAACTGAAATCGACTGGCAGGCCTACATATGGTAGGAATTATGCCTTTTACGGCTCATAGTGTCAACTATTTTGTGGTTGAATATTTTAGCCCCGGCCGTCGCCGCCGGGCCGTCCCGCTGGCCGGCCCTGGAACCGCCCGGCGTCGCGATTGTCAAAGCCGCACCCCTCGGCTATAATGATGAATTCCGGCCCGGCGCTTACCCGCCCGGCCCATCAGCCCGGGAAAGGAGACGGGAATGCCCTTCAGAACGATCGTCGGCCTGGCCGCCTTCTGGCTGCTGGTCTGGTGGCCCGCCGTTCTCGGGGCGGTCACCAATGAGGAGTTCCTGGACCTCTGCGCCGGCGGCGGGGGCCGGGGCGACGCCGCGGCCCTCAAAAAGGCCGTGGCCGCCGGGGCGGACGTCAATTTCAAGGGGCCCGGGGGGCTGACCCCGCTGATGATCTTCGCCGGCACCCACGCCGACGACGACTGGCAGGTGCGGCCGGCCCTGGACGTGCTCCTGGCCGCCGGGGCCGAGGTCAACGCCACCAGCGACGAGGGCGGGACGGCCCTGTCCTACGCCGTGCGCCACCGGGCCGGTCCGCGCCTGGTTTCGGCCCTGGTCGAGGCCGGGGCCCAGGTCGATCTGGGGGTGGCCTCGGCCGGGGGCCTGAGCCCGCTGATGATGGCCGCCGGCGTGGATCCCGATCCCCTGGTCTCGGCCGTGCTCCTGGCCGCCGGGGCCGATCCGGGCCGCTCGGTCGAGCGCGACGGCCGGGCCGTCACCGTGCTGGAAGCGGCCGAAAAGAATCCCAACCCCAAAGTTCCGGGCCTGATCAAGGGCGCCCTGGCCACCTTCGGCCGCCGGGCCGAGGGCCAGCCTCTTTTCGCCGCTCTCCCCGAAGACCCGGGCCTCCGCCGGCGCCTGGCCGAACTGGACGCGGACATCCGCTCCCGCCCCGATTTCCGCCTCTGGCCCCAATGGTCGGCCTACCTCAAGTGGCAGATCGACCTGGCCGCCAAGGTGGAGACCCGCCAGGCCTCTTTCGGCCAGTCCCCGGCCGAGGCCTGGCTCACGGAATACGAGGCGTATCTCAACCCGGCCGGGCCCTTTCCCGCCGACCGCCTGGTCATCCAGGGGCCGTATGCCGCCGACCGGGGGGCCGTGGCCGAAATCATGGCCCTGCGGAACCGGAGCCTGGTCGTCAGCCGGGTGCCCGGTCAGGCCGCCCTGGCCGGGTACGAGCGGGCCAGCGGCCGGGAGCTGTGGACGTATCGGCCCAGCGCCCTGTCCGGCTTTTTCGCGGTGGAGGACGTCCTTTTGGTGGCCTCGTCCTGGGGCGGCCAGTTCGGCGAGGCGGCCGTGCTGGACCCCCTGACCGGCCGGGTGCTCCAACAGTGGATGGCCCTCGACAGCCCCAACTGGGCCGTGGACCCCGGCCGCCGGGTCCTGGTCCTGTCCACGCCCCACGCCCTCCACATATTCGACTTGAAAGCCCGGCAAAACCAGTCCTGGTCCTGGTATGAGCTTCTGGAAACCCAGGCCTGGGAGGATTCCCGGCGCATGGCCCGGGAGGCCCAGAATCAGATCCTGGCCGCGTACCAGCTCAGTCTGACCGAAGAAGGCTGGCTCGCGCCCCACAACGCCCGGCTCTTCGACCCGGCCGGGGGCCTGGACCAGACCGTGCTGGACCGGGCCCGGAAAAGCCTGGCCGGCCAGGGTTTCCAGAATCTGGACGTGCTGGTCTTCAACTACCGCGGCCCCAATCCCAATTTCATCCTCGGCCCGGCCTGCCCGGACGCCTGCACTCCGGCCGAGCTGGACACCCCTCTTTTTCTCGTCAATCCGGACCAAAACCGCATCGATTTTCTCCGGCCCGGCGGCGACCGCGACCGCACCCTCACCCGGCGGCACCTGGCCCTGGCCAAGGAGGAAAGCGGCCTTTCGCGTCCCCTGATGGCCTTTTCCCCGTCCGGCGCGGGCCTGGCCGTGACCGACACCTCCGGCCGGACGCACTTCTTCGCGGCCCAGGACAAGGCCCGCCACCTGGGCGCCCTGCCCGCCGAAGCGGTGCTGGACCCCGCCTCGGGCCGCCCGGTCCGGGAAGGCCGGCTCACGGCCCTCCTCGATGATGACGTGTCCGGCCGGCCCCTGGTCTCGTTCACCCTGCCCGGGCCCGGCGGCCCGGCCCCGGTCACGGTGGAAATCGACCTGGCCTCGGGCGCGGTCGCGGCCGGGTTCCGGCCCCGGCCGGACGAGACCGCCGCCGTCACGGCCCTGGCCGCCGGCCCCGGCGACCAGGTGGCCGTGGCCCTGGACACGGGCGAGCTCCGCCGTCTGGACCTGACCAGCGGCGCCCTGGCCCCCGTACCCGCGCCCCCGGGCCGGACCTGGACCGCCCTGGCCTTTTCCGGCGACGGCCGCACCCTGGCCGCCGCCGACCGGGGCGGCCTGATCCATTTGGAACGGGCCGGCCAGGCGGGCCGGGACATTCAGCTCAATGTGAAAGACATCCGTCACCTGGCCCTGGACCAGGCCGGCCACTGGGCCTGGGTCGGGGCCGAGGCCGACGCCAAGGGACGCCCGGTTCTGGCCCTGGCGGACCTCAGCGGCCAGGCTCCGCCGGTCTACCGCGACGTGAAGGGGCCGATCCTGAGCCTGAAATTCCACACCGAGGCCAACTACGCCGTGGCCGTGGAGGACGCGCCCATGCCGGCGGGCGGGGCCCCGGCCCCGGCCGAGCCCGGGGCCCCGCCCGCCACCCGCTGGGGCCAGGGCCGCGCCGACATCATCAGCTACGACCACCTGCGGCGGGATAAGGACGACGGGCCCGTGCGCCGCGACCCGGGCCGCCTCTTCGTGGGCCTGGCCCCGGACCTGACCACCCTCCTCTACCAGGACGTCCACCCGGCCCGGGCCGACGTGGACCTGGGCCGGGAGGCCCTGGCCACCCGCCAGGCCGAGGTTTTCGATTCCCGGGGCCTGGCCTTCCTGGCCGAGGCCGTCCATTCGCCGGACCGCCGCCTGGCCCTTTTGATGGAAAAGGGCCGCGAGCCCGGCGACGAGGCCGCCCTGTACCACAACCGGGGCGGCGGCTTCGCGGTCTACGACCTGGGCACGGGCCGGGAACTGGCCCGGCCGGCCCGTTTCGGCCCGGGCCTGACGGGCGGGGCCTTTCTGCGCCACCCCTCCCGGGCCGTCCTGGCCGGCCGCGACGGCAGCCTGACGCTCTGGGACCTCAAACCCGCCCGGCCGATGAACATCCTTACCTGGGTTTTCCTCAAAGACGGCGGCTGTGTGGCCCTGGATAAAGATTTCCGTCTCGACGCCCCGGAGCGGGCCTCCCTCGAGGGCCTCCACCTCGACCTGGCCGCCCGGCCGGGCCAACCCCTGAGTCTGGAGAATTTCCGCCGCGTCTTCCAGACCCCGGGCCTGGCCGGGCAAATCCTCACCGGCCGGGAGCTCCCCCCGGTTCCGCGTCTGGCCGAGCTCAACCTCTTCCAGGCCGAGGTCAAAATTAAGGCCATCACCCGCGAACCCGACCACCCCGACCAGGTGGCCGTGACCGTGGAACTTTCCGTCCCCGACAACCAGGCCATCCAGCCGGTCCGCGACCTGGAACTTTTGATGGACGGCCAGATGGCGGCCGGCTACGCCGGGGAAAACGGCCTCATCAACCTCCCCGACGGCCGCTTCCAGACCACCTTCCGCAATCTGCCCCTCCCCCGGGACGGCCGCACCCAGGTCACCTTCACGGCCTACGCCTTCAATACCGACCGGGTCCGCTCCAAAGTCGCGGGCGCGGCCTTGCGCTTCAAGCCGTTGGGGGATGAAAAGAGGTAGGGGGGACGCGTTCGCGGCTTCCGGCCGGCCCGGCCGGGCGAGAGCGTATTAAAAGAGCACAATTAGTTGTAATCCGCTATTTTTTGTGTATTCGATTTTAGGAGACACAAGATGGCTGATTTCATAGCCCATTTTTCAATGATTCCGGATCCCCGTAACGAAGAGGTTCAACTGCAAAGCCGGAATAAGCCGAAAACGTAAAATGGCCGCCCGCGATCCTGGCTATCTCATGCAATTGGCACGCCAGCGCCAAAGCCTTTGACACGCTCCCGCCCTGCGACGCCCTGGTTGACAGAGGATTAATATATGGTGTAAAATATTATGTTTGGGGGAAAAATCATGAGCACCTTCACCGCCGTCAAAGGATTCAAAGACATTCTGCCCGAGGACGCGCCCCTGTGGCGCTTCATCGAGGACCGCGCCCGCGACGTGGCCCGGCGCTACGATTTCCAGGAACTGCGTCCGCCCATGGCCGAGAAGACCGAAATCTTCGCCCGGGGCATAGGCGAGGCCACGGACATCGTTGAAAAAGAGATGTACACCTTTGTGGACAAGGGCGGGGAAAAGATCACCCTGCGGCCCGAAGCCACCGCCGGCCTGGTCCGGGCCGTGCTGGAGCACCACCTGGCCGCCGGCGGCCGGGCGGCCCGGCTGTACTGCCTGGGGCCCATGTTCCGCTATGAGCGGCCGCAGAAGGGCCGCCAGCGCCAGTTCCACCAGCTCGACGTGGAAATCTTCGGCGACCCGGGCCCCGAGGTGGACGCGGAGCTGCTGGCCCTCCTGACCACCTTCCTGACGGAAATCGGACTGGGCGATCTGGTCATCAATCTCAATTCCCTGGGCTGCCCCCAGTGCCGGCCGGCCTACCGGGCCAGGCTGGTGGAATATTTCAGCGCCCGCGAGGCCGAGCTCTGCCCCGACTGCCGCCGCCGTCTCCACCTCAACCCCTTGCGCATCATCGACTGCAAGGTCGAGAGCTGCCGGTCCCTGGTCGTTGGCGCGCCCCGCATGCTCGATCAGCTCTGCGGCGCGTGCACCGACCACTTCGCCACGCTCCAGCGCCTTCTGGACGTGTTGAAGCTCAAGTACGAGATCAACCCCAACCTGGTCCGGGGCCTGGATTATTACACCCGCACGGCCTTCGAGGTGCTTTCCAGCGACCTCGGCGCCCAGAGCGCCGTGGCCGGCGGCGGCCGCTACGACGGCCTGTGCGCCGAACTGGGCGGGGAAGATATCCCGGGCATCGGCTTTGCCGTGGGGCTCGAGCGCCTGGTCCTGCTGCTGCGGGAAAAGGCCGGGCGGCTCACGCCCGGGCCGGATTATTACCTGGCGGTCCTCCACGCCGAGGCCCTGGACCCGGCCTTCCGCCTGGCCGAGTCGTTGCGGGCCAAAGGTTTGCGCGTGGCCGCCGACTGGAGCGCGGGCAGCCTCAAAAGTCGCCTCAAAAGGGCCGACAAGGCCGGCGCGGCCAAGGTGGTCATGATCGGCGAGGACGAACTGCGGAAAAAG
Source organism: Candidatus Adiutrix sp. (assembly GCA_031549025.1). Lineage (GTDB taxonomy): Bacteria > Desulfobacterota > Desulfarculia > Adiutricales > Adiutricaceae > Adiutrix. The sequence goes on along the minus strand of JAVBQN010000038.1, from coordinate 6,886 downwards.
GAAGCCACCGTGCGCGATCTGGCCAGCCACGAGCAGGCCCCCCTGGACCTGACCCCGTACCTGGGCTGAGCGCTATAAATCAATAGCGACGGCGATATATCGAATCGAGCGAGGAGAATCCGACGATGCTGGAAAACATGACCGGCCTGAAGCGCACCCATTGCTGCGGCGAGGTCGACGAAAGCCTTCTGGGCCGGGAAGTGGTCATCATGGGGTGGGTGCAGCACCGCCGCGACCACGGCGGGCTGGTCTTCATCGACCTGCGCGACCGCACGGGCTTATTGCAGACCGTGTTCAACCCCCAGGAGGACGAGGTCACCCACCAGAAGAGCCACGACGTGCGCTCCGAATACGTGCTGGCCCTCCGGGGCACGGTGCGGTCGCGGCCCGAGGACATGTTCAACCCCAACCTCAAGACGGGGAAGGTCGAAGTCTTCATCAAGGAACTGCGCGTCCTGAACGTGGCCCAGACTCCGCCCTTCCAGATCGAGGACCACGCCGAGGTCAACGAGAACGTGCGCCTCAAATACCGCTACCTCGACCTGCGGCGGCCCACGGTCCTGAAAAATTTCATCCTCCGGCACGAAGTCGCGCGGCTCACGCGCGAATACTTCGCGGCCAACGGATTCCTCGAGGTCGAGACGCCGGTCCTGACCAAGTCCACGCCCGAGGGCGCCCGCGACTACCTGGTGCCCTCCCGCGTCAACCAGGGCTCGTTCTTCGCGCTGCCCCAGTCGCCGCAGCTCTTCAAGCAGCTCCTCATGGTGGCCGGGCTCGACCGCTACTGCCAGATCGTCAAATGCTTCCGCGACGAGGACCTGCGGGCCGACCGCCAGCCCGAGTTCACCCAGGTCGACCTGGAAATGTCCTTCGTCGAGCAGGACGACGTCATGGCCATGCTCGAGGGCTACATCTGCGCCGTCTTCAAGGGCGCCTTGAACATCGACCTCCCCCGGCCCTTCCCGCGCCTGACCTACGGCCAGTCCATGCTGTGGTACGGCAACGACCGGCCCGACCTGCGCTATGACCTGAAAATCGTGGAGCTCTCCGAAGTGCTGGCCCAGAGCGAGGCCAAGGTCTTCGCCGAGGCCCTCGGCCGGGGCGGCTGCATCCGGGGCCTCCGCGCGCCCGGGGCGGCCTCGTTTTCCCGCAAGCAGCTCGACGACCTGGTGGCCTTCGCCATCACCATGGGCGCCAAGGGTCTGGCCTGGATCAAGCTCACCGCCGAAGGCTGGCAGGGGCCTTTAGCGAAGTTCCTCACCGAGGACGAAAAGGCCGCCCTGGCCCGGGCCCTCGCGGCCGAGGCCGGGGACGTCATCTTCTTCGCCGCCGACGCCGCGCCCATCGTGGCCGCCGTGCTCGGCCACGTCCGCAGCCGGGTGGCCCAGGAACTGGGCCTGGTGCCCGAGGGCGAATTCAAACTCACCTGGGTCACCGACTTCCCCATGTTCGAATACGACCCCGAGGGCAAACGCTGGGCGGCCATGCACCACCCCTTCACCTCGCCCCGCGACGAGGACCTGGCCCACCTGGAATCCGACCCGGCCCGGGTGCGGGCCAAGGCCTATGACCTGGTCCTGAACGGCAACGAAATCGGCGGCGGCTCCATCCGCATCCACCGGCCCGACGTCCAGAGCCAGGTCTTCCAGGCCCTGGGCCTCGGCGCGGAAGAGGCCCGGGAGAAATTCGGCTTCCTCCTCGACGCCCTGGCCTTCGGCGCCCCGCCCCACGGCGGCTGCGCCTTCGGCCTCGACCGCCTGGTCATGCTCCTGGCCGGCGCGCCCTCGCTCCGCGACGTCATCGCCTTCCCCAAAACCCAAAAAGCCACCTGCCCCATGACCGAAGCCCCCGGCCCCGTGGATATAAAGCAGCTCATGGAACTGGGCTTGCGGGTGGAAGTGAAGAAGAGTTGAGGTAAAGGGCGATTTGGAAAAGCAGCGGGGGCTCCGCGCCCCCGCGCCCTGCGCCAGGGTTTCACCCTGGACCCGGCGGAGCCCGGAGGAACCGGGCTCCTTCAGGGGGTAATGAAAGAAGTGAAACGCGGCCTAGCGCCCGCACCGGCGGGAAATGGTACGGTTCAGGGCAGACTCCGCTAAGCCCAGAACCGGGGCATCTGGAAAAAGTGTGCGGCGGGGTGCCGGGAGCGGGGACGCTTCCAGTTCTATTGTTTTTTTTCCTCGCGAAGGACAGGGTGCAGGCGGACGGGGGCGGTAACACTTCGCAGGGCGGACGCGTTGGGCCCCGGCCGCGTCGCCGACGTGAACGTTTGCATGCCGAGGCCGTTACAGGCGGCGCGGTCGGGAGAGCGGCCGCCCGGAGAAGTGTTACCGGCCCCGGCCGCCGGACGATTGGCCGGTAACGCGGTCTTGACGGAGAATTGGATTCAGGTCGACCGCCCAGGTGGGCAAGGAGAAAACATGATCGGTAAGGATTCCATCCTCATTTCCAATACGGAGACCATGCGGCGGCGGTTTGAAGTCGTCGAGCGCCGGGACCCCGAACTTTTCCGGGCCACCTTCCCCTACTCCGAGGTGCCCCGCATCACCTTCGACGGCGCCGAGCCGGCCCTGGCCCCGGCCCGCGAACTTCTGGTCACGGACACCACCTTCCGCGACGGCCAGCAGGCCCGGCCGCCCTACACCGTGCCCCAGATCGTCAAGATTTTCCAGTTCCTCGCCCGCCTGGGCGGCCCCCGGGGCATTATCCGCAAATCGGAATTCTTTCTCTACAGCGAGAAGGACCGCCAGGCCGTGGACGCCTGCCGCGACCTGGGCCTGGAATTCCCCAAAGTCACCAGCTGGATCCGGGCCGTGGCCGCGGACCTGGAACTGGTCAAGCAGATGGGGTTGAGCGAAACGGGCATCCTCACCTCCATCTCCGACTACCACATCTACCTCAAGCTGGGCCTCACCCGGGCCAAGGCCGTGGAAAATTATCTGGCCCTGGTCAAGGAAGCCTTGTCCCAGGGCATCACCCCCCGCTGCCACTTCGAGGACGTCACCCGGGCCGACATCTACGGCCTGGTGGTGCCCTTCGCCCAGAAGCTGAAAGAGGTGGCCGACGAGTCGGGCGCCAAGGTCCTCATCCGCCTCTGCGACACCATGGGCATGGGCGTGACCTATCCCGGCGCGGGCCTTCCCCGGTCTGTGGGGAAACTGGTCCGGGCCCTCATCGACGAGGCCGGCTATGACGGGGCCGACCTGGAATGGCACGGCCACAACGATTTCCACAAGGGTTTCATCAACGCTTCCACGGCCTGGCTCTACGGCCTGGGCTCCATCAACAGCACCTTATTGGGCTTCGGCGAGCGCACCGGCAATACGCCCCTCGAGGCCCTCTTGGTGGAATACGCGGCCCTGACCGGCACCGCCGCCGACATGGACCTGACCGCCATCACCGACATGGCCCGCTATTTCGAAAAAGAGGTCAACCACCGCATCCCGTCCTACCAGCCGCTGGTGGGCCGCGATTTCAACGTGACCTCGGCCGGCATCCACGCCGACGGCCTTTTGAAGAACGAGGAGATTTACAACATCTTCGACACGGCCAGGATTCTGGGCCGGCCCCCGGCCATCTCCATCAACGACAAGTCCGGCGCGGCCGGCGTGGCCCACTGGCTCAACCAGCGCCTGGGCCGCACGGGCGAAAACGCCCTCGACAAACGGCACCCCGGCGTCATCAAGATGAACAAGGCGATAGCCAGGGAATACGCCACCGGCCGCGTGACCAGCATGTCCAACCGCGAATTGGAAAACCTGGCCCGGCACTACCTGCCGCAGTGCTTCATCTCCCAGTTCGACCGCCTGAAGGCCAAGGCCCGCGAACTGGCCCAGGACCTCATGGCCGAAATGCTGGAAAATCCGGACATGCGGTCCATGGACCCGGCCCGGCAGGAGGCGGCCATGGAGAAGTGGGTCACCGAGATCCCCTTCCTCCAGTTCATGTACGTCACCGACGCCACCGGGGTCAAGACCACCCGCAACGTGGTGTCCCTGCATGAGAAGGCCCGCTTCGCCAACGTGACCATCTACGACGTGGGGGCCAACCTCTCCGACCGCATCTGGTATGTGCGGCCCATGGACGACGGCAAGATCCACGTCACCGATTTCTACACCTCGCGCTTCACCGGGGCCCTGTGCATCACCGTCAGCGGCCCCATCCGCGACAACAGCGACGACATCGTCGGCATCGTCGGCCTGGACATCCGCTTCGAGGATCTGGCCAACATGGAGGCCGACGAACTCCAGATCACCGACGACGACGACGACCAGTAATCATGACCGGAAGCCGTTTCCCAGGCCATCTCGTGTTTCCTCCCGGCGGTGCGCTTCGCGCCTGGTGAGCGCGATTTCCGGCGACATACCGCGCCGCGTCGGCGCGCCGATCGGGAGAAACGAAGCGACGGCGGGATACGGCCTCCAAACCAGGAGGCTCCCATGTTCGAACGCGATTGGACCCCGGCGGATATTTTTCAGCTCAACACCCGCCTCTGGGCGACCCTGACCCTTCAGGCCGCCGTGAAACTGGACCTCTTCACCGCCCTCGACGACGGCGGTGAGGAGGGCCTCACCCCCGAGCAACTGGCCGGCCGCCTGGATTGCGACCGCCGGGCCCTGGACATGCTGGCCACGGCCCTGGCCGCCCTGAACTTTCTGGACCGGGACCACGACCGGCTGCGCCTGACCCCATCCTCCCGCCGATACCTTTCCACCCGCTCCGACGAGTATTTCGGCTACATGGTCCGGCACGGCGCCCACCTCGTCCCGGGCTGGAGCCGCCTGGACCGGGCCGTGCGCACCGGGACCCAGACCGCGGACCAGGCCACCCAGGACACCGAGGACGAGGACCAGCGGGAATCCTTCCTCATGGCCATGTTCAACGTGGCCCGCCTCCAGGCCGACCTGGTGGGCGAGGCCCTGGACCTCACCGGCCGCCGGCGCCTTTTGGATCTCGGCGGCGGCCCCGGCACCTACGCCATCCACTTCTGCAAGCGCTGGCCCGACCTCACGGCCACGGTCTTCGATCAGCCCACCACCGAGAAATTCGCCCGGGCCACCATCGCCCGTTACGGCCTGACCGGCCGGGTGGACTTTGTGGGCGGCGATTTCCTCACCACGGATTTGCCGAAAAACTTCGACGCGGCCTGGCTGTCCCAGGTGCTCCACGGGGAGACCCCGGCCGACGCGGCCCGGCTGGTCCGCCGGGGGGCCGAGGCCCTGGCGCCGGGCGGCCTCCTGGCCGTGCAGGAATTCATCCTCGACGACGACCGGCGCGGCCCGGCCCAGCCGGCCCTGTTCAGCCTCAACATGCTGGTGCAGACCCCCGGCGGCCAGGCCTACAGCCAGGCGGAGATCACGGCCATGATGACCGGGGCGGGCCTGGCGGACGTCCGGCGCCTGGCAGCTCCCCTGCCGCCGGGCTGCGGGATTCTGACCGGCATAAAAAAATAGTTGTATTTCGGTCGGTTAGGCCCGGGCGGCCGAAATTTCTCGGCCGCTTTATTGAATATTTGTAAATTTTTTATATAATGAAGCAGGGAATTCATTGGGGAGGCTGGGCCCCAAGTGAGGGGTTTTACCAAAGTCAATAACTGAAACACTGATCCGGGCCGCGGGAGGACGAAGTATGGCCCTGTCTTGGTTGAGTTGATGGTCCTTGTTTTCTGGGCTGAAATACTGTATTTGGAGCGTTTTGCGATTTAAATGTCATATACAAATTAAGCAAAACGCCAAAACATCCGGGCGCTTTTCCCTTTATGTCCAGGACCTTTAAACCGAAAAGCGCTCTGATGACAACCGATTTTTTATTATTTAAAAGTATCTAAAAAAACAATTAAGAGAGGAAAGAGAAGGTCAATGATGGCTGACTTTGATGAATACTTTCGGGCGGCCCTGTTGGACGCGGTGAAGGAGCGCGGCGCCCAGGCTCGTCTGTCTCGTGATTCCGGTATCGGCACGTCGTACATCAACAATATTGTCAAGGGCCGCGACAGCGGGTCGGAGGCCACGCGGAGAGCCCTGGCCGCGGCCCTGGGGTTTGCCGGCCGCCGCTACGAGGATTTTCTGGAAGTGGGCAAGGCCCTCCTGGAAGGCCGGGAGATTCCGGCGCCGGAGCCGCCCTCGCTGGTGGACGAGTCCCTGGCGGATTTTTTCCGGGTGCCGTATTCGGAGAACATGCGCCTGGCGCCGGGGTCCGGGGGGTTGATTCCGGTGACCAACGAGGTGGAGAACAGCCCCGTGATGATCCACGGCCCCACCGTGGGCCGCAGCAACCCCTGGGGACTCCGGGCCTTCGGGGTGGACGACGAGGCCATGGAGCCGACCCTCAGCCGGGGCGGGTTTATCCTGGTGGATTTGAAGCAGAACGATTATCGGCGGATCAAAAACAACGATTTGTATGTGATCTGCTGTGACTTCGAGGAGGGTCTGGGCGTGGTGCGCCAATTGGAATGGGCCGGTCGGGAGCAGGATCGTCTGGCGTTGAAAGTGGCCAACGAGCGCTATCCGACGATGTACCGCCATCCGCGGGAAATCCGGGTTCTGGGCCGGGTGCTGTGGACCTGGCGCCATTTTGAATGAGGGCCGGTGAAGACCTATCTCTGGATGGTGCAGATGGTCACCGCCTTTATCGGCGGGGCGGCCGGGGTGTTTCTGCTGACCGGGGCGGGCACGCCCGGGCTGCGGGTGGTCGTATACCTGCTGTTTTTCGTGTGCCTGCTGAATCTGTCCATCTACCTCAAGGAGTTTGGGCGGTGGTGCCATAAGTGCGTCCAGGCCGCGGGCGGAGCCCTGGCCGGCCAGAAGCCGGCCGAGGCCAAGCCCGGCGGCCAGGGCGGCGGCGGCGGCCAGGGCGGCGGCGGCGGCCAGGGCGGCGGAGGCCAGGGCGG
>JAVBQN010000027.1:0-56846 GCA_031549025.1 Candidatus Adiutrix sp. | reverse complement strand
AAAGTCAAGCCACGATGCCTTGCTACCCAAGGAGTTTCCCGGCGGCGGTGGGGCCGCCCAACGAGCCAGCGCCGCCGCCGGGAAACGGGGGATGCGTATTCACCATTCTCAGTAAAAAGTACGCTTCGGCCGGATGAACCTAATTTATTTTGGACACGTCTGGTATGAAACATCCCCTCATCAGTTGGAGGGTAGGCCGGCGGGCTTTGGCTCGTCTTGCTTGACGCTGATGAGTGTGGTCGGATTGCGGAAGGCCCGGGCCATGGCCCAATAACCAGGATGGAACGATATGTGCTGACCGACCTGAACCCGCTGGCGGCAATCGGTGATGTCCAGCACCAGGTAGCCGGCGGTGATTCCGGTAATTACCGCCCCCTGGAGATGGCATTTAAACCGGCCGAGAATCAGGGGCTCGGAACTGAGAATGCCGCCCAGGCTGATGTGGAAGCGGCCCGCATCCAATAAGGCCCGGCGGCGGCGGCCGACGGGCCCGGGCAGCACCCGGGCCTGCCCGTCGAGATGATGCAGACACTCGCTTTCGGACTCCGGCCCTATTTCCCGGTCCCGTATCTCCACCACCTCGGCGACGAATTCGCAGACGTCCTGCCGAAAAGGCCCGCCCGGCAGGGCGGCTTGGCGGTAAATATCTTCCCCGAGAATGAAGGGATCACCCAGACGCAGTTCGGTAATCGAACCGGCGGGATTTTCCGCCAGCCAGCCGCAGAAAAATGAGCCGCCCACGCTGACGACCGGCTCGGCCACGCCCTTGGCTTCAAACAGCTCCTTCAATTTGTTCAGACGCCCGGCCAGATTGGACAGGGGCGGGAGGCAGTCGCTGAGACAAGCCATGGTCGTGCCCAAACCGGCGACTTTAAGGTTCTTCAGGCCAAGGGCGAAATCCAGAACCGGGCCGACTTCGGCTTCCCCGACTCCTTCCCGGACGTCGCCCAAATCGACCATGATGACTATTTCACGGGGCGGCAGACCCCCTCCCCCGACCGCCTCGTCCAGGGCGGCCATAATTTCCGGCGCGGCCTGGAAGGTTCGTCCATAAACCTCCGCCACCTCCCGGACCCGCGACAGCGGCGTCAGTTGAATCAAAACCCGCTGGTCGGGCCGCAAGTCGGCGGCGCCAAAAAGGGCCGGCTCGTCCGGCTCGGCAAAGCCGAAGCGGTAAAAGCCGTTAGCCCTCAGCACTTTCACCGCTTCCGGATGGCTGGCGATACCTTTCAGCACCGGCAGCAGCGTCACCCCCCAGTCGGCGGAGTAGCGGGCGGTCATTCGCGAATTGTGGGCCAGGGCATCCACATTCAAAATCATACGCGGCATTGGTTCATCAATCCTGTCCAACAAAAGCGCAAAAATTTCTCAGGCGAATAAGGGCGGAACCGGTCACAATACTGACCACGGCGGGACGCTCAAAGCTTAAGGAACACGCGCGTGATTAAATGATTCCGTGCGAATTAAAATCGGCGACCCGTAAATATCCACCGGGGCGCCGCGCCAATAGGCATCCAGAACGCTGTCGATGCAGCGGGCCTCCATGGCGGCGCACTTGGGGCCGTTGTCCGGCGCGGAGCCGCAGACGGTTTCGCCTTCGATCCGCCGGCAGTTCTGTTCGGCCTTTTCCCCCATGCACACGCTGTAAACCACCGGGCACAGGCTGACGTTGATTAAAAAGTCGCCGACCTTCGGCGCGGATTGAACTTCCGTACGTCCGACTTCCAGGATGGCATTGAGATAATTCAGATGGCAGACCCCATCGAGGCGCTCCATGGGCGAGGCTCCGAAACAATCCACTCGCCGTTGGACCACTTCGGCCAGGTGGGGCGCAAGGCTGGAGGCGTGGACTTTTTCAACATGCTCATAGACCTTGCTCAGCTGTTCCATCGACACGCTCTGGTTGGCGGTTTTTTGGGACGGCCCCATCAGGGCCAGCCCGATGAAGATTAATAGGATGCCCAGCAATATCCACGGCGCGGCGTAAAACAATTTTTGTATCATGGCGTCCTCATCCCGGAGTCATGTCCTAAAATCAACTCTTCCACCGCCGCCGGGTTGACCAGAGGATGGAAATGGCCGCCGGCCAGCCTGCTGACGACCAGGGGCGGGCGGGTGAACGACTGCCACCGGCTCATATCCTCCGGCCCGACAATGTCGCCTTCGGCGAATACGGCGGCCAGGGGGACATCCAGGGGAGTGAACTCGCCCCGGGGTTTATAGTCCAGAACCGCCTGTAAATCAGCCCGCAGAATCGGCGTGAAAAGGAGCATCAATTCCTCGGAGTCGAGGGCCTCGCGGTTGGGCGCCCCGAAATAATCGGCGCTGGCCCGCCACAGATCGGCGTCGGAAAGGGCCAGCAGGGCCGGATTGACCCGATGCGACCCGGGGACGCAAGCGCTGGAAATAACCAGACGCGCCGGGGGCGGCAGGCCCCGGCCCGATATTTCGTGGGCCAGCAGAAAAGCGGCCAGGCCGCCGAGGCTGTGGCCGAAGATCACATAGTCAGGCTCGGTGGTCAGGGCTCTTTCGACCTGCCGGTGCAGGTCGATCACCATCAGTTCCATGGAGGTCAGCAGGGGCTCGTTGATGCGCCGCCCGTGGCCGGGAAGTTCCAGGGCCACGATTTCAAATTGGGCGGACAATCTTTTAAAGGCGGTTTGATACACCGCCGCGCTGCCGCCGGCATGAGCCAGCAGAAACAGAAGTGGGCGCGGCCGGGCGGCGGTCATACGAACTCTCCATATTGCAGGGTCAGCACCCGATCGGCCACGTCGAAATACCGTTCATCGTGGGAGATAACCAAAATGGTGCGGCCGGAGGCCTTGAGCTCCGGCAAAAGCTTACGGTAAAACATTTCTCTGAAGTGGTGGTCGAAATCGGCCGCCACTTCATCGAATAAAAGAACCGGCCGGTCCTCCATGATGGCGCAGGCCAGCGCCAGGCGTTTGCTCTGGCCGCTGGAGAGATTGATGGTGGAAAAATCGCCCCGGTCATTGATTTCCACTTTTTTGTCCAAAGCGACCCGGGCCAGTTCGGCCCGGACCCGGTCGGGGCTGATGTCCAATCCATACAAGCCTTTGAAGAGATGGAAGTCGGGAAAAAGAACCGAAAAAAAGGCCCGGTAATTCTGGAAACCCATTTCCCGGCTCGAAAGTCTATCCACCAGAATGTCGCCGTCATCCAGCCGGGTCAGGCCGGCCAGAAGCCGCATGAAAGTGCTTTTGCCGCTGCCGTTGCCGCCCCTGAGGATGACCAGTTCCCCGCGATCAAGCCAAAAATCCTTCACGGACAAGGTAAAGCCCGAGCCGCCGTTGGGGTCGTGATACCTGAAGGCGCCCTGGGGGAGGCTGATCCGTTTAAAATCGCCGGCTGGCTTCTGGCTCCCGCCCTCCTCGTCGCGAAAGCTTGCCAGGCTGGCGTCGAAGTCTTCCAGTCCCTTGACGATGAAAGCCGCCCGGGCCGCGAGCGGCATGAAAGACAAGAGCCCGATCAGGGGCATGGTGCTGAACATGGTGATGGCCGCGATCTTGATGCACTCGGTCAGGGTGGCCAGGTGGGTCAGCGGCAGGATGAACAACAGGGCGGCCACGGGGGCGTAGGCCATCAGGCCGTACATGACCGTGTTCTGCACCCGAAAGCCGTCGGCCTTGCGTCGGCCGGCCATGACCTCTTCCCGCAAGGGATTGACGATTTCCTGAAAAAGAGCCGCGCGTCTTTTTTCATTCATCTTCAATTCGGTGAAGCCCAGCACCACGTCTTTCAGGGAGTTCTGAAAAGTCTCCACTTCGCGGCGATATTCGAACAACGCCCCCACGAAGAGCTTGTCGCTGCGGGCGAACACCATGGCGGCCAGGGCCATGACCGCCAGCACCGCCCCTAAGCCCACCAGCGAGATCCAGGCGGCGAAACACAGGGAGCAGAAAAGCATGGCCATACTGGAAATAAAAATCGGCAGTAGAATGGAGGCTTCGTTGACAATATCCTTGCTCCCGGAAATGGCTTCATAGATATGGGCCGGATTGAGCCCGACAAAGCCGTGGTAGTCGGCCCGGCTGAGGTTTTCGGTGATGCGGAGTTCCAGGCCGGTGACCAGTTCCCGGCCCACCTTGGCGCTGATGTTCATGGCCTGGTCCAGGCATTTGTAGAGCCCGGTCAGGGCCAGCCCGAACAGCATGAAGGTGGCCAGGGTCAGGGTGCCCAGGTCGGCCAGTTCCTCGATGGCCCGGCTGATGGAATACAACAAAATCCCCTGGAGCAGGCCCGCCCCGATGGAGGCCAGAATCAGGGCCCGGCGGTCCGGCCCGGTTTTGGCGATCAGGCATAACAAAAAACGGACTTGCATTATTGGTCACCATCTCCCATGCCCGGCGAAATTTTTTCGGGGCGGAGCTGCTTTATCTGCATTATACACAATTGCTTGAATCGCTCACACTGTTCTTTGGCCAGCGCGATGGTCGCCGACCTGCCAGCCGGGCCCTGAACCGGTTGAGTGGGCGGCTGATCCAGACCCCGGAGGGGCCTGGCTCCGCCACAGCAATGGTGATGCTCGGGCGGCTCGGCTAAGACGGAGTCCAATCGCTCCTCCACTTTGGGAGCGGCCGTTTCGGGCGGCGTGTCAGCCAGGCCGGGGATGTCCAGCGGTTTCGGCCGGAAGCGGGTCGGGGGCATGGCTTCCGGCCGGCGGGGGCCGTTCCGGGGCGGGTTGCCCACGCCGGTCGACCGGCCCCGGCTGAAAAGCCCGGCCAACGCCGTCAGATATTGCCGGTGATCCCGGCCCGGACTTTGGGCGAACAGCCAGGTGAAGTCGTCGCGAATCTGGCGGGCGTAGCTGGTCAAGGTCGGGCCGGAACCGATCTCCAGGGCCACCGACTGTCTGGCGGCCAGCAGGGCCTGATAAAACTTTACCGGCCGCCGGGTCTGTTCCACAAAATAGGCCGGCCAGTCCTGATCCGGCCGATCCAGGTAATCGCCGGTCAGGGTCGACAGGAAGGGCCGTTGGGCGGCGCTGAATCCCTTGGCGCGGAGATGGTTCCCCCAAGGTTCGAGGAGCGGCTCCACCAGCGGACAGTGAAAGGCCTGGGACACCGGCAGGGGCCGGCTATCGAGGCCGTGCCGGCGCATTTCATCCAAGGCGGCGGCCAACTGATTTTTTTCGCCGGCCACGGTCACCGTCCCGGGCCCGTTTACGGCGATAATCCCCAGCCCGGGAAATTTTCCTAAAACCTCGCCCGCCGCCTCTTCCGAGGCCAGCACGGCGGCCATGGCTCCCTCGGCCTCCAACTCTTGGGCCAGCCGGCCGCGAGTCAGAACCAGGTCCAGCCCGGTTTCCAGAGAAAAAACCCCGGCGGTCACAGCGGCGGCGTATTCGCCTATACTGTGTCCCATGACCGCCGCTGGGCGGCAGCCGTGGGCTTCCAATAAAGCGGTGAGCGCGGCCTGATGGGCGAAGATGGCCGCCTGGGTCACCTGGGTTTGGTTGAGGCGGGTGTCGCCCGGGCTGAACATGACTTCCAGCAGGGAGTGCCCCAGGCGCGGGGCGGCGGCATCTTCGCAGCGATCCAATATTTGCCGGAAAACCGGATACAGGCCGTACAGCTCCCGGCCCATGCCCGGGGCCTGGGACCCCTGGCCACTGAACATGAACAGCACCCCGCCGTTGTCCGGCTCAACCCGGCCCCGGGCCGCGTTGCGCTTGACCCGGCCTTCCAGAACGCTCTGGATGACCGAGGCGGCTTCCGGGCCGTCGGCGGCCGTGACCACCAGGCGTTCGGGACCGGTAACCCGCCGTTGGGCGGCCTCGGCCATGGCCCCGAAATCAACGCCGGCCGCCAGGGAATCCAGACAGTCGGCGGCCGTTTGCCGCAGCGTTTCCTCATCGAAAGCGGACATGATCAGCGAACGATCCGCACCTGGCTCCGCCAGAGGCTGCTCTGGTGACTTCTCGGCCGGCGCTTCGGTCACGATCAGGTGGGCCAGAGTGCCGGAAATGGCGAAAGCGCTGACCCCGGCCGCTTTCCGGGCATACCCGGCCGGCCAAGACCGGACCGAGCGGTTGAGTTCCAGGGGCGAGTCGGCCCAGTCGATCAGGGGAGTCAGCTCTCCGGCGTGAAGACTCGGGGCCAACTGACCGAATTTGACCGCCCCGATGGCCTTGACCAGGCCGGCCAAACCGGCGGCGGCTTCGAGGTGGCCTAAATTACTTTTCACCGAGCCTATCAGTAGCGGAGCCGTGGCCGGGCGCTCCCGGCCGTAGACGGCCAGGAGGCTTTCGGCTTCGATGGGGTCGCCCACCGAAGTGCCGGTGCCGTGGGTTTCCACATAGGCCACCTCCAGCGGGTTGAGCCCGGCCTCGGCCAGGGCCCGGGTCATGACCCGCCGCTGAGCCTTGACGCTGCCCACGGTGAAACCGGCACTGTGCCCGTCGGAGCCAACCGCCCCCCCGGCCAAGAGGGCGATGATCCGGTCGCCGTCGCGCTCGGCCGCGCTTAAGGGCTTCAGCAGCAGGGCCGCCGCGCCCTCGCCCCGGACAAAGCCGTCGGCCCCGGCCCCGAAAGGCCGGCAAACCCCGCTGGGGGAGAGGGCCCCCATGGCCTTGAGCCAGAGAGAGGGGCTGGGCCCGACCAGAAGATTGACCGCCCCGGCCAGGGCCAGGGCCGACCGGCCGGACCACAGGCTCTCCATGGCCTGGATCACGGCCACCAGACCGGTGGAGCAGGCGGTTTCCACGGACACCGCCGGGCCGTACCAGTCAAAAAAATAAGCTATCCGGCCCGAGAGAGAGCTGCCCATATTGCCGGTCAGGGTATAGGGATCGTCATCTTTCCCCTGGTCCCGGGCCACCAGGTCGAAGGTAAATTCCGTGCCGCTGCGGCCGACAAACACCGCCGTGTCCGAGCCGGCCAGATCGGCCGGGGCCAGACCGGCATTTTCCACCGCCTGCCAGGCGGTTTCCAGCATCAGATGAAACTGGGGGTCCATCAGCCGGGCTTCGGCCGGGTTGAGGCGGAAAAAATCGTAATCAGCCGCGCAAAAATCCCGCTCCAAAAAGGCGGCCCGGTTCAGGGTCGGGTCATTTCCCGAGCCGGGGGGCAGCCGCCAGCCGGCCCGCTCCGGACCGATCGGGCGCACACTGTCGCGGCCTTGCATCAGGAAATCATGGAAGGCTTCCAGCCCCACGGCATCGCGCCCCCCTGCGGGGAAACGACAGCCGAGACCGATGACGGCTATCGGTTCCCGGCGCTGATCCGCGCGCCCTTGGAGGTCCTTGATGACTGCCTGGGCCCTACGCAGGGCTTCCTTGAGTTGGTCTTCCCTATTCATTAAGCAGCCTTTCGATATCCGCCAGAACGTCATCCGGATTCATCGCGGCCGCCGGTTCCGACTGGTCCGCTTCGCCCTGGCCTTCGGTCGCCGAAGCGGCGATCCAGCCGGCCACAGCGGCCAGGGTCGGATATTCGAAAGCCAGCGACACCGGCACCGGTTTATCCAGAACTTTTTTGACCCGATTGCGCAACTGCACCACCATCAGGGAATCCAGACCGAACTCGGCCATGGGCGTTTCTGCGTCGAGCCGCTCGGGGTCACTGAAACCCAGCAGATCGGCCACGACTTCCTTTAAGGGACTGATGAGCATCTTGGGGTCCGAGACATCGGCCGACCGGAGAGCCTGGAAGGCCTCGGCCAAGGGACGGTCGGCCGTCGAACCGGGGCCGTCCGCAGCGGCCGATGGCGACGGGGGCGGGGCCAGCCGGCGGAAAATCCCCTCCCGGTCGGCTCCCCGGGCGGCCAGGAAAGCCCGCCAATCCACCCGCATGACCCCCACCACCGGCCGGTCGTTGTCGACGGTCCGGTCCAGGGCGGCCAGGGCTTCTTCCGTGTTCAGGCTCAAGAGGCCCTGCCGGGCCAGGTGTTCCTCCCGCCGGGAGTCGGCCGTGGCCATGCCTCCATCGGCCCAGGGCCCCCAGGCCAGGGCCGTGCCCGAACGCCCGTCCAGGCGGCGGGAGGCGGCCAAAGCGTTGAGGAAATGATTGGCGGCCGCGTAGTTAGCCTGACCGGGGCTGCCGATGAGGGCGGCGGCCGAGGAATAGAGAACGAAATGCCGCAAGGAATCGCCCTGGGTGGCCAGATGCAGAGCCAGAGCTCCGGCCGACTTGACCGACATGACCCGTCGAATTTTCTCATCGTCCAGCTCGGCCAGCACGCCGTCGGCCAAAAGGCCGGCCGCGTGGAAAACCCCGGTTATGGGCGGCACGGTCGGCCGCAGATCATCCAGGGCCTGGGCCAGAGCCGCCCGGTCGGTGATGTCGGCCCGCAGGTCGATCACCGTCAGGCCGTTGGCCCGCAGGGCCTCGATCCGGGCCTGGCCCCTCTCGTCCGGGCCGTGCCGGGAAACCAGAATCATCGCCTGAGCGCCGCGATCGGCCAGGTGGGCGGCCAGGGTCAAGCCCAAGGAGCCCGACCCGCCGCTGATGATCTGGGTCCCGCTATAGTCCGGGGCGGCCTCGCGGGCTGCGGGTTTCAGGGCGTCGAGAACCAGAGCCAGGCGGCGGCCGCTGCGAATGACGTCCTGATAGGGCCGGTCCGGGTCGCGGAGGTAGCCGGTCACCGAAACCAGATCACGGTCGTCAAAGTCGGCCGGAAGGTCCAGCAGCCCGCCCCAATGATCGGGATGTTCCTGGGCGAAGCTCTGGCCCAGCCCCCATAAGCCGGTCCCGGCCAAAATGATTCGCTGGTCGCCCGGGGTCGGGCGGGTCCCCCTGGTCACCAGATACAGCCGCCCGGCCCGGCCGCTTTTGAGCCAGCCTTGAATGAGCTTGACGGCCTCCGCCACGGCCGAGATATCCGCCTCGGCCGGGTCGGGTTCGCTCCCGGTCCCCAAATACACCAGGGCCAAATCGCCGCTCAGTTCCGACGGCCGGCCGCCGGGTTCATCCAGACGGATCACGGTCAGGGGGGCCTCCGTCCCGGACCCGCCGGAGGGCTGGTATTCAAGCCAGGTTTCCTCATAAAACTCATCGTCGGCGGAACGCAGCTGGCGATAGAGGGTGGCGTAGTCGGTCAGGCGGAAATACAGCCCGTCCATGGCCAGAACCGGCCGTCCCTGGGCGTCGTAGGCCGTGACTTGGCCGATGATGGCTCCGGTCTCCGGTGAAAATTGGCCGGTGGCCCGGCAATAAACCGTTTCAGGCACCGGCCGCCAGAGAGTCAGCCGGTTGAGGTGCAGAGGAATGAAAAGGCTGGTGGACTTGTTCATCAGCTTGACACTGTCGTCGATAATCCGGGGCATGATGGTCTGCAAAATGGAATCGAGCGCGCCGGGATAAATCACCTGGCCGGCCGGGGCGGGATCGCCCCAATCGCTCCGGACCTCGGCCAGACATTCGTCCGCGCCAATGTGGATGCTCCGGATGCGCCTAAAACCTTCGGCCAGGTTGTAGCCCCGGCCGGAAAAAATCCGGTAAAAATCAGCGGGGCTCATGCTCCGTCCCTCAGGCCGGAGATTCGGGTCGAGGTCGACCTGCGGCGGGGTGGCGGCGAAACGAATTCGGCCCTGGCAGTGCCTCAGCCACTCGCCGGACCCGGCCTTGTCCTCCGCAAAAGCCCGGCTGACCAACTGAAAAGCGCTTTCCGGGGCCTCGGGGGCTTCAATGACGACCTGCACCAGGCGCGCCCGTCCGGCGGCCACCACCAGGGGGCTTAGAAATTCGGCTTCCAGGAGGTCGCAGGCGGCCGCGCCCTTCAATTTTTTCACCGCCGCCAGCACCATGGCCAGATGGCCGGCGGCCGGGCTCACCGGCTGATCGAAAATAACGTGCTGCTGCACGAAGCCCGGCCCCTGGTCCGAATAGACCGCTTCAAAGACGGCGGCCGGGCCGAAAAGCGGGCTGTGGCGACGCCGGCCGAGGGGATCGTCGTCCGCCCCTCTGGTGGAGCCTTGAATTTCATTGATGACCGGCATCCAATACGTTTCCCGCTGAAAGGGATAAGCCGGCAGGGAGGCGCGGCCGCCGCCCAACGGAGCCAACACGGCCTCCCAGTCAAAGCTGTATCCTCGAACATATAATTGCCCTAAAGTCCGTAAAAGAGCTGTCAAAGCTCGTTCCTTGGGCGACAGGGAGGGCAGGGCGGTCAAACCGGTATCCCCTTGACCGACCAGGCCGGACAGAGCCGAGGACGGCCCGGCTTCCAAAGCCAGGCCGACTCGGGCCGCCATGGCCGCCGTGGCGTCGGCGAAGAGCACCGGCTGGGTGATTTGCTCCGCCCAATAATCGGGGCCCGGAATTTCGCCCGGGACCGGGCCTCCGGTGACGGTGGAGATGAACAACAGATCGGACGGTTCCGCCCGCCGCTCACCCGTCGCCTGTATGGTCTTTTCCAGGAAAACCCGGAACCGGGCGGCCGCCTCGCTCATGGCCGGAGAGTGAAAAGCCCGGGAGACTTGGAGGCGCTTGAATCCAATATTCTTCCGCCGCAAATCATCTTCCAGTTCGCCTAAGACCAGCTCCGGCCCCGAGACGGTCAGACTGCGGGGGGCGTTATGCCCGGCCACCACCGCCTCTGGATGGGTGACCAATACCTCTTCGACCTCCGCCCGGGAAGCAAAGACCGCGAGCATACCCCCGGCCGGGGTCTCTTCCATGAGGCGGCCGCGCTCGGCCACCAGGGCCAGGGCCTGATCCTGCGTCATCAAGCCGGCGGCCGCCGCCGCTGGGTATTCGCCGATGCTGTGGCCGAGAACCGAATCGAAACGCAGGCCGAAGCTTTCCCACAGACGCCACAAAGCCAGGGAAACGGCGCAGATGGCCGGCTGGGAAAAGGCGCTGCGGTTCAAATCATCCTGGCTGATTTCCGGGGACAGGAGACGCTCCAAATCCACTCCCAGGGGGGCCAGGACGACGGCGGCCCGCTCAATTTCCCGGGCGAAGACCGGATAGGCCTCGATCAGCTCCCGCCCCATGCCCGGATACTGGGAGCCCTGGCCGGTGAACATCAGGCCCAAGGGGCCGGGTTTGGCCGGCCCGGCCTGGGCGTCCGCCGCCCGGGCCGATTGTTCGAGCCGGTCGGCCAGGGCGGCCGGGTCGTCGGCCAGAGCAAAGAGGCGCTGGTTGAAATGGGGCCGGTTCAGGGCCAGGCTGCGGCACAGGGCGGCCGCCTCCCGCCGTCCGCCCCGCCTCAGCCGGTCGGCCACGGTCCGGGCCAATTCCCGCAAAGCCCCGGGGTCGCGGGCCGACAGGGTCAGGAACAGCGGCCGGTCAGGGGTCTCCTGTTCCGCGCGGGGCGGTTCGGGCCGGTATTCCTCCAAAATGGCGTGGCCGTTGACCCCGGAGAAGCCGAAGGCGCTCACACCGGCCCGCCGGGGCCGGTCGGCGGTGGGCCAGGGTGTCAGGGCCGTGGGGGCCTCCAGGGCCCAGTCCGCCCAGGGGAAGCGGGTGTTGGGCGTTTTGATATGAATATTGGCCGGGATGGCCCCATGTTTGAAGCAGGCCAGCACCTTGGCCACGGAGGCCAGGGCGGCCGCCGGTTCCAGGTGGCCGATGTTGGCCTTGACCGAGCCCAGCCGCAACGGCCGCCCGCGATCACGCCCAGTGCAGTAGGCCGCCGCCAGGGAATCAAGCTCGATGGAATCGCCCAGGGCGGTGCCCGTGCCGTGGGCCTCGACATAGTCCACCTCGTGGGGCGAAAGGCCGGCGTCACATAAGGCTTCCTCGATGAGCCGCCGCTGGGCCAGGCCGTTGGGGGCGGTCAGGCCGTTGCTCTTGCCGTCCTGGTTCAGGGCCCCGCCCCGGATCAGGCCCAGGATCAAATCGCCATCACGCTCGGCGTCGCTGAGGCGCCTGAGCAGCAGCACCGCCCCGCCCTCCCCTCGCCCGTAGCCATCGGCCTGGTCGTCAAAGGTCTTGGAGCGGCCGTCGGGGCTGACGGCCCCCAGCTTGGTGAAGCAGATGTGGAGATCCGGGGTCAGCATGAGGGTCACCGCGCCCACCAGGGCCAGGTCGCTCTCTCCGCGCCGGAGGCTCTGGCAGGCCAGATTCAGGGCCACCAGGCCGGAGGAACAGGCCGTATCCACAGAAAAACAGGGGCCTTCAAACCCGTAGTAATAGGATAGACGGCCGCAGGCCCCGCTCAGAGTGGCGCCGGTCAGGGAATAGGCGTCGATGAGGTCGCGGTGATAGGAATCGCGGTGGGCGTGGCTGTATTCATTATTGGTCAGGCCCAGGAAGACGCCCACCCGGCGGCCCTGCCAGGCGGCCGGGTTGATGGCTCCCTGTTCGAAGGCCTCCCAGCTCATTTCCAACAGCAGACGCTGCTGGGGATCGAGCTGGCGGGCCTCGCGGCCGGCGATATTGAAAAAACCGGCGTCAAACCCGGTGAAGGGGGCGTCGATGAAGGCCGCCTCGCGGGTATACATCTTGCCCGGAGCCTCGCGGTCGGGATGGTAATAGCGGTCGCGATCCCAGCGGTCGGCCGGAATCAGGCTCACCGCGTCCCGCCCTTCGCGCAGCAGCTCCCAATACTGCTCCATGGTCTGGACCCCGCCGGGCAGACGCAGCCCGACCCCGACCACGGCCAGAGGTTCGTGATCGGCGGCGGCGGCCCGAGCCCGGCTCCGGTGGCCGTCGGCGGCGGCTCCCCCCAGAAGAGGCTGGGCGGCCAGATGATCGGCCAGGGCTTCAGGGCTGCTGTGGTTGAAAAGAGCGGAACTGGACAATTCCACTCCGGTCAGGGCGGTCAGCGCGGCTTTCAGGCGCATCAGGGTCAGGGAGGTCAGCCCGAGATTCAGAAAGGGGACGGCGGCCGGGTCCCGCTGGTAGCTAGGCTCCGGGGTGAAGCCGGATTCTACCAGGGCCAGAGCTTCATCCAGAATCAATTTTTTCAGCCGGTCCCGGCGGCTTTGGAAATCAAGGCCGGCCAGGCTTTGGGCCAGCTGGTTCGGCCCGGCCTCCGGCCGGGGGCGACCAACGCCGAGCAGCCGCCAGGCTTCGTCCTGGCCGCTCAAACCTTTTTCTCCCCGGACCATCAGGGGCGCGGCGGACAGTTCAACGCCGGCGGCGGCGGCCAGATCGTTCATATCCCGCAGCAGAGCGGCGTGGGGCGCGACCTCCACCACCCGGCGGCAGCCCAGTTGCAAAGCGCGTTCAAAAGCCAGATCGAAACGCACCGGCTCGCTGATATGCCGCCGCCAATAGGCGGCCGTCAGTTCCGGCCCCTCCACTTCGCGCCCGAGGAGGGACGAGATCAGGGGCACGGCCGCCGGGCGCTGGTTCAGGCCGGCCAGACCGGCTTCGAATTCAGCCAGGCGGGGCTGAAGCTCCGGGGAATGGAAGGGGGTGTCCACCGACAGAAAGCGAGCCCGACCAACAGCTTCCGGCCGGGCGGCCAGGGCCGTCAGGGCTTCCTCCTCGCCGCTGATCACGAAGGAATGGGGGGAATTGTAGGCGGCCACGGCCAGCCGATCCGCGTCGCCCCGCAACAGTTCCTCAACCGTTTTAGCCGGCAGGGCCAGATGAAGCATCCGGCCCCGGCAGCGGGCCCGCAGAAGGCGGCTGTGTTGATAGGTCAAAAGTGCGGCGTCCTGATCGCTCAAAACGCCGGCCGCCCAGGCCGCCGCCACTTCACCGCCGCTGTGGCCCAGCACCAGCTCGGGCTCGACCGACCGGCTCTTAAGCAAAGTCCACAGACCGAACTCGACGGCCATGATGCAGGGGTGGGCCACTTCGGCCGCCGCCAGATCGGCCCGGTCATCCAGAAGCAGGCTGCGGGTCGACCAGCCGGCCAAGGGGGCGAAGGCCGCGTCGAACAGCTCCACTCCCCGGCGGAAGGATTCTTCCGAGACCAGGAGGTCGGCCCCCATGCCCGGCCACTGGGTGCCGATTCCGGAAAAAACAAACCCGATATCTTTCATAATCAACACCCTGCGATGTTTCCCCCTTCAGGGAGTGGAAGTTTTTTCAAAAATCAAACCCAGGCATCGAACACTCCACCCCGAGGTAAGGCGGCAGGGCCGGCGGATTGGCGGCGGGCCGGCGCAACAGGATGCGGCCGTCCCGGCGCTCGACCTCTTCAAAGCCGGCGAAGCAATAGGTCACATACATTATCCGGTTGCGGTCGGTTTCCACGAAGTCGGCGTACAGTTCCCGGCCAGCCGCCAGCGCGTGGCGGACCCAGATGTTCAGCATGGCCGACCCGACCCCCCGGGACATGACCCGGCAGCTCATCAACAGAAGTTTCAGCACCCAGCGGTCCCCGCTCTTATCCAGAAGCGACAGGCCGATGCGGCCGTAATCGCCAAAACGGTCGGTCAGGCTGTTGATCACCAGAAGGTGGTCGGGCGAGTGCGTCAGCGCGGCCAACTGGTCGTGGTCGAAGGTCAGGCCGGTGGTGTTGAGCTGATGGGTTCTTTCGGTCAGGTCCACCGCTCGTTCCAGGTCGCCCGGCCCCACCCGGTCCAGAGTGAATTTGAGTTCCAGGTTCGCCAAAAAAGCCTCGGCCGGGCCCTGAAATTTTTCCTCGGCTGTGGCCCGTTCCTGATCGGTCTGATACATCTGTCGCCGCCGGGCCGAATCCGGGGTGACGAAACGCGGGCAAAAGCACTTCAGTTCAGTCAGGGAGGCCAGATCCCGGTCGCTGAAAGCCCGCACCGCCGGGTGAACCGACCGCACTTCGGAGCGCTCGAAGGCCTGATCGTCGATAAAGGCAAAGGTGTCCAGGTCGATGTTCAGTTTTTCGGCGATAATTTTTACCGAGTCGCTTTTGGGGCCGAAATTTATCTGGGGATAGAGGAAATATTCGGCCAGACCGAATTCCTCCAGCCGGGCCAGGGCCGCTTCGTGGTCATTGCGGCTGGCCAGGGACTGGAGAATGCCCCGCCGGTCCAGCTCCTGGACCGTCTCCAACACCCCCGGCTTTAGGGACCGGCCCCCGCCTTCCAGGAGAACGCCGTCCCAGATGGTGTCGTCGAGATCCCAGACCAAACATTTGATCGTCGGCCCGCTCATCGGCGCGGCTCCTTTCCCCGGCGGGCGGCCCCGCGAAAGGCTTCGGCGGCGATCATCAGCTGCTGCATCTGATTGCTGCCTTCGATGATTTCACAGATTTTGGCGTCCCGCAGGTATCGGCCCAAGGGGTAATCCGGCCCGCAGCCGTTGCCGCCGTGGATTTGCAGGGCGTTTTCCGCCGCCTTCAAGGCCGCCCGGGAACAGAAATATTTGGCGGTGGCCGTGGTCATGATGGAATCGGGCGACAGCTCGTCGCGCTGCCGGGCCGCCTCGGCGGCCAGGGCCCGGCCGGCGGCCAGTTCGGTGGCCATGTCGGCCACCAGGGCCTGGATGAGCTGGTGCTTCCGCAGGGGCTGATCGAACTGGCGGCGCTGCCGGGCGTAAGCGACCGAAGCCTCCAGGCAGGCCTCCATCAGGCCCACCGCCCCCCAGGCCACCGTAAAGCGCCCCCAGTCCAGGGCCTGGGCGGCCACAAAGGTAAAACCCGCGCCCAGCCGGCCGATCAGGGCCGACTCCGGCACGCGGCAGCTGTCGAAGGTCAGTTCGCAGATGCCGGCGGCCCGAAAGCCGAGCAGATTCTGCATCGGCCGCCGGGACAGGCCGGGAGTATCACCCGGCACCAGAAAAGCCCCCAGCCCCAGTTCCTCGTCCTTGGCCATGACCAGAAAGAGCCCGGCCTCGGCGGACCCGGAAATCCACTTCTTTTCCCCGGCTATCACGTACTGACCGCCATCCAGCTTGGCCTGGCACAGCAGATTGGCCGCGTCGCTGCCCCGTTCGGGCTCGGTGAGGGCGAAGGCGGCCCGGGGCCGCCCTTGAGCCAGACGCGGCAGCCATTGCTCTTTCTGATCTTCCCGGCCCCAGCCGGCCAGAGCCTGGATGACCATGTTATGCACCGTGAAAATGCTCAGGAGCGACACGCTGCCCCTGGCCAGGGCGGCGCAGAAGCGGCCCAGCTCCGGCCCGGTCAGCCCCAGCCCGCTCCAGCGGGGGTCCAGGGCGGCCCCGAACCAGCCTTCCTCGGCAAAATGGTCCAGAATATGAGCCGGCAACTCCTGGGCTTCCTCCCAGGCGTTGCTGTGGGGCTCGACTTCGGCCCGGACCCAGGCCTCGACCCGGTCCACTGTTTCCCGCCCGGTCATGTGGTCACGCTCCGGTGCCGCCCGACCAGATCCACAATGGCGTCGATGGATTGGAAATTGGCCAGACGCAGCTGATCGCGGCTGATGGTCATCTGGAACCGTTTTTCCACAAACATCACCAGCTGCATGGCGAAAAGAGAATTGACGTAACCCAGCTCAAACATGTTTTCACCGTCCTCCAGACTGTCGTCTTTGACGTAGCCCAAAACAAATTCGCGGATCAGTTCTCGTTCATTCATGATTCATTCACCGTAACAATGTATAAGATAGGCTCGAAACGGGCGTGTGTTGACAAATAAGGCTCTACAGAGCCGAGGCCCCGGTCAGACCTGGTAGTCATAAAACCCGCGCCCGCTTTTACGCCCGAAATAACCGGCGTCGACCATCCGCTTTAACAGCGGACAGGGGCGGAACTTGGGGTCGCCGAAGGCCGCCAGCAACCCCTCCAGCGACAACAGGATGGTGTCCAGGCCGATGAGGTCGGCGGTTTCCAGGGGGCCCATGGGATGCCCGAAGCAGGATTTGAAAATCCGGTCGACCGCGGCGGCCTCGGCCACCCCGTCGGCCACCAGCCAGACGGCTTCATTGATGGTCGGCATCAGCACCCGGTTGGAGACGAAGCCGGGATAATCCTGGACCACGATGGCTTTCTTGCCCATCTGTTTCAGGAGCGCCCGGGCCGCGTCCAGGGTTTGGTCGGAGGTGTGCACGCCCCGGATGACTTCCACCATCGGTTTGAGCGGCACGGGGTTCATGAAATGCATCCCCAGGATTTGGTCGGGACGCCTGGTCCAGGAGGCGATGCGGGTGATGGAAATCACGGAGGTGTTGGCCGCGAAACAGACCTCCGGCCGACAGATTTCATCCATATGGGGGTAAAGTTCGGCCTTCAGGTTTTCCTTTTCGGTGATGTTTTCCACCACAAAGTCGCAGTCGGCCAAGGCTTCCAGCCGGGTGGCCCAGGTTATGCGGGCCAGGACTTCTTCGGGATCGACCGTCGCGGCTTTCTGAAACAGGCCGGACAGGCGCAGGGACTCGGCCATGTCTTCCCGGGCCCGGGTGAGAATATACTCCCGGGTATCCACCAGCACCACCTCCAGGCCGACCGAGGCCAGACTCTGGGCCAGTCCCCGGCCCATGACGCCGGCGCCGACCACACCAATGCGATTGAAGGTCATCGTTTCTCCTTTTTCAGGTTCATGAACAGGGCGAAAAACGACGGTATGAAAACCGGAGCGATGGCCGTGGCCGCCACCATGCCGCCGATGATGCAGCCGCCCAGAACATTGCGGCTGGCCGCCCCCGCCCCGCTGGACAGGGCCAGGGGCAGGCAGCCCAGGATAAAGGCCAGGGAGGTCATGACAATGGGCCGAAAGCGCATGGCGGCCGCGTTGTAGGCGGCCTGGGCGGCATCGACCCCATTTTTGTATTCGACCCAGGCGAACTCGACGATGAGAATGGCGTTTTTCACCGACAGCCCCATGAGAGTGACCAGGGCCACCTGGACGTAGACGTCGTTGGCGTAGCCCAGCACATAAATGGTGGCCAGGGCCCCGAAAACGGCGAAAGGCACGGCCAGCAGCGCGGCCAGGGGCAGCATCAGGCTTTCATACTGCACGGCCAGGATCATGAAGACCAGGCCCAGGGCCAGCAGCAGCACCGGATAGTTGGTGCCGCCGCCCATTTTTTCCTGGAACGAGGTGCCGCTCCAACTGAGGGCATACTCGCTGGTCAGGTTTTCGGCGGCCAGCTGTTCCAGGGCGGCCATGGCCTCGAGGTTACTGTAGCCGGGCGCGGCCTGGGCCGAGATGCGGGCCGAGGGCAAGCCGTTGAAGCGCACCAGCGAGACCGGCCCGGCCCCGATGACCTTGGTGGTCAGGTTGGCCAGGGGGACCATGGTTCCCTCCGCGCTGCGGACGTGGAAATTGTCCAAATCCTCAGGCAGGGCCCGGAAGCGGGCCTCGGACTGCATGGTGACCTTGTAAACCCGGCCGTTCATGACAAAGTCGTTGACATAACCGCCGGACAGGCCCGTGGACAGAACCTGGTAGACGTCGGCCGGGGAGACCCGCATCAGCTTGGCCTTGTCGATATCCAGCACCACTTCCACCGTGGGGGTGGCCAGGGATAGGGAGCAGTTGACGCCCAACAGTTCCGGCCGCCCGGACGCGGCCCGGCTCAGTTTCTCGCCGGCGGCGGCGATTTCGGCCAGGCCGGCTCCGCTCCGGTTCTGGAGATAGCCTTCCAGGCCGCCCACCGTGCCCATGCCCACGATGGCCGGCGGGTTGAAGGCGGCCACCATGCCGTCGGTCAGGCGGGCGTTCTGGGCAAAAACCTGGCCAGCGATGGCGAAAGAGGACTGGTCGGCCCGGCTCCGCTCGTCCCAGGGTTTGAGCATGATGAAGGCCGTGCCGGAGCTGCCTAAAGTGCCGGCCCCGGTCAGGATGTCCTGCCCGGCGATGCTGAGAATTTTATCCATGCTAGGGTTGTCGGCCAGGGCCAGACGCAGGCCCTCCAGGGTGGCGTCGGTGCGGAGCATGGAGGCCCCTTCCGGCAACCTGGCCACGGCAATGATATAACCCTGGTCCTCGTCGGGGATCAGGCCCTGGGGCACGTGGCGAAACAGCCCGACCGTGCCGGCCAGGATCAGCGCCAGTCCGAACATGGCCCACCAGGGCCGGTTCAGAAAAATCCGCACCAGGGCCAGGTAGCCGGTGGTCAGCTGGTGCAGGCCCTTTTCCAAAAATTGGAAAAACGCGCCGCTTTCATGCCCCGGCTTCAGCAGCCGCACGCACATCACCGGAGTCAGGGTCAGGGCCACCACTCCGGAAATGGCCACCGACAAGGCGATGGTGATGCCGAACTGGCGGAACATTTCGCCGGTCAGCCCGCCCATGTAGGAAACCGGAATAAAAACCGCCGCCAGCACCAGGACAATGGCGATGACCGGACCGGCCACTTCGTGCATGGCCTCGGCCGTGGCTTGGCGTGAGTCCAGATGGCGCTCGTTCATGAGACGTTCGGCGTTTTCCAAAACCACGATGGCGTCGTCAACCACGATGCCGATGGACAAGACCAGCCCGAACAGGGTCAGCAGGTTGATGGAGAAATCAAACAGCCGCAGCCCGCAGAAAACGCCCACAATGGCCACCGGCACGGCCAGGCAGGGGATGAGGGTCGCTCTGAAACTGTGCAGGAAGATGAAGATGACCAGGGCCACCAGAATCATGGCCTCGCCCAGGGTCTTGACCACTTCCTTGATGGACAACTCCACAAAGGTGGTGACGTCGTAAGGGATGTCGTATTCCACCCCCAGGGGAAAATCCCGGCTCAGTTCCTCCATGGCCGCCTTGATGCCGGCGGCCGTGTCCAGGGCGTTGGCCCCGGGCGCCAGGGAGATGCTGACGCCGGCCACCGGCTGGCCATTGAGCCGGCTGCGCACACTGTAGTCGGCCGCCCCCAGGACCACCCGGGCCACGTCGCCTAGGCGGGTGATCTCGCCGTTCTCGTCCACCCGGATGATGATGCCGGCGAATTCCTCGGCCGAATGGAACCGGCCCCGGGTGCTGGTCAGCCAGGTCATGCCGGCGGCCTGGGGCGCGGGTTCCAGGCCCAGGGTGCCGGCGGCGTACTGGGCGTTCTGTTCCCGAACGGCGGCGGCTATATCCTGGGGGCTGATCCCCAAGGCGGCCAGCCGACCGGGGTCATACCAGATGCGCATGGCGTATTCTTCGGAAATCAAAGGGTCGGCGGCGGCCACCCCCGGCACCCGTTTCAGGGCATCAATGATGTTGGCCGAAGAATAATTGTTGAGAAACAGGCTGTCATAACGGCCGTCCGGGCTGACCAGGGTGATGATCTGGAGAAAAGCCCCGCCGCCGGAGACCACGTTCACCCCCATCCGCCGAACTTCCTCCGGCAGTTGGGACAGGCACGACTGCACCTTGATGTTGACCCGGTTGGCCGCTGTTTCCGGGTCGATCCCCAGCTTGAAGGTCACGGTCAGGTTCATGGTGCCGCCGGCCGAGCTGGTGGACTGCATGTACCACACGTCGTTCAGGCCGTTCAAGGCTTCTTCCAGGGGCGCGGCCACCAGGTCGGCGATGACCTCCGGCCCGGCCCCCGGGAAAAAGGCGCTGACCGTGACCGAGGGCGGCACCAGGTCCGGATACTGGGCCACCGGCAACGATTTCAGCCCCAAGCCCCCCAGAATCAGGATGAACGCGGAGATGACCACGGCCAGTATCGGCCGGCGGAGAAACAGGTAATCTTTCATGAGGCCGACCCGCTTTTATCCGGCCCCGGCTCGACCACCTGGACTTTCATGCCGGGGCGGACCTTGCTGAAACCTTCGATAATGACTTTGCTCCCCTCCTGAACCGGCCCCCCGGGCTTGACGATGAAAAAAGAATCCACCGGGCCGTCGGTCTCCACCGGCTGGAACGAAACCTGGCCGTCGGCTTCGACCACGGCCACGGCCTGGCCCTCCCGGCTCTGCATCACGGCGGTCTGGGGCAGGGCCAGGCGGCCGGGGATGCGCAGAAGGTCAAGGCGGATGCGCACGATCTGGCCGTTGAAAAGCTCCCTGTCCGGGTTGGGGAACACCGCCCGGGCCAGCATGGTGCCACTGGCCCGGTCCACCGAGGCGTTGCCGTACTCCATGTGCCCCGGATGGGGATAGACCTCGTTGGCGTCGATCAGCAAAGTCGCCTCCAGGTCCGGATTCAGGGTCAGGCCATAATCGGCCAGGAGTCGGCGGATGCCGCGCACCTGGGCTTCCGGCACGGAGAACACCACCTTGACCGAACTGGTATCGTAAATGTTGGTCAAGAGGCCGCCTTCGGCCGAAGCCGAAGAAATCAGGGCTCCTTCCATCTGCTCGGCCATGCCGGCGTAACCGCTCACCGGGGCCCGCACCGAGGTCATCTCCCAACGCACGGTGGCTTCCTTCAAAACCGCCTCGGCCTCTTCGACCGCCGCCGCCGCGTTGGTGTATTCGGTTTCGGCCGAGTTTAAGTCACGCTGGGCGATGGTCTTTCGCTCCATCAGGCTGCGGGCCCGCTCGAGGTCTTTTTCGGCATAGTCCCGGCGGGTTTCGGCTCCCTTTAGGCGGGCCTTGGCCTGATCGACCAGGGCCAGATAGCGGCTGTCGTCAATCTGGAAAAGCACCTGGCCCTTTTCCACCCAGGCCCCTTCTTGGTAATTTTTTTTCAGGAGCAGGCCGTCGACCTGGGCCCGCACCCGCACTTCCTGGCGGCCTTCCACAAAGCCGGTGTATTCCCGGCGCAGAACCAGGTCGGTGGGTTTGAGGGTCACCACCTTGACCGCCGGCCCGCCGCCGCCGGGTTCGCCGGCATTTGAGGCTTCTTCGCCCCGGCAGCCGTAGAGGGAGCAGACCAGCAGCAACATCAATCCAATTTTGAATGTTCCGTTCATACTATTTCTCCCTCTGGGCCGAACAGTCTCAAATAATCGCCGATTTCCAGCCGCCGCAGCCGGGCCTCAAAAGCGCCGTCGCTCACGGCGGACACAGTCAGCCGGAAGCCGGGCTCCAAATCCAGATGCCGCCAAACCAGCCCGCCAACCGCCAACCCCTCCGCCCCCCGGTCGGAGCAAATTGGACGGGGATCGCCCGAAAAACCCAGCCCCCGGGCTTTGAGAGCCGCTTCTTTCACCGTCCAGCGGCGAATCAACTCCCCGTCCCGGTTCTCGGCCAACTTGATCGCCTCCAGCTCCCCGCCGCTGAAAACATTGCCGAAATCATCGGCTTCAAGCGGCCGGACCGCTTCCACATCCACCCCCAGCCCCTCCGTCCAGCCCGGCCGGGCCAGGGCGCAAACCCCGTAAGGCACGCAGTGACTGAGGCTGAGAACCGCCGCCCCACAGCCGGGGCGGCCCTTTTCATCCACCCGGAACCGCCCCAGAACCGAGCGCGGATCGAGCCCCTCTTCCTGGTTCAAACCCAGGGCCAGTAAAGCCCGGGCCAGGAGCCGCAGAGCCCGGTCGACGGGCCGCCGGTTGGCCAGAATAGCCCGGCGCTGATCAGGCGGCAGGAAATCCAGCACCGGCCGCAGCTTCCGCTCGGCTGCCTCCGGGTCAGCCGCCGGCAGGGCCGAGACGTAAACAGTGACGACCCGCTCCGTTTCGTCAAGCATCATCGGCCGTTGCGCCGGCGGCCTCGGCCAGCCGCCTTTCGAATTTTTCCGCCAGTTCCTCAACGCGGGCCCGGGGCAAGGCGGCCTCGGGCCACTCCCAAACCGTCTTTAATCGGCCGCCCTGAATATGGGCGGTCAGGGAGAAATCAGCCTCCTGGGGCAGATCAGGCGGCACGTCGCCGGGCAGACCCAGCCCGGTCACCGCCAGCGGCGGAGGCGGCCCGGACGGGCCGGGCACTTCCCCCAGATAGTTGAACAGCAAATCGGCCCGGCTCGAAAAATCCGGCGGCGAATCCAAACCGGACAGGCGGCGCAACAGACTGAACCCCAGCCCTTTGTAGCCAGGCGCGGCCAGGGAGTCGGCCACTTCCTGGACCGCGGCCGCCCAGTCGTCCCGGCCGGACAGGACCAGCGGCACCAGGTTGGTGAACCAGCCCACCACGGCCGAGGGATCGCAGTCCTCAAACAGGTTCTCCCGCCCGTGGCCTTCCAGCAGCACCCGCAGCCCCTTGGCCCCGGCCATATCCCGGGCCGCCCGAACCGCGGCGGCCAGCATCAGGGCCTGGAGGCCGGCCCCGCCCCGCCGCCCGGACGCGGCCACCAGGGCTCTGGTCCGGGTCTCATCCAGTTCCCGGTGGAGGGCGGCATAGGAACCGGCTCCCCGGATCTCCCGGCCATCGGCTGAGCCGCCCAAAAGAGCAATCAGCGGCGGCAAATCCACCGTCAGCCGGTTCCGCCAAAATGTTATTTCCCTGTCCTGGAAATTCCGGTCTAAAGCCAGTTTCTCCAGGCGGGTGACCCAGCCGGCAAACGATCCCCGGGCGGCCTGGAGAGCCCCCGGCAGCTTGGGGGCCAGTTCCGACGGCGTGGGTGGCGAGGCCCCGTCCCGGTCAAGCTGATCCAGCAGTTCCAAAGCCCGGTTGAAATCCAGGGCGATGAGCCGCCAGGAGACCCCGTCCACCACCAGGTGGTGAATCCTTAAAGCCAGCCGATCGGATTTCTCCCCCGCCTCGGCCGGGACCAGAGCGGCCAGGACCATAGGTCCGGCGGCTAACCGGAAGCGGCCGGAGATTTTTTCCAGCGCGGCGGCCAGGCCATCGGCCGTGGTCACCGCGAAGTCAACACTTCCCCGCCGGGCCACCCGCTGCACCCGGGAACCGTCTTCCAACGGATAAAAGGCTCGCAGCATTGGATGGTTGATAATCAAGGCCTCCAGGGCCAGCCGATACCTCTCGGGCGGCCGGGGCCGGTCGCTTTGCAGCACCACGCTCTGGAAAAACCCTTCGCCGGCCTTGGATTCCAGATACCACCGCTGAATAGGTGAGAGAGGCACAGTCGAAGCCGCCGGACTTTTCGGTTCGCCCAAAATTTCTTCCACCAACTCCGCCAGATTGGGCACCAACGGTTTTTGCATCAGGCTGAAATGATGCCCGGGTCGAAAAACCTCGCGAAAGCCGCCCAGAGCCAGCTCTTCCCAGCCCAGCGGCCGGTTTTCGAAAGGCAGGTATTCCCGGCCGTAGGGATCGCGCGGGCGGACGGCCACCAGCTGCAAATCGGCCGGGCCGGGCCGGTAATGACCCCAGGCCAGGAGTTGGGCCCGGACATGCCTCTTCAAAGCTTCATCGCGGACCGGCTCCCGCCCTTCGTAATCCGTCTGGGAATCGATCACTCGGTCAATGTCTTCCGCGCCCGGAGCCGCCATATCTTCCGGTCGGCGGCCCCGACCCTCTTCATCGGTCAACAGGTGAGTGCGGGTGTTGACGGCCACCAGGCCCCGGACTCGGACCCCGCTTTCCAGCATCTGCCGGGCCAGTTCCCAGCCGCTCAGGCCGCCCATGCACAGCCCCAGCAAGAGGCACTCGCCATCGGGAAAAGTTTCCAAGAGAGCCGGCCGGTATTGAGACATAAGGCTTTCCAGGGCCCGGTCGGGCGGAGCCGCCTCCACCGCTGCGGCCCCTTCGGCCAGAAGGGGATTGAGGGCGTAGACCGCCCGGCCCGGCGGGAGGCTGTCCAGCAAATCGCGATAACACAGAATACTGCCGCCCACCGTGGGCACCAGCACCAGGGCCGGGCCGGACCCGCCGCGCAGACGGATCAAGGTCCGCAGCGACCCGCTCTGATCGGCGGCCAAAGCGGCCGCCAGACTACGGATGGTGGACCCGGCCAACAGGTCGGCCACCGACGGCGACCAGCCCAGCGAGGCCTCCAGCCGGGCGGTCAGCCGCACAGCCTTGATGGAATCGCCGCCGAGGGCGAAAAAATCGTCATCCAGACCGACCTGATCCAGGCCCAACACTTCCCTAAAAATTTGGGCCAAAATCATTTCCAGGGCGCTGGCCGGAGGCTCGGCCTCCCCGCCGGCCTCTTGGTCCGCCGGCCGGGGATCGGGCAGAGCCCGGCGGTCCAGCTTGCCGTTGGCCGTCAGGGGCCAGGCCGCCAGGGGCACGATGAAGCGAGGCCGCATGGGCGCCGACAGTTTCGCTTCCAGATGGTCCCTTATTTTTTGAATCAAAAGCTGATCGCTATCAGGTCCGGCTTCCGCCACGTCCGCCCGTCGCAGAACGTAAGCGGCCAGGTCGACGTCGCCGCGCCCGTCGGTCAGGGGCAGCACAGCGGCCGATTCCACCTCGGGCAGGTCCATGATCCGGGCCTCGATTTCGCCGGGCTCGACCCGGTGACCGGCCAGGCTGAGTTGATCGTCGAGGCGGCCCAGGAATTCGATAACCCCGTCGGCCCGCATCAGCCCCAGATCGCCGGTGCGGTAGCAGCGCCGGTATTCCGAGCCGAAGTCGCCGGCATAGAGGTTGGGCACAAAGGCCCGCGCCGTTTCCTCGGGCCGGTTGAGATAGCCCAGGGCCAACTGCGGCCCGCTGAGGCGGATCTCCCCGGGCAGGCCCGTCGGCCGCACCCGCCCCTGGGCATCGGTGATCTGACAATGCACCCCGGCCAGGGGCCGGCCGATGGGTATCGGCGGGCCGGGCTCGGTCACCAGATGACAGGTGACCATGATGGTGGTCTCGCTGGGCCCGTATTCGTTGTAAAGCTTATAGGGCCGGGGTTCCCAACGCTTGAGGGCGTCGCCCCCGCAGGTCAGGAGGCGCAGGCCGGGCGGCGGGTCGAGCAGTTGGAACTGCTCGGCCAGAACCGTGGGTACGTTGGCCAGGGTCACCCCCCACTCCCGGCAGTAGCGCTGGAACAGGACCGCGTCGCCCCGGGTTTCGGCCGGCGGCAGATGCACCTGGCCCCCGGCCAGAAACAGCGGGAAGAGGCCCCAGGCGGCGGCGTCGAAGGCCGGGCCGAAGAGCATGGCCGAACGGTCGTTTTCCGTGACCTGATAAAAGTCGCGGTGCCACTGGCAAAAACCGTCAAAACTCGATTTGCGGACCAGCACGCCCTTGGGCCGGCCGGTGGAGCCGGAAGTGTAAATGATATTGGCGGTTTCCGCCGGAAGCGTTGCCGCCCGGATCTGGCCCGGAGTCGCTGCAATGGCCCCGCCGCCGTCGGCTACCAGGCGGTGGGCCGACAAATATTGCGCCAGATGGGCCAGGGATTGATCGACGATTATGGTGTGCGGATCGGCATCGGCCAGAATATCGGCCAGCCGGCCCTCGGGCCAGGCCACGTCCAGCGGCAGATAGGCCGCCTCGCTTTGGACCACGCTCCACAGGGCGGCCAGATAGCCGGGGCTTCGGGGCACAAGCAGGGCCACCAGATGGCCGGGGCCGGTTTTAAAATCGGCCAGACCCCGCCCGAATTCATCGGCCCGGGCCTGAAGCTCTTCATAAGTCCAACTCCCGGCCGGATGGACCAGGGCGGTTTTGGCGGCGTGCTTTTCCGCGCTCAGGCGCAGCAGCCGACCCAGCGATTCCTTTTCCGGCGGCCGGGCCTCAGGGCCCCGGCCCAGGGCCAGTATCCGGTTCTCCTCGACCTCGTCCAGCAGCCGAAAAGTTTCAACGGCCCGGGCGGGATCGGCCAGGGCCTGCCGCAGGACATACTCGTAGCGCCGGGCCAGATCAATGACCAGGCCTTCGTCCAGGGCCAGGGGGTTGAACTGAATCTTGCCGCTCAGGCCGGCCGTCCCGTCGGGCCCGATCTCCGGCTGCATCACGACGCTGAAATCATAGCCGCTGAAATTGCGGCCCCGGCCGGGCCTGATTTTCAGATCGTCCGGAGCGGCCGGGTCGGGCAGATTTTCCATGACGAAAAGGTGGTCGATCAATTCTTCGGCCGGGCCTTCGCAGCCGGCGGCCTTCAGCATTTCGCCAAAGCTCGGGGCACTGTGATCTTCGGCCGCCCGCTGGTCGCGCTCCACCGCTCCGGCCAGATTGGCAAAGCTCTCTTCCCCCGGACATTTGATCAGGCGCGGCAACGTGGCCACAAACAGGCCCACCGTGGTCCCGGCCCCGTCCTCTTCCGGCCGCCGGCCCGACCAGACCAGACCGAAACCGGCTTGGCCGGACTGGTGATACAGACTCATCAACACCGCCCAGGCGCTCTGCAGCACCGTGGCCGGGGTGACCCGCAGTTCCCGGGCCAGGCTGACGGCCAGCGGGCCCAACTCTCCGGATAGATTCAAGGGCAGATCACGATAGAAGCCGGGTTCCGACGTTTTTTTCCGCCCGGGAAAGGGTTGGGGCTTAAGCCCGCTCAGATAATCGCGCCAGTATTCCCGATGCCGGGCCAGAACTTGCGGCTGCCGCTCGATCTCCAGACGCCGCACATGGTCGCTGAACCGGGGGGCCGGTCCGGCGGGCAGGGGGCGGCCTTGGGCCAGGGCCAGGAGTTCGTCCAGCAGTAGCCCTAAACTCCAGCCGTCCAGAATCAGATGGTGAAAAGTGACCGCCAGAACCCAGCGGCTTTCGCCCAGACGCACCAGAGCGAACCGGAGCAGGGGGCCGTTTTCCAGAAGGCGGCGGTCGGGGTCGGCGAATAAATTCCTTTCCCCGGCCAGCAGTTCATCAAAACCCTGGTTCTGTTCGGCCTCGGTCCGGCCCGACCAGTCGTAGGCCGCGAAGCCGGGTTTCAGGTCCTTGAGGACTATCTGCCGGGGCCGGCCCAGGTCCCGCCAGGCGAAAACCGTTCGCAGGGCCTGGTGCCGCTCGGCCAGAGGCCCCAGGCCGTCGGCAAAGCCTTGCGGGTCCAGGCGGCCCTCGATCAAAAGCAGGCTCTGCTCAATATAGGCGGCGGAGCGGAGATCCAGGAGGTGATGGAACAGGAGGCCCTCCTGCAGGGGGGTCAGGCCGAAATATTCCTCAACCCGATCCGCCCCCAAAGAAGCCATAATCTTTTCCAGTTCGGGATCAACCTCTTCCGGCGCAACGGGGGACGCTTTCTCAGCCTCATCAGCCCCGGCCCGGACCAGGGCCTCGGCCAGCAGCCGGGGCGTGGGATGACTGAACAGAAGCCCCGTGCCGGCCGCGAAACCCTCACCCCGCAACCGGGCCACCACCTGCATGGCCTTGATGGAGTCGCCGCCGATTTCCAGGAAATGGTCGTCCAGGCCGGGTTTAAAGCCCAGCACTTCAGCCCAGGCCGCCAGCACCGGCGGCAGGTGTTCCAACCGGGCGTCCCCCTCGGGCCCGGCGGCTCCGGCGGCCGACGGTGGCCGGGGCAAGGCGGCGGGGTCGATCTTGCCGTTGCGCCCCAGGGGCCAGCGATCAGGGTAGACAAAAGCCGCCGGCATCATCCAGCCGGGCAGTTCGGCCGCCAGGGCCGCCCTGATTGGCTCTTCCACCGCCGACGCTTCCGCGCCCGGGGCCAGCAGCACATAGGCCGTCAGCAGCTCCGGCCCGTTGTCGGCCGGCCGGGCCAGCCGCACCAGGGCCGAATTCACCGCCGGTTGTTCGACGATGACCCGCTCGATCTCCCCAGGCTCCAGACGCTGTCCGCGCACTTTGATCTGGTTATCCTTCCGGCCCACAAAATTCAACCGCCCCCGGCCGTCATAGTAGCCCAGGTCGCCGGTGCGATAAATCCGGCGGAAAGGTGAGCCGGCATCGGCCAGGGGATGGGGAGTGAAAACAGCCTCGGTCTGATCCGGCAGGTTCAGATAGCCCCGGGCCGTCTGGGGCCCGGCCAGGCATATTTCCCCGACCAGGCCCTGGGGCCGCAGCCGGCCCGAATCGTCCAGCAGGAGATTTTGGCTGTTGTCCACCGACCGGCCTATGGGCGGGGCGTCTTCCGGGGCCTCCACGGGGAAGCTGGCCGAACAGACCGTGAACTCGGTCGGCCCGTAGGCGTTGAGAATAGTGAGCCCCTCGGGACCGGGCTCCAGGCGGCCCGGCTTTTCCCCGGCCAGGGTCAGGGTGCGCAGGTACGGTGGAACGCCTTCGGCCAGAACGGCTTTGCCGACCTGCGGCGGCAGAAAGGCGGTGGTCACCCCCAGGTCGCTGAAAAATTTGAACATCAGACCGCCGTCCAGGCGATGCTCGTCGGCCGGGGCGGCCAGGGACGCGCCGCAGGCCAGGGGCGGGAACATCTCGTAGACCGAAGCGTCGAAACCAACGGGCGCGTACAGGCAACCGATGTCCCGGGGCGTGAGGGCGAACGCGCCGATCTGCCACAGGCACAGATTGGCCAGCCCGGCCTGCTCGATCACCACCCCTTTGGGGCGGCCGGTGGAGCCGGAAGTATAGATGACGTAGGCGGCCTGATCCGGCTTGACTTCCGGCAGAGGCTCTTCGCTATGGATTTCACTTTCCCCGGAAACCAGATCGGCCAAGGTCAGGATCGGCCGCCGGCCCCCGGCCAGTTCCTGAGCCAGCGCCAGGTCTTCTTCCCGGCTGACCAAAAGACAGCAATCGGCGTCCTGGATCATGAAACTCAGGCGATCCGGCGGCAAAGAGGGGTCGAGGGGCAGGAAGGCCGCCCCCGACCGCAAAGCGGCCAGAGCCGCCTCGGCATAGCGCACTCCGCGCGGCAGGAGCAGGCCCGCCACTTTTTCCGCCCCGGCCCCCAGGGCCCGCAGCTTCCGGGCCGCGTTGGCGGTGGTTTGCTCCAGCTGGCCGTAGGTGCGCAGTGGCCGAGGACCGTCCCACAGGGCCACCCGGTCGCGGTTGGCTTCGGCGGCCAGCTCAAACAGGCGGGGGAAGACTGGCGACCCCTGTTTCAGGAATGATTGGGGCAAAAAATCGGAAAAATCGGTCAGCCGGCCCGAGGACATTTCCAGGATAGCGGCCTGTTCGGCTTCATCCAAAATTTCCTTGCGGCCGACGGGGCCGTCGGGGTCGTTCAGAAGTCCGGCCAGAAGATGCTGATAGTGGCCGGCCAGACGGGCGGCCAGGGCCGGATCATGACGGCCCGACTCCATATGGATGCGGCAGCGCGGCCGGTCGCCGTCGTCGATCCATTCCACGGCCAGGCCCAGGCCGGTGCGGCCCCAGCCCTCCAGCGGCTTGAGGGCCAACCCGCCCGAAGCCGGCGGCACGGGCTGGTTTTCCATGACAAAGAGGATGTCGCCCAAATCCAGGCCGCTGACGGCCCTGATTTCGGCCAGCGGCAGGAAGGCCCTTTTCTGGGCCTCGAGGCTGAAGCCCTGCACCTGCCCGACCAGATCGACGAAGGATTGCTCCTCCCGGCACTCGACTAAGGTGGGCACGGTGTTGACGCAGATGCCCACCACATTTTCCAGCTCGGCCGGGAGCCCGGCCCGCCCGGAGACCACCTGGCCAAAAACCTGCGTCGGGCGGCCGTTGTAGCGGGCCAGAAGTAAGGCCAGGGCGCTTTGCAGGACATTGGCTGGGGTCACCCTTCGGGAGACGCACAAGGCCCGCAATTTCCGGGTCAACTCACCGCTCAGGACAAAACCCGGGGGCTCGGAGCCGGGGCTGGCGACGGTCAGGCCCGAGGGCGCCCAGGCCAGGGTGGAAGCCTCCTCGGCTCCGGCCAGGGCCTGACGCCACCATTGTCGGGCCTCGTCGCCGTCCCGGCGGTCCAGCCATTGCAGATACCGGCTGAACGGCGGGGGGGCGGATACGGCGGAGTCGTCGTCGGCCAGCAATTCGGCGGTCAAAAGGCCCTGGCTCCAGCCGTCCAGAATCAAATGGTGCCAGACCAGCAGCAGCCAGTGCCGCTCCGGCCCGATTTTAAAGACGTGCAGCCCGAACAGGGGGTCCCGGTCCAGTTTCGGAGCCGGGGCCGCTGAACGCAAATCGTCCAGCCGTTGCCTTTGCCCTTCTGCGGACAGATGGCTGAGGTCGCTGTAAGTGAAGGGGTTGAGGCGATCCGTGAGGGCCACCTGCCAGGGGCGCTCAAAACCGTCCAGCACAAAGGCGCTTCTCAGGGCCTGGTGCCGCCGGGTCAGGGCCTGAAAGCGTTGGGATAGCCGCTCTATCTCCAGCGGCCCGGCAACTTCGGCCAGGTTGAAGATCAGGTAGGATTTGCGGTCGGCGTCGTCTTCGCCGGACAGGAGCATACTTTCCTGAATCGGGCCGAGGCGGTGGGCGGCTTCTATTTCAGCCGGCTGGAAATGCCGCTTCAACCGCTGTTCCTCGTCCGGGCTCAGGCCGGGGTCGCGCCAGCCCTCTTCTGTTCCGGGGGCGGCGGGCTCTTCGGCCGCCAGGGGTTTCAACTCTGCCGCCAGATCGGCCAGGGTGGCGGCGCGGTAAAAGGCGGCGGCCTCCACCGCCCAGCCGGCCTTTTCCAGGCGGGAAGCGGCCATGATGGCTTTGATGGAATCCCCGCCCAGGGGCAGGAAGCCGTCGCTCAGCCCCAGGCGGTCCCGCCGCAGAACTTCCCCCAGGGCCAAGGCCAGGGCTTTCTCAGCCTCGGTGGTCGGCGGCCGGAAGTCGGCGGCCACCTCGGACTCGGGCCGGGGCAGGGCCTGGAGGTCGATTTTGCCGTTGGCGGTGACCGGCAGTTCCGGCATGAAAATCAGACGGTCGGGACACATCCAGGCCGGCAGCGCCCCGCCCAGAAATTCTTTCAGGCCGGCTTCGTCAATGCCGTCGGCCGCCACCACGTAGGCGCACAGGACGGGCGAGCCGGGCTGGTCCTCGCGCTTGATAACCACGGCCCGGCTGACCAGGGGGTGCCGAAGCAGGCATTTTTCCACTTCCCCCGGTTCCAGACGGTAGCCGCGCAGCTTGATCTGCCCGTCCAGCCGGCCCAGGAATTCCAGCCTGCCGTCGGGCCGCCGCCGGGCCAGGTCGCCGGTACGGTAGAGGCGGGCGGCCCGGAATTGAGGCGGCGAAACTGCGGCGAAAGGATCGGGGACAAAGGCCTGCCGGTTCAGTTCCGGCCGGTTCAAGTAGCCCCTGGCCACCTGAACGCCGCCGATATGCAGTTCACCCGGAAAACCATCCGGGAGCGGGTGCCCGTATTCATCCAGAATGTAGGCCGGGCAGTTGGCCCCGGGTCGGCCGATGGTGGTCGGCCAGCGGCCTGGTTCGGCCATTTCGGCCGAGGTGGTCACGGCGCATTCCGTGGGCCCGTAGCCGTTGATGAGGCGGCAGGAGCCGAAATTTTCCAGCGGCCGGCCCGGGCTGAGCCGGTCGCCGCCGGCGTTCAGGGTTTTCAGCCCGGTCAGGGGGTAGCGCTCGACGTACAAAAGAGCCATCTGGGGCGGCAGCCACAGCGAGGTGACCCCCTCGTCCCGGACGGTCCGGGCCAGAGCGGCCAGATCCCGCCGCTCCTCTTCGATGAAAATCAACACCCTGGCCCCGCAAGTCAGCGGAATCAGGATTTCGAGCATACTCACATCGAAAGTGAAGGCGGCGAAACAACTGTGGGTGTCGCCGGGAGCCAGTTCCAGAAAGTCGGCGAACCAGCGGGAGTGGTTGTAAATAGCCCGATGGCCCACTTCCACCCCTTTGGGGTGGCCGGTGCTGCCGGAAGTGTAGAGGACATAGACCGGATCGTCCGGCGAGGGTCCGGCGGCGGCCTCGCCCCCCGAGCGGGCGGCGGGCCCCCTGATCACCCGGCCCGAGGCGTCGGCCAGGATTAATTCTGGCAGCCGGTCGGCGGCCGAAACCAGATTGTCTCGTGGACCTTGATCACACAGGGCCAGAACCGGGGCTGAATCCCGCAGTTGAAACAGGAGCCGTTCGGCAGGGAGCTCGGGACTCATGGGCACGGCCGCGGCCCCGCTTTTCATGACTCCCAGGAGGGCCGCCGCATAGTGCGGGCCGCGTTCGAACAACAGGGCCACCCGCCGCCCGGGCCCGGCTCCCAGTTTTTTGAGATTGGCCGCCACCTCATCGCTGAGCTGATCCAGGTGACCGTAACTCCAGGTCTGCCCGCGCTGGCTGACGGCGGCGGCTTCGGACCTCAGCCCGGCCTGACGCCGGAAAGCGCCCACCACGGTTTCGTCGGGATAGTCCACGGCCGGAGCGTTGACGGCTAAATCTCTCACTGTCGGCGGCGGGCTCAGGGCCAGGTCGGACGCCAGCGCTTCCGGCCGCCGGGCGGCTTCGGCCAAAACATTCAAATAAGCCCGGCCGAGGGACTCTATCTGCCAGTCATCAAAAATTCCGGGATCATAGACCAGATCGGCTTCCAGGCGGGGGCGGCGTTCCCAGTTGACGGCCAGGTCAAAGCCCCCGGCCCGGCTGAAATCCCGGGCCTGGATCACTTTCAGGCCGGGCCGTTCGTTCATGAAATCCTTGGGCGGCGGGCAGTTGAAGATATGGGTCAGCGTCTCCGGTCCGAGAGGCGAAAATTTCAGAATTTCCGACAGCGGCAGGTAGTCGTAAGCCGCCACCCGAGCCGCCCGGCTCTGGAGCCGCTCGGCTAGGCGGACAAAGGGTGTGTCCCCGGCACAATCCAGACGCAAGGGCACGGTCACCGAGCAGGGCCCCATCAGGCCTTCCATGCCCGGAACCTCGGCCGACCGGCCGGCCAGCACCTCGGCCAGCACCACCCGGTTCTGGCGGCAAAGCCGGGAAACCAGCACGACCCAGGCCGTCTGCAGAAAAGTGTTGAGCGAAATTTTATTGGCGGCGGCGGCTTGGGTCAAGGCCGCTTCCAGGGCCGGACCGGGCGTCAGGGGGCTCACCCGCAATTGGCCACTCGGCCCGCCGCTGGCGGACGACCCGGGCAGGCGAGTGGCTTCGGTGAGGTCTTGCAACTGGTCCCGCCAGAAATCGCGGGCTTCTTCCGGGTCCCGGAGCGCGAGGCGGCGCACATGATCGGCGAAAGAAGCCGGCGCGGCTGTAGCGGCGCTCTGTTCCTCACCCAGAAGTTCCTGGAAAAAGACGCCGATGCTCCAGGCGTCGGTCAGGGCGTGATGGGCCGAAGCCACCAGTTCATAAGCCTGATCGCCCACCCGCATCAGGGCCAGGCGGATCAAAGCCCCCCGGCCGGTGTCGGCCAGGGCCCGCCGATGTTCGCCCAGCACTTCCTCCAGGCGCTTTTCCCGATCGGCCTCCGGGCGGTCCCGCCAGTCCTCGGCCAGCCAGACTTCTGCCAACGATGGGACGGTCCGCCGCAGCACCTGGCAGGGCCCGGAAACTTCTTTCCCCAAAATATTGAAGCGGAAAATGTCGTGGGCGGCCAGAACGGCCCGGAGGCGGCGGGTCAGAAGGTCGCCGTCCAGCTCTCCGGTCAGGGTCAGCCGGGTCTGTTCGATATAGGCCTCGTCCTCCCCCCGCAAGAGGATGTGGGCCACAATGCCTCTCTGCATGGGGCTCAGCGGCAGAACGGCCTCCAGGTCGTCGCCGAAACGGGCGAGTAGGTTGGCCCGATCCTCTTTAGTCAATTCGGCCGGAGCGAATTCGAACGGATCACTTGGTCGGGCCGTCGCCGGGGCTGGCCGGCCTTTTTCCGCCGCCAGGGGTTGGAGGCGGGCGGCCAGTTCGGCCAGGGTGCCTTCCCGGAAAAAATCGGCGGTCTCGATCTGGTAGCCGGCGGCCCGGATGCGGGAGGTCAGCAGCAGGGCCTTGATGGAATCGCCGCCGAGAGCGAAGAAATTGTCGTCCCGGCCGATATGGTCCCGGCCCAGTTCGGCGGCCCATATTTCGGCCAGAACCCGCTCTTCCCTGGTTTGCGGCGGATCGCTCCCCGGCCGCCCGGCGGCTCCGGGCCGCGAGTCCGGCCCGCCCAGCTTTTCCAAAGCCGCCCGATCCACTTTGCCGCTGGCGGCCGCCGGCAGTTCGTCCACCAGGGTGAAGCCGGCCGGAATCATCCAGGCCGGCAGCCGCCGGGCCGCCAGGCGGTTGAGGTCGGCGGCGGACACCTGCCCGTCGGCGGCCACATAGGCCCACAAAAAGGCCGCGCCGCTCTGGTCCTCCCGCTTGAGCACCACCGCCTGGCGCACCCCGGGGTGCTCCAGCAGCACCTTTTCGATTTCGCCGGGCTCGACCCGCTGGCCCCTGATTTTATACTGCCGGTCCAGGCGGCCCATAAATTCGATGTCGCCGCCGGCCAGGATACGGCAGCGGTCGCCGGTCCGGTACATCCGCTCAAAGCCGGGCACGGGACGGCCGTCTTCGCCTCGGGGCGGCATGGGGTTGGGCCGGAAAGCCCGGGCGGTAAGTTCGGGCTGATTTAAATAGCCCCGAGCCAGTTGCGGCCCCGACAGGCACAATTCCCCGGGCCGCCCCACCGGGCACAGGCGGCCCTCTCCATCCAGAACCAGACCCTGGCTTTGGGCCACCGGCCGCCCGATGGGCACCGGGCTCTGGCCGTCCAGTTCGTGAAAATGAGAGGTGACCGTGAATTCCGTGGGGCCGTAGGTGTTGTAATGACGGTAGCCGCCCCGAGGCCGGTCCAGGTGCAGCACGTCGCCGCCGCTCAGAAGAAGCCTCAGGTCCGGCAGATTTTCCCCGGGCAGCATCTCGGCCACCTGGGACAGCAGATAGCAGACCGTGATGCGGTGACGGGCCAGGTAGCCGGTCAGTTGATCCAGATCGTGGCGGATCTCTTCGGTCAGGATATGCAGCTCGGCCCCGGCCAGGAGCGGGGGGAAAATTTCCCACAGCGAGGCGTCGAAGACGAAGGGTGAAAAGGCGCTGAAGCGGTCGGCGGCGGTGACCTGGAATTCGGACAAATACCAGCGGCAGAGATTGGCCAGGCTGTGGCCTTCGATCATCACCGCCTTGGGCCGCCCGGTGGAGCCCGAGGTCGGCAAAACATAGGCCGGATCGTTCGGAGCCGTCCGGTCCCAGAGCATTCTGGGCCCGCCCCAGGGAGCCAGGGCTTCGGCCGGAGTCAGAACGGCGGACGGATCGAGCCCCTCAAAGAGACTCGGCTCGGAACTGATCAGCGCCACCGCATCGAGATCGCGGCATTGAAAAACAAGGCGTTCAGGCGGTGAATCCAACCCCAGGGACATAAAGGCCGCCCCGGCCCGGAGCACCCCCAGGCAGGCGGCCACATACTCAATGGAGCGGGGCAAAGCCAGGGCCACCACTTTTTCCGGCCCGGCTCCCAGGGATTTCAGCCGCTCGGCCAGGTCCCCGGACCTCCGCCACAGTTCGCCGTAACTCACCGCTTGGTCGGCGCAAACCACCGCCGTGCGTTCAGCTTCTTTTTCGGCCGTGGCCGCCAGGCGTTCCAGGAGATCGAAAGCTTCCGGCCGGGTCTCGAAGCGCGTCAATTGCTGCAGAAGCAGAGGGGCCTGGTTCGGGTCCAGGGGATCGAGGCGGCGGATGGAGACGGCTGGGTTTTGCGCGGCCAGGTCGGCCAGATGGAGGAAGCACTGTTCCAGCGATTCGGCGGTGCCCGGCCGGAAGGCCTCGGAGTAAATCAGGTTGCCGTGGAGGCGGTCGTCGGCTTCCACCAGGTCCAGGGCCAGATCGTACTGGGCCCCCCGGGTCGGGGCGGCCACGGCGACGGCGGCCACCCCGGGCCAGTCGGGGTTGCGCCGGGGCACCTTTTCATAGCTGAGCATGGTTTGAACCGGCGAGCGGCCCAAGGCTTGCGTCAGATCGCCATAGGGCGCGGCGGCGTGTTCCATGGCCTCCAGGGTGGAGTGTCGCACGGCGCTGAAAAATTCCGCCGCGGTTTGCTCGGGATTGAGGTCAAAGACCTGGGGCACGGTGTTGACGAACATGCCGACGCAGCCCTCAGTTTCGGGCGTCAGCCGCCCGCCGTGGGCCAGCCCCAGGCACAGGCGGTCCTGCCCGGTGAACTTGTGCAGCAGGAGGACATAGACGCCGCTCAAAAACATGTTCAAAGTGAGGCCCAGCGAGCCGGCCGCTTTCTTATACGCGTTCAACTTCGGGGCGTCGATGGTGAACCAGCGCTGGCCGCCGCGCGGGGAGCCGCTTTGGGCCGGGAAATCCAGCGGCAGGTCCAGGGGCGGCAGATCGGCCAGCCGGGCAACCCAGAATTCCGCGTCCAAAGCCCGGCGGCTCAAGGCCCCCTCCGGCTTTTCGGCCAGCCAGTCGTCCAGGGCGGCCTGGGCCCGGCGGAAACGGGGGGCCGGGGCTTCGCGCCGCCCGCCCCGCATCAGCCGGTTCAAATCTTCCAGCATCAGGCCCAGGCTGGCCCCGTCGGCGGCGATGTGGAGAACATCCAACAGGAACAGGGCGTAGCCGTCCCGCTCGATCAGGGCGGCCCGCAGGAGCGGCGGCCGGGCTAGGTCGAAGGGTCGGACGAATTCGCGCATCAATTGCTCATCATCGGCTTCGGAAAGATCGCGGCCGGTTTCCAGGTGGAAGACGACTTCGGCCTCCACCTTGGTCACCAGGTGCTCGCCGAGATGGTGGAAGCCGGTGCGCAGAGATTCGTGTTCATTGATGAGGTCGCCCAGGGCGATTTCCAGGGCTTCGGCCTCCACCGGGCCTTCCAGCCGCCAGGCCATGGGCTGGTGATAGGCGTCCTGGCCGTGTTTCCGCTGAAAGAGAGCGAAGAGCCGCTCCTGGGTGGCGGTCAGGGAGGCGAACAATTCCGGCGCGCCCCGGTCGAGGCGGAAGTCGAAGCCGCCCTGGCGCAAAACGGCCACGCCGTCCTTGACCGCCTGTTCCAGATGGATGATTTCCGCCGGGGTGTGCCGGGTGGACAAGCCGCAGGTCCGCCGCTCCCACACCCAGACTCCCCGCTCCTGAAGGATCATATAGAACAGAGTCAACTCCAGCGGATTGGCGAAGGCGCTGAAGGGGCCGTAACTTTCAAAAATAAACTGGGGACCGAAATTCCTCAGCCGCAGGGGAACCTGGTTTTGCTGGAACC
Source organism: Candidatus Adiutrix sp. (assembly GCA_031549025.1). Classification (GTDB taxonomy): domain Bacteria; phylum Desulfobacterota; class Desulfarculia; order Adiutricales; family Adiutricaceae; genus Adiutrix. The sequence goes on along the minus strand of JAVBQN010000027.1, from coordinate 19,439 downwards.
ACAGATTGAGACGGTCGGCCAGTTCGTCGGTCATCCGGCCGGCCCGGGCTTGCAGTTCCGGGCCTTCCCGCCGCAGATGCTCGCAGGTGGCGGCCACGGCTTCCATGCTCAGGGGATGGCGGCAGAAGGTGCCGCCGAAGACGATGGTCCGGCCCTCGAACTCCCGGCCGTCCTGGAGATAGCCGCCGTCGATGTGGTCCAGCCAGCGGGCCGAACCGCTGATCACCCCCACCGGCAGGCCCCCGCCGATGATCTTGCCGTAAAGGGCCAAATCGGCCCGCACCCCGAAATGTTCCTGGGCCCCGCCGGGAGCGATGCGGAAGCCGTTGACCATTTCGTCGAAGATCAGGCAGACCCCGGCCGCTCGGGTCAGGCGGCGCAGCTTGCGCAGGAAATTTCCGGGCTGGAGACCGGGCTTGCGGCTCTGCACCGGCTCCACCAGCACCGCCGCCAGGCGGTGGGCCTCCCGGGCCAGGATTTCCAGGGCCTGGTCGGAGTCATAATCCAGAACCAGGGTATCGGCGACCATGCCCAGAGGGGTGCCCGGGGAATAGGTGCCGGTGCGGCCGTCCTCTTCGGCGGCCAGCACGCCGTCGAAAATGCCGTGATAGGCCCCGTTGAACAGGGCCACCAAATCCCGGCCGCTGCCGGCCCGGGCCAGGCGCAGGGCGAACATGACCGCTTCCGAGCCGGTGTTGCAAAAACAGACCCGCTCCTGGCCGGTGAGTTCGGCCACCGCCCGGGCCGCCTGGGCGGTCAGGTCGCACTGGGGGCCGAGGCCGTAGCCGCGCTCCAGCCGTTTTTTGACGGCCTCCACCACGTAAGGGGGATTGTGCCCGAGAAAGGCCACGCCCATGCCCAGGGAGATATCGAGATAATCATTGCCGTCCACGTCGGTGAACCGGCCCTCGTAGGTCCGGTCGGCCACAATGGGATAGGCGGCCGCTTTGAGGAGGCGGCGGTAGGCCAGGGTGGATTTCCAGTCGGCCAGGGTCGGGTTTTCCCGCCCCAGCCGGCGGGATTCGGCGGTGCGGAGCAGATGGCGGTTTACAAGCTCTTCCACAAAGCGGGCCTGGGCGGCGGTCAGTTCCGGCTCTTCCAGCACAAAGCCCCGAAAATTGCGCTCCAGCCGGGCCGGGGCCTGCGGCATCGGCGCGGCCACGGGCGGGGCGGCGGCCGGCAGCGGCCGGGAGGGAACCTCGCCGCCCAAAGCCGCCCACTGGGCGGCGAAGAGTTCGTGCATGGTGGACATTTGGAGAGAGAACAGCTCCAGGCGGGGATCGGAGCCGGCCAGCCCAACCGGACCGCAGGGAAAGGGGACCGGACCCGCGACAGCGGCGGGCCCGGCCGGTTCAACGGCCGGAGCGGTCACCGGTTCGGCGGGCGGAGCGGCTTCGGGCCGGAGGGCCGGGGCCTGATCGGCCAGGTGGCGGGCCAGATCCTCCAGGGACGGTCGGGCGCTGAGGAACCAGCGGGCGCTGAGGGAGACCCCGAAACTCCGCTCAATCTCCTGCCCCAGCTTGATGATCATCAGCGAATCAAAGCCCAGCTCCAGGATATTGGCAGTGGTGTCCAACTCATGGGGTTTGAGGCCGAAACACGTTTGGGCTATGACCCGGATTCGTTTAAGCGCCTGGTTGGCCGGCATGTGTCGTGATCCCCCGCATCCCCCAAAATTTGCACGTTACGAAAGTCGCCTCAGCCCCGTTTAAAACAAGAGCGGACGGAAGTCGGTCGACTATCCATCCGCTCGGCTCACTCGTCGGGACTGGGCCCGCCGATTCTCCGATCTCGGGGAATAGTCCAGAACGGTCAAGATGTCGATCGTCCGACTCAGAAACGATATTCCACCCCCAGGTTGACCTGCTGGTCGTGGCCGCCGCTCATGAGGCGGGTTTCATATCCGGCCGCCAGGCCGAACAGGTCGCCGTTGTCCAGCCGGTGCAGGGAATCCACGGTCAGGCCCAGCACGGCCGCGTCCCGGTCCATTTCCAGGGACCGGGCCTGAAAAGACGCGCCCCCGGCGAGGAACCCGCCGTCGGCGGTGAACTGATGGTCGCCGAACTGATGCTCCCAGGCCGCCGAGCCCTTGACCGTCAGGATGTGGGTGTCGGACAGCTGGAAATCGTGGGCCACGGCCGCGCCCACGGTGGTGTAGAAGGCGTCGGCGTCGAAACCCTCGGCCCACATGGCGGTGGGGGCCGGATCGGCGGCGGTTTCGCTCAGCCCGTTCTGCTTGAGGTGGGCGTAATCAAGGCCCAGCCAGGGCGAAATACGGGTGTCGGCCCGGCCGCAGGGGGTCCAGTCCAGGGCCGCCTCCAGGCCGAAGCCGGTGACGGTCTGCTTGAAAGAGTCGCCGAGGTGGCTGCGGAACCCGCCCGGCCCGACCACGGTTCTCTCCAGGTCGTTATCCACCCGGGACAGGCTGAAGTGGCCGGTGAACCTGGCGGCCAGGGTTTCATTGACGTCCCGCCGCCAGCGGCCCATGAAGCCGGCGAAAGTGGATTCGGCGTCGGCCTCGGCCCGCAGATAGTTGAAATCGGCCTCGCCCTTGCTCCAGCCGAAATAGCCGGCCAGGGACACGCTGGAGTCGATATCCACGGCCGCGCCCAGCACAAGGCCGTTCCGGTCGTGGTCGTAGCCGCTGTAGCGGTCGTCGTCGCGGGAGGAGCTGGTGTGGAAATAGTCGAAAAGGAAGCGGGGCCGCCCGGCGGGACCGCTGCCGGCCGCGGGCGCGGCCATCAGGGCCGGCTCGCCGCCATCGGCCAACAGGGCCCGGCTTTCCGGGTTGACTGGAGCCCAGGCGTCGAAAAGGCTGGCCGAGGCCTGGCGGTCGTAGGCGGCGGCCAGGGCCGCCGAGCCGGTATCGGACCCGCTGGGCCGGGCGCTCATATAGGCCGGGGCCGAATAAACCGATCCGCTCAGGTCGGCGGGAAAAAGGGCCCGCCGGGCCAGGCCGACATTCTGCCGGTGGGCGTCCAGAGCCGCTCCGGCCAGGGTGACGAAGGGTTCGTGGGTCAGGTTGTCGGCGTTGCCGATGAACAGTGGGCCGTAACCCGTGCCCAGGGAGGCCCCCCGCCAGGCGTCGTAAACGCCCCCGCTCCCGGCGTTGGGGCTGCGGTAGGTTCCGGCCCTCAGGCCGCTGACGGTGACCCGTCCCTGGTCGATGACGTAAGCCAACGCGCCGCCGTCGCCGAAATCGGGGCGATAATTAAAGGTGCTGGCACCGGTGTCGTAATTATCGATCACGGTGATGGCCCGGTTCCGCTCCGGGAGGTCGGAAGTCGCCCAGGCCACGGTGGCGCCGTTGAGAGTCACCGCCTTCACCCCGTCGACGGCCGCCTGGGAATAATCCCAGGCCACCAGGGTGCTGGTGCGGTCGGCGGTCAGAGAAGCGTTGGCGGAGCCGGTGGCGTTTATCTGGCCGACAGCCCGGGAACCGTTGGCCAGGCTGATGTTCGCCCCGTCGACCCCGCTTTTGACCAAGACCGAGTAGAGAGAGCCGAACAGATAACCGGCGTTATCCAGATTCAGGCTGCCGCCGTTGCCGGTCAGGTGGGCCCCGTAGCCGTCGCTGACCACCAGGCCGCCGTCCACCGTGCCGGTGGTCGAAGCGCCCAGCGACAGGCCCACGGAGATGGCCGACAGCGGAGCCTGGGACTGGACCGACACCCGGCCTTTCACCGTGGCCTCGCTGTTGTCGGCTATCAGCACCCCGGTGGCTCCGTTTTCGAGGGGGTCGACAGTAGGGGCTCCGCTGAAATCCGTATGCGACGAACCGTAGGAATAACCGATGATTTCCGCATATTCTCCGATGGTGACCCCGGTGGAGGCGAGACCGTCGCCAGCCGAGACCGACGTGATTTTGGCCCCGGCCCCCACCACCTTGCCGTTGATCTCATTGTCGTTGGCGCCCGACAAAAGTTCCAGGGCGGTGGAGTTGTAGCCGTGGGCCTCGATGACCGAGGTCGCCTCCAGGGTAATGCCCCGATTGGCCCTCACAGCCGTTGAGTTTGACCCGTAAACCGCCACCTGGCCAAACAGGTCGTCGGAGACGGCGGCATTGGTCAGTTCCAGGAGGGTATAGGTGTTCGCTCCGGTCTTGTTGCCGGAATAGCCTTCCATCCTGGCCCAGTTGGGCAGTTGGACAGCTCCGCCGACTTGAAAAACGGTTTCGTCGATGGGCATTAAGCCGTCATCCAGGGAATAGTGAGTAAAAACCGGGTCGAGGTTGATGGCCAGGCTCTGGGGGACCAGGGAATCCCAGTCGAAATAGGCGATGAGAGGCACGGTCTGATTGGCGGCCTTGTCGAAACGCAGGGAACTGACCGTGCCCGGTAAACCGGTGGTGGAAAAGCCGCCGGTAGTGCCGTAGTCGACTGTGATGCCTGCGGGGCCACCGTTATTATACTGGCCGTTGGATCGCCCGATCCGGTAAAGATGCTCGGCCAGGGTGACGAAGAGGGTTTCCGCCGGGGTCTCGGTGTAAATGCCGCCCCGGGACAAAGCGTTGGTGACGTTGGCGTAGGTGACCAGGCCCGAATTCAGCGGGTTGCCGTCGGTGGCGGTCAGCCAGCCGGAAAAGGAGCCGGCGCCGGCTATGGAGCCGCCGTGGCCGGTGGAGACGATGGGCGACAGGGCCACCGGGGCTTCCATCAAGCCGGAGATGAAGTTGAAATCCAGGCTCATCAGCCCCAGGCCGTAAATGGTGGGCATGCCGTGCATGTTGATGACCGTGGTGTTGGAGGAGTCCATACGGTTGGCCTGGCTCGGGTCGTTATTGAAGTAATCCAGGGCCGTCAGCAGGTCGCCCATGGTGGTGATGACCGCCCCCGAGACCCAGGGGACGGTGGGATCGAGATTGACGATATCCTGGCCATTGAAGGTGCCGATCATATCCGGTTCGTTGGCGCCGCCCTGGATCATTTGCAGATAGGTGTCGGTCGACAAGCCGTTGGCGGACAGCCAGGTGTCCAACTGGTCGTTGAATGCCTGGCCGGTCAGGCCCTCGGCGATGAGGGCCAGGATGATGGCGTTGGTGTTGGAATAAATGCCGGTGAAGAGGCCCCCCGGCGGCGGGGTCGGCGGCAGGCCCAGGGCCAGCCCGGCCATATCGGTGTGGGCCGTGGCATCGCCGCTGGTGAAGCCGGTCACCGAGCCATAGCCGTTAGTGGCCCCGCCGGCGGTGGACTCCTGCCACAACCCGAAGAGCGACTTGCTCTGGCCGTCCGGAACCCCCCCCAGATAGTTGGGCAGATCGGTGCCCATGTTCAGAAGCTGCCGCAGGGTCAGCCCCCCGGCCCGTTCGACGATGCCGGCCGGCAATTTGCCCTGGACTCCGGGATCGCTCATAAGGTCGGCGATGGTGGTATCCAGAGTCAGGGCGCCGCCGGAATTATTGATGAGATCCAGCATGACCGCGGCGGTGAACATCTTGCTCTGGCTGCCGATGCGGAATTTGGTGTCGCTGTCGGCGTTTTGGGCGCTGCCGTTGACCCCCACCGTGAAGGGGTTGCCCGCGCTCCCTTCTTTCAGGCCGCTGATGGTCTGAATGTCGGTGATGCCCCCGAAAGTGTAAGTCAAGGATCTGAGCACATCTTCCTGGCTGGCCCGGGTCACCTGAGCCTGGGCCGGGCCGGCCAGCCCCAGGGCGGCCAGAGCCGCCAAAACCGGAATTATGGATTTTTTCCCGCCCCGGATAAATCCGCATTTTTTGGCCGTCGCCATTGCGCCTCTCCCTGTCTGTCGCCCATCGCCTTGAAAATCATGAAATTCAGGAAGGCCATTAGGCCCGCCCGAATCGCCGCGAATAGGGAATAAAATACCCGGGCGGCCCGCCCGCTGCCGGGCAAACCACCGATTCTCATCACCGATTCTCAAATTTTATTCTGTGCGCTTTTGATGCTTCACGGCGCGGCCCCGGCTTCAACCCGGAGCCGCCCGCCGGCAATTAGCGGTCAAGGCCGCCTCAGGCCGGATTTTCCGCCGTCGCGGCCGGAGCGTCCTTATCGCCGGCCACCCAGCTCTTGACTTTCTTCTTGCCCTTTTCGAAATCGGCCTTGATTTCCTGGCCCATCTCGCTGAGGTCTTCCTTGGAGATGATCTGGCCCTTGGCGAAACGGCGGGCGAAAGCGTTGCCGACCACATAGGTGGCCGCGCCGTAAGTCAGGGAAGAGCTGGCCGCCCCCAGACCCAGGCCCACCACCGGCACATAGCGCAAAACCGAGCCGATGCCGGGGGTGAAAGCCACCGGCGCCAGGGTGCCCAGGACGAAGGAGACGGCCTTGCGCCCCCAATCCTGGTTGAACGGCACGCCGTACATCTTGCTCAGCCGGTAAATCATCTCCGTCTGAATGGCCGCCAGGGCGCCCATGTCCACCAGCGGCACGGGCACAAAGCCCACGGCCAGCGAGGCGTAAACGCGATTGCGGATCAGATCTTCCACCTCCCGGGGCTCCGGCGCCGGCACGGTTTCGGAGGATTGAGGCTGAACATCGATGACTTCCTTGTTTTTTTCATTCTCATTCATAGCGACCTCTTGGGAATGCCGTCCCGGCTCGGCGGCTGGCCGCAGCGACCGGAGTTCGGACAAGATGATGGTGAAGAAACAAATATGGCCCGCCCATCAAAGCGAAGAGCCAGGTGCGTGTCGCGAAAAAAAACGAAACAGGGCGTAGTGGATATAAAACAGCGGAGTGAAAACTTCAAGCGTTAAAAATATTATCAAGTATACATTAATTCAAACCGAAATGGAACACCTGTCTCGCTAATTCGCTCAAAATATCTCCAATACCAAGGCCCGACCAGAGCGACCCCGGCCGATGGATTGGCAGGCCCGGGGTTCCCATCTCAGGGAGCCGGAACCGAAGGATTCGACGGGGCCGAATCCAGCCCGGGCAAGCTCAGGTAGAGTTCGTCGCTCAGAACCAACAGGCCCATATCCAGTTTCAGGCCCAGCCGCTCGGCCGCGGCCAGGTTGACCATGACCCGGCTGCGAAACGGGGCCACCATGCCCACCTCCCCCGGGGACCGGCCGGACAGGATCTGAATGATCTGATCGACCTGAAAGCGGGCCAGGGGCTCGACATCGGAAAAAAACAGCCCCATCAGGGCGAACTGGCGCACCAGGTTCCGGTCTTCAGAGGCGAAAGTCGGGGTTTTCCGCTGATAAATGTATTCAAACAGGGGCCGGAGATCATTTTTTTTCGAATCAAAACAGGTGGTGTTGGGCAGGAACAGCGCCTCGGCCCCCTGGTCGATGAGCGTGCGCGTGGCCTCAAAGCAGTCGGCCAGAGTCTCGCCTGGCCCGATCCGGCTATACTCGATGAGCTTGAAGCCCCGGTCCCGGGCCACCTCCCGGGCATCGTCCAAATAGCTGTAAATCCGGCTGTCTTCGTCGTCGTGATACATGATGCCCAGGGACTTGAATTTCATCAGCTCATGGAAAAGAATGAACATATAGCGGCCGGGCCGCTCGTCGTAGGTGACGGTGGTGAAATATTCGGCCCCCGAATCGGTCGGGCTGACGATCAGTTTCGAGCCTAAGGGGTCGCTGATGGAGAGCCCCACTATCGGCCGGCGCCGGTCGTTTTCTTCCAAAAGCACCCTGGTGGCCGTGGTGCCAAAGCTGAGGATCAGATCGTAATCGTCCCGGGCCAGGATGGCCCGGGCCTGTTGCCGGTAGCTCTCGTCGGATTCCTCCCCCGTCCCCCAGGTGAAATGGAGTGCCTCCGGGAAAGTCGCCCGGTCCCCCCAGCCGGCCCGCTGGAGATAGGCGCGCACATACTCAAAGGACTGGGTGTAGGACCAATAGGGATAGGCCTGGACATAGGCCAGCCGGAAAATTTTTTCCGGTTGGCCCGGAACGGGAGCGGCCGGGTCGGCCCACGCCGGAGCCGCCGCCAGGAGAGCCAGGGCGACGACAGTCGAAAAAATGGTCGTAAACAAACGCCGGCCCATGGCGGTTCAGCGGTTCAGCCCGTCGGAAGACCGGACGGAGGAAGCGATGACCAAAATAGCGCCGATGGGCGGGGTCAGCAGCATGGAGGCGAAAAAATAACCCCAAAAGCCGAATTTCCGATGGCGGCCGAAATGGCCGATGGCGAAACAAATCAAAACATAAACCAGGGAAATGTTCAGGGGATTCATGGCTGCCCTCCTGGCCGGTCCGGCCGGGCCGGGTTCGGCCCGTGATTATACAGCGGCAGGCCGATGGCCTGTTCCATGCTGCGGGATAACTGCTCCAGGCGGCCCGGGCTGATCATATCCAGCCAGCTCCGGTCGGCGGGCCCTGGGCCGGTGGTCGCGGTGGGCTCGGTCGGGCGGCCGATTTCCGCCCCGGCCTCGGGCGCGCCGGTCTGAGGTGCGGCCTCGGCGGGCGCCCCGGCTCCAGTTTCCGGGGCCGCGCCTTCCAGGTTCAGGATGACCGGCAGGCCGTCCTTGCCGCCGAAAAGCACCACTTTGCTGTTGACGCTATCGGCCAGGGCCCGAGTGGCCTCGATGCCCTGCCACCGCAGGAAGGCTTCGCTCAGGCGCTCGTTGACGATCTGCTGGGTCATGCTGACGGCGCTGGCGTCAATGTATTTGCGCTTGAAATTCTCGGCCGCCTGCTGCACCACGAAGTGCTGTTCAAAGACCTTCTGCTGGGCCACCAGCTTGGAATTGATGGCCTGGGCCAGGGTGTCCGGCAGATGCACCCGGCGGATGAGCAGGTTGTCGATGACCACCGGATTGCGGCCCATGGTGCTGATCATGGCGACCAGCATCTCGTCGCCCATCCGGCGGGCGAAAGTGGAATAAAAATCCTCGGTGTCGTATTTGGCGGCCACGTCGCGCACCGAGGAGGTCATCATGGGTATGACCAGTTTTTCCCGGTAATCCGTGCCGACGGTGGTCAGCAGGACCGGCGTATTGTCGGCCAGAGGATGGTAGATGACGGTGACGTCCAGTTCCAGCCGCAAACCCCGATTGTTCAGGACGCTCAGGGTGTGCAGTTCCTCATGCAGCCGGGCGTCGAAAATATACATCCGGTCCCAGGGGAAAATAACGTGGGTGCCTTCCTGGAAAATCCGGCTCATTTCGGTGCCGCCCAGGAAGCGGCGATAAAGCACGCCCACATGGCCGGGCATGATGGTCACAATGACGCTGGGCCACAGCACGATCAGCAACAGGGCCATGACCAGGGCCCACCAGAAGAGGGGCCCCTTTTTCCGTCGCCAAAAATCCCTCAGGCCGCCCGGCCTGGGAGCGGCGTTGTCCTGTTGGTCGCGGGAGGTCGGGTCGTCAGGGGTCATGGGGCGCTGATCCTTAAGGCTAGGCGATTAAGAGGCCCGGCCGAGGGGACGGCCGGCGTATCTTGACGATCACGGGCTGATCAGGCGGGCAGGGTCAGACCCCGCCCGCGCTTCCGCCAGACTTCCAACTGGAGCGCCCAGTCCGGGGGACGTTCCCCGGGCCGGGTTTCCTCCAAATACCATTCGCTGGCGGTGAAGGGCCAGATTTCCCCGAGACTCAGCCCGGCCAGACCCCGCCATCTGGCCGCGTCCCAAGGGCCGGACGCGGCCAATTCCAGGCCCCCGGCGGCCACCTCCCGCTGCCAGGAGTCGTCTCCGCCGCCGCGCCTGACCGGCAAAGCCCCGGCCGCCAGAAATCGGGACCGGCCAGCATATTCTCTTAAATCCGGTCGGTCCAATATTTCCGCCAGGGGCTCCAACAGCCCGGGCAGGTAGTCGACCAGAAAGACCCCGCCCCGGCTGTCCAGGCGGTGATCAGCCAGAATCAGGTGGTCCAGGAACAAACCCGGTTTGATCCGCTTGGCCCGCAAGGCCTGGCTGACGAGTTCTGGGATTAGGGGCAGACCCAGGCTCCGGCCGACTAGCTCGGCCGGGCCGGGGCCGGACGGGTCCAGGCCCATTGAATACCGGCGGCCCTCGGGGCTGATTTCCCAGAAAAAAACCGTGCCCCGGGCCTGGCTGGTGTCGGCCAGGCCGGCCGAGTTCAAAGGCCCGGCCACCAGTTCCCGGGCCCAGCAGCCGTTCCGGCCGGCCAGCCGCTTCAGCACCCGCTCCCGCACTCCAGGCTGGCACAGCACCTGGCCGGCTAGGGAATCCCCCTCGGCCAGATCGGCCTCGAGGCAGTCGCTGACCACGGCTTCCATTTCAACATACAGCACGTCGCCGGGCCCGCCCGTCAGGCCGGACCACAGGCGGCGGTTAAAAGCGGCCGCCTGGCTGAGAAAATTCGGCCGGTCATAAAAATCGCCGACCTCCACCGCCCGGTCCAGCGCGGCCTGGGCCGCGGCGCTTTCCGCCCGACGGAAGGGAGCGCTCCCCAGCCGGGCTCGAAAACTTTCGACCTGATTCCGGGTCAAGGCCGGAGCCGATCCCACCAGACACTCGTCAGAGGATCGGGGAAAGGCCAGGGCCCTGATCCTCCCCCCGTCAACCGCCCGGCGGCCCAAAAGGAACCCGCCGGAGCAGGTGGGGTTGCGCAGGGGCACGGCCCCAGAAGCCAGAACCACCACCGGCCGGGCCCCGCCGAGATCAGGCCCGCCCGGATCGGCGGAAGTGGTTGCGGCCTGGCCGCGCCGGGCCAGGGCGAAGATCAAAACGGCCTGAACCAGCTCCGGGTGGGTGTCAAAACCATGATGGTTGGCCGACAGGAGCGGCGCGCCGGCCAGGAGATCCGCCCGGACCTCCGGCAAGCCATCCGGGCCGTAGACGGCCCGGAGCCCCCTGAGAACGGCCGCTATGGCCGCGTCGGATGGACGTGGCCCCGCCCGGTTGAGGCGGCGGCTGGCTTCGGCCAAGGCCAGGCTCCCGTATTTGGCGAAAAAACGACTCCCGCCGGGCAACAGTTCCGAGACCATAGAGGCTATTGCGGGCATAAACAAGCCATGTAGCTCCGCCATCGCAAATACAATTTCCAAATATTCGTCCGGAACAGATTGACTAACTTGAAAATACCAATCATATTCCGTTTATAAAAATTAACATAACCGGCCTTGATTCGCAATGAATAAATATTGTTATGGTCAAATCATCCCGGCCGCCGGCCCGTCGGCCGGTCAGCCGGGCCGGGCCTCTTTCGGGGCCAGCAGCCAAAACATCATGGTCAGCAGCAGAACGCCGCCGCCCATCAGGACCAGGGCCCGGAAATCAAAGGGCCCCACCGCCGTGGCCAGCACCAGGGGGCCGGCCACCTGTCCTATCCTGGTGACCGCGTTGTAGAGGCTGAGAGCCTGGTTGTCGCCGACCAGCCGGACTTCCGGCCGCCCCAGCAGATAGGCCACCTGGCCGTTTTCGCTCACGGCGTTGGATAGGCCCAGGCAGACCATGACCAGCAGAGCGCCCAGGAGGCTGGGCCACAGCAAAAAGGGGAAGAAGGCGGCCGAGGCCGTCAGGCCGGCCAGAACCAGGAAAAGCCAGGGCTGGCGGCTGCCGTCGAGACGCCGGCCGAAGCGCGGCCCCAGAAAAACCACCAGCAGCGAGAAAAGAACGTTCAGCTGACTGATGACGGCCGGCCCTTCCCCCAGCGAGGAAACGTGTAGCGGAATGAAATAGTTGACCAGACCGACCGTGACGATGGCGGCGGGCATCACGTTGAGGAGGGCCATGTTCCAGATCGGCCGGCTGCCGATGAACCGGGCCAGGCGGCGGAAACTGAAGGGCTCGGCCGGGGTTTGACCCGGCCGGAGTTCCCGGTCGCGGGGAGCCAGCAGCACCAGGCCGGCCAACAGCAGCAACAGGCCCGAGGAGATTATGAAAACCGGGGTGAAGCCGAGGCGGTCGGCCAAAAGCCCGCCGGCGGCGCAGCCGCAGAGGCCGCCGGAAAAGAAGCCGGCGAAAAGATCGCCCAGGGCCTCGCCCTGCCGGCCGGGGACGGTGCGGCCGATGACAAAAATTTGGGCGGCGATGTTCAGGGCCCCGTAGCCCAGTCCGGCCAGCCCCCGGGCCAGAATGTAGACCCCCGCCGAAGCGGAAACGGCGCTCAGGCCGTAGCCGGCCGAGGCCAGCAGCACCCCGCCCAGAAACAGCGGCCGCCAGCCGCCCAAACGGCCGGCCAGAAAACCGCCGGCGATCATGGCCACCCCGGCCACCCCCATTTCCACGGAAATGGGCAGGCCCAAAACCAGCCCTTGGGGCAGCCCCCAAAGGTCCGGGTCCAGAGCCGCCATCTTCAGGGGAATGAAACTGAGGGACATGTCCAGGGCGAACAAACATCCGAAAACCAGCGGCCGCATGATCTCAGGGCCGTCCTGGAGGGCTGCGGCCCGAGGCGGCGGGACCCGGGCCGGCTCTTGAGGCGTTTGGAGTTTCAGCACGATCACCCGGGCCAGCTCCATCATCAGCAGGCTGGCCACCAGGGCCATGGTGGCGTTGTCGAAAAAAAGCCTCAGCCAGCCGCCGGATAAAGCTTTCAGCGACAGGAACACTTCCACCCGCCCGGCCGGGCCGGAATCGGACGCCAGAGGCTGGACCACAGTCATGTTCAGGAACCGGCGGCCCTCCGCCGGGGTCGGCTCGGGGCGCTCTTCGCCGGCCAGGGCCGACCGGCGGTCCCGGCCGTCGAAAACGGCGATGGAAGCGGCCAGGGGGAAATTTTCCCGGAGGGACTCCAGGTGTTCCTGGAGCCGGGGGATGTCGGCCAAGGGCAGTCCCTTATGCAGCAGCTTGTCCAGATCCAGGGCCAGGCTGCGGGCCAGCTGGCCGGCCACCTGCCGGTTGTGGTCGAGGTAGGACTCGGAAATATCGACGATAATTATGCCGAAAAACAAAAATTGGCCGAAGAGAAAAGGCCCCAGAAAAAGGGCGTACATCCTGAATCGGCTGAGGGCCCGGCTCTTGATCCGTTCCTGGCCCCACAAGAGGGAGGCCGTCAGCAGCAGCACCGAAAAAACCGTGATGCCGGTTAAAAGGCCGCGATTGTCCTGAAAATGCTGTTGAATCAATTCCGAACCGCTGGCCGCGCGCGGGGCCACGAAAACATAGGCGGCCGGCTGTTCGTTCCGGTCCAGTATCAGGCGGCCGATCCAGATGCGCCCGGACGACTGGAACTGGAAAACGGCCTTGGGATCCGGCTCCAGCCCGGCAACCTGGAAAACCTTGGCTGGAGCCCGGCCGCTGAGAACTTTTCCCCCGACATCGGCCACCAGATAAAAGTCCGCCCGGGACATTTCCATGATCCGGTTCATTTCCTCATTCAGTCGGGGGTAGCGGCCCAAATCCCGCCCGGTGCGGACAATGATGCCCAGGCGGTCGGCCAGATTGTCGAGCAGCAGGCTTTCCACCTTGAGGCTGGATTCGAGTTGGAGCTTTTGCAGGGCCGTGAAGCTGAGGGCGAGATAAAAAATTTGGCTCAGGACCAGCAAGGCCGCGGCGGCCCAGAAGGGCCAGGATCTGAGGAGGCTGTATTTCGCCATGGTCCGCGCCTTTTAAGGTGAGGGAACAATTGCGCCTGAACCCGGCCGGGGCGGCTGGGCCAGGTTTTGGTAAATCTCATCCACGGTCACCAGCAGATCAAACGGCGGCTCCCAGCCGATGGCTTTGGCCATGGCCAGGTTGACGGCCAAAGTCAGGGGCGAGTTGAAAATCTGGGAAATCTCCCGAGGCTTGCGGCCGCTCAAAAGGCTGTGGATGACCGCGGCTTCAAAGTCGCCCGCGGCCTCGTAATTATCCTGCCCCAGGCTCATCAGCACGCCCAGCGAGGTTTCGCCGGGCCCGAGCTGGGAAAAACTGGGGCGGCGGTGCCGGATTATCGGGGCCAGTATTTCGTCCATCCGCTCCGCCTGCATGCCGTTGTTGAAGGTCAGGAAGACCGCGTCGCTCTCGGTGGTGATCTTTTCCAGGCAGCCCATCAGATTGTTGAAACTGCGGTCCTGGTCGGCGATATCCAGGTCAGCGACGCAGGGGATCAGTTCGAAATCCATCTCCTCGGCCATCTTTTCAATGATGTCCGCCCCCAAACTTTTGCGGCCGCTTTCGCTGGAATCCATCGGGACTCCCAGACGCTTGAATTTAAACAGGTCGTAGAAAATCCGCAGTTGCCTCTCCTGCCGGTCGGCTTCGACCTGGACGTGAACGTTATCCCGCCCCGAATCGGTCTTGGTGCGGCTGACGCCGGCCGCCACCGGATCGGTCACGTTGTTGGACATGACAAAGGCGTTGATCCCGGGCGCGGTCATGTCCCGGCTGGCTGAAGTGCCGCTGGCCCAGATCAGGTCCACATCTTTTTTTTCCCGAAGCCGCTTCAGCACCTGTTCCTTTATCTCCAGCCTCCTGGCGTCATCCCAATCAGCCGAATAATAGCCGTCGGCCAGAAACTCCAGATAATCACCCCCGGCCTCGGCCGCCAGCCATTGCCATAAAGGTGACGAATCTTCCAGCTTTTCGTCAAAGGGCACCTGGCCATTGGCGATCAGCCCCAGTTTTTCCAATCCATGGGCCAACCCCACCAGGGTCAGATAATAGTCTTTGAAAGCCCCGCCCTCGATGTAAATAATTCTCCATTTATGCGGAGGTTTGGGCGGCAGAGGCAAAGGATCCGAAGAGGCTGGCGCTTCGTCCGGAGGCTGATGTTCCGACTGTGCCAGACCAGGCGATGGGTGGGCCAGAAGGAGACATATTAGGAAGAGTACCGTGTGGGCGGACATGCAAATTTCTCTCCCGGATCCGGCGATCGGCCGTCGATCAGATGCGTTGCGGAAGAATTTCGGAGTTGACTGGCTGTTTATACTCGGGTCGGGATTCGTCCAAACGCCGTACGGGGCCAAACAAGAGAACCCCCGACCCCGTCAGGGGCACTCTTTTCCGAGTTATGAAAATGGCACCTGGCCGAAAGCAAAGATCAGCTGACAAATATCGGATCGGCCAGATCGATCCCGATTTTTTTAATTATACATAATATGCGTCAATAATGGCGCTTTTTTTAGAGCGGGTTTGAGCGGTGGCGACTGATCATAGACGTCCGACGCCTTTCTTCAATCTTCGTCGGAGCGGATTCGCAAAAGCTCCAGACGAAACTCCTGATGCTCGAAACTCCGCACCGGAAATCCGAGACAGGCGTGTCGGATGAATTGGGAGATGGACAGATTGGTCCGCTTGGCCATCTGAACAACCCGATCATGTTCTTCGGCGGTCAGGTATGACCGCACCGGCTTTTTATCCGGGCAAGGCATGAGACATGCCTCCTTTCTTCGCGTTGAGCCCTCCGGGCGGATAACGCCCGGCTGGAGACGGAGCTGGCGGCGGCGGTCGGAGAAGCGGCCGGGTTGAAAGAGGAACTTCTGTCCCAGAGCGCGGCCCTGGTGGCCAGGGAAGCCGAACGCGCCCGCCTGTTTGCCGAGAAGCAGGCCTTAACCATGCGGTTGGAGAGAATTTATGGGAACGATCCGGAAGCTCGGGCTTGGGCTGACCGTCCTTGCCCTGACGGCGTCATTGAGTGCCTGCGGTAAACCCTGCCCGCCGGCCCGGCCGATGACGCCGCCGGCGGTCTACCTCCAGGACGTGCCCGAGCCCCGGATGCGGGGGAAGACCAACGGGGACCTCTTGGCCTGGGCCCTGGAGCTGCGGGAGGCGGTGAGGATGGGGAACGCGGATAAGAAGGCGATGAGGGAGTGGACGGCGGGGCAGAACAAAGAGTAAGCGCCTGATTATTGGCTTATCACCTGGTTAACCAAAATGGTTGACCAGGGAAACAAAAAGGGGTTAAGCATTTGCTTAACCCCTTGAAAAACCTGGTGGAGCTGAGGGGGATCGAACCCCTGACCTCATGACTGCCAGTCACTGTTTCCACGATATTTCATGATCTATAGTGATTGACCATATTGACTAATTTCAGAGAGTTATATAGTATCGAGTTGGACTGTGATTTCCCGTGATTGACCATTTGTGGGTACCAGGTGGGTACCAGAATCAGGGCACATGATTTTGTAAGCTGGATTTTACCACAATTCAGCACCCGTGGGTACCAGGATGTTGGGTACCAGAATGGCGGAGGGTGACAAATGAAGTTCAGCAAAAAGGCTCTTGATGGAGTGAAGGCCACCGGACAACGACAAATATTCTTTGATGAAATGATGACGGGCCTGGCCATCCGGGTTTCGGAAGTCGGCCGGATCAGCTTCTACTTCGTCTATCGGCAAGGCCGGGGCCGGGGGGCCGAAAAGAAGTGGCTCTTCATCGGCAAGCATCCGCAGATGACACCCGAGGTGGCCCGGCTCAAGGTGCGGGAGTTGACCGGCCAGGTTGCGGGCGGAACCGATCCGGTCCTCGACGCCCAAAAGGCCAGGGACGTGCAGACCGTCGCCGGTATTCTGGAAGTCTTTTTCGCCGAACATGTACGAGCCAAGCTCAAGTCCGCCACCATCGACCAATACGAGCGCATATCCAAGCTGTATGTGACGCCGGCGTTCGGTAAGGTGGACATCGACAAGGTCATCCACCGCGATGTAGCCCGTCTTCACCACAGTATGAGGGATAAGCCTTACATGGCCAACAGGTGCTATGCGCTGCTGTCGAAATTTTTTGGTTGGTGCGAGGCCAACGGCTACCGGGACCGGGGCACCAATCCGGTTGTCGGCCTGGAAAAATACAAGGAAGAGAAAAAGATGGACTTCCTTGATGCTCAGGAAATGGGAGCCATCGGCACGGCCCTGTCGGCGCTGGAGGCCGGCGGGAAGATCAACCCATTGGCGGCGGCGGGCCTACGGATGCTCCTGTTGACCGGCATGCGCCTGATGGAATTGCTTTCGCTGAAATGGGACTACCTTGACCTGGAAGCCGGCACGGCCACCCTCCCGCAATCCAAAACCGGATTCAAGGTCGTGCCGTTGCCGGCGCCGGCGGTCGAGATACTGAAGGGGCGACCGAATATCTCCGAATACGTCTTCACTTCCCCGGACGCGGCCAGCGGTCACATGATGAGCTTGAGGAAGCCCTGGAAGCTGGTTTGCGAAACAGCGGAACTGAGCGGCCGGTGGCGGGTCCACGATCTGCGGCACGGTTTTGCTTCGGCGATGGTCAATTCCGGTGTTTCATTGCCTATCATCGGTAAGGTTCTGGGGCACAAGCGGGCGGAGACGACGGCCCGGTATGCGCATATCGGCAAGAGCCCGGCCCAACAGGCGGCGGAAGAGGCGGCGGCCAAAATTGTCGAGACCTGGAAGCAAAAGCCGTCAAAAGGTATCATCCCCTTTCAGCCCAAGCGGGCCGAGGGCGAGTAATTCGTATAGTCAATTATTGACAATAGCCTGAAAAGGGGTTATTTTGAATGTGGGATGTACGCATTCATTCCAAGGTGAGTAAGGCCCTGCCCGACTTGCCGAAGGACGTGACGGATATTTTTGAGCAACTGATCAAGGAACTGAGGGCCAAGGGGCCGGTGGCCAAGGACTGGCCCCACTATGGCAAGATCAAAGGCCAGCGCAATAAGGACATTCACCACTGCCACCTGAAACGCGGGCGTCCCACCTATGTTTCGGTGTGGTGGGAAATCAAGGCCGAAGGACAAACTATCGAGGTGACGTATGTTGGAACCCACGAAAAAGCCCCGTACTGAGAGCGTGACCCTCAACGTGGTCTGCGACAAGTCGAGGCTGGCCAAGGTGAAGGCCGCTCTTTTGAAGCTGGAGTGCAAGGTTCGCCTGGCCAGACCAAAGGCGTCCGCATCGGCCCCGGAGGTGCCCGAAAAAGAGTGGTACACCATCGAGGAACTTTTTCCCGAGTCCGCGCCCGGGCGGGCCTTGCGGGCTTACCGGCTGCGCGAGGACATGACACAGAAGCGGCTTGCCGAGGTGGTGGGGATCAGCGTTCAGAACCTCTCGCATATGGAAAACGGTCGGCGGCCTGTGAGTAAGGAAATGGCCAAGCGGCTGGCCAAGGCCCTGAATACTGATTGGCGGTTGCTTCTAAGTTAGGGGGTCTCTATGCCGAACTACATAAGCGCCTATGACCTGCAACAGCGGGACGGCCTGACCAGGCAACGGATTATTGATCTCGCCGAGGTCGGGCCGTCGTTTTGGCGGGCTTCGGATGTAGAATTATTCGATCCTGATGTCGAGCAAGGTTATTTTGGTAATGGCTATCAGCATCTCAAAATTCAAGCACTGGAAATATGGAATACCTTTCTTGCCCAGATCCAATCCGCAAAGAGCATATTGGCAAAAGTTGCAAAAGAATCAACGGAAGAAGATTATGTAAAGGCATGGGCAGAAGCATCTGATGAAGGTGGAGAAGTACAGATTCAAAATGATGAACCCAACATTTATCATAAAATAAGCCATGATGATAGAGAAGAATTCGACACCGCAGCATGGGCAAAAGATGTCTTACGGAAAGTAGATTTTCAAGTAAAATATGATACTCATCCCAACTCTATGAAGGGCGAGTGGATTCAGGATCTAGAAAAGCACTTTGAAGCAATACTACATTCAATATTAGGTCATACAATTCCATATGAGAACATAAAGGATATGGGATATAGTAAAATGGAATCTCTATCTGACGGAATGCCAAGGAAGCGCAATCCAGGAGACGGATTATGGCATGAACTCAAGACAGAAGATGAATTATGGCATTATATCCAATATTCGTCATTGCCATTTTTTGATGTTTTTTCCAGCATTTTTTATCTGAAAAGCTTTTTTTTGATCGCGACAACCTGCCCGGGCAAGCCAAAATTGGTATCAACGTGCCGACCGTCAACAAAACAGAATTACCCGATCTCTATTGCTCAAAGAATTTCGCACCATCCATTGACGGTGAGCCGCCACAGATCCAAGTTCGGCGAACCATCGAGGAAAACGCCGAAGCAGCCAAGAATATCGAGATTTGGCTTGAGGCTGGACATACTCCAGAAGAAATCGCTAAAAAATTAAAAGCAAACGGCGGCGGGGTTGCCGTAATCGGCGCTTTACTGATCCCCAATACGGCCAGCAAAAGTGGCGCAACCAACGCTGGCCAGCGTCTTTTAGGTCAAAAAAAATAAATCCGCTCTGTTTGCTCTGCTTTTCGCTCTACCTGCCCTACTTCTCTCGCTCTATATTCAACAGCTAATCTAATATCACGTCAGACGAAAGGAGGACGTGAGAAATGGTTAGCTGTGACTTAAAACAAAATCCTCCCTCACGGTGGCTTTCTCCAAAACAGGCCGCCGTCCACTTGGGCTGTTCGAAAAGTTTTTTGGACAAAGCCCGCTGTGACAAACTCCACCAAATCCCGTACAGCCGACTTGGGCGCCACATTAGATATTCGGTTGCCGACCTTGGAAGTAAATCGGCATGCAAAAATGACCCACTATAGGGTGTAATAGGCACGTAAAAATGACCCACCGCAGCCGCCTGCCGCTATGATGCCATAGCGGAGGTTTAAGGAGATGTTGACGGTGGATATGATAAGGAAAGTACGGATGTTGTTGGCGCGTGAGGAGAGCCTGTGCGCGGT
>JAVBQN010000077.1:0-14211 GCA_031549025.1 Candidatus Adiutrix sp. | reverse complement strand
CCTCTCCACCGGTCGCTTCGCTCCGTCGGCCCGCGGCCGACCTGATCGATCAGGGCCGAAAAGCCTGACGGGGGTTGGTCGGAGCGGAGCGAAAAACGCGGTTTCCGCTCCGCGAGCGGCTTCTGCACCCTCTTCACCGGTCGCTTCGCGCCGTCGGCCCGGGGCCGACCTGATCGATCAGGGCCGAAAAGCCTGACGGGGGTTGGTCGGAGCGGAGCGAAAAACGCGGTTTCCGCTCCGCGAGCGGCTTCTGCACCCTCTTCACCGGCCGCGTAACCTTACAGCGCGCCCAGCTCTTCGGCGGAGAGGACCTGGTCGATGTTCAGCAGAATCTTGACCCCGCCCTCGGTCTTGGCCATGCCCAGGATGAAGTTGGTGCTGACGGACGAGCCGAAGGTGGGGGCCGGCTCGATATCCTGGGCCTGGATGTTGATGACCTCGGACACGGTGTCGACCACGATGCCGATGGGAATGTTGCTGGCCAGGCCCTTGACCTCGACCACGATGATGCTGGTGCGCTCGGTGTAGTCCTCTTCCCTCAGGCCGAATTTCAGCCGCAGGTCCACCACCGGAATGACCTGCCCGCGCAGGTTGATGACCCCCTTGAGGAACCCGGGCGTCTGGGGCACGGGGGTGACGGGGAGCATGCCGATAATTTCCCGGACCTTCAGGATGCCGATGCCGTACCCCTCCTCGGCCAGTTGGAAGGTGAGGTATTTGCCCTCATTTTCGCTCTGGAAGGGGTCGATCTGGGCGGCGG
This sequence comes from Candidatus Adiutrix sp., assembly GCA_031549025.1. Classification (GTDB taxonomy): domain Bacteria; phylum Desulfobacterota; class Desulfarculia; order Adiutricales; family Adiutricaceae; genus Adiutrix. The sequence goes on along the minus strand of JAVBQN010000077.1, from coordinate 13,451 downwards.
CCTTCACCTCGGTCATGCCGGCGCTGTCACTCATAGCCATAGCCATCTCCGCGTCATATAATAAATGGAATCGCTCGATCACCGATTCCGTTTATTATAGCCCTAAATCCCCTTTATGACAAGAGGCGGCCGGGGCGCTTTTCGTCAATCGGCCCCCCTCAACCGCGCGCCCGCGCGCCGCTGACGGGGGCCGATGGTTTTCGGGAAACCGATCACCCGCCGTCCGCGTGTTGGGTCTGGGAGAGGTGCTGGTTTTCCAGGGCGATGGCCGAGGCCGAGGCCAGGGACTGGATGAAGAGGACCTCCTGGGAGGTGAAGGTTTCGGTGTCCGGCTTGATGGCCTTGAAGAGGGCCAGGGCGCCCAGCTTTTCGCCGTGCCGGCTCATCAGGGGCACGCAGACCACGTCCACGCGGGTGGTGGCCGGGTCGTCGAAGCCCGGGTCGAGATAGCCCGCCAGGCCCCGGCGGTCTTCCCGCTGAATGCTGGTGTGGACGGTCTTGTTGCCGCGCAGGGCCTGGTGGGTGGGCAGGCTGCGGTCCGGCTGCCGGCAGTCGAGGCGCAGATAGGGGGCGACGTCCACCGGGCTTCCCCACCAGCAGGCCTGGCCTTCGTGGAAGCAGTCGTCTTCCCGGTCCAGGAGGGCCACCAGGCCGCCGTCCGCGTCGGCCAGGGCGATGGTCTCCTTGACCACGGTGTCCAGAAGGCGCGTGAAATCGGGCTCGGCGTTGAGCGCGGCCAGGAGGTGCAGGAGCTTCTGCACCTCTTTCTGGATGGAGGTCAGGCCCCGGGCCAGTTCCTGGATTTCCGTCACCCTGGAATCCAGATACCCGCTCTTGCCCAGGTAATGGCCCGGGATGTTCCGCATTTCCGTGGCCAGGGCGCCGAGGGGCCGGGATACGCGGCGGAGCGCCAGCCAGGTCAGGGGCACGCAGATCAACACCAGCCCGGCGGTCACCAGGAGGCTCTGGCGCATGAACACCGAGGCCGGGGCCAGAATTTCGTCCCGCGGCAGGGCCAGGAGCATCACCTCGTCCACCTGGTCGGCCAGGTTGAGCACTTCCAGTGAGAGCAGCCAGACCCGGCCCTCGGCGTCGGTTTCGGTGAACAGCCCCCGCTGGCCCCGCTTGAAGGCCTCGAGGCCCCGGGTGATGATCGGCGTCTGTTCAGGGTGACGGAGGTTCATGGCCATCTGGGTGACGGTGGGCTCCCGGGCGTTGGAGGTGGTCAGGAGGGCGCCCTCGGGGTTCAGGAGAGCCAACTCCGAGCCCGGGGTCGGCAGTTCCGTCCGCATGGCGGCGGACAGCACTTCCAGGTTGAGGCCGCCGCCCACCACGGCCCGGCCGTTCGGGGTCTTTTCCGCAAAACTCAGGCCCGTGACGTGGGGCCGGACCACGTCGGGGCTGGTGGTGCCGGTTTGGCCGTCGGCCCGTATGGCCCGCTGGTACCACAGGCGAAGCCGCGGGTCATACAGCCGCCCGGGCGCGGAGCGGCGCTCCAGAAGCCGCCCGGAGGCGTCGAGGAACAGGTTCTCGTTGCGTATCGCGCCCCGGTGCCGGTCGATGCTCCAGACCAGGACCGCGCTGTCCGGCGGCGCCCCGAAAAACTCGCGTTCGGCGTCCGAGGTCATCAGGTCGACCAGGAAAAAGTCGCCGTCCGCGTAGCCTATCCACAGGCTTTCCAGCAGGGGGTTTTTTTCCAGGATGGTCTGGATGACCGGCAGCAGGGACAGGCGTTTCTCGGTCGAGTGATAGCCGGGCAGGGGCCCCCGGGCCAGGGCGCTGAGATACGGCTGGACCGGCCACACCGCGTGGAGGATTTCCCGGTGCATCGTGGTGACGATGCCGGCCACCTGGTTGTTGAGATTCTCCATGGCGGTCCGGGTCGCGACGTGGTAGCCGAGCCAGGCCAGGCAGCCGCCGGTGATCAGGAGCAGCACGGCCACCAACAGGCCCACGCGTTCCCGCAGGCCCAGCCGGGGGCAGTGGCTGGAGGGTGAGGCGGATGGTTTCATAGACACCTCCGGGGGCCCGCGCGGTCCTCGCCGGCCGAAGAATCGGGCCGGGCGGAATGGGACTCTGGGCCGAGGGGGTGGAGGGAAGGCGGCATGACCGCCCGGGGACGCGGGGCGCCCGGCGAGAAACGGGGGGGCGGGGGGCGGGGGAGGCCGACTCGCGGCGGGTTACCGAGCCACCCTCCCCTGGTTAAAATATAGAAAAATTTTATTCCGCTGTCAAGCCGCATCGGGGAAAAGGAAATGGGGCCCGGCCCCGGGGGGTCAGAAGGGCAGGATCTGTTCCAGGAAGGTGCGGGTGCGTTCGGAGGCGGGGTTTTCGAAAAAGACCGACGGCGGCGCCTCTTCCACGATCTGGCCCTGGTCCATGAAAATGACCCGGTCCGCCACCTGGCGGGCGAAGCCCATTTCATGGGTGACCACCGCCATGGTCATGCCCTCTTCGGCCAGGTTCACCATGACGTCCAGCACTTCGTGGGTCACTTCCGGGTCCAGGGCGCTGGTGGGCTCGTCGAACAGCATGATGTCGGGGTCCATGGCCAGGGCCCGGGCGATGGCCACGCGCTGCTGCTGGCCGCCGGAAAGCTGGGCCGGGTAGTTGCCGGCCTTGTCCGCGATGCCCACCTTGTGCAGAAGATCCAGCCCCCGCTTGGCCGCCTCCTGGGGGTTCTTTTTCAGCACCTTGATGGGGGCCATGGTCACGTTTTCCAGGGCGGTCTTGTGGCGGAAGAGGTTGAAGCCCTGGAACACCATGCCCATGGTGGTGCGCAGACGGCTGAGGTTGAGCTTCGGATCGTGGATGTCCTGCCCCTTGACCACGATGGCGCCGTGGTCGATGCTCTCCAGCCGGTTGATGGTGCGCAGAAGCGTGCTCTTGCCGCTCCCCGAGGGGCCCACCAGAACCACCTTCTCGCCCTTCCGGACCGAGAGGGACACCTTGGTCAGGGCCGCGAAGTGGCCGAAGTATTTATAGACGTCGGTCATGATGATGACCGGGGAATCAGCGTCGTTCATAGCGTCCCACGCGGATTTCCATAATGGAAACCATCTTGGAAAGAATCAGGGTGATGAAGAGATAGATCAGGGCCACCACCGTGTAGGCCTCGAAATAGTGGAAGTTGGTGGAGGCGTATTCCCGGGCCAGGCGCATCATGTCCGCGATGGCGATGACCGAAACCAGGGAGGAATCCTTCAGAAGCGCGATGCACTCGTTGCCCACGGGGGGGAGGATGGTGCGGACCGCCTGGGGCAGAATCACGTTGAACATCGACTGGAGCGGGGTGAAGCCCAGGCTCAGGGCGGCCTCGGTCTGGCCCCGGTCGATGGCCTCGATGCCGCTGCGGACCACCTCGCCCATGTAGGCGCCGTAGCAGAAGCTCATGGCCGCCACCGCCGTCACCACCGGCGGCACGACCACAAAACGGGCGATGGCGTAATAGAGGTAGAACAGCTGCACGAACAGCGGCAGCCCCCGCACCACCTCCACGTAGACCGAGGCCGCGAAGTTGATCGGCCGGATCTTCGACAGCCGGCACAGGCCCACCAGGATGCCCAGCGGCATGGTGCAGAGGATGCTGTAGCAGGTGATCTTGAACGTCACCAGCAGCCCGTTCGGCATGATGAAATCAAAGGCCCGGCGGTAATAGTCGTGCTCCACGGTCAGGGCGCGGAAGGCTTCCCAGCGGCCCAGGGAATTCGGGAACACGCCGATCAGGAACCCGGCCAGCCGGTCGTAGTTGCACAGGAACAAAAGGAGGATCGGGGTGGTGACGACCACGAATTTCCAGGCCGAATACAGACCCGGATCGTCCCGCCGGGGGATGGCCGGGCCGTCGGCGATCTGAATGGTCACGGAGGGCTCGGAGCCCGGCGGGGCGTCCTTCCGGGCCAGGGCCTTTTCCAGGCGGCGTTTTTTGTAAGGCTGGGTCATGATTCGGAGGCTGCCTCTGGAAATCTTCCGGGGGAAGGAAGGGGCCGGGCGAGGTTCCCGGCGGGACCGCTCCCCCGGACCCGGCGGTCATGGGCCGCCCCCCCGGACCGGGCGGCCCGGGGGAGCGCGGAGGTTATGGCTCCGGCAACCAAACAAGTCCTCCCCGTGATTTCGCCGAAGCCCGAAATCACTGGACTTCAGCGGCCGGGAACAGACTTCTAAAGTGGCCGGGTTGTTATTCCTCCATGGAGATCCACTTCTTGTTCAGTTCCGCGTCCAGGCCCTTGGCCTTGACCCCGGCGATGCCCTTGTTGATCAGGTCCAGGGTTTCCTGGTCGCCCTTGCGGACGGCCACGCCGTAGTTTTCCTCGTCCTCGGGGTTGGAGAGGGTGGCCACGATTTTAAGCTTTTCACGGTACTTGTCGTTTTCCATGATGAAGTTGGCGGCCACCGCGTCGTCGCAGACCACCGCGTCCAGCCGGCCGTTGTACAGGTCTTCCACGGCCAGGCCCACCTCGTCATACGTCACCGATTCGATGCCGCCGGCCTTGTTGATGGCGAAGGTGCCGGTGGTGCTGATCTGGCTGCCGGCCTTCTTGCCCTTCAGGTCCTCCAGGCTTTTCACCGGCGAATCCTTGGGCGCGATGACGGCCTGGCGGACGGTGAAATACGGGGTGGAGAAATCCATGGTCTTCTTCCGTTCCTCGGTGATGGTCACGGAAGAGCAGATGGCGTCGTACTGCTTGTTGATCAGGCCCGCGAAGATGCCGTCCCAGGCGGCGTTGATGATCTTGACCTCATAGCCGCCCTCGGCGGCCGCGGCCCTCATGTAGTCGATGGAAAAGCCCACCAGTTCCTTCTTCTCGCTGACGAATTCCATCGGCGGCCAGGTGGCGTCGGTGGCGATGGTGATGGTCCTTTTTTCCTGGGCCAGGGCCGGGAGGCTCAGGCCGGCCGCGACGGCCACGGTGGCCATGAGGGTCAGGGCGAGCAGTTTTTTCATCGTGGAATCTCCTTGAAATTCTGTGGTCGCCGCCGGGTGCGGCGGGTGCGTGCTGGGGGGACCCGGCCGCCCGGGTTCCGGCTCCCGGTCACAATCTCGTAAAGCGTCAGACTACCATCACTTTTCCGAAAATGCAAGTGCGGCGCGGGCCCGGGCGGCGCCCCGCCCCCCCTCCCCCGCAATTCCGGCGGAGGCCGGGATTCGGGCTTTTCTCTTTCCGCGGCGGAGGGAAGAGGGGTGAAAAAACGCTCAAAAACAGTCTAAATTATATGTTTATGATTGACTATGAGATAAAATGATGCTATTTTATGCAAATTGGTTAGCCAGATTCGACCCCGGGTCCGCCGGGGCGTTTTCAATCACTTAGCTAGCGAGGGCGGAGGAAACATGAAAGCCAAGCAGGAGTTTAAAGTCGTTCCCCGGTTTCCGGAGAAGCTGGAGCCGTTGAAAAGAATGGCCTACAATGTCCTCTTCAGCTGGCAGAGCGGCATCCGCGATCTTTTCCAGCGCATCGATCCCAAGCTGTGGGAGGATTCGGGACACAACCCCGTGGCGTTCATGGGCCAGGTCAACCAGGAACGGCTGGAAAGCCTGGTGGCCGACCAGGGCTTCATGTCCGAGCTCGAAGAGGCCGCCCGCCGTTTCGACAAATACATGGCCTCCCCCAAGATCGGCGAGCCGGGCGCCTGCGTGGCCTACTTTTCCGCCGAGTTCGGCCTGACCACCTGCGTCCCCATTTATTCGGGGGGCCTGGGCATGCTGGCCGGCGACCACCTGAAATCCTCGTCGGACCTGAACATCCCCCTGGTGGGCATGGGGCTTCTCTACCAGGAAGGCTATTTCGCCCAATATCTCAACAACGACGGCTGGCAGATGGAACGCTACCCGGCCAACGATTTCGACAACATGCCCATGACCCGGGTGACCGGCCAGGACGGCAGGCCCGTCACGGTCCACGTCAATTTCAAGGGCCAGCCCGTGGCCGTGGCCGTGTGGCAGGTCCAGGTGGGCCGCGTGCCGCTGTATCTCCTGGATACGGACCTGGGCGAGAACTCGCCCGAATACCGGGGCACCACGGCCCAGCTTTACGGCGGCGACAGGGAAACCCGCATCCGCCAGGAGATCGTTCTGGGCATCGGCGGGGTCCGGGCCCTCCGGGCCATGGGCCTGACCCCCACGGTCATCCATATGAACGAAGGGCACAGCGCCTTTTCCGCCCTGGAGCGCATCAACCTCCTGCGCCAGGATTACGGCCTGTCGTTCGACGCGGCCCGGGTGGTGGTCCAGGCCTCCACGGTCTTCACCACCCACACCCCCGTGCCCGCCGGCAACGACACCTTCGATCCCGAGCTGGCCCGGGCCTATTTCGAGGAATACTGCAAGGAGCTGGGCATCAACTGGCGGGTTCTCCTGGCCTACGGCCGCATCAACCCCCGCGACGAGGGCGAGCCCTTCGGCGTGACCCCCCTGTCTTTGCGCCTCTCGGCCCACGCCAACGGCGTCAGCAAGCTTCACGGCGAGGTCAGCCGCCACATGTGGCAGGAAATCTGGCCCAAAAACCCCATCGAGGACACGCCCATCGACCACGTGACCAACGGGGTCCACGTGTCGTCCTGGGCCTCGCGGGAAATCGCCCGGCTCTACGACCGCTACCTGGGCGCGGAGTGGAACGAGGATCCGGATCCGAAGCACATCTGGAAACAGGTGAAACAGATTCCCCTGTCCGAGCTCTGGCGGGCCCATGAAAACTGCCGCGCCCGCCTGGTGGCCTTCACCCGCCGGGCCCTCTTCAAGCAGCTGAAAGCCCAGGGCGCCTCCACCGACACCTTGCGCAAGAGCATGGAAGTCCTCTCCCCGGACGCCCTGACCATCGGCTTCGCCCGCCGCTTCGCCACCTACAAAAGGGCCACGCTCCTCTTCCGCAACCCCGACCGGCTCGACAAGATCATCAACAACCCGGCCCGGCCCGTGCAGATCATCATCGCCGGCAAGGCCCACCCCCAGGACAACGAGGGCAAGGCCTTCATCAAGCAGATCATCCACCTGGCCCGCGAGCCCCGCTTCCAGAACCGCATCGTGTTCCTGGAAAACTACAACATGCGCATGGCCAGCCTCCTGGTTTCGGGCTGCGACGTGTGGCTCAACAACCCCCGCCGGCCCCTGGAGGCCTGCGGCACCAGCGGCATGAAGGCCCTGGCCAACGGCGTCCTGAACCTCTCGGTCCTCGACGGCTGGTGGGACGAGGGCTACGCCCCGGAATACGGCTGGGCCATCGGCCAGGGCGAAATGGACCCCAACCACGAGCTTCAGGACGAAACCGAGGCCCTGGCCCTCTACAACCTCCTGGAAAAACAGGTGGCCCCGCTCTTCTACCAGCGGTCCAGCGACAACATCCCCCAGGTCTGGTGCGAAATGATGCGCGGCAGCATCCGCGACCTGATGCCGAAGTTCAGCTCCCACCGCATGGTCATCGACTATTACGAACGTTTTTACAAACAGAGCTCCGAACGCTTCCAGCTCCTGACCCGCGACAACTTCCAGGCCGCCGTGGAACAGGCCGACTGGCGCCAGAAAATCATGACCAGCTGGAACGACCTGGCCATCACGGGCGTCAGCTCCAACGCGGACGGCGGCTCCCGCCGGGTGGGCGACGACGTGGAATTCACGGCCCGGGTGCGCCTCGGCTCCCTGGCCCCGGCCGACGTGACCGTGGAGGCCTACTACGGCCACCTCGACCACATGGGCGAATTCATCGACCGCGCCACCCTGACCCTGGGGCCGGAAAAAGACCTCGGCGACAACACCTGGCAATACCGCGGCCGCGTGGCCTGCCGCCACACCGGCAAATTCGGCTACACCGTCCGCGTCACCCCCAGCCAGGAACGCCTGGCCAACCCCGTCGTCATGGGCCTGGTCTCCTGGGCGTGAGAAGAAGGCGGTACAGGGCGTTTTGAAGAGCGGAGGGGACTCCGCCCCTCCGCCCCGCCCCCCAAAAAACTTGGGACCTCGTCCCAACCGGAACGGCGCCCCCAGGGCGCCGTTCCGGGTTTCTCCGCATCGCGAAATGCCGCGTCACCCCTCGAAGGTCCAGACGACCTGTCCGGTGCGGGTCAGGCCGTAGCCGCCGAGCGCGGCGGCGGCGGCGTGGAATTCGGGCGAGCGGACGGTCTCCAGGAGGCTTTGCATACGCGGGTCGTCCCAGTGCCGTTCGGGGATGACCAGGTCGTATTCCTCGCGGTCGAGGGGGAGGAAGTCGAGGCCGAGGGCCGCGGCCGCGGCGCGGGCCCCGAGCCCGGCCGAGGCCCGGCCGGAGAGCACGGCCGCGGCCACGGCCAGGTGGGTGTATTCCTCGTCCTCGTAGCCGTTGACGGCGGCGGGCTCAAGGCCGATTTGCCGCAGCCGGCGATCGAACAGCACCCGGGTGCCGCTGCCGCGCTGGCGGTTGATGAAGGTGACGTCGGGCCGCGCCAGGTCGGCCAGGCCCAGGACGCCCCGGGGGTTGCCGGGCGGGAGGATCAGCCCCTGCTCGCGGTCCGCCAGGCGCACCAGGCGCGCGGGCGTGCCGGCCAGGGTTTCGGCCACGGCCGCGCGGTTGTAGACGCCGTCCGGCCCCAGAAGATGCGAACCGGCCAGGTGGGCCCGGCCCCGGGCCAGGGCCGTCAGGCCGCCCAGGGAGCCCACGTGGGCCGAGGTGAGGCGGCGGCCGGGATCGCGCCGGCGCCAGAGGCTGTCCAAAAGGTCGAGGGTCTGGTCGTGGCTGCCGACGGCCAGGAGCGCGCCGTCGATCTGCGACGGCGGGCGGAGAAAGGCCACCGGCGCGGGCCGGTCCGCGCCGAGGCCCTCCGCGGGCGCGGGGATGCGGATCAGGCCGTCGGCCCGGCTGAGGCTGGAAACCGTGCCCGCGCCTCGCGGGAGGGGCACGGCGATGAGTCGGCCGTCCACCCGGCCGAGCTTGACGCGGAGGAAATCCTCGGTGCCCGGCCGCGAGGGCAGGTCCTGGAAGGGCCGGGCCTCGTCCCGGGGGCGGGGCGGGATTTCGCGGCCCTGCCAGCGGGCGAGCAAGGTCTGGCCGAATTCCTCGAAGGAAATGACCGCCGAGACCGGGTAGCCCGGCGCGCCGAGGACGGCCTTGCCGTTCACCCGGCCCAGGGCCGTGGGCTTGCCGGGCATGATGTTCACGCCGTGCACCCACAATTCGCCCAGTTCGGCGATGGTGTCGGGCGTGAAATCGCGGCTGCCGGCCGAGGAGCCGGCGTTGACCACCACCAGGTCGTAAGGCCCGAGCGTGGCCGCGCTCACCGCCTCGCGGATCAGTTCGGGCTCGTCGGGGACGATGGGCAGGACCGTCGGCTCCGCGCCCGCGTCGCGCGCCAGGGCCGAGAGGATGAGGCCGTTGAATTCCGGCAGGGCCGCGCCGGCGGCCAGCATCCCGGGCGTGACTTCGTCCAGGGGCTTGAGTTCCGAGCCGCTGGGGATGACGGCCACGCGCGGCTTTTTATAGACCAGGGGCCGGAGCACCCCGCCGGCGGCCAGGGCCCCGAGTTCGTAGGCCCCCAGGACGGTCCCGGCCGGGAGGATGATCTCGGTGGCCACCAGGTCCTCGCCGAGCTTGCGCACGTGCTGCCAGGGGAAGGCGGCCTTTTCCAGGGCCACGGTTTCCGCGCCGTCGGCATCGCGCCCGGGCACCAGGTTTTCGATCATCACCACCGCGTCGCACCCGGGCGGGAGCGGGGCCCCGGTGTTGATCCAGAAGGCTTTTTCGCCGACGCGCAAGGCCAGGGGACGGCGCTCGGAAGCGCCGAAGGTGTCGGCCGCGGCCAGGGCCGCGCCGTCCATGGCCGCGCCGTGGAAGGCCGGGGACGACACCCGGGCCTCGGCCGGCGCGGCCAGGGTGCGGCCCTGGGCCAGATGGAGCGGCACTTCCTCGGCGCCCAGGGCGTATTGCGAAAAACCCTCGAGCCAGAGGCGGCGGGCCTCGTCGAGGGCGGTGAGCTTCAAATAGACTTTGCGCGGCATGGAGAGGCTCCGGGGAAATGAAATGAAGGGCAGCCGGCCCGCAAAGCACACTCTTGCCGGCGAAATGGCCTTACAACGTCAAAAGCACGTCCACCACCTGGCCGGCGTCGAGGCCCTCCCGGTCCTCGGGGCAGACGACGAGCGCGTCGGCCTCGACCAGGGTGGTGATGAGGCCGGACTGGCCCAGGACCGGCGTGGCCGAAAGCGGCACGGCCGGGTCGTCGGAATCGGCGAGGCGCACCCGGATGAAATCGCGCCGCCCCTGGGCCGAGGCCACCGGCCGCGTCAGCACGGCCCGGAGCCCCCGGGGCCGGAGGGGGCCGGTGCGGCCCGTGAGGCGGGCCAGCAGAGGCCGCAGAAAGACCTCCGCGCAGACCAGGGCGCTGGCCGCGTGGCCGGGCAGGCCCCACAGGGAACTCTCGCCCCGGCGGGCCAGGATCAAGGGCTTGCCCGGGCTGATGGCCACCCCGTGGGCCAGGATCTCCACCCCGGCCAGGGATTCGAAGGCCCGCCGGGTGCAGTCCCGCCGGCCGGCCGAGGACCCGCCGGAGACCACCACCGCGTCGGCCCAGGCCAGCCCTTCGGCCACGCGGCCGGCCAGGCGCTCGACGTCGTCGGGCACCAGCCCCAGGAGCCGGGCCTCGCCGCCGGCGGCCCGGATCAGCGCGGCCAGGCTGTGGGCGTTGATGTCGCGCACCTGGCCCGGAGCCGGGCGCTCGGCCACGGCCACCACCTCGTCGCCGCTGGAAATGACGCCCACCCGGGGCCGCCGGCGCACGGCCGCCCGCTCGCGCCCGAGCGCGGCCAGAAGGCCCACCTCGGCCGGCCCGAGCACCCGGCCGGCCGGAATCAGCTCCTCGCCGCGCCGCGCGTCCTCGTCCGGGCCGATGACGTTTTCCAGGGGGGCCACGGGGCGGGTCAGTTCGACCTGGTTTCCGGCCGGGCGGGAATATTCCAGCATGACCACCGCGTCCGCGCCGGGCGGGAGCATGCCCCCGGTCCAGATGCGGGCGGCCTGGCCCGGGCCCACGGCGAGTTCCGGCGGCCGGGCCATGGGGCCTTCGCCCACGAAATCCAAGAGCGCCGGCGAGGTCTCGGAAGCGCCGAACACGCTCCTGGCCCGCACCGCGTAACCGTCCATGGTGGAGCGGGCGAAGCCGGGCAAATCCTCCGGCGCGGCGAAGGCCTCGGCCAGGACCCGGCCCCCGGCCTCGGAGAGGGACACTTTTTCCGCGGGAAGCGGCGGAAATTCGTCGATGCGGCGGAGGATGTCCTCCACGGACGCGAGGGTGAGGAAGTCGGTCAAGGGTGCGGCCTTTCCTGTAAAATGACGGCGGACGAGAAAATGAGGAAAACTCAGCCGCCGCCCACGGCCGGGAAAAAGCTCACCCGGTCGCCGTCCCGCACCTCGGCCTCGAGGCCGGCGCGGCGGCCGTTGAGCATGACGATTTTGATCTCCGCCCGGGGCAGGCCCAGGCGGTCGGCCAGGTCCCCGGCCGGGCCCGGCCCGGGCCAGTCCAGCGTCAGCCCGGCCGCCGGGTCGTAGCCGGGCGCGCGGGCGCGGAGGGTGGTGCTCAGGGTGACGTGTATGGGCATTATGAACCTCCCGGGCCGGACGCGCCGGCCCTCGGGCATCGAGATTTCAGTTTGGGCCGGGAGAATGTTTTTGTCAATCCCTATTCTCGCTTCGCACGTCCAGGGCCGCGCCCAGGGTCAGGCGGCGGGCCAGGGCCAGGTCGGCCTCGCCCCGCAGTTCCACGGCGAGGGCGCGGCAATCGCCGGCGGCCAGTTCCAGCACAACCGCCTCGGCCTTGGCGGCCAGGGCGGTGACGGTGAGGCGGCCGCCCGCGGCGGCGAAATCGCCGGCCCCGGGGGGCAGGGTCAGGAGCGGCCGGCCGTTCCCGGCCGTGCTCAGCCCGCCCTTGTATACCAACGTGTCCAGGACGGCCGCCACCCGGCCGTCCTGAAGGCGGATTTCGCGGTCGGCCAGGGCGGACAACAGGTCCGGGTCGTGGGTGGCGATGATGAGGGTGAGACCCTGATCCCGCCGCAGTTCGTCCAGGAGGCGGATCAGTTCGCCCCGCGCGCGCATATCCACGTTGGCCGTGGGCTCGTCCAGGAGCAGCACCTCGGCCCCGGCGGCCAGGGCCCGGGCCAGACTGGCCCGCTGGGCCTCGCCGCCCGAAAGGCGCCGGGCCGGAGCCTCGGCCAGATCGGCCAGGCCCACCCGGCGCAGCAGCTCCCGGGCGCGCGCCCGCCGGTCCGCCGCGGGCACGCCTTTGATTTTCATGGGGTATTCCACGTTGTACCGCAGGGTGCCCGTGAACATCACCGGGAACTGCGGCGACCACACCACCCGGGAGCGGAATTCCCCGCAATTCTTCGCCGTCGCGAGGCGGCCGCCGAAAACGATGTCCCCGGCCTCGGGCTGTTCGAGAAAGGCCAGAAGCTTCATCAGCGTGGTCTTGCCGCTGCCGTTGGGCCCGGTGAGGCCGTAGACCAGGCCGGCCGGCAGGTCCAGTTCGTCCACGGCCAGGACCTCCCGGCCGCCGAAGACGCGCCTGAGGCCGCGCAGGCTGTACAACGCTTCCCCGCTCATCGCTCGATCCGCCCCTGAAAAAACGCCAGGGCCCCGTTGAGGGCGAAGCTTAACAGCAAAAGCACCGCGCCGAGGGCTATCGCCAGGGTGAATTCGCCCTTGTCGTATTCCAGGGCCATGGCCGTGGTCATGGTGCGGGTGAAGCCCTTGATGTTGCCGCCGAGCATCATGCTCACGCCCACCTCGGACACGCCCCGGCCAAAGGCCGCGCACAAGGCCGCCACCAGCGCGAAGCGCGACTCGCGCATCACGGCCGCCGCCGCCTGCCAGCGGCCCGCCCCCAGGGTGAGCGCGGTCTGGTGGTAGCGCTCGTCGAGGCGGCTCAAGGCCGCCAGGACGAACATCACCAACAGCGGCAGTATCAGGAGGAACTGCCCGATGGAAATGGCCGCCGGCGTGTAGAGGAGATCCATCGGGCCGAAGACGCCCCGCCGCGATATGAACGCGTAGAGGAAAAGCCCCACCACGACCGTGGGCACGGCCTGAAGGGTGTTGAGCAGGAGGATGAGTCCCCGCTTGCCCGGGAACTCATGGTGCGCCATGAAGAAGGCCAGCGGCAGCCCGGCCAGGGCCGCCCCCAGGCAGGCCCAGAACGTGCAGCGGAGAGAGAGGAAGACGATCGCCCACAGCTCCCGGTCGAAGCCGGCGATCATCTTCATGGCGGAAATCAGGCTGTCGAGGAAGAAATTCATATAGTATCCGGGGTGCGGTGCGGCCCGGGGCCTTTGAGAAGAAATATGGAATTCTGCGTTTCGGAGAATACCCGGGATAAAACCCGGAAGGGTTTTATCCCTGTTGGGACGCTGTCCCAAGCCCTGCTGGGGGAGGGGGGGGGGGCCCGGGCCCCCGCCCCCGCCCCCCGGGGGGGGGGGGGGGGGGCGGCGGCCGCGC
>JAVBQN010000053.1:0-3815 GCA_031549025.1 Candidatus Adiutrix sp. | reverse complement strand
TTGGCGGCGGCCCCGAAGGCCGGTCGGGCCGCCGGGGCGGCGGCGGGCGCGCCGAAGCGGCCACATTCTTCCCGGGCGATGAGGGAGCCGGCCATGTTATTGGAATTCATGGGGATGACCTGGATCTTGTTGTCCCAGTTCTGGTAGTGGAGCTTCAGCCCGGCCGTGCCCCCGACCTGTTCCTTGGTGATCTTGAGGCCGTGCTTTTTCAGCATTTCCCGGGCCAGGGCGATGTTGCGCTCGCCGATCTGCTCGCCCGTGCCGATGCTGCCCACCACGTTGGCCCCGCCGAAAATCATGCCCTCGACCCCGGCCAGGGATCCGCAGGCCCGCTCCATGAACTGCAAAAGCACGTTAATGGCGTAGTCTCCGTATTTGCCGCTCCGTTCGCCGGCCGGCCCCTTGGTCAGCATGAAGTGGTTCATGCCGCCGAAGTGGTGCTGCGGGTGATACAGACACACCGACACGCAGGACCCCAGCAGAGTGGAAATTATGTGGGGCTGCTTGCTGACCAGATATTCACCGGGCAGCAGAAATACGCGATTGACTTCCTCAGCCATGGATTGACTCCTTAGGGCGGGAGAGCCCGCTTGTATATTGAATTCAGGCTCGCCGCTCTGAACTTCTTATCTTTCCTCAGCCGCCCAGGCCGAAGGCCAGATTGACCACCCCGCCGGCGTCCAGCACCAGGCCCAGGCCGCCGTCGCCCAGAAGGGCGCTGCCGGAGAGGAAGCTGAGGCGTTTGAACTGGGCCCCGAGTTCCTTGACGACCACCTGCTGCTGGCCCATGACCGCGTCCACCAAGAGGGCATAACGGCCGGCGGGGGTTTCCACCATGACCACCAGGCCGTCCACCGGGTTGGCGTACTGGGGCTCGAGGTTGAAGATTTCATAAAGCTTGATGAGCGGCGTGATCTGGCCGCGCCGGTTGAGCACCAGGCCCCGGCCCTCGACGGTGGAGAGTTCTTCCGGGAGCGGCCGGAGGGACTCGAGGATTTCATCGAGGGAAATGATGAAGTTGGCCTGCCCCACGCGCACGTGGAGGGCCTTGATGACCTGGAGGGTCACGGACAGGGGGATCTTCAGGGTGATGGTGGTGCCCTTGCCGACGGCGGAGTCGACATTGATGGAACCGTTCAGGGAGTTGATGTTGGTGCGGACCACGTCCATGCCCACCCCGCGCCCGGAGACGTCGGTGATGGCCTTGGCCGTGGAAAAGCCGGCCCCGAAGATGAGGCCGATGGCCTCCTTGTCGGTGAGGGCGGCGGCCTGGGTGGCGCTCATGAGGCCCTTGTCGATGGCCGTGGCCCGCATGCGGTCGGGGTCGATGCCCTTGCCGTCGTCCGCCACCACCAGGTAGAAATATTCCTTGTCGGCCGAGGCCGAGACCCGCAGGACGCCTTCAGGGTCCTTGCCGAGGCGTTCGCGGTCCTCGGCTTGTTCCAGGCCGTGGTCCAGGGAGTTGCGGACCACGTGCACCAGGGGGGCCTCCAGGCTTTCGGCGATGCTTTTGTCGAGCTGGACCTCCTGCCCCTCGAGCTGCACCTTGACCTTTTTCCCCAACTGGTGGGAAAGCTCGCGGGCCATCATGTTGACCTTCTGGAGGATGCCCTTGATGGGCACCCGGCGGATTTCCATCAAACTCTCCTGAAGCTCGTCGGACAGTTCGCGGAAGGCCTGGTTGGCGTTCTTGAAGGCCCGCACCGTGTTGGGGTTGACCTTGTCCTGCTCGATCATCTTCTGGAGGTAGTTGAAGGTCTCGGCGGTGACGATGAGCTCACCCACGTAGCTCATGAAGCCGTCGACCTTTTCCTCGGACATGCGCATGGTCTTGGATTCGCCGGCCCGCTTGTCGTCGCTCTTTTCTTTCTGGCCGTTGTCGCTTTTGGCCTGGGCGGGCCCGCAGTCGGCCGCCGCGGCCTCGCCGGCCGGGGCCTCCTCGGCCTCGGGCTCGGGCCGAACCAGATCCAGGGCCCCGAGGAAGGCCAGGTATTTGCCGCGCAGAAGGCCCATCAGGACAGTGTCGAAATCCAGGCCGCTTTCAAAAATGGCGGTGAAATCCTCCTCGGCCTCGTTCAGGAGGGGCCGGATATCCTCCCAGCCGTGCTCGGCCACCAGGGCCTGCATAGTTTTGAGATCGGCGGCGTAGGCCTGGGGATTGAATTCGGAGCTTTTGACGTTGGCCAGGGCGCTCAAGGCCGGCCCGGTGAGGTCCACTCCCCGGTAGCCCACGGCCACCGGATCGGGCTGGTCGCAGACGCCGGCCGCCGGGGTGGAGGCCTCCAGTTCGATGGGCAGGGGGTCGATGAGGGCCATGATCTCTTCGATGATCTGGCTGGGATCGCGGGGGTCGTCAAGGGCCGCCACCAGCATGGCCTTGATCTGGCGGCACACGCCTTCGTAATCGGCCCCGCCGGCCGCGCCGCCGCCGCCGGCATTCATCCATTCCACCAGGTCGGCCTGGAAAGCGGCCTCATCGGAGGTCAGTTCGGCGTTGAGGTTGCCGGCGGCCAGGCGTTCGAACATGGCCTTGAGATGGTTGCCGGCAAGGAAGAGATATTCGATGGCCCGGCTGTCGGCCTCCCGGGTCTGATGGCGGATGTCATCCAGGAGGTTTTCCAGTTTGTGGGCGAAATCCTTGATATGGTTCAGTCCGAAGAAGGCGCTGGAGCCCTTGAGGGTGTGGGCGGCCCGGAAGACGGGGTTGATGGTCTCGAGATCTTTGGGGTCCGCTTCAAAGGCGGTCAGGCTGCTGGTGTACGCTTCCAGGAGCTCGGTGGCTTCGGTGATGAAGTCTTGGAGAAGTCCCGGATCCAGTTCCATTTCAGACATGGCGCGTCCTTATCGTGGGTTTTGGGTGGATTCGGGGGCCGGCCGCCGCGCGGCCCGAAATCCGTAGAGGCCCGTCATTCCATCCATTTTAAAGCATAGCGGTAAAATCCGCAAGGTAAAACATGGCCTTCCGGCGAGGCGCCCTAATTAGCCCTTGCCAGAAGGCGGTGAAATGTGATAATAATACAAAGTTCAGAAGTGGCCGTAAAGGCCGCCAACACCGCACGCCGCCATCGGGGCTCCAGGGTGCCGGATTTCCCGGTGATGAAGAGCCGAAAAACCAGCCGGGGCGGCGGAGGGCCAACCTTAGAAGGAGTGAGCAAATGTCCCAAATCAGCATGAAGCAGTTGTTGGAAGCCGGTGTCCATTTCGGGCACCAGACCCGTCGTTGGAACCCCAAGATGAAACCGTACATCTTCGGGGCCCGCAACGGCATCTACATCATCGACCTCCAGAAGACGGTGCAGCTCTTCAAGACCGCCTACAGCTTCCTGGCCGACACCGTGGCCGCGGGCCGGAGCGTCCTGTTCGTGGGGACCAAGAAGCAGGCCGCCGACGCCATCATGGACGAAGCCAACCGGGCGGGCATGTTCTACATCAATTCCCGCTGGCTGGGCGGCACCCTGACCAACTTCGTCACCATCAAAAAGAGCATCGACCGGCTGAAGAAGCTGGAACAGATGAAGGCCGACGGCACCATCAACCTGTACCATAAAAAAGAGATCATCGGCTTTGAAAACCAGATGGTGAAGCTGAAGGCCAACCTCGGCGGCATCAAGGAAATGGATCGCCTGCCCGGGGCCATCTTCGTCATCGACCCCCGCCGGGAAAACATCGCCACCGCCGAAGCCCGCCGCCTGGGCATCCCCGTGGTGGCCGTGGTGGACACCAACTGCGACCCCGACGAAGTGGACTACATCATCCCCGGCAACGACGACGCCATCCGGGCCATCAAGCTCATGGCCTCCAAGATGGCCGACGCC
>JAVBQN010000069.1:0-14262 GCA_031549025.1 Candidatus Adiutrix sp. | reverse complement strand
CGGCAGCGTGGGCGCGGGGATCACCTGGACACCCCCGGCCGCCGACAATTTTTCGCTGAAGCTCGACTATGACTACCACTTCGGCGCCGGCTATTCCGGCAGCGAAGTGGCGGGCCTCTTGAAAGTGGATTTCTGACGGCGACGAAATGATGAAAATGATGAAACCGCCCCCCGAGACTTTCGGGGGGCGGTTTTTTTCCCCCGAATCGCCCGCGACCGTTCCGGGTCGACGCCTTGGGGTTTTCAGGCGGCCGTCGGCGGGTGGCGAGGCCTGGGATCGGCGAAATTTTTCGGAGTGAGCCGTATTTTTCGACACGTGTCGAAGCGGAGCGGAGCCGGTGTCGAAAAAATACGAGCGAACGCAGAAAACTTTCGCCGATCCCAGGCCGATCCCAGGCACGGCGCCCATAAAGCGCCAACCCCGCGCGACGGTTCCGGCCCCGTTGCCAAACCGCGGCGGCGCGGGTATAATGCGGCCAGCGAGGAAACGTCCCCAGAACCCCGACCGGAGAACCGCGGAGCCCACCATGATGCCCCTGATGACCCAACCCCAGGACCGCCGGCCCCGGCCGGAAGAAACCGAAATCCTGATCTTCACCCCCACGCCCAACGAACACCGGGGGGTTAAAACCAAGTTGGCGGAACGCCGTTTCAAGAATTTCACCGCCACGGTGGTGGAAAGCGGCCCCGGCAAAATCAACGCCGCCTTTAAAATGGCCGCCGAGGTCCTGCCCCGGCTGGCCCGGGGCCGCCGGCCGGCGGCCATCATCGGCGCCGGCACCTCGGGTTCCCTGGACCGGCGCCTGGCCAGCGGCGATCTCATCGCCTCTTCCTCGGCCCTGATTTCCGACTGGACCATGGAAGACGACACGTCCCGGCAGCACGGCGTCTACAGCCAGTTCGTCTACCGCCCCGTCGAGCCCGGGGCGGCGGAGGAAATGGCCATCACCTGCCCCGACCCCCGGGTCGACCGGCTGCTGACCCGGCTGGAAGGCGAGGGCTTCAAGCGGGGCCGCCTCCTGACCAGCGACACCTTCGTCGCCGGCCTCAACCACAAACTGACCCTGGGGCGGAACTTCGGCTGCCTGGCCTGCGACATGGAATCAGGCGCGTTCGCCTTCGCCGCCCAACACCTCCTGGGGGGGCTGCCCTGGTTCAACCTCCGGGTGGTGGCCGACACGCTGGACGACAGCCTGGCCGATTACTTCACCAAGGAAATAGACATGGTGGAGATCCTGGCCTCCCGGGCCGTCCAGGCCCTGGAAGCCTGGGACGAGCTGATGAACGGCTGACGGCCCCGCTGCCGGCCGCCGGCGGGCGCCGGCCTGAAGGCACACCAGGCGAATTTATTAGTCATATAAAATGTATAATAAACACCCGGACATAGGCCGGGCCGGGCTCGAGCCGGCCCCGGGTCTCGGGATAGCCATGGTTGACAGGGAGGACGTTTGGGTATATTCTACAACATTCCCGCACTTAACTAACGGTGCCGGTCGGCCAAAAGTTGGTGGCCAGGGAAGACAAAGCAGGTTATACATGACCGCCAAAAAAAGCGACAACGGGCCCAGGAAAAACGGCCCCGGTCACCGGAACGGCTCCCCCGCGCCCTCCGGCCCGGCCGCGCCGCCGCCGGCCCTCCGCCCCCGGGCCCAGGTGCCGGCGCCCCGTTCCTCCGGTCCCCCGGCGGCCGTGTCCCCGGACCCGCTGCGGGCCTACCTGTCCGAAGTGCGCCAGTTCAAGCTCCTCACCCGGGAGGAGGAAGACCGGCTGGTGGGCGCCTATAAAAAGACCGGCGACCAGGAGGCGGCCCAGCGGATCATCACCGCCAACCTCAGGCTGGTGGTGAAGATCGCCATGGAGTTTCAGAGCCACTGGCTCAACAACCTCCTCGACCTCATTCAAGAGGGGAATGTGGGCCTGATGCAGGCCCTGAAGAAATTCGACCCGGGCCGGGGGGTGAAGTTTTCCTATTACGCCTCCTACTGGATCAAGGCCTACATCCTGAAATACATCATGGACAACTGGCGCCTGGTCAAGGTGGGCACCACCCAGGCCCAGCGCAAGCTTTTTTACAACCTGCGCAAGGAGCGCGACAAAATCCTCAAGGAAGGGCTGGAGCCCGGCCCCCGGCTTTTGGCCGAACGCCTGGGGGTGGAGGAATCCGAAGTCGAGGAAATGGACCTGCGTCTGTCCGCCGGCCGGGAAGTCTCCCTGGACGCCCCGTTGGGTCCGGACACCGACCAGACCCAGATCAGCCTCCTGCCCGCGGAGACCGAGGGCGCGGAAAGCCTCCTGGCCCGGCGCCAGTTGAAAAGCCTGCTGCGGGACAAGCTGGATATTTTTCGCGAAACCCTGTCTTCCCGGGAAAAGCTCATCCTGGAAAAGCGCCTGTTGGCCGAGACCCCGGTGACTCTGCAGGAAATCGGCGAGGAATTCGGCATCAGCCGGGAGCGCGTCCGCCAGTTGGAAGAGCGGCTGAAAAAGACCCTGTTGATTTTTTTGCGGCGGGAAATGCCCGATCTGGCGGAATTGGAAGTATCCGCCGAACTGAACGACGATTGAGGGATGGTCCTCGATGATTATGCACCGGCAACACAGCAATTCTCATTTTGCCGCGTCGACCGAAGGGCGACGGAGCGAAGCGACTGTTGGCGAGGGACATCAGGTTGCCCGCCGAGCAAAAATCGCATTTTTTGCTCGGCTACGGCCGGTTCCGTCAAGGCGCTCAAGCCATAATGAGAATCGCCGCCGGCAACATCTGAGACTGCCAGGCCGTCTGCCCGCCCTGTTCACGGTCGTCCTGACTCTCGCGGCCATCGGCGGCTGCGCCCACACCTCCTGGGGCGACGGCGGGACCGAGGCCCAGCGCTATTACTATTTCATAAAATCCAACTATCTGGAAATCGATCACGACGACCAGGCGGCCCTGGACAACATGGCCATGGCTTCCCGGGCTTCGTCCGGCTCCTATTACCTGAAACTGGAGACCGCGCGCCTTCACTCCCGTAACGGCGACGTGGA
The DNA here is from genome assembly GCA_031549025.1 of Candidatus Adiutrix sp. GTDB lineage: Bacteria > Desulfobacterota > Desulfarculia > Adiutricales > Adiutricaceae > Adiutrix. The sequence continues at coordinate 11,241 of JAVBQN010000069.1, read as the reverse complement.
AGGGGCCCTGAAATACGCCCGGGAAGCCATCGTCCTGAACCCCAAATCCCCCTCGCCCCGGCTCTTCGCCGCCTGGGTGGCCGCGGCCGACGGCCGCTGGGAGGAAGCGGAACAATACTATCAGGACGTGCTGCGGCAGGATCCGAAAAACGCCGAGGCCCTGACCCACCTCGGCGCCCTCTATGGCGAAACCGGACGCCTTAAGGAAGCCGAGGCCACCTTCAAGCGCCTGGTGGCGGCCGATGCCGGCTCCCTCTCCTATTATTACCTGGGGCGTTTCTACACCAACACCGGCCGCACCCAGGAGGCCATCAAGGCCTATGCCCTGTCGGTCAAAAAGAACACGGAACAGAAAAATCCGGAATACGTCGCCGCCCTGACCGAACTGGCCGTGCTCTACGAGCAGGTGAACAACAACCCGGCCGCCGAGCGGACCTACCGTTCGCTGATCAAGGCCCGGCCGGATTCCAGCATGCCCAAGGCCCGGCTGGCGCGCCTGCTGTTAAAAACCGGCCGCAAAAAAGAGGCGGAGAAGATCGTCCGGGAGATGGGCGGCCAGGATCTGGAAGGCAATGACCAGGTCCAACTCCAGATCGGCCTGATCTACCTCGACCAGGGCCTCTACCAGGAGGCCGCCGCCGAATTCCGACAAGTGCTCAAAAGCGATCCGGCCAGTGACCAGGCCCGATACCTCCTGGCCTCGGCTCTTCTGGAATCCGACCAGGTGGCCGAGGCCCGGGAACATCTGAAAAAAATACCGGCCGCCAGCGACCTGTACGTGGACGCCCGCCTGCTTCTGGCCTCCACCACCCAAGGGGACGAGACCCGGGCGCGCCTCACGGAGGCCCTGTCCATCATTACCGAGGGCATCGCCGCCCGGCCCGAGGCCTCCTCCCGGCTGCAAATGGCCGAAGCCATGATCACCGAGGAGATGGGCGACCTGTCCCAGGCCCGCAAGCTCCTTTTGGCCGCGGTCAAAGATTTTCCGAAAGAGGCCGAGATCCGGTTCCGCCTGGGAGTGGTGGAGGACAAGCTGGGGAACAAGAGCGCCTGCATCGCGGCCATGCGCAAGACCATCGAGCTCGAGCCCAAGCACGCCGACGCCCTGAACTATCTGGCCTACACCTGGGCCGAACGCCGGGAGAACCTCCAGGAAGCCCTGGTGATGGCCGAAAAGGCCGACCGGCTGAAACCGGATAACGGCTATATCATTGATACCCTGGCCTGGATTCACTTCCAACTCGGTGACGCCCCCCAAGCCCTGGCTCTCCTGAAACGGGCGGCCGCCCTCTCCGGCCAGGACCCGGTGGTCCTGGACCATCTGGGCGACGTGCTGGTCCAACTGGACCGCCGCCAGGAAGCCCGGGACGCCTATCGCCAAGCCCTGGAGCGGGGCTTTACCAACCCGGAGGCACTGCATGAGAAAATCAACCGACTGGCCGATTGATCCCGGTTCGCCCGCCGCCCCGGCGGAGCGCGGGCGGGCGCCGAAACCGGCCGCGCCGCCTTTGATCGTGATCTGGCTGCTGGCCCTGGGCGCGGCGGCCGCGCTTTTGGTCTCCGGCTGCGGCGGCTCGGGCGGGGGTTCGTCCGCCTCCGTCACCCGTTCGCCCGACGGGCCGGCCATGACTCTGGCCTCGGGCTTGTATCAGCGGGGGGAGAGCCTTTCCACCATGGCCGTGCGGGGCGGGGCCAGCTACACCGCCGACGGCAAGCGCCACTATTTTAAATTCGAAGCCCTGGTCATGAAGCCCGGGCGGCTGCTTTTCACCGCCCTGGATCCCACCGGACGGCCGGCTTTCCGCCTGGCCAGCGACGGCAGCCAGCTCACCGGCGTCCTCTACGGGGCCAAGCAATACGCCGTGGGCCCGGCCACGGCCGCCAACTTCGGCCGCTTTATCCCCTTGGGCATCTCCCCGGACCAGCTCATCGCCCTGATGAGCGGCTCCCAGGTGCGGCCGGGCGCGGCCGGGGCCCGCCAGAGCGGGGACGCCACGGAACTGACCGTCCTCCCGGCCGGCCAGCCCGACGGCGACCAGAACCTCTGGCGGCTCCGCCTGGCCGGCCCCGTGGAACAGGATCCGGCCCGGGCGGTGGTGCAGTCGGCCGCCTTCGGCTCGGCCCGGAATCCCGCCATCTCCATCAAATACATGAACGTGAAAGAGGTGCCCCGGGAAGACCAGGGCGGCCGGCCCGAGCCCTTCCCCCATTCGGTGGAAATCGACTGGACCGAAGGGGCCCAGAAATCGCTGCGGGTGACCTATGAAGAAGTCCGGCTGGGTCTGCCCCTGGATCAGAGCCACTTCACCCTGCCCCGCCCCGGCGGCTTTGAGCTGATCCAGCTGCAATAAAGATGCGGTGAACGTGTTGACCCGTCCGCGAGCATTGACGGCCCTGGCGGCTTTCGGCCTTCTGGTCCTGGCCGCCGCCGGCCTTTCGGCCCAGGCGCCCTACAAGCCCCAGGAGCCGGCGGCGGTTCTGGGAACCTGGCAAATCGACCTCTTCGGCCCGGACGGTTTTCACCGCGTCGACGGGCAGGACCACGACCTGGACGAATCCCTGGCCCTGTTTCTTCCGGACGCGGGCCGGGAACTGGCCATTTTCACCGATCCCCGGGCCTGGAAGGTCTTTTTCGACGAAATTTACGGCGACAATCCCTCGGATCTGGCTCTGTACGCCATGATCACCGCCGCCGAGACGGACGGGCCGGTGGAGCGGTTCGATCCGGTCGAGGTGGAAAGGTGCTTCAGCGATCTGCCGGAAGTCGAGCCGGGCGGGGATATCCGGGCGGAGAGCGAAACCACCAGCCGCCTCCTGGAACCCGGGCAGACGGCCCGTTCCCCGTTGGCGTTGATTGAACAGGGGGAGCGCTTCCTCACGTTCAAGACCGATCTGGGCCTGTTGGAGGAGGGGGCGGCCGCCGGACGCCTGGCCTTCAAAAACCGGTACACCCTGTTTCTCAGCGCCCTCCTGGTGGGGGACCGGATGCTGTTCCTCAACGTCTACGGGGGGGATAACGGCCCGTCATCCGAGGAGACCCTGAACCAGGCCCGGGCCTGGCGCGACGCTTATCTGGAAAAGACCGCCGACCCGAAACCGGCGCCCGCTTTGGAGGCGGAACCGGCCCTGGAGGAGGCCCCGGCGCGGGAGGAGGACGCGGACACGGCTTCGACGCCGCCGGCGGGGTTTGGATCCGACACCCCGGGCGAGTGAGGCGGCCTTTTTCTGTCTTTCGGCGGGAAAGAGCGTTTTCCGGACCGCCGGGCGATCCGGAAAACGCCTTGACCGCCATGATCATGTGTGGAGCGCGCTTATGAAATCGTCGCAGTGGCAGGATCCGGCTTTCAGCACGGCCTCGGCCGGCCTGGAAGAGGAACTGGAGAAAATATTCGAACAGGTGGAAATCGCCGTCAAGAAGGCCGGGCCCGTGCCCGAGGAACTTCTCCCCCGGTTGGAAATCCTCCCCGACGACTTTGAAACGCCCGAAGACGATCCCCGCGTCGCCCGGCCCGAAGCCGCGCTCCCCCTGTCGTCCGGTCGGACGGTGGCGCCCGAACCTTCGGAGGCGCCGGACGATCCCGTCCTCTGCGGTGATTTCAACCTGGCCGCGGCCCGAATCTCCCCGGCCGACGACCAGGAGGCGCCCTTCGAACTGCCGGACTTCGAGGACGCCGAACCGGCCGGGGCCTGGATATCGCCCGCGGACCACCAGGCCGGAGACGATCCGCTGGATATCGAGGACGACCAGCCCAGCCTGGGCGACTTTTTTCCGGAGGAATCGGAAGAGACGCCGCCCCCGCCGGCCGGCGAGCCCCTTCGATGGGAGGCCGCCGATCCGCTTCCGGCCCGGGAGCGGCCCGAATCCCCGTGGCGTTTCACCCCCGCCGATTTCCGTCTCTCCGGCGCCGAGGCGGAGAAAATCATCGCCGCCACGGCCCTGAGCCCGGAGGAACTGGCCCGCCTCATCGAACGGGCCGTGGAACGGGGCGTTCTGGCCGCCCTGAAAAAGTGGGAACGCTGACCGCCGTCTTTTGAGGCGCCCCGGCCAGGGCCGCCGATTTTTTGTACTTTTACCTCGAGTTCATTTACGTTTTCCGCCCGGCCGGTCGCCGCCCGGGCCGCAAGGTTTTGACATGGCTACAGACCGCAAATCCGGCGTCGTCCGCAATATCGGCATCATCGCCCACATCGACGCCGGCAAGACCACCCTCACCGAGCGCATCCTCTATTACACCGGCCGGACCCACAAAATCGGCGAGGTCCACGACGGCGAAGCCACCATGGACTTCATGCCCGAAGAGCAGGCCCGGGGCATCACCATCATGAGCGCGGTCACCACCTGCGACTGGAAAAACGCGCGGATCAACCTCATCGACACCCCCGGCCACGTGGATTTCACCATCGAGGTGGAACGGAGCCTCCGGGTGCTGGACGGGGCGGTGGGCGTGTTCTGCGCGGTCGGCGGGGTGCAACCGCAGTCGGAGACGGTCTGGCGCCAGGCCGACCGCTACGGCGTGCCGAAACTGGTCTTCGTCAACAAGATCGACCGCATCGGCGCCGATTTCGACCGGGTCATGGACCAGCTCCGGGAAAAGCTCCACGCCACGCCCCTCATCCTCACCCGCCCCTGGGGCCAGGAGGAGAAATTCCGGGGGGTCGTCGACCTCCTGCGGGAAAAGCTGTATGTCTGGACCGACGACAGCCTGGGCGCGGAGATGGCGGAAAGGGACGTGCCGGCCGAGTTGGCCGGGGAAGTGGCCGAGGCCCGGGCCGCCCTGGTGGAGACCGTGGCCGAAAACGACGACGAGATCATGGAGGACTACCTCGAGGGCCGGGAGATCGACGAGGCCCGGCTGAAGGCGGCCGTCCGCCGGGCCACCATCGGCCTCAAACTGACCCCGGTCTTCTGCGGCGCGGCCCTGCGCAACAAAGGCGTCCAGCCGCTCCTGGACGGCATCGTGGACTACCTCCCCTCCCCCAACGACTTTCCCACCCTCACCGCCCGGGACCCGGAAGGAAACCCCGTGGAGCTCGAGCGCCGGGAAAAGGCGCCCCTGGCCGCCCTGGTCTTTAAAATCCAGATGATGGAGCAGGGCCGCAAAATGAGTTTTGTCCGCATCTACAGCGGAAAACTGGCCGAGGGCGACGAGGTGCTCAATCCGCGCACGGGCCAGAAGGACAAGGTCAGCCGCATCCTGCGCGTCCACGCGGCCAAACGCGACCGCATCCCCGAGGCCAAGGCCGGCGAACTGGTGGGAGTGATCGGCCTAAGGTCGGCCGTCACCGGCGACACCCTGTCCTCTCCGGCCAAGCCGGTGCTCCTGGAATCCATCGAGGCGGCCGAGCCGGTCATCTCCATCGCCCTGGAACCGGAAAACTCCGGCGACATCGACAAGCTGGCCGAAGTGCTGGGAAAGCTGGCCGAGGAGGACCCCACCTTCCGCGTCCGGGTGGACGAGGAGACCGGCCAGACCATCATTTCCGGCATGGGGGAACTGCACCTGGAGGTCCTGACCCAGCGCCTGGGCCGCGAGTTCAACCTCAACGTCAGGGCCGGCAAGCCCCAGGTGGTGTACCGCGAAACCCTGACCAGGCCGGCCGCGGGGGAAGGACTCTTCGACCGGGAACTGGCCGGGGTGGCCCACCGGGTGGCGGCCACGGTCAGGGTGGCGCCCCTGGCCCGGGGCGAAGGCTACCGGGCCCGCAACCTGCTGGCTCCGGAAGCCTCCCCGCTCCAGCCCGGAAACCTCCGGGAGGCGGCCATGAGCACTTTGGCCGAGGGGGAAAACTCCGGCCCGGTCCTGGGCTACCCTCTCCTGGACATGGAGGCGAGCCTGGAAAAACTCGCCCTGGGCGAGGGGGAGGACAGCGAGGTGGCGGTGCGGATGGCCGTCAGCCAGGCCCTGCGCTCGGCCCTGACCCAGGCCGGCCCCGCCCTGATGGAGCCCTTCATGCGCCTGGAAATCACCACCCCGGACGAATTCATGGGCGAGATCATCGGCGACGTGTCTTCCCGCCTGGGTCGGGTGGAGGACATCGCCGCCCACAGCGGCTTCAAGGTGCTCACGGCCGTGGCGCCGATGAGCGAGCTTTTCGGCTATTCCACGGCCATCCGCTCCCAGACCCAGGGACGGGGCGCGTTTTCCATGCAGTTTTCCCACTATGACGTGGTCGAGCGGAAATAAGTGAAACCCAAACGGAAACTGACCCAGATCTTCTCGTTGATGCTGTCCGGCGTGTCGCTGGTGTCCATCCTTTTGATCGGGGCCCTGTGGATCAGTTTCGAAACCACCCGGTCGGCCAAGGAAAGCCAGAAAATCCGTCAGGAATTCGTGGCCGCCCACGAGGCCACCATCAGCCTGGAGACCAATCGGATCTGCGACTATATGGAGGCCCAGCGGCAGGCCAACGTCATCCGCTTTCTCAAATCGCTCCGGGACAAGGTCTATGCGGCCACGGACCTGATCACGGCCGTCCAGCGGGCTCCCGGCGCGGAGGCGGGCCCCAAACTGACCCGGGAACTCCTCCTGGCCGGCCTCAAGGGCCTGGGCGAGGACCGGACGCGGGGCCGTTTCTTCGTGGCCACCCTCTCCGGCCAGGAGCTTCTGAGCCCCGACGACGACAGCTATGAAAACCTGGATCTCCAGGGCACCGCTACGGCCGACTATTCCAGCCCGACCGCTTTCATGGAAATCGTCGACAGCCTCCAGCGGGTCCACGAAGGCTTCTTCCGCTACAACCTCATCCGGGGCTATCGGGCCCTGGGCGAGGAAAACGAGCCGCAGACGGCTTTTCTGAAAATCTTCGAGCCCTACGGCTGGATCGTCGGCACCAGCGAGCACTTGAGCGACTGGGAACGCGACACCCAGCTGGGGCTTCTGGACTGGGCCGACTCCCTGACCCTGCCGAACGACAACTCCCTGGTGATCGTCAACTACAACGGCGACTTGCTCCATTACCCGGACGCCGAGCTCGCCGGGCAGAACGTCTTCACCCTCAGCGGGCATTCCGCGCTCAAACGCGTGGCGGCCCAGCTCATCCGCGGCGCCAAGGACCACAACAAAGACTTCATCCGCTACCAGCCGGACTCCCCGGACGCCGGGGAAAGCGGTGAGCGGATCGGCTATTACCGCGCCATCCCGGCCTGGCGCTGGGTGGTGGTCACCTGGGTCCAGTCGCGGGATCTGGAGACGGTCATGGCCGAACGCCAGGCCGTCCTGGCCGAAAACGTGCGCTCCCAGATCACCAAGATCGTCTTCATCTCCATCTCGATGCTCCTGGTGATCATGCTCCTCTCCCGGGTGCTTTCGGCTCTGGCCACCCGCAGCTTTTCGGCCTTTTTCCGGTTCTTCGAGCACGCCTCCACCTCTTCGACGGAGATGAACCCCGACGATCAGCCGTTCGAGGAGTTCGCCCGCCTGGCCCAGGCGGCCAACGGCATGATCAACCAGCGCAAGCTGGCCAAGAATCTTTTGCGGGAAAGCGAACTGAAGTTCAAGACCATCTTCGACGTCTCCCCCCAGGTCATCACCATTTCCGATCTTGACGGCATCCTGCTGGACGCCAACGAGGAATTCCGAAAATTTTCCCGCCTGGACCTGGCCGCCGCCGTGGGCCACCCCCTGGAAGACAGCTTCGTCCTGTCCGGGGAAAACCGGCGCGCCCTGTGGCAGGACCTCAAGCGGGAGGGGGCCATGGTCGGCCGGGAAATCAAGACCGCCGGCCCGGACGGCTCGGCCCTGGAGCTCCTGGTTTTCGGCCGGATGATCCACATGCACGACAGCGCCTTCATCCTGGTGATCTTCACCGACATCACGGCGCTGAAGGCGGCGGAAAACGAAAAGCTGATCCTCCAGGAAAAACTGGCCCGCTCCACCAAAATGGAGGCCATGGGCCTGATGGCCGCCGAGGTGGCCCACGACCTCAACAACATCCTCTCCGGCATCATCGGCTATCCCCAACTGCTTTTGATGGACCCGGGCCTCACCGGCAAGCAACAAGAGGCCCTGAAGGAAATACTGGAAACCGGCCAACGGGCCGCGGCCGTGGTCAAGGACCTCCTGACCATCGCCCGGGGCGTGGCCAGCACCAAGGTCAGCCTCCCGGTGAACAGCGTGATCACCGACTATGCGGCTTCCCCCGAGTGCAAGCAGCTGTTGGAACTCTTTCCCAACGTCACGCTGGACCTTCAGCTCGATCCCGGGGCCGGCAACATCCTGGCCTCCCCGGTCCACCTGACCAAGGTGGTCATGAACCTGGTCTCCAACGCCTTCGAGGCCATGCCCCCGGACCGGCCCGACGGCCGGGTGACCGTCAGCACCCGGAGCCTTAAGGTCGACCAGCGGCGGGACGGCTATGACGGGCCCATCGAGCCGGGCCGATACGCCCTCATCCAGGTCGGCGACAACGGGCCGGGCATCCCGCGGGACGACGTGCGCCAGGTCTTCGAGCCCTTCTATTCCAAAAAGATCAAGGGCCGCAGCGGCACCGGCCTGGGCCTGGCCATTGTCTGGAACACCATCAACGACCACCAGGGCCACCTGGACCTTTCGACCGGCCCGGCCGGCACCACCTTCACCCTGTATTTCCAGCGCACCGAGGAAAAAACCGCCGCCCCCGCGGCCCGGCAAAAGCTCAAGGACTACCAGGGGGCCGGCCAGCGCATCCTGGTGGTGGACGATGTCGACATCCAGCGAAAACTGGCCTCCAAGATGCTTGCCACCCTGGGCTACCGGCCCGAAGCCGTGGCCTCGGGCGAGGCGGCGGTGGAGTTTCTGAAAAAAGAGGACGTGGACCTGGTGATCCTGGACATGATCATGCACCCCGGCATGAACGGCCGGGAAACCTATGCGGCCGTCATGGAGTTCAAGCCCCGCCAGAAGGCCATCATCGCCAGCGGCATGGCCGAAACCGACGAGGTGGCCAAGGCCCAGGCCATGGGCGCGGGCCAGTTCGTCAACAAGCCCTACACCATCGAGGACCTGGCCCAGGCGGTGCGGAAGGCCCTGGAATCGGAATATTAACCCGGCAACTATAGAAGTCAGTTCCCGGCCGCTGAAGTCCAGTGATTTCGGGCTTTGGCGAAATCACGGGTATGGCTTATTTAGTTGCCGGAGTAATAATACCTCGCCTTTACCCCGCCATCCCGGCCTTCGTCGGGATGGCGGGGTGGGGAGGGGGCGTCATAAAACGCGATCTTGATGGCCGAACGGCGGACCCCGGAAGACGGGCCGGGACGGGAAACCAAAAAAAGCCCCTTGCGGGGCTTTTGTGTCCCGAAAGCCGTGGGCGCCTTCAGGGGTGGGGTGGTGATCAGGCCGGGTGCGTTCATATGGATACCCGGCCGCCATTCGCGCCGGAATCCAGTCCGTTGCGTTTCTGGTCTCACACCCAGTGACGGTCCTCGGCTTTCAGGTTGTCGAGGGCCTGGGCCAGCAGTTGGTATTCCGAATGCCGGTTCGCCAGGCGACCAGGGCCGGCCCCGAGGATTTCCAGGGCCTTTTCCTTTAAATGGTCGAGTTGGTCTTCCAGGTGATCAAGTTGCCGCCAGGCGGTGTTTCTGGACTGCCAGGCGTCGGCCATCAAACGCAGGGTCTGGTTGAGGAGGGTCACCTTGGCCGGTTCGATAAAACCGGTGTCGGCCGCCCCCCCTGGTTTCTCCCGGGAACCCGTGCAGCGCGCCCGGGACAGACGCCGTAACGATTCGTTCAAGCGTCCCAGGGTTCCCCCCAAGCTTCCGGCCGCATAGCAGGCCGCCAGCTCGTGTTCAAGAACCATTCCCATGTATTCCTCCGTGAATATTCTCTAAAGAGAATCTATAAGCATCCTTGCCTATATGGTCGCGAGCCCGAAGCCAAATGAGGCGCGACTCGCCTGACTCCTTTCCCTTCGCCCGGAGACCCAAGAGTCCATCCGGTGAAGCCGGCGAAAAATAAACCAGCCCCCTACGGGGCCGGCCGGCGCTTCGTCTGGTGTCCCGTTCCAGGCGAAGCGATTTCCGGTTACCCCTTTAAGGGAGGGGGGAGCCTGGGAAGGCTCCCCCGAAGTATTACCTCATAAGGGAGAGAGCGAGCTGCGACATGGAGTTGGCCTGGGCCAGCATGCTGGTGGCCGCCTGGGTCAGGACGTTGTTCTTGGTGAACTCGGTCATTTCCTTGGCCACGTCCACATCCGAGATGCGGCTTTCGGAAGCCTGGAGGTTCTCGGCCTGGATTTCCAGGTTGCTCATGGTGTTTTCCAAACGGTTCTGCATGGCGCCGAGGTCGGCCCGGATCTTGTCCTTCTTGGTGATGGCGTCGGTCAGGGCGTCCAGGGCTTCCTGGGCGCTGGACTGGGTGCGGATTTCCGCGCCCTTCCACTGGGCGTCGGCCGCGTTCTGGACTTCGACGAAGGAGTCGCGGTCCATGCCGAGAATGCTGGTGATGTTGCCGATACCCAGGAGCTGCGTGGTGCTGCCGGTACCGTCGGTGATGGCGGAGCCGGTGTCGAAGTCGTAGACCCCGGCGCCGCCGTAGCCGATGTTGGCGATCCAGAGATCGCGTTCCTTGCCGACGTCACGGCCGTTCAGGGTGATGTTCCAGACCTCGTAGCCCTTGTCGCTCTTGGTCTGGACGGGCGTCATGGTGGCCCACTTTTCGCCGCCGAGGCTGAAGTGGGTGGCCGCGCTGTGCATGGTCCCGGCGGCCACGTTTTCGAAGCTCACCCGGTTGGCGGCCGAGGCGATGGCCGCGGCGCTGCTGGCCCCGCCCTTGGCCACGACTTCGCAGGCCGTGAGGTCGTTCTTGTCGCCGCCCGCTTTGGCGAAGACGTAGCAGGTGTTGGTGGCCGAGTCGAACATGGCCCAGAAGTCGGATTTCGCGTTATTGTTGATGGCGCTGGTCAGACTCTTGGCCGCCATCTGGGTCGGCTCCGTGGCGCTGTTGGAAACCATGGTGACGACTTTGCTGGCATCGACCTGGCCCGCGGAGCTCACGGCGCCGGTGGCGGTGCGCACGGCCGTGCCGTCGGCGTTCCGGGCCCCGGCGATGGCGCTCTGGGCGCCCCAGGTGTAGGCCTCGTTCCCGATACACACCGCGAAGCCGCTGAAGGTGGTGGCCGTGCCGTTCAGCATGGCGTTGGTCGTGCCGGACGCGAACTGGATGCCCACGCGGCTCTGGGTGCCGGCGTTGACCTTGTTGACCAGATCCTGGAGGCTCTCGCCGCTGCCGACCTGATACATGCCGGCGGTGTATTTACCGCTCA
>JAVBQN010000019.1:0-37481 GCA_031549025.1 Candidatus Adiutrix sp. | reverse complement strand
CGGCAGCGTGGGCGCGGGGATCACCTGGACACCCCCGGCCGCCGACAATTTTTCGCTGAAGCTCGACTATGACTACCACTTCGGCGCCGGCTATTCCGGCAGCGAAGTGGCGGGCCTCTTGAAAGTGGATTTCTGACGGCGCCCGTTCTCCCGCCCCCTTCCCTCTTCTTCGCCCCTTCCCCCGCCGGGGAAGGGGCTTTTCGGTCGATTTTCATGCGCGCCGCCGCCCGGCAAATCCAGGCCCCGCCGGCCTGGATTTTTGGTTGTTTTGTGGTTGCGGTGTATGGTATGATAGATAGTTAAATCAGTCCGGCCGGGCGCCGAACGGTTCCCGGCCTCCCCGCCCTGGGCGGCCAAGGCGGCGGAAGGCGGAGCGATCATGGCTGAAAAATCCACGGCCTTCTCTTTTCAAAAAGTCGACCCGGACCTGCGGATGGAACTGGACTCCTTCCGGGCTTTTCTCAAAAGCAAGGGCCACCGCGTCACCCGGGAACGGGAGGCCATCGCCGAAGCGGTGCTCCTGAACCGGGGGCACTTCGACGTCGACGAACTGTTCCTGCTCCTCAAGGGCAAGGCCGGGGTGTCGAAGGCCTCGATTTATCGCACCATCCCGATTCTGATCGAATCGGGTCTACTCGCCGCCGTCTACCTGGAAAACGGGCACATGCACTACGAACGGGTGTACGGGCGGGATCACCACAGCCATTTGCGGTGCACGGCCTGCGGCCGGATTTTCGAATTCAGCGTGCCGGAGCTGCCGCTCCTGGAAAAAAATATTGCCGAGCAGAAAAATTTCAAAAGCGAAGGGCACAAGTTCGAAATCTGGGGCCTCTGCTCCAAGTGCCGCGACCGCGAGTGAGGCGCGCGCCCACGGCCCCGCCGCCCGGGCGGCGGCCTCGGGTCTGCCAGGCGCCTTTGTTTTTCCGCCGGCAGGGGATGAATTTTTATTTGGACCGCCGACCCCGGGCCGTGGTCGTCCGGGGGGCTCCGGCGTGGAGGAATCATGTTGTCACCGATGAAATCGGCTTATGGCCGGCTGGGCTCGGCCGTCCTGGTGCTGGGCCTGGCCCTGGCTTTGAATCTGGCGCGGGTGCCGGCGGCCGGCGCGGCGCCGGCCACGGACCCCGAAGCTTCCCTGTTCGAGAAGCTGAAAATATTCTCCCTGGTCATCTACGAGGTGGAGAACAAATTCGTCGAAAAGCCCCAGAGCGACGAAATGATCTATGGGGCCATCCGGGGCATGCTCTCCACCCTCGACCCCCATTCCTCCTTCCTCACGCCCGAGGAGATGAAGGAATTCCAGCAGGAGGCCCAGGGCAGCTTCTTCGGCGTGGGCATCGAGATTTCCATCCGCGACGGCTTCCCCACCGTGGTCTCCCCCATCGAGGGGACGCCCGCGTACAAGGCCGGGCTCCAGGCCGGGGACCTCATCATCAAGATCGACGACAAGCCCACCAAGGACATGAGCCTGACCGAGGCGGTCAAGCTCATCCGGGGGGCCAAGGGCACCAAGGTAACCTTCACCATCTCCCGGGAAGCGACCAAGTCGATGCACACCTACAGCGTGGTGCGCGACCTGATCCCCATCCGCAGCGTCCGCTCCGAGGTGCTGGAATCGGACTACGGCTATCTGCGCATCATCAGCTTCCAGGGCGACACCTACCAGGAGACCCTGAAGGCCCTGAAAGCCTTCCCGCCCCTCAAGGGGCTGATCCTGGACGTTCGTAACGATCCGGGCGGCCTTCTGGACCAGTCCATCAAGGTCAGCGGCCTTTTCCTGGGGCCGGAACTGGTGGTGGAGACCAAAGGCCGCATGGCCGACCAGGACGCCAGTTACAAGGCCGACAACGACATGGAACTGCCCGTGACCTGCCCCATCGTGGTCCTGATCAACGAGGGCTCGGCCAGCGCCAGCGAGATCGTGGCCGGGGCTCTCCAGGATCACAAGCGGGCCCTGGTGGTGGGGGCCAAAAGCTTCGGCAAGGGTTCGGTCCAGACCATCCTCCCGCTCCCGGACGGCTCGGGCCTGCGCCTGACCACGGCCCGGTTCTACACGCCTTCGGGCCGGTCCATCCAGGCCGACGGCATCTCCCCGGACGTGCTGGTGCCCAGCCGCCTGCCCCCGGAAGTGGAAGTTATTCGGGAAAAGGATCTCGACCGCCATCTGGTCGGGGCCAATGAAACCCCCAAAGACCAGACCGCGACGAAGCCCGAGGCCGGCGCGGGCAAAACCCCCGGCGAAGCCGGGGAATTCGAGATGCCCGACCGTCCCCTGTCGGAACTGCCGCTTCCGGAGCGGCTCAAGTTCGACCCCCAGCTGGACCGGGCCCTGACCCTTTTGAAGACCAACAAGGTCCCCAACAAGTTCGCCTCGCGCTGAAAAGCGGCGCGGAGCTCTTCATTGACCCAGGCGTCGACGCTCAGTCCGTCCGCCCTAAGGAGATTACATGCCCTCATCCTCTGGTGATCACCAGGAGGCCCAGCCGGCCCTGGACCTCGGCCAACCCGAAGTGGAGTTGGAAACCGGCCCCCGGGCCGAGCGGCCCAACTTCCTCACCGCCACCCGCTTCGTTGATTTCGACCTGCCCCCGGAAATCCTGGAAGGTCTGGACAAAGCCGGCTTTGAATACTGCACGCCCATCCAGGCCCAGGCCATCCCCGTGGCCATGCACGGGCTGGACATCGCCGGCCAGGCCCAGACCGGCACCGGCAAGACCACGGCCTTCCTGGTGCCGCTCCTGAACCGGCTGTTGAAAAACAAACCCCTGGAGCCGGGCATGCCCCGGGCCCTCATCGTCACCCCCACCCGGGAACTGGCCCTCCAGATCCACGAGGACGCGCTGGTCCTGGCCGGCGCCACCGAGCTGCGGCAGGTGCTGGTGATCGGCGGCATGGAATACAAGGAACAGGCGGACCTCCTGCGCACCAACCCGGAAATCATCATCTGCACCCCGGGCCGCATCATCGACTATCTCCAGCAGGGCGTCTTCAAGACCAAAGCCATCGAGGTGGCCGTGGTGGACGAGGCCGACCGCCTCCTGGACATGGGCTTCATCAAGGACCTCAAGTATCTCCTGGGAAAACTCCCGCACTACACCCACCGCCAGACCATGCTCTTTTCCGCCACCCTTGACGACCGGGTGCTGGAACTGACCTATGAATTCATGAACCCGCCCCAGTTCATCACCGCCGAGCCCGACAAGGACACCAAGGTCAACATCGAGCAGGAACTGTATCACGTGGGCCGGGACGAAAAGCTGAGCCTTCTCCTGGGCCTCCTGCGGCACGAGGAGCACCGGCGGGTCATCATCTTCGTCAACACCAAAAGCGGCGTGGAATGGCTGGCCAAGAAGCTGACCCTGAACGGCTTCCAGGCCGAGGGCATCACCGGGGACCTCCCCCAGCCCAAGCGCCTGAAGCTGATGGAGGCTTTTAAGGAAAACCGCCTCCAGATCCTGGTGGCCACTGACGTGGCCAGCCGGGGCATCCATGTGGACGACGTGAGCCACGTCTACAACTACGACCTGCCGCAGGACGCCGAAAACTACGTCCACCGCATCGGCCGCACGGCCCGGGCCGGCAACACCGGCAAGGCCGTGTCCTTCGGCTGCGAGGATTATGTCTTTCACCTGGAGGCCATCGAAAACCTCCTCGGCGAGAAGATTCCGGTCTTCTGGGCCGACCAGGACTGGTTCCAGGAAGACCAGGGCGGCGAAGTGCACGTCAAGGGCCGGCGCGGGGTCGGCGACCGCGACCGCCGCAAGGGCGGCGGCGGCGAACGCCGGGGCGGCCGCGAGGGCGGCGGCCGGGCCCCCCGGGGGCCGGCCAAGAGCCAGCGGCCGGGCGGCATTTTCGGCCTGTCCCCCCGCATCACCGGCGACGAGACCCAGGGCGTGCGCCAGAGCCTGAGCTGGGGCGCCCCCCCCGAACCCGAACCGATTCTGGAAGGCGAAGTGATCGAAGCCCCGGCCGAGGCGGCGGAAGCCGTCCCGGAACAGGCCCGGGACGGCCGCTCGGATCGGGAACGGGATCGGCGGCGCAAACGCCGGCGCGGCCGGCGCGGCCGCGGCGACGCCCCTGAAGGAACCGCCAGGGAAGCGGCCCCGGCTGAGGACAAGCCGGAAGCGCCCGCCGCCAAGCCGGCGGCACCGAAGGAAGCGGCCCCCAAGGAAGCCCCCCAGGCGGCTCCGACCGAGGCCAAGCCCGCGCGTACTTCCTATCCGACGTCGAGCCGGAAGCCGCGCCCGGCGGCCCCCACGACCCGACCGGAAGCTCCGGCCCCGGTCCCGGCCACCCCGACGCCGCCCCCGGCCGCCGAAGCCCCGGCCCCCAAGGTCGAAAAGCCCCGGCGGGCGCCGAAGCCGGCCGAGCCCAAGGTGGCCGAGCCCAAGGTGGCCGCCGGGAAGGTCGAGCCCAAGGCGGTCCCGGCGGGCGCGGAAAAGGCGGCCAAGCCGGCGACCAGAAAACCCGCCGCCCGCAAGGCCGCCGCCACGGATGAGGCCGCCCCGGCCAAACCCGCCCGCAAGGCCGCGCCCAAGGCCCCGAAGGCTGAAAGCGTCGCCACGGCTGCTGAGGCTCCGGCTAAAAAGCCGGCGGCCAAGAAGCCCGCCGCCAAGCCCAAGGCCGACGGAGCCGGCGTCGAAGCCCCGGCCGAGAAGAAGCCCGCCCGCAAAAAGGCCGCGGCCAAAGACGCCGCCTCCGAAGCGGCCAAGGCCCCGAAAAAAGCCGCCGCCCGGGGCACCGGCGCGGCCGCGGAAAAGAAAGGCCGGACCACCAAAAAGACCGCGCCCGAAACGGAGTGATTCGTCCCCGCGAAAACGACCTTCCTCCGTCGTTTTCGCGGCTCATCAGGCCGGTCAATTCCGCCTCTCGCGGACTTGGCCGGCGTCGGCATTTTCTTCATTGCCTTTCCCGGGCCGCATAGGCCCGCCCCCGATTCCACGGCCGCCCCCCACCCGGCCGACCAGACGGCTTTTACTCTCCCCGTCCGCCCGGAGACGGGTCCAGGGCAAGCGCCCTGGTTGACGGGGGTGGAAAAGGGATTATTATTATGAATAGACCTGTTATCGTGACGGGGTTTGTTCCGGGGCGGTTTTAAGCTCCGGGAATATTTTGGTCGATATTGGTAATGCCATGAGCCTGGATCCATACAAAGTGTTGGGCGTGGAAAAAAACGCCGACGCTTCCGCCATCAAAACCGCCTACCGCAAGCTGGCCCGCAAGTACCACCCGGACGTGAACCCGGACGACAAGGCGGCGGAGGAGAAGTTTAAGGAAATTTCGGAAGCGTACGACATCCTGTCCGACCCGGCCAAGAAACAGGAATACGACAACCTGGGCCGTGAGGCCTTCTACGAACGGGGCTTCGGCGGCAGCGGCTACCAGCGGCCGGATTTCAGCCAGGGCGGCTTTTCCTTCGAGGACATCTTCGGCGACCTCTTCGGCGGGGGCCGGCGTTCGACCGGACGCCAGCGCTCAGCCGGCACCGGCTTTTCCTTTGACCACCGCTTCGGCGGCTCGGCCGCGCCCCGCAAGGGCGACGACGTCAACCTCAAGCTGGCCGTGAGCCTGCGCGAGGCGGCCAACGGCACCGAGGCCAAGCTGGAACTGGGCCTGCCGGAAACCTGCGCCCAATGCCACGGCCAGGGGCTTCTGGCCTCGGGCGGCGGGGTGCGGAGTTGCCCGGCCTGTGGCGGCCGGGGCCAGATAAACCACCTGGAAAACCTGCGGGTCAAGATTCCGGCCGGCATCAAGGACGGCCAGAAGGTGCGCCTGCGCGGCAAAGGTTCGCCCGGCGAAAACGGGGGAAGTGCGGGCGACTTGCTGGTGGAAGTCTCCGTCAAGCCCGACCCGGTCTTTACCCGCAAGGACCGCGATCTCTACGCCGACGTCCCGGTGGGGCTGTATGACGTCCTCCTGGGCGGCACGGTGGAAGTGCCCACCCTCGGCGGCCGGGCCCAGTTGAAGGTTCCGGCCGGCACCCAGAACGGCACCCGGATGCGCCTCAAAGGCCAGGGCCTGCCCCCCACCAAAAACGAGGAGGCCGGCGATCTCTACGTGACCGTCAAGGTGACCCTCCCGACCCAGCTGAACGCTGAGGCCAAAAAGCTGGTGGCCAAGCTGGCCGAAGCGGCCCCCCTCAATCCGGAAGCGGAAATGCCATGAGGCGGCGGCCAGACACCCGGCCGGAGAACGCCCCGGGCGTCGACTCCCATCCAACCGCGCCGAACGGCGGCGGCCGGCCCGTCTGTCCGGCCCCCTTGAAAGCCGTGGAGCCGGCGGCCCCGCTCCTGGTCTCCACCCTCGGCCCCCAGGCTTCCGCCCAGACCCGGCTGGAGGCCTTTCTGGACATCTTCGAAGGCGACGACCGGGTCCTGGTCGTCATCAACGCCGATCCCGACGCCATGGCCAGCGCGGCCGTGGCCAAGCGCCTCCTGTGGCGCCGGGTGGCCCAGGTGACGGTGGCCTCGGTCAACCACGTCAAGCGGCCGGACAACCTCCAGCTGCTGGAAACCCTCAAGTTCAAGCTGGAGTGCCTGGAAAACCTGGACACGGCCGAATTCTCCCGCCTGGTCATGGTCGATTCCCAGCCGCACCATTCGCCCCAGACCGAGCACCTGCCCTTCGACGTCATCATCGACCACCACCCCGCGACCCCGGTCAACCGGGAGGTCCCGGCGCCGGCCCACATCGATCTCCGGTCCGATATCGGGGCCACGGCCACCATGATGACGGGCTACCTGAAGGCGGCCAAGATCAAGCCCAACTACCGGCTGGCCACCGCCCTCTTCTACGCCATCAAGACCGACACCCAGAATTTCGTTCGCCAGGGCCAATTGGAGGACATGAAGGCCTTCCGCTGGCTGTATCCCCTGATCCATCCGCCGCTCCTGTCGGACATCGAACGGGCGCCCATCGCCTATTCCTCGTTCAAAAACATCGTGGCCGGCCTGAGCGGGGCCGTGTTTCACAAAAACCTGGCCCACACGTTTCTGGAAAAGACCGACCACGCCGACACCCTGGTGATTCTGGCCGACTTCCTGCTCAAGATCAAGACCGTCAACTGCTGCCTGGCCGCGGGCGTCTGCCGCGGCAAGCTGGTCATCGTCTTCCGGGCCGGCGGACGGCGCCAGGACGTGGGCCGGCTGGCCGCCCAGGCCTTCGCCCGGTACGGCTCGGCCGGCGGGCACAAGACCATGGCCCGGGCGGAAATCCCCCTGGCCAACCTGGACCCGAAAATCCGCGACCATCCCGCCGCCCTCCACCGCTTCATCCTCCGCCGCCTGAAAGAGCGGGGCAAGCCGGGAGAAGCGGAGACGGCCGCCCGCTGAACGCGCCCGCGGCCCGGAGCCCGGCGAATATACCAGAGATCTCCCGCACATCCGGCGCCGGCCCGGGAATTTTCCCGCTTCCCCGCGCCGGCGCCAACCATAGAGGTTAGAGGTACCCATGCTCAAGCACTCGCGTTTTTTTCCGCTGATCCTGCCGCTTTTTCTCGGCCTGGTGTGGATACCGGTGGCCCTGGCCGCCGACGCCGGGGTCAGCCAGGTGACCGCCCCGCTGTCGCCGGCCGACGCCGCCCCCGCGCCCGCCGCCGGGGAACAGCGCCGCGTGACCCCCGAGGAACTCTTCGCCACCCTCTCCAAAGCGGCCGCCGAGGGCCAGGGACCGGCCATGTACGACCTGGGCGTCCTCTATGAACGCGGCCTGGGCACGACCCGCAACTTCACCCTGGCCGTCCAATGGTACCAGAAGGCGGCCGACGCGGGCGTGGCCGGCGCCTGCCAGCAACTGGGCCTGGCCTACGAACGCGGCCAGGGCGTGGCCGTGGACCAGAAAAAAGCCGACGACAACTTCCAGAAAGCGGCCTCCCTGAAACTGCCCGAGGCCTCCTACCGGCTGGCCCTCCGGACCCTGGCCAGCCCCCCGGCCAAAGGCACGGAACAAAAAGCCCTCGACACCCTGAAAGCGGCGGGGCAATCCTCGGCCCAGGCCCAGGAGACGCTGGGCACGTTCTACGAGCAGGGTCTGGTGGGCGGCGCGCCCAACTTCACCAAGGCCCTCGAATGGTATGAAAAAGCGGCCAAAGCGGGCCTGGCCCAGGCCTACTTCCGCGCCGGGGTCTGCTACGAACTCGGCCTGGGAACCCCCGCCAATTTCAAAACCGCCCTGGCCAACTTCCAAAGCGCGGCCGACCGGAAAATCCCTGAAGCCTCCTACAAACTGGCCGCCCTGTCCCAACTCGGGGGCGATTCGGCCAAAGCCCTGGAATACCTCAAACAGGCCGCCAATGAAGGCCACGCCCTGGCCACCAACGAACTGGGCGTGATCTACCTGCAAGGGCAACTGAACCAAAAAGCCGACCCGGCCCAGGCCCTGGCCCTGTTCACCAAAAGCGCCGAACAGGGAAACCCCGAGGCCATGAAAAACGTGGCCGTGATGTATAAAGACGGACTCGGCGGACGCAAGCCCGACCCGGCCCAGGCCCTGAAATGGTACCTCATCGCCCACCAAAGCGGGTATCAGCCCCAGAGCCTGGCCCCCATCATCGCCGACCTGAAAAAATCCCTCAACGAAACCCAAATCAAACAAAGCGAAACCGACGCGGCCCAATGGCTGACCTCCTTCGCCCAAAAGCGCCAGGCCGCACAGTAAGGAAGAAGTTATTACTCCGGCAACTAAATAAATCACACCCGTGATTTCGCCAAAGCCCGAAATCACTGGACATCAGCGGCCGGGAACAGACTTCTAAAGTTGCCGGGTTAATAAGGGACAGTTGAGGGGCTGACTGCGCTAGGCCCTCAACTGGAACATCTGGAATTAGGGGGCGGCAATGGGCCGGAAGCGAGAGGCTTCCGGTGGATCAGCGTCCAGCAATAACGGGGCCCCTTGGTGGCTCTCCTGTTTCAGGAGAATCATCAAGGGGCCTCACCATTTGATAAGGTTCGCCTTCTCTATGTTCAAGCGCCCCCAAGCGCCGGGCCGCCGCTGAAAGCGGTAAAGGGCGTTTGAAATCTTGGGCGGCGCCGGCGCCAAAAGCCCCGATCAGGGGATCATTGTTCCCCTTGACTCACGCCGAAACCCGGCCGCCTTGGGCCGGGTTTCGGAAGGGGTCCAGGGGATGTTGTCCCCTGGCGGGGGTTCGGGGGCGGAGCCCCCGAGATTTCAAACGCCCTTTTCCGCTTTCAAGCGCGGGCCAGGACTTGGCGGGGGGCCTGGGCGGCGGAGCCGAATTTGGCGGCCGCGTAGGCGCCGAGCACTTGGTTGCCGAAGGAGGAGCCGTTAATGGGTTTGGCGTTGAGGCCGGCCAAGCCGGAGGCGTCGGCGTTCGGCTTGGAGTTGCCGGCGTCGTTGGGCTGACCGTCATCCCGGCCGTTGTTGCGGGCTTTTTCGGCCTGGAGGCGGGTGATGTCGGCCGAGGCGCTGGCCGCGGCGGCCCGGTCCTGGCCGGAGGGGTTGGCCGGGGCGGTGGCCGCGCGTTTCACGGCTTCCGCTTCCCGCAGGGCCACGTCCGGGTTGGAGCTGCCGCTGGTCTGGACGCTGACCTCTCCGCCGACGGCGTAGCGGCGGCCGTCGGGTCCGGTCTGGTATTCGAAGGACGGGGCCCCGGCCAGGCCGGAGGCGGCGGCCACATGGGCCTGTTCGTGGGCCCGGACCTCCCGGTCGCGCTGTTTCATCTTTTCGACGGTTTGTTTTTCCTCCTCGGTCAATTCCCTGGTGGGGCCGGCGGAGGCGGCGGCCTGGCCGGTCTGGCCCTCGCCTGGCTCTTCTTCGGGAGTCAGGCCCTGGCCGCCAACCTGGGGCTCATCCTCATCCCCGGCGGCCGGGGGGGCGGCGGAGGCCTGGAGCTGGCCCAGGGAACCGTCGGCCGCCAGTTTGGCCCGGGCCTCGGCCCGGCCGGCGGCCCGTTCCTCGGGAGTGAGCGGGGGAAGCGGCGTCGAAGCCGCCTGGCCCGAGGCCTTGGATTCCTCGGCCGGGGCGGGGAGTCCGGGCAGGGCCGGCGTTTCCTCGGCCGGCTCGCCGGCGGCGACCCCGCTGGTTCGATTGTTCAGCTTAGCGGTGTACAACCGCAGTCCCACCGACAAGCCATCGGACGCAAGCGCGTTTAAAAAGCTCATAGTCGGCCTCCCTGGCCTTTTCCCTAAATGAGTCGGCCCGGCCGGAATTCCTTTCCGGCCGTCGACGGCACCGCCCTGAAGGGAGCGGTCCACGTCTCTCCTTCTATCGGCACGCCGGTCGGAGAACTTTAATTTTCGTGGCAAATTGTTCGGAGGGAAAACAGGAAGCGCTCAAGCGCCCAAGGGCCGCACCCCGAACTCCTCGAAGCGGCCGGTGATGTCGGCGCCGAAGAGGTGGCCGCCGCCGGGCTTGAGGAGCAGCCAGTCGTCCACCAGGGGGGCGGTGAGGGCCGGCTCGTGGGTGCTGAGGACGGTGATGACCCCGGCCTCCTTCAGGCGGGTCAGATCGGCCAGCATGGTCCGGACCCCAGGCCAGTCCAGGCCGGCCAGGGGTTCGTCGAGGAACACGGCCAGGGGCCGCCGGGCCAGGGCGGCGGCCAGGGCCAGGCGTTTTTTCTGGCCCAGGGAGAGGCTTTCCACGGGCCGGGGGAGAATGTCGGCCAGGTTCCAGCGCGCGGTCAGGTCGGCCACCAGGGCGGACGCCTCCGGATCGGCCGGGTCCAGGCCCAGGGTCAGGTCCTCGGCCCCGGTTTCCCCCAGGAGCCAGTGGTCCACGTTCTGGGGCAAGAGCGCCGAGAAGCGTCGCAGGAGCTTCCGGGCCGCCCGGCCGGCCGCCCGGCCCAGCCGCAGGTCGCCCGAAACCGGGGCCAGGAGGCCCGCCAGGATGTTCACCAGGGTGGATTTGCCGCTGCCGTTGGCCCCGGCCAAGCCCAGAATCCGGCCGGGGCGGGCCTCGAAATTGAGCCCGGCCAGCACCGGCCGGCCAGCCTCATAGCTGAAGGAAAGGTCGATAACCGAGAGTGAAGCCGTCAACTGCACGCCCGCCGCAGCGTGTCTTTGGCCATGTACAACAGCTTGGCCGCCACGGCGGCCGCGATGACCGTTCCGCCCCAGGCCAGGAGGAAATCCCGGTTGAGAAACCGCTCCGTCATGAATTCCGGCAGGCGGCCGTAAAAAATATAAATGCTCACCAGAATGAATCCTATGGGAAGGAAGACGATCGTCAGGCCCCAGCAGCAGGTGAACAGCCAGGAGAAGCGCCGGCGCCAGTGGGGCACTCCGCACAGCCAGGCGAAGATGAAGAGCATGACCGCATCGCGGTGTTTGTAGCCGCTGGCCACCATCTCCCGGGTGGCCTCGGGAAGGTTGAGGTGGATGAAGCCGAGATAGACCACCAGGCCGTAGGCGGCCGCCGTGAGCATGGCGATGACGCTGCCGCCCACAAAGCCGCAGACCAGCAGAGCCAGGCCGATGGGCAAAACCGGCCAGGTCCCGGGGGGCGGGGCGAGGGCGGTGGCCAGGGCCATGACCCCCAGCCAGAGGGCGGCGGCGGCCAGGACCAGCCAGGGTCGGAGGAACTTGGGGACCTCGGGTTCCGGCCAGCTGATGAGGCTCAGGAGGATCGCCACAGCCGGCGAAACCTGGCCGCCGGCCGGCCCGGCCCGTCGCGGGACCCGGCTGGCCGCCAGCGGCGCGCCGCGTCCATCCGCTTCCCTCTGTCTCCAGGAGTCCGCCATAGTCATCACCCACCTGAGGCTCAATGATTTTATTATCGCTTAAACCGTGAACCTTTTCAAGGGGGTTGCCCGGTACACCCGGGGCGTGCGGGGCAAATCACCTTCCGGCGGGTTCCTCCCCGCGCGACCAGCGGATGAGCGGGCGGCTGGTGATGAGGGCGGCCGCGGCCGCGGCCTTGGTCAGGTCGCCGGGAATGAAGGTCAGGAGCATCTTGGCCGCGGTCAACGGATCCAGGCTGGTATTGATCAGGAGGCCCAACAGCCCCCCGGCGTAGATCACCAGATAGCCCAGATTGACCAGCAGAAAGGCCCGGAGGAACAGCCTCCCCTCGCCCGCCAGGCGGCGGGGCGCGGCCAGGCCGGCCACGGCCGCGCCCAGGGGAAAGGCCAGGACGAAGCCGGCGCTGGGCTTCAGGAGAATGGCCGGCCCGCCCAGGCCGCCGGAAAACACCGGCAGGCCCACCAGTCCGGCCAGAAGATACAGCTCGGCCGCCAGGGCGCCCCGTTTGGGGCCCTCCACCAGGCCGGCCAGGGCCACAAAAAAAGTCTGGAGGGAAATGGGGACGCCCGGCAGGGGGATGGACACCCAGCCGCCGACGCCGATGAGCGCGGCCCAGATGGCCATCCGCACCAGACCGCGCATTTCGGTCAGGCTCATATCGGTTTCGGGCGCGTCATGGTCGGTGGGGTCGTTTTGGGGCATGATCAAGTCCTCGGCGATGACGCCGGTTTTGCTTTTCAGGTCGTTTTGCGGTAATTATTCTGGAATTTCATAAAATCCTTTTCTGAAGAAATATAGCAATTTCGTACGGAAATTGAAACCAAATAATTGCATTCTTAGTCATATATTAAGCCGGCAACTTTAGAAGTCTGTTCCCGGCCGCTGAAGTCCAGTGATTTCGGGCTTTGGCGAAATCACGGGTATGACTTATTTAGTTGCCGGAGTAATAAAAACCCCTTTCACGGAAAGGGGCGGTGAGTGCCGGGCGGAATTCCCGGGCCGGCCGGCGTACGGGGAAACTTAAGGGCGCACGGCGGTCATCAGGAGGCCGTCGGTCTCCGGCCGGCCGCACATGAGGTTGAAATTGGCCACCGCCTGTCCGGACGCGCCCCGGCAGAGATTGTCGATGGCCGCGAGGATTTTGACCAGGCCGGTGCGGCGGTCGTGGAACAGGCTGATATCGCAGAAGTTGGTGCCGCGCACGTCCGCGGTCTGGGGCTCGAAGCCGGAGGGGCGGACCCGGACGAAAGGACTTTCGCGGTAGAAACCCAGATACAGGTCCCGGAGCTCCTCGGCCGTCACTTCAGCCCTGGGGGCCACGTACAGAGTGGAGAGAATGCCCCGGTTCATGGGCGCCAGATGGGGCGTGAAGGCCACGGCCACGTCCCGTCCCAGGAGGCGGGAGAGCTCCTGCTCCATCTCCGGGGTGTGGCGGTGGCCGACGACCTTGTAGGCCTTGAAGCTGTCCTGGACTTCGCAGAAGGAGGTGCCCAGGGCCGCGCCCCGGCCCGCGCCGCTGGTGCCGGAGGCGGCATCGGCGATGATCGGCCGGTCCTCGGCCAGAAGGTCCGCCCGCAAGAGGGGGGCCAGACCCAGGATGACGCTGGTGGGATAGCAGCCGGGGTTGGCCACCAGGCGGGCGGGGCGGATCCGGTCGGCGTACAGCTCCGGGAGGCCGTAAACAGCCTCGGCCAGGAGGTCCGGGGCCTCATGGGCCTGATACCACTCGTGAAACACGTCGGCCCGCCGCAGCCGGAAATCGGCCGACAAATCCACCAACCGGGCGCCGCCGGCCAGAAGCGCCGGGGCCAGGCCCATGGCCACCCCGTGGGGCGCGGCTAGGAAAAAAAGCTCGGCCCGGCCGGCCAGATCGGCGGCCTCCGGGGCCTCGTATTTCAGCCCGTCGTAGTTGGCCACCCCGCTGAGGGCCGGGAACACGGCCGCGAGGGCTTTCCCCTCCTCCTGGCGGGAGGTGATCACCGCCACTTCCGGCCGGGCCGGGTGCTGGGCCAGGAGGCGCAGAAGTTCCACACCGGTGTAGCCGGTGGCCCCGATAATGCCGATTTTCATAATCCTCTCCGCAATCAGGTGCTCCCGAAGCCGGGAGCAATAGAAATACCCCGGCAACGGCCAAGGCCGGTGCCGGGGTATTCGCCAAGTCGAAACGCGCCGGAAAGCCTTAGCGCTTGGAGTACTGGTAGCGGGCGCGGGCGCCCTTCTGGCCGTACTTCTTGCGTTCCTTCTTGCGGGCGTCGCGGGTGAGAAAACCGGCTTTCTTCAAAGCGCCGCGCAAGGCGGGGTCATATTCCTGCAAAGCCTTGGCGATGCCGTGCCGGACGGCGCCGGCCTGGCCGGCGATGCCGCCGCCGCAGGCCAGGATGTAGAAGTTGAACTGGCCCTTGGTGCTGGTCAGGTCCAGAGCCTGTTCAGCCACCATTTGCAGGGTTTCCCGGCCGAAGTACTCGGAGATGGGGCGCTGGTTGATGTTGATCTGGCCGGCGCCGGGGGTCATCCAAACCCGGGCGATGGAGGTCTTCCGCTTCCCGGTGGCGTAAAATCTGGTATCCGCCATGTATACAGTCTCCTTTTATTCTAAGGAAAGATTTGGCTTTTTTCGCGAATTCCGGGAGGCGCGCCACCCGGGGCCGGCCAGACGGGGAACGCCCGGCCAGCCGGGGCGACTCTTACAGCAGCTCGACCTTTTCGGGCTTCTGGGCGCTGTGGGGATGTTCGCCGCCGGCGTAGACCTTGAGCTTCTTCAGCTGGCGGCGGCCCAGGGTGTTCTTGGGCAGCATGCCGCGCACGGCCAGCATCAGGACGTCGGCGGGCTTCTTGGCCAAAAGGGTCCGGGCCACGGTTTCCTTGAGGCCCCCGATGAAGCCGCTGTAGCGGTAATAGACCTTCTGATCCAGCTTGCGGCCGGTCAGGCGGACCTTGTCGGCGTTGACCACGACGACGAAGTCGCCGGTGTCGTTGTGGGGGGTGAAAATGGCCTTGTGTTTGCCGCGGAGGCGCCGGGCGATCTCCGAAGCCAGGCGGCCAAGCACTTGACCCTCCGCGTCAACGAGATACCATTTCTTGGCGACTTCTTCCTCTTTGGCCATAAAAGTCTTGGTGGTCATGGCTGCCTTCCTGTCTTCCAAATTATGCAAACCCCTCTGGGGCGATTTGGCGCAATCCGACCCGGTCGGTCCTGATTGGAACCTCTTTTAGTATCACGTCGGCCGCTGATTGTCAAGGGATTTTTTAGACGATTCAATCATCGCACAGGAAGTCCGGGGACTGCCAGCCACTCATCTTGGAGCGGCTCCGGCGCAGATACTTGGCCCAGGGGCGGGTGTGCGGGAGCCGGCACTGCGGGTGCAGCTCGGGGTTGAACGGCGTATCGGCGGACAGGCGGCGGACCGGCACGGTCACCACAATGGGGATCGCCACGCCCGGCTCCTGGCTCCAGACCATGGGGTTCTCCCGCACCGGCTCCTCCTGGAACATGAAGCGGCGCATGCCGATGTTGAGGATCATGGCCACGGCCACCAGGGTCACCACCAGCGAGGTGCCGCCATAGCTGATGAAGGGCAGAGGTATGCCCACCACGGGGAGCAAGCCCGTGACCATCCCCACGTTGATGATCACCTGCCAGAACAGAAGCGAGGTGAGCCCCAGGGCGATGAGGCTCCCGAAACGGTCCTTGCTGCGCCGGGCCAGCATCAGCCCGGAACTGACCAGGCAGAGAAACAGGGCTAAAATCACCAGGCAGCCCACGAAGCCCCACTCCTCGGCCAGGGCGGCGAAGGCGAAATCGGTTTCGGCCTCGGGGAGGAAGCCGTTGCGGTGCTGGGAGCCCTCCATGAAACCCCGGCCGAACAGCTGGCCGCCGCCCACCGCGTTCTGGGACTGGATGATCTGCCAGCCGTTGCCCGAAGGGTCTTTGGCCGGATCCAGGAAGGTTTCGATGCGATCCACCTGGTGAGGCTTGATGAGGCCCTTGTCCAACAGCACCTGCCACGACCCGCTGGCCAGAAGCGACACCGCCACCCCGGCGGCCAGCGCCGCGCCCAGGACCAGGGTCAGGAACAGGCGGGTCCGGAGGCGGAAAACGAGAAACATGGGGACGCAGGTGGAAATCAGGTGCAGGGCGGTGCCCAGGTCGGGCTGCTTGTGGATGAGGGCGAAGGGGATCAGGACGATGAGGCCCGGCACCAGAAGATCCTTGAAATCCAGGCCGTTGCCGAGGTCGCGCTTGGCGAACCAGGCGGCCAGGGCCACCACCACCACCACCTTGATGGACTCGGAGGGCTGGAAGCGCAGAAAGCCCAGGTCCAGCCAGCGGGTGGCGCCGTTGACGTTGGCGCCGAAAAAGAAGACCGCCACCAGGCTCAGGACGCTGAGCCCGTAGACCGGCCAGATGATTTTTTTGAGGTATTGGTAATCGAGGAGGAGCATCACGGCCAGGCCCGCCAGGGCCACGGCCAGAAAAGTGCTCTGACGCCAGAACCAGGACCATTCCCCATTGACGAACTGGCCGTGGGCCGAGACGCTGTAAAGATTCAGCAACCCGCAGCCGCAGAGAGCGATCATGGCGAACAACAGAGGCCAGCAGAAATTTTCGAGGAGCCGATGGTCGAGGCTCATGATCTTCATTGGCAACTCCGCGCCCCGGCCGCCGGGCCGCGCCTCGCGGTGGGGCGCGCATTGGGGGGCCGTGGCGAGGGCCCTGTCGAAGGGTCCTCAAAAAGAAACGCCGGAGGCCGCCTGAGCGCGGCCCGTGTTTCCCCCGGGCATATAGTGTGGAAAAGCCACCAGGCTGGATTCATTCAAGAATCGGTTTCGAGATAGACGATGGAACTATTTTATCCCGAAGCCGCCCGCGAGTCAAGCCCCATATTTGGGAAGCACCCGCCCGCGACACCCCCATATATGGCCTTGCCGACCAAGGGTTTGCGGAATACGCCGCGCTCAATCCTCGTACCCGCCCCATCCGGTGGGCATGTCCGGCCGGATCTGCGGCGGCGGCAAGGCCGCGGCCACGATGCTCTTGTCGAAATAGGCCGCCAGCATCTCTTTGGCGACGGGGGCCGCGAAGGCGCCGCCCCCGCCGGTGTGCTCCAGGAGCACCGTGACCACCACTTCCGGGTGGTCGGCCGGGGCGTAGCTGGTGAACCAGGCGTGGTCGCGGTATTTGTAGGGCAGCATGTCCCGGGCGTAGCCCTGGTAGCGCTTGAGGCTGACCACCTGGGAGGTGCCGGTCTTGCCGGCCACGCTGAGGCCCGGCAGGGCCGCCCGCCGGCCCGTGCCGTTGGGGGCGTTGACCACCTCGGCCAGCCCCTCCTGCACGGCCCGCAGCTGCTCCGGCCGCACCTCGATGCGGGAAATGAGCTCGGGCTCGAAACTCTTCACCACCCCGCCGTTGACGTCGATGATCTCCTTGACCAGATGCGGCCGGTAGAGCTTGCCGCCGTTGGCCACGGCCGCGGTGTACTGGGCCACCTGCAAGGGGCTGCACAAGACGTACCCCTGGCCGATGGAAACCGGCAGCGTCTCGCCCGGCGACCACTTCTGGGAAAAGCGCCGGAGCTTCCAGGCCGTGTCCGGGATGAGGCCCGGCTGCTCGGCCAGAAGGTCCATGCCCGTTCTCCGGCCCAGGGCGAAGAACTCCCGGGCCTTCTTGGCCAGCCGGTCCACGCCCAGGCGGCGACCCACCTCGTAATAGTAGACGTCGCAGGACACCCGGAGGGATTTGCGCAGATCCACCGTCCCGTGGCCGTAGCGGCTGTGGCAGCCGAAGGTGTGGTTGCCGAGCTTCAGGCCCCCCGAGCAGAAGAAGGTGGTTTCCGGAGTGACGATCCCCTCGGCCAGAGCGGCCAGGGCCACCACCATCTTGAAGGTGGAGCCCGGCGGATACTGGCCGGACACGGCCCGGTTCTCCATGGGGTGAAAGGGGTCGCTCTGGAGCGATTCCCATTTATCGGCGCTGATGCCGCCGGCGAAATCCCCCAGGCTGAAAGTGGGGCTGGAGGCCAGGGCCAGAATCTCAAAATTGCGGGGGTCCATGACCACGATGGCCCCGGCCCGCTCGCCCAGGAGGGCCTGGCCCAGGGCCTGGAGGCGGCTGTCGAGGGTCAGGCGGATGTTGTGGCCCGGCTCGGGGTTGACCGCGTCCAGGGTCCGCAGCATCCGGCCCCGGGAATCCACCTCCCGCACGGCATAGCCCCGCCGGCCCTGGAGCTGCGATTCCAGGCTCTGTTCGATGCCGGCCTGGCCCACCAGGTCGCCCGCCCGGTGGGGGTTGATCTCGGCCTCCACGGCCTTCTGGGCTTCCTCCCGGCTTTCGCCCTCCAGGACCAGCCGGCGCACCCCTTCTTCGATGCGTTTGCGCTCGTTGTCCAGATAGCGCTTGCTGACTTCGCCCAGGTAGCCGATGGCGTGCGAGGCCAGGACGTCGGCCTGAGGCTGACGCCGGGTGTTGACCCGGATGCTCAGGCCCGGCAGCTTGAAGCGGCGGCTTTCCACGGCCACTAATTGCTCCCGGTTCAGGCCCGGGACGAGCACCTGGCTGACGTTGCGCAATCGGGGCAAAGCCTGGTATTTCTTCAGCAGCTCCGGCGCGGAGCTCCCGGTGATGGCCGCCAGTTCGCGGACCAGGAACTCGGGATCCTTGACCTCGGTCTTCTGGACGCACAAGTCGAAGCTCGGCCGGTTGTCCACCAGCACCGTGCCCTCCCGGTCCAGGATCAGCCCCCGCACCGCGGGCAGTTCCACGGTTTCGGTCCGGTTGGATTCGCTCTTGCCCAGGAATTCCGGCCCCCGGATGACCTGGAGATACCACAGCCGCACGCCCAGGACCATGAAAAAGAAAATCATGCCCCAGAACAGGAGGTGATAGCGGCCGCCGCCCCCATCGTCGTGGTCGGCAAAAGGCTGGTGGGTCTTAGTCATCGCGCGGGTCTTTGTTTCGGGTGAGCCGTTCGAGGAGCAGAACGAGCGGCGGGGCGGTCACGGCCGTGACGCCCGAGGAGACGAAAAATCCGGGCAGGGGGTTGAAGGTATGGCCGGGCCAGCCCAGGATGGCCATCAGCGGGGTCATGATGAAGAGATACCCCACCAGAGACAGGACCAGGACCAGCGGCGCCAGGGCCAGGGGGGAAAAGAAGTTCAGGCGGGCCCGGTAGGGGTGGAACAGCCAGATCAGGAGCACCAGGGTCAGGGAATGGAGGCCCCACAGGCTCCCGCCCAGGACGTCGCGGAACAGCCCCAGGAAAAATGAGGCCAGCACCGCCACCCACAGGTCGCTCCGCAGGGCCACATAGACCGCCAGCACCAGCGCCCACTCGGGGCCGAAGCCGGCCAGGCCCAGCCAGGCGGCCAGGGAACCCTGCACGAGCACCAGAAGCAGGCCCAGCGCCATCACTTTCAGGAAATCGCGCGGCCCGAAAAACACCGGCGCGGCCGGCGACAGAACCCCGGGCATGTCAGCCTCCGTTGTCCGGCCGGCGGCTCGGCCCGTCCGCCCCGTCCGGCACCAGGGGCCGCAGGCGGGGGGCCAGGGACAGCCAGTCGAGGGGCGGACTCTGGTAGACGAGCACCATCACCTCTTCCAGCCGGTCAAAGGCCACCGCCGGGGTAACCTCCACAGCCGCGAACATGTCGGCGCTCTGCCGGTTGACCCGGCTGACCAGGCCCAGGGGGAGGCCCCGGGGAAAGAAGCCGTCGAGGCCCGAGGTGACCACCTGGTCGCCCAGGCGCACATCCTCGTCCTTGCGCACGTATTTGAGGCTCATGGGGCCCGAACCCTCGCCGCCGAGAATGCCCACGGCCCGGGTCCGCTGGATGAAGGCGTCGATGGAGCTGTTGAAATCCGTGGCCAGGAGGACCCGGGCGTAATTTGGAGACACTTCCACCACCCGGCCCACCACCCCGGTATCGTGGACCACGGCCTGCTCGGGCCGGACCCCGTCGTCGGAGCCGACGCTGATGATGACCGTGCGGAACCAGGGGCCCGGCTCCCAGGCCAGCACATAGGCCGGTTTCATGCTCAGGTGGGGATAGGCGTCCCGGAAGCCCAGAAGGGCCGTCAGCCGTTCGCCGGCCGCCTTGTACTCGCCCAACTGCACGACCTGCTGACCCTGGCGTGCCACGATGGCCCGCAGTTCCTCGTTTTCCCGCCGCAGGTCGACCAGGTAAAAATAGTGGCGAAAAAAATCCTCCACGGCCCGGGCCGAGCCGGTCAGCACCCGCTCCACCGGGCCGGCCACCTCCAGCACCATTCCGGCCAGGGGCGACACGCCCCGGCCCGGCTGCCGGCTGGAGGCCGACAAAAGAATCATGGCCGCAAGCAGAGTCAGGGCCGGCAAAAGCCATTTGAGCCGCTCAAACATCGCGCCTCCGCCGTGGCCGCCGCCCGTTCCGCCGCACCATGCCCGCCGCCGTTACTGTATGCTGATCAGCTTGAGAACGTCCAGGCTCTCGATGGCCCGGCCGCTGCCCACGGCCACGGTGATCAGGGGGTCGTCGGCGATGACGATGGGAAGACCCGTCTCCTCGCGCAAAAGGACGTCCAGGCGGCGCAGCTTGGCCCCGCCGCCGGTGAGGACGATGCCCCGGTCCACAATGTCGGCGGCCAGTTCCGGAGGGGTCTGTTCGAGGGCGATGCGCACGGTCTCGACAATGGCGTCCACCTGCTCGATGATGGCCTTGCGGATTTCCTCCGAGTCGATGGCCACCACCTTGGGGATGCCGGTGACCGTGTCCCGGCCCTTGACCTCCAGGGTGTCCACCTGGTCCGAGGGATAGGCGGTGCCGACCTCGTGCTTGATGAGTTCGGCCGTCCGCTCGCCGATGAGTAGGTTGTATTTCTTGCGGATGTAGTGGGAAATGGCTTCGTCCATCTTGTCGCCGCCCACCCGCACGCTCTTGGAGTACACAATGCCGGCCAGGGAGATGACGGCCACCTCGGTGGTGCCGCCGCCGATGTCGACCACCATGTTGGCGGTCGGCTCGGTCACCGGCAGGCCCGCCCCGATGGCCGCGGCCATGGGCTCCTCGATGAGGTAGACTTCGCTGGCCCCGGCCTGCTCGGCGGCCTCGCGCACGGCCTTCTTTTCCACCTGGGTGATGCCCGAGGGCACGGCCACGATGATGCGGGGCTTGAGGAAGGCCCGGCGGTGGGCCTTGCGGATGAAGTGGCGGAGCATGGCCTGGGTGATTTCAAAATCGGCGATGACCCCGTCCTTCATGGGGCGGATGGCCACGATGTTGCCCGGGGTCTTGCCGAGCATCTCCTTGGCCTCGTGACCCACGGCCAGGACCTTCCCGGCCTTCCCGTCCTTGCGCACGGCCACCACCGAGGGCTCGGACAGGACCACGCCCCGGCCCTTGAGATAGACCAGGGTGTTGGCCGTGCCCAGGTCTATGGCCAGGTCGTTGGAAAAGAAGTTGAACAGGTTGAATATGGAGGTCAGCTTCATAATGTCAGGTCAATCCACCAGTCATGCGGGGCCGGGCCCGGGCGGGAAATATATTCCTCTAAACGATATACTATACCCTGACCCGCGCCAACTTGCAACCTGGCTTTGGCAAAAAAACAACGCCGCTGGAAATTTTTTTCCAGCGGCGTAAATAGTGCCAGGAAATCAACTCCATAGCGTATGGAAAAAGCGAAGCCGAAACAGGGGGACCGGACCCGGGGCGAAAAAATCAGAGGATCAAACGATCCTCATCGCCGGCAAGCCGGCCCCGGTCACTCCTCCGTGGGGGCCGGGGCTTCGGCCGCCGGGACGGCTTCCTCGGCCGGCTTGGCCGGGGCTTCGGCGGTCTTCTTGGCCGACTGGGCCACGCGCTTGGAACGGTCGCCGCTCTTGGCCTTCTTGGCCGCGGAGGCCGCGCCGACGCCGGTCTTGGCCTTTTCCGTATCGGGTTTGACCAGTTGCAGAATCACCATGGGCGCCGCGTCCCCCTTGCGCAGGCCGGACTTCACCATCAGGGTGTAGCCGCAGCCCCGGCCGGCGAAGCGGGCGGCCGCCTCGTCGAAGACCTTGTCCAGGACGGTCCGCTTGGTGAAGACGGCCGCGGCCTGACGGAAGGCGTGGAGATCGCCCTTCCCGTTCTTGGCCAGCCCGATCATCCGGTCGGCCAGGGGGCGCAGGGCCTTGGCCTTGTGAAGAGTGGTGACGATGCGGTCGTATTCGAAAAGGCTCGTGACCATATTGCGCAACATGGCGTCGCGGTGGGTGGCGGTCCGGCCCAGTTTCACATTTGCCTTGCGGTGCCTCATAGCTATTTATTCCTTCCTGGCGGCGGTCGGGGGCACGAAGCCTTCGACTTTCATGCCCAGGGAAAGGCCCATTTCGGTGAGCACTTCCTTGATTTCATTTAAGGATTTGCGGCCGAAGTTCTTGGTGCGCAGCATCTCGGCCTCGGTGCGCTGGACCAGCTCGCCGATGTAGAAAATGTTGGCGTTCTTCAGGCAGTTGGCCGAACGCACGGAAAGCTCCAGCTCGTCGACGGTGCGATTGAAATTATCGTTCTGGCCGGCGCCCGCCTGCTCTTCGGAGGAAGAGATCAGGGAGGGGGCGTCCTCCTCGAAATTGATGAAAATGGTCAGCTGGTCCTTCAGGATCTTGGCGGCGTAGGCCACCGCGTCCTGCGGGGTGAGGCTGCCGTCGGTCCAGACCTCCAGGGTCAGTTTGTCGTAGTCGGTCTTCTGGCCCACGCGGGCGTTGGTGACCACGAAATTGACCTTGCGGATGGGCGAAAAAAGGGCGTCGATGGGAATCTCGCCGATGATCTGCTCGTCGGTGGGGCTCTTTTCGGCCGGCACATAGCCCTTGCCCGGAGCCACGACCATTTCCATCTTCAATTCCCCCCCCCGGGCCAGGGTGGCGATGTGTTTGTCGCGGTTCAGAACGTCCACCTGGGCGTCGGTGATGATGTCGGCCGCGGTCACCTTGTGGGGGCCGACGGCCGCGATGCGCACCGTGCGGGGCTGGGCCGAATGGAGCTTCAGACGCACCTCCTTGAGGTTGAGGATGACGTCGCTGACGTCCTCCAGCACCCCCGGGATGGTGGTCAGCTCGTGCAGCACCCCCTCGATCTTCACCGTAATAATGGCCGCGCCCTGCAAAGAGGACAGGAGGATGCGGCGCAAGGCGTTGCCCAAAGTCAGGCCGAAACCCCTTTCCAGGGGTTCACAGACAAATTTGCCGTAATGGGTGTTACGGTCATAGAACTCGACGTCGACTTTTTTAGGCTTTATCAAATCTTTCCAGTTTTTATCCATACCCTCTCCCAGGAACCACTCCAGGTCTTGCCGACCTTATGTTAGAGCACTTTTCTGTTTAAATGTCATGGGCATTTTTAAAAAAGCGCCCGGATGTTTTGGCGTTTTGCCAAAATGTATCATGACAATTAAATTACAAAACGCTCCAGAGGCCGATTTGGGTTGTTGGAATTCTCTTCAGAGGAAACGCGTATCATGTTTCCGCACAAAGCGAAGGTCGGGGCCAATGCCGAACGCTCCTTCGGCCGGTCATGTTCACCAGGTCGCCGGAGGCTCCTTCGGCCGGGCGGCCTTCGCCGAGAATCCGTGAGGATCGGGAAAGCCGAGGCGACCCGGAGAGCAACACCCCATCAGACGCGGCGTCGCTTGGGCGGGCGGCAGCCGTTGTGGGGCACCGGGGTCACGTCCCGGATCATGCTGACGTTGAAGCCGGCCGACTGAAGGCCCCGCAGAGCCGATTCCCGGCCGCTGCCGGGCCCCTTGATGAAGACCTCCACAGTCCGCATGCCGTTTTCCATGGCCTTCTTGGCCGCGTCTTCCACGGCGGTCTGGGCGGCGTAGGGCGTGGACTTGCGGGAGCCCTTGAAACCCTGAACGCCCGCGCTGGACCAGGCGATGGTATTGCCGCGGGGGTCGGTGATGGTCACGATGGTATTGTTAAAAGTGGCCTGGATATGGACCACCCCCACGGGAATACTCTTTTTTTCCTTTTTCTTGCGGGTCCTGCGGACAGCTTTGTTGGCGGACATATACCGTACCTTTCCCAATTACAGGGGGAGATGTCTGACGATGGCGAAACAAGACCGGGTCTTCCCGCCCGGGGGAAGATCTGCGGCCGCCGGCCGTCGGGACGGCGTTATTTCTTCTGCTATTTCTTCTTCTTGCCGACCACGCTGCGGCGCGGCCCCTTGCGGGTGCGGGCATTGGTGTGGGTCCGCTGGCCGCGGGCCGGCAGGCCCCGGCGATGGCGCAGCCCCCGGTAGCAGCCCAAATCCATCAAACGCTTGATGCTCATGGTCAGGTCGCGCCGCAGATCGCCTTCAACCTTGTATTCGGTATCGATGACCCGGCGGATGCGGCCGACTTCGTCGTCGGTCAGGTTGTCGGCCTTGATGCCGTACTCCACCCCGGCCTTGGTCAGGATGGTCTGCGCGCTGGCCCGGCCGATGCCGTAGATATAGGTCAGGGCTATTTCGATGCGCTTTTGGCGGGGCAAGTCAATGCCGGAGATTCTGGGCACCTGTCAAATCCTCCTTGGAGATTCTAGTATCATATGGGAACGGGCCGAAAACACTTCCCCCGGCCCGTCGTCCGACGCCCGTCAACCTTGGCGCTGCTTGTGTTTGGGGTTCTGGCAGATGACCCGCACCTGACCGAAACGGCGGATGATTTTGCACTTCATGCACATTTTCTTGACTGAAGAACGGACTTTCATGGTCGTAATCCCTGTCTCTAAGCTGAATCGGCGAACCGATGTATCTCGTAAAGCCCCGAAAGGCCTCGACTAAACTTTTCAAGCCTGGTCCAGAGCGGCGAAGATGCGTTTCTGGATTTCCTCCACCGAGTCGGCGCCGACGATGCGGCGCAGAAGGCCCCGTTGCAGGTACCAGGCCACCAGGGGGCTGGTCTGTTCGTGGTAGACCTTCAGGCGGTTGGCCACCGTGGTTTCCTGGTCGTCGTCCCGCTGGTAGATTTCCCCGCCGCACTTGGGACAGTGGCCGCTGGCCGGAGGCGGCGAAAACTCCAGGTGAAAGGTCCCGCCGCAGCCGCGGCACATCCGCCGGCCGGCCAGACGGGAGATCACCACCGCGTCCGGCACGTCGAGACAGAGGCAGTGGTCCACCCGGCGCCCCTTGGCGGCCAGATAGGCGTCCAGGGCTTCGGCCTGGGCCACGGTACGGGGAAAGCCGTCCAGAAGGGCCCCGCCCGCCGCGTCCGCGGCGCCGAGGCGGTCGCCCACCAGGCGCACCACCAGCTCATCCGGCACCAGGGCCCCGGAGTCCATGTACTTTTTGGCTTCCAGGCCCAGGGGCGTCCCCTCTTTCAGGTTCGCCCGGAAAATGTCTCCGGTGGAAACATGGGGGATTTGAAACTTTTCGGCAATGGCCCCGGCCTGGGTGCCTTTGCCCGCGCCCGGAGGTCCCAACAGAATGATGATCATGGCCTGCCTCCCCTCTTGCCGCGTCCGGCCGGGCCCATCCCGCCAACGACGTCGGCCGATATACAACTCCGGTGGTTAAGCACATTCCTTCCCGGACGGTCAAGTGCCTGTGATTTGGGGCTTTGCCCAAATCTCTGCGAATACGTTTAAGCGGCTGGCGAACAACCTGAATCCACCGGCGGGACGCGGTCATGTCCCGCAGAGCTAAACTTGTATTATTATACAAGTCCCGCCCAAATGTCAAGCCACATTTCCTACCGCCGGATGCGGCCGGTGGAACCGTAGCTGGGATCGGTGTTGCGCATGCCGCCGGCCCCCCGCTTCATGAAGGCCTCGTAATGCTGGTTCATCAGGTGGCTCTGAATTTGGCTCATGGTATCGATGGCCACACCCACCACGATCAGAAGCGCCGTGCCGCCGAAGAAAAAGTCCACATGGAAGTGGCGGCTGATGAAGCTCGGCATAAGGCAGATCAGGGAGACGTAGATGCCGCCCCACATGACGATGCGGGTCAGGATCTTGTCGATATACTCGGCCGTGCGGGCTCCGGGCCGGATGCCGGGGACAAACCCGCCCTGCTTTTTCATGTTCTCGGCCACGTCGGTGGGGTTGAAGGTCACCCCGGTGTAGAAGTAGCAGAAAAAGATGATCAGGCCCACATAGAGGATGTTGTAGGCCCACCCGCCCGGGCTCAGCCAGTTGGCCGCGGTCTTGAACACCTCATTGTCCATGAACTGGGCCAGGGTGGCCGGGAACATGATCAGGGAGCTGGCGAAGATCGGCGGAATGACCCCGGCCGGGTTCAGTTTCAGGGGCAGATGGGTCAGGCCGCCCTTCATCAGGCGGCGGCCCACCATGCGTTGGGCGTGCTGGACCGTGATTCGGCGCTGGGCCCGCTCGCAGAAGACCACGGCGGCGATGATCAGGAGCATCCCCACCACGAGGATAAGCGCCAGAATGATGGACATTTCCCCGGAGGAGACCTGGCTGACGGTCCGCAGGGTGGCGCTGGGGAGGCCCTCCACGATGCCGGCGAAAATGATCAGCGAAATCCCGTTGCCGATGCCGCGCTCGGTTATCTGCTCCCCGAGCCACATGATGAAAGCCGTCCCGGCGGTCAGGGTGATCATGGTCATGACCCGGAAAAAGGTGCCGGGCTGGGTGACCACGCTGCCGGTGCTGATCTGCATGCCCTCGAGGCCCACGGCAATGAGATAGCCCTGGAAGAGGGACAGGGCCACGGTGCCGTAGCGGGCATACTGGGTCAGCTTGCGCCGCCCCTCCTGGCCGCCCTCTTTTTTCAGCCGGCCCAGATAGGGCCAGACCACGGTCAGGAGTTCGACGATGATCGAGGCCGAGATATAGGGCATGATGCCGAGGGCGAACACCGAGAACTGGGACAGGGCCCGGCCGGAAAACATGTCGAAGAGCCCCAGGAGGGTGCCCTGGAAATTCCTGAAATACTCCGCCACGGCCGCGGTGTCGACCCCCGGGGTGGGGATGTGGACGCCGATGCGGTACACGGCCAGCATGATGATCACGAAAATGAGCCGCTTCCGCAGCTCGGGCGCCCGGCCGATATTTGCAAGTCCGCCTAAAGCCACTATCTGGTTCCTCGCAGACCCGGAGGCCCCGGGGGAAAGTCGGCGACTTCCGCACCGGGGTCCGGTCACTGGTGTTGGACGGAAAAAAATCGCGCCGTCCGGACCGCTGCCGCCCCTTCCCGGCCGATGACCCGGCCAGGGCGAACGCCCGTCTTACAGAGCGTTGATCTCCAGGGTGCCGCCGGACTCGCGGACCAGGGCGGCCGCCTTTTCGGAGGCGGCCTGGACCTTGATGGTCAGGGCGCGGTCCAGGGTGCCTTTGGCCAGGAGCTTGACGGGCAGGCTTTCCTTGCGGATCAGGCCCGCCGCGACCAGGGCCTGGGCGTCGACGACGCTGCCGGCGGCGAAGGTCTTCAGGGAGCCGAGATTCACCAGGGCGTAGGTCTTCTTGAAGATGTTGTTGAAGCCGCGCTTCGGGAGGCGCCGCTGCAAGGGCATCTGGCCGCCTTCGAAACCGGGCTTCACGCCGCCGCCGCTGCGGGCCTTCTGGCCCTTGTGGCCGCGACCGGCCGTCTTGCCCCAGCCGGAACCTTCGCCCCGACCGATACGTTTCGCCTTTTTTTTGGAACCCGGCAAGGGGCTGAGAGTCTGCAGATCCATTTCCAAACCTTCTTATCTCTGCTGGAGCGCGGAAATCCCCGCTCACGTGGATTCTTGAACGTCCCGGGGACCGGCGGCCAGGCGGCGGCCGGCTATTCCTCGACCTTCACCAGGAAGCACACGGCGTTGACCATGCCCCGGATGGCCGGGGTGTCCTTCTGCACCACAGTGTGTCCGATGCGCTTGAGGCCCAGGGCCCGCACCGTGCGGCGATGCTGGGGAATGCAGGCGATGGTGCTGCGCACCTGAGTGATCTTGATTTCCTTGTCCATATTCCTAACACCATTTCCTAAGTAACTTATTACCCATCCACGGCGACCCATAGCCGGGCACAGAAACGCGATTTTTGCCCGCGAACGGCTTCGCGGCGTCATCAACGATCGCTCCGCGCCGCCTCCCCAATCGCCCCGCCGGGCGATTACGCTGCGATCGCCCGCAGAGCGCGCTGACCGGCCGACATCACGGCTGGGCAT
The DNA here is from genome assembly GCA_031549025.1 of Candidatus Adiutrix sp. Classification (GTDB taxonomy): domain Bacteria; phylum Desulfobacterota; class Desulfarculia; order Adiutricales; family Adiutricaceae; genus Adiutrix. The sequence continues at coordinate 9,672 of JAVBQN010000019.1, read as the reverse complement.
AGCGCCGCCGAGCAAAACGCCGCGGCCCGGAAGTCCGGCCGGGGTCAGACGCGCAGCCGCTCCGCCGGAATGCCGCGCTCGGCGGCCACGGTCTTGGCCCGGCGCATCTGTTTCAGAGCTTCGATGGTGGCCCGGACCACGTTGTGCGGGTTGTTGGAGCCCAGCACCTTGGTCAGGATGTCCTGCACGCCCGCGGCTTCCACCACGGCCCGCACGGCCCCGCCGGCGATGACCCCGGTGCCCTTGGCCGCGGGTTTGAGGAGAACCGAGCCCGCGCCGGTGTGGCCCACGATCTGGTGGGGCACGGTGGTGCCGGTGAGGTCCACCTTGATCATGGACTTTTTGGCCTGCTCGAACCCCTTGCGGATGGCTTCGGGCACTTCGTTGGCCTTGCCGAGCCCGTAGCCCACCTGGCCTTTGCCGTCGCCCACCACCACGATGGCCGAAAAGGAGAACCGGCGGCCGCCCTTGACGACCTTGGCCACCCGATTGATATACACGACTTTGTCGATTAAGTTATGTTCTTCTGCTTCCGGCCGGTACACTCGAGCCCTCCAAGCTGGTAATGAATGAAAATCCCTGTTGACAAAGAGCCCTTTCGGGCGGCCGGCGAGGCCGCCCCCCGGGCGGCCTTCCGCGAACCCCGGCCCCGGCTATCCCCGGGGCCGGCCTTTAGAAATCCAGTCCGCCTTCCCGGGCCCCCTCGGAGAGGGCCTTGACGCGGCCGTGATACAAAAACCCGTTGCGGTCGAAGACCACTTTCTGGCAGCCCGCGCTCTTGGCCGCCTCGGCGATGGCCTGGCCGACCGCCTTGGCCGCTTCGGACTTCTTCAGGCCCTTGACGGTGTCCTTGAGGCCCGGGCTGAGAGTGGAGACGGACGCCAGGGTGGCGCCCTTCTCATCATCGATCACCTGGGCGTAGATGTGGGCCGACGAGCGGAAGACGCACAAGCGGGGACGCTCGGCGGTGCCCAGAACTTTTTTGCGAACCCGCGCCTGCCGTCTCAGCCGAGAGGCGATGCGAGCGTTGGCCTTGGTCATATGCCACCTCAAATAGTGTGCTCCCCGTCGCGCTCCAAAGTAGAAGCGCGATGGGCGGTTATCCGTTTATTTCCGGTCGCGGGCCCCGGGGCGTCCGCCTAACCGAATTCTGGTCGCCGCGGCGAATCTTTCTATAGTACTCGAAAGACCCCGCCTTGGCAATGAAAAAATGCGCCGGGGGGGGCCGCCGGCTTACTTGCCGCCGGCCTTCCCGACCTTGCGGACAATGTGCTCGCCCGCGTAGCGGATGCCCTTGCCCTTGTAGGGTTCAGGTTTGCGCAGGGCCCGGATCTTGGCCGCCGTCTCGCCCAGGGCCTCCTTGTCGGGACCGGTGAGGGTGATGCGGCTGGTCTTGGCGTCCACCTGGGCGGTGATGCCGTGGGTCAGGGTGAAGTTCACCGGGTGCGAAAAGCCCAAAGAGAGCTTCAGGGTGAGGCCGTCGGTCTCGGCCCGCCAGCCCACGCCGGTCATTTCCAGAACCTTGGTGAAGCCGGCGGACACGCCCACCACCATGTTGTTGACCAGGGTGCGGGTCAGACCCCACAAGGCCCGGCCTTCCGGGGACTTCGGGTCGAGCGGGGTGACGGTGATCGCCTGCCCCGACACGTCGAGGGCGACATTTTTATGAAGCTTCCGGGTCAGGGTGGTCTTGCCCCCGGTAACCTTGATCTGCGGAGCCTGCCATTCCACCTTGACGCCCGCGGGGATGGCGATGGGCATTTTTCCGATTCTGGACATACTATAACCTTCTCTATCTCTCTGAGGGTGCCGACGGACGGGCCCGGCCGGCCGCCCCTTCGCGGGGGACCGGCCGAAGGCCGGTCACGGTCACCAGATCTGGCAGATCATCTCGCCGCCGATATTCTGGCGGCGGGCTTCCTTATCGGTCATCACCCCGGAGGAGGTGGACACGATGGCCACCCCCAGGCCGGAAAGGACGGGCACGATGTCGGTGGCCTTCTGGTAGACCCGGCGGCCGGGCTTGGAGATGCGCTCCAGGCCGTTGATGACCGGGGAGTTACGGTCCGAATACTTCAGAAAGACGCGGATCATGCCCTGCTTGTTGTCCTTGGAGACCTTGAAGTTCTTGATGAACCCCTCGTCCTTGAGGATACGGACAATGGCCACCTTGATCTTGGAGGCCGGCACATCCACCCGGTCGTGGCGGGCGATGAGGGCGTTTCTGATTCGGGTCAACAGATCGGCGATAGGATCAGTCATGCTCATGGTGTATTCTCCCGCCTTCTTACCAGCTGGCCTTGATCACGCCGGGAATTTCACCGGCCAGGGCCATGTTGCGGAAACAGATGCGGCAAAGATTGTATTTGCGAAGATACGCCCGGGGACGACCGCAGACGGGGCAACGATTATAGTCCCTGACGCCGAATTTGGCCGGGCGGGCGGCTCTGATCATCATGGATTTTTTAGCCATGGCTTGGAGGCTCCTTAATGCTGTTGCCCGCTCTTGCGGAAGGGCATACCCAGCTCGGTCAGAAAAAACCGGGCCTCCTCGTCCGTTTTGGCGGTGGTCACGATACTGATATTCAAACCTTTGATCTTGTCGATTTTATCGTAGTCGATCTCGGGGAAAATGATATGTTCCTTGATGCCGAGCGTGTAGTTCCCCCGGCCGTCGAAGGCCTTGGAAGAGACGCCGCGGAAGTCGCGGACGCGGGGCAGGACGATGTTCACCAGCTTGTCGAGGAAGAAGAACATCTTGTCGCGGCGCAGGGTCACGGTGACGCCGATGGGCATGCCCTCACGGAGCTTGAAGGCGGCGATGGAACGGCGGGCCTTGGTGATGACCGCCTTCTGGCCGCTGATGGCCGCCAGCTCCACCGAGGCGCTGTCGAGGATCTTGGCGTTCTGGATGGCTTCGCCCAGGCCCATGTTCAGGCTGATCTTGACCAGCCGGGGCACCTGGTTGGGGTTGGTATAGTTGAATTCCTTGACCAGTTTGGGAACTACGGTCTTCTCGTAGAACTCTTTCATCCGGGGCATAGTGTTCTCCTGTATGCGGCTACCGTGGCCGGCGCTCCTTCGGGCGGTCCGATGAGCTTTAAAGCCAGAGTTTTCGGTCGGGCGCGATGCCGGGGCCGTCCCCCGGTCCACGCCGCTTTGGGAAAAGCGGATTTATTTCTCGTCGATGTGCTCTTTACACTTCTTGCAGACGCGCACCTTGCGGGGCTTGTCCGAACCCACCACCGGGACGAAGGCGTGGGCCACGCGGGTGGTCGCGTTGCACTTGGGGCACAAAAGGGCCACGTTGGAGATCGGCAGCGGCGCTTCTTTCTCGATCTTGCCGCCGGCCTGGCCGGGGCCGCCGGGCTTGGTGTGGCGGGTGACCATGTTCACGTTCTCCACCACCACCCGGAACTGATCCTTGATGGCCATCACTTTCTTGACCTTGCCGATCCTGCCGCGGTTCTTGCCGGTGATGACCTCGACGCGGTCGTCCTTCTTGATGCTACATTTGGTCGTCGTCATTATATATCCACCTTCAGGCGGGACTCCCCGCGCCTCGCTCCGTCCGGGTTCGCAACTTACAGAACTTCGGGAGCCAGGGAAATGATCTTCATGAAACGCTTGGCCCGAAGTTCGCGGGCCACGGGGCCGAAGATGCGGGTGCCGATGGGTTCGCGGGCGTTGTTGATGAGGACGGCGGAGTTGTCGTCGAACTTGATGAAGGAGCCGTCGGCCCGGCCCACTTCCTTGGCGGTGCGCACCACCACGGCCTTCATCACGTCGCCCTTCTTCACCTTGCTCCCGGGGAGGGCCTCTTTGACCGAGACCACAATGATGTCGCCCAGGGAAGCGTACCGGCGGCGGCTGCCGCCCAGCACCTTGATGCAGTACACCTGCTTGGCGCCCGAGTTGTCGGCCACGGTCAATCTGGTTTCTGGCTGAATCATGGGGTAACTCCTACGCGCGCCGTTCGACGATGCGGGTCAGGCGCCACCGCTTGAACTTGGACAGGGGGCGGGACTGGATGATTTCCACCGTGTCCCCCATGCGGGCGCTGTTCTGTTCATCGTGGGCCATGAACTTGGCCCGACGGCGGATATATTTTTTGTAGACGGGATGCTTGATCATCCGGTTGACCAGCACGACCACGGTCTTGTCCATTTTATCGGAGACCACCACCCCGGTCATGACCTTGTTTAAGCGCCTTCCTTCTTCCACGATTAACCCTCACTCGGGGAGGCGGCCTTCGCCTCCTGGTTCTTTTGTTCCCTGATGATGGTCTGAATGCGGGCCACATCCCTCTTCACGTTCTGGATGCGCTTGGGGTTTTCCAGCTGGCTGGTGCCGCGCTGCATCTGGAGATTGAACAGTTCCTCCCGCAGTTCGGCTTCCTTGCGGTTCAGCTCCTCAGGCGACAGCCCTCTGAGTTCATTGAATTCTTTGGTTTTCACAGTATCTCCCCCCGCAGCATGAAACGGGTCAGGAAGGGCAGCTTGTTGGCCGCCAGGCGCATGGCCTCGCGGGCCACGTCTTCCTGCACTCCGCCCAGTTCGAACAGCACCCGGCCGGGCTTGATGACCGCCACCCAGCCTTCGGGCGCGCCTTTGCCTTTGCCCATGCGGGTTTCCGCCGGCTTCTTGCAGACGGGCTTGTCAGGGAAAATCCTGATCCAGACCTGGCCGCCCCTCTTGATATAACGGTTGATGGCCACGCGGGCGGCCTCAATCTGCTGGTTGGTCATATACCCGCGGGCCAGGGCCTGGAGGCCGAACTGGCCGAAATCGAGTTTGGCTCCGCCCTTGGCCGGGCCGCCGCGGCGGCCCTTCTGCTGCTTGCGGAATTTCATTCTCTTGGGGGCTAGCATTGTCAAGCTCCTTCAAATATCTTCATCCGACTGGAGAAGCGCTGTAATGGGAGGCGAACCGGGACGCCGGCGCGCGCTCTTTCCAGCGCGCCCCCGGTCCCCCTTGGCGGGCCCGGCCTCAGAAAGCTTCCTGGGCGTCGTTGGCCAGGACTTCGCCCTTGAAGATCCAGGCTTTGACGCCGATCACCCCATAGGTGGTGTTGGCTTCGGCAAAGCCGTAATCCACGTCGGCCCGGAGGGTGTGCAGCGGCACCCGACCCTCGCGGTACCATTCCCGGCGGGCCATTTCCGCGCCGCCCAGACGGCCGGCGCAGTGGATCTTGACCCCCTGGGCCCCGAACTTGAAAGCCAGGGAAATGGATTTTTTCATGGCCCGGCGGAAGGCCACCCGGCGCTGGAGCTGCTGGGCCACGGCCTCGGCCACCAGTTGGGCGGAAATTTCGGGTTTGCGCACTTCCTGGATGTCAATGAGGACTTCGCGGCGCACGGGCTTCTTTTCCGGACCGTTCTCACCCTGGACCACCACTTCGCGGCGGATCAGCTTTTCGACTTCCTTGCGCAGAACTTCGATGTCCGCGCCTTTCTTGCCGATGACGATGCCGGGCCGGGCGGTGTGGATGCGCAGTTTGACCTTGTTGGCCGCACGCTCAATTTCAATCTGCGAGACCCCGGCGGCTTCCAGCTTCTTCTTGACATACCCGCGGATTTTCTTGTCTTCCACCACCTGCAGACCAAAGTCGCGGCCGGCATACCAACGCGAACTCCACGTTTTGATCACGCCTAAACGGAAACCTGTGGGGTGAGTTTTCTGACCCAAAACCTGTCCTCCCGTGCGCGGTCCGGGCACCGGACCGAAACTGATTGCGGCAATAGCCGAAAGGGAACCATATCACAGCCCGGAAGCCCGGACCTTATTAGCGGATTTACGCCTCTTTCACCACCACGGTAATGTGGCTGGTGCGTTTGAGGATGGCGTTGGCCCGGCCCTGGGAGCGGGGGTGCCAGCGCTTCAGGGTGGGGCCGGAATCGACGTACACCCGGTAGACCACGAGCTTGTCGACGTCGTGGATGAGACTGCGGTTGCTGGTGGAGGCGTTGGCCACGGCCGAGTTCAGAACCTTCAGAAGCACCTGGGCCGACTTGTTGGGACTGAACGTCAGGGTGTTGATGGCCCGTTCGATGGGCTGCCCGATGATGTTGCGGGCCATGATCCGGACCTTGGTCGGCTGGACGCGGATATACTTGGCCACGGCCATGGCTTCGTCGCGCGGCCTCTCCTGCTTCTTATATTTCGGCAGACCTTCGCCTTTGTCAATCTGATACTTGGCCATTTTATCTTCCTACCTAATGTACGTCGGCCCTCACAGCCGGTTATCGGAGGGGCCGGCCAAACCGGCCGGGCCGATCAAACGTCGTGTCGCTATCAAAAGCGGGGGGCCCGCCTCACTTCTTACCGGTCTTTTTGGCCTTCTTGTCGGCCGCGTGACTGTAGAAGGTGCGGGTGGGAGAGAACTCGCCCATCTTGTGCCCGACCATGTTTTCGGTGACGAAGACCGGCACGAATTTCTTGCCGTTGTGGACGGCGAAGGTCAGGCCGACCATGTCCGGAATGATGGTCGAACGGCGGCTCCAGGTTTTGATGACCCGGCGGTCATTGGCCTCGACCGCGGCCGCGACCTTGCTCATGACGTGTTCGTCCACGAAGGGTCCTTTTTTAACACTGCGGGGCATATTCGCCTCTCCTCTTTAGATCGTATCTCCGACTCGTCTCCGCGCCGCGCCGGTCTCCGGGGCCGCCCAGAGGGCCGCCCCGGAATCCCGGTTACTTCTTGTTGCGGTGCTTGACGATGAATTTATTGGAAGGTTTGCTCTTTTTACGGGTCTTGAAGCCCTTGGCCGGCATGCCCCAGGGGGAGACCGGATGGCGGCCGCCCGAGCTGCGGCCCTCGCCGCCGCCCAAGGGGTGGTCGACCGGGTTCATGGCCACGCCGCGCACGTGCGGCCGGCGGCCCAGCCAGCGGGTGCGGCCGGCCTTACCCAGGGAGATGCTGTTGTGGTCCGCGTTCGAAAGCTGGCCGATGGTGGCCTTGCAGGTCGACAAAACCAGTCGCATTTCGCCGGAAGGGAGTTTCAAAAGGGTGTAGTCCCCTTCCTTGGCCATCACCTGGGCATAGTTGCCGGCGCCGCGGGCCAACTGGCCGCCTTTGCCGGGCTTCATCTCCACGTTGTGGACCAGGCTCCCGAGGGGCACCACCTTGAGGGTCATGGCGTTGCCGGGCCTGATGTCGGCGGTTTCACTGGAAACGACGGTGTCGCCGACGCCCAGGTTCTGGGGCGCCAGAATATACCGCTTCTCGCCGTCCAGATAGTGGAGAAGCGCGATGCGGGCTCCGCGGTTGGGATCGTATTCAATGGAAAAGACCTTGGCCGGGATATCCAGCTTGTTGCGCTTGAAATCGATCAAGCGATACTGCCGCTTGTGACCGCCGCCCCTGAAACGGGTGGTGATGCGGCCCTGATTGTTGCGGCCGCCGGTCTTCGGCAGGGGGACCAGGAGACTCTTTTCCGGGGTGGTCCTGGTGATTTCCTCAAACGTGGAATACGTCTGAGTGCGTCGCCCGGGCGAAGTCGGTTTCACTTCTTTGATGGCCATGGCCGTTCCTCTCCAATACGTTCAGCGTTCGTTCGATCGGCTGTCCCGGTGGGGCGATCGATCAAGCGCCTTCAAAATATTTGATGCTGTCCCCCTGGGCCAGGCGGACGATGGCTTTCTTCCAGTCGGACCGCTTGCCCACCAGGCGGCCGCGGCGTTTCTTCTTGCCGAGGACGTTGACGGTGCGGACTTCCACGACCTTGACCGAGAAGGCTTTCTCCACGGCGTTGGCGATGTCCAGCTTGGAAGCCTTGGGGTTGACCTTGAAGCAGAACTGGTTGCTGTTTTCCCGGGCCAGCATGCTCTTTTCGGTGACCAGGGGCCGCAGGAGAATTTCGTGAGCGTACTTCATTTCATCAACCTCGCTTCAATGCCGGGCAACGAGTCTTTGAGAATCACCACGTGGGTGTGATTCAACAGGTCGTAGCAGTTCAGGCCCGCCACCCGCAGGACCTTGCAGTCCGGGATGTTGCGGGAGGAACGTTCCAGCGTCTCATTGGGTTCCGGGGTGACCACCACAGCCTTCCGGACGCCGAGCCCTTTCAGGCTCTGGGCGAAAGCCTTGGTCTTGGCCTCGGGCAGCTCGAAGGCGTCAAGGACGACCAGCTGCTTGTCCGCCAGCTTGGCGGTCAGGACGATCTTCAGGGCGCTGCGGCGGATCTGGGCCGGCGGCCGCCAGGAGAAATCCCGGGGCTGGGGGCCGAAGATGGTGCCGCCGTGGCGCCACACGGGAGAGCGGCGGCTGCCGCCCCGGGCCCGGCCGGTGCCCTTCTGGCGGAAGGGTTTGCGGGTGCTGTAGGCCACGTCGGCGCGGGTCTTGGTGGCGGCGGTGCCGGCCCGGCGGGAATGGAGCTGGGCGGTGACCACCTCGTGCACCAGATGCGGGCGCACCTCGACGTTATATATCAGATCCGGGAGCTCGATCTGGCCCACCGTCTCATTGTTCAGATTGACGACATCGACGATCATTTTTTCACCAGCCCATTCTTTTTCAGGAGCACCAGCCCGCCGTTGGGACCGGGCACCGCGCCGCGCACCAGGATGACGCCGTATTCGGGACGGACGTCCACCACCGTCAGGTTCTTGACCGTGGTCCGGACCGCGCCGGCATGGCCGGCCATCTTGCGGCCGGGGAAAACGCGGCTGGGGTCGGCCGCCGAACCGATGGAGCCGGCGGCGCGCGGAGTGAGGCAGCCGTGGGTGGCCCGGCCGCCGTGGAAGCCGTGACGCTTCATGACGCCGGCAAAGCCTTTGCCCTTGCTGGTGCCGGTGATGCAGATCTTTTCACCGGCCGCGAAAATGTCCAGGGAAACCTGGCCGCCCACTTCCAGTTCGGCGCCTTCGGCCAGCGGGAACTCCCGGAGCACCTTGAAACCCTTGGCCCCGGCCTTGGCCGCGTGCCCCTGTTCGGGTTTGTTGGCGTGCTTTTCATCCTTGGGGGCGAAACCGAGCTGCACCGCGTCGTAGCCGTCGTCGGCCTTGGTCTTGAGCTGCACCACCGTGGCCGACCCGGCCTCGATGACCGTCACCGGCACCGAAAGGCCCTCCCGGACGAAGAGGCGGGTCATGCCCAATTTCTTGCCTATCAATCCCTTGCTCATAACTTGATCTCCACATCCACCCCGGCGGAAAGATCCAGCTTCATGAGGGCGTCCACGGTCTGCTGGGTGGGGTCGAGAATATCCAGGAGCCGTTTGTGGGTGCGCACTTCAAAGTGCTCACGGGACTTTTTGTCCACGTGGGGCGAACGAAGGACGCAGGTGCGGCTGATGGTGGTCGGGAGCGGCACCGGACCGGCCACCCGGGCCCCGGTCCGCTTGGCGGTGTCGACAATCTCCTGGGCCGAGCGGTCCAAAAGTTTGTGGTCGTAAGCCCTGAGCCGTATCCGTATCTTTTGGTTGTTAAGCATATCTAACCCTTTTCAACCGGGGGCCGCCTGGGGCGGCCCAGCAAAAGCCTCATATTACAGCGGGGGGACGCTGGCTCCCCCCGGAACGCTGTCGCCAATTTATTCGATGATCTCGGAGATGACGCCGGCGCCCACGGTGCGGCCGCCTTCGCGGATGGCGAAGCGCAGTTCCTTTTCCATGGCGATGGGCATGATCATGGTCACGTTCAGGGTCACGTTGTCGCCGGGCATGACCATTTC
>JAVBQN010000051.1:0-8504 GCA_031549025.1 Candidatus Adiutrix sp. | reverse complement strand
GCCGAAGCCCGCCGCCTGGGCATCCCCGTGGTGGCCGTGGTGGACACCAACTGCGACCCCGACGAAGTGGACTACATCATCCCCGGCAACGACGACGCCATCCGGGCCATCAAGCTCATGGCCTCCAAGATGGCCGACGCCTGCCTGGAAGGCCGCAACCGCTGGGAGGAAATGGCCCGCGGCGCCTCCGCAGCCCCGGACAAGGACGAGCGCGAGGGTGACGAGCCCGCCGACGGCGCCGACTTCACCGCCGTCCGCCAGAGCGCCTTCGCCGAGGAAGCCGCCGCCCAGGCCGCCGCCGACGAGGATTGACCGTACCCTGAAGAGCAATACACCCGAACGGGGCCCCTTCGCGGGGCCCCGGGATATGGAGCGATATTATGGCTGAAATTAGCGCCAAACTGGTCAAGGAGCTGCGCGACAAAACCAACGCCGGCATGATGGACTGCAAGAAGGCTCTGGCCGAGTGCGAATGCGACCTGGAAAAGGCCGTCGACTGGCTGCGCCAGAAGGGTCTGATGACCGCCCGCAAGCGGGCCGGCCGGGCCACCAAGGAAGGGCTCATCGTGGCCGGGGTCAGCCCGGACCAGAAGAAGGGCGCCCTGGTGGAACTTAATTGCGAAACCGACTTCGTGGCCAAGAACGAAGGCTTCCAGAAGCTGGCCGTGGACATCGTGGATGTCCTTCTGACCTCCGAGGCCCCGGCCGACGTGGCCGGCCTCCTGGCCCGGCCCATGAACTCCTGCGCCGGCACCATCGACGACCAGCTCAAGAACCTGGTGGGCACCATCGGCGAGAACATGAACCTCCGCCGCTTCACCGTCCGCCAGGCCCAGGGCGACGCCTTCCTGCACACCTACATCCACGGCCCCGGCCGCCTGGGCGTCATGGTGGAAGTGGCCGCCGAAAAGTGCGGCGCCGCGGCCGAGGAACTGGCCCACAACCTGGCCATGCACATCGCCGCCGCCAGCCCCGTGGCCGTGACCCCGGAGGACGTGCCGGCCGACATCCTGGAACGGGAAAAGAACATTTTCCGGGCCAAGCTGGCCGAAAGCGGCAAGCCCGAAAACATGTGGGACAAGATCATGGTCGGCCAGGTCCACAAGTTCTATTCCGAAGTGGTGCTCATGGAGCAGGCCTACGTGAAGGACCCCACCGGCAAGACCACCATCGCCCAGCTCCTGAAGGATTCGGCCAAAGAATGCGGCCGGGTCGAAATCAAATCCTTTTTCCGCTTCCAGCTGGGCGAGGAATTGCCCGGCGAGGCCGCCGCCGAGGAAGAGTGAACCAACCCGCCGGCGGTTCCCTGAGAGCCGCCGGCGGTGTTTTTCGGCCTCCGCGACGAGGCCGCCCTCCGGCGAACGCCGGTCGGGAGAGAGCATGAGCGAATACAAATACGGCACCGTCTTGCTGAAGCTGTCCGGCGAGGCCCTCCAGGGCTCCCAGGGTTTCGGCCTGGACCCCGACACCGTGGAAAACATCGCCGCCCAGGTGGCCGAGGTGGCCCAGGCCGGAGTGCGGGTGGGCATGGTCATCGGCGGGGGCAACATCTTCCGGGGCCAGGCTCTGGCCGAACGGGGACTGGCCCGGGTCACGGGCGACCACATGGGCATGCTGGCCACGGTCATCAACGCCCTGGCCATGCAGGACGCCCTCGAGCGCCAGGGCCTGGCCACGCGGGTCCAGAGCGCCATCAGCATGTACCAGATCACCGAGCCCTTCATCCGGCGCAAGGCCATCCGCCACCTGGAAAAGGGCCGGGTGGTCATCTTCGCCAGCGGCACGGGCAACCCCTATTTCACCACCGACACGGCCGCGGTCCTGCGGGCCAGCGAAATCGGGGCCGAGATCATTCTCAAGGCCACCAACGTGGACGGCATCTACGACTGCGACCCCCGCAAGAATCCCGGGGCCGTGCGCCACTCCACCCTGACCTATATGGGCGCCATCCGCGACCGCCTCCAGGTCATGGACACCACCGCCTTTTCCCTGGCCATGGAAAACCGGATCCCCCTTCTGGTCTTCAACCTCTTCACCCACGGCAACATCAAGCGGGCCCTCATGGGCGAGCCGGTGGGCACCCTGGTCACCGAATAGGGAACCGCCGTTTTCAATAGTATCATACCAAAGACAGGGGAGTACCGATCATGAGCATGATTGACGATATCCACGCCGACGTAAAGGACCGCATGGAAAAAACCGTACAGGCCCTGGTCAAGGGTTTCACCAAGATCCGCACCGGGCGGGCCACCCCGGCCCTCCTGGACGGCCTCATGGCCGACTACTACGGCACGGCCACCCCGCTGACCCAGATGGCCTCCATCACCGCCCCGGAACCGCGCTTACTCCTGATCCAGCCCTGGGACGCCCAGGCCATCGGGGAAATCGAAAAGGCGGTCTTGAAATCCGAACTGGGCCTGACCCCGCAGAACGACGGCAAGATCATCCGCATCGGCATCCCCACTCTGACCCAGGAACGGCGCAAGGATCTCTCCAAGATCGTCAAGAAGAACGCCGAAGAGGCCAAGGTGGCCGTGCGCAACATCCGCCGCGACGCCAACGAGATGCTCAAGGACCTCAAGAAGGACAAGGAGATCGGCGAGGACGAGCAGAAGAAGGCCGAAGAGCAGGTCCAGAAGATCACCGACGACTTCATCAAGCAGGTCGACGCCGCCGCCGCCGCCAAAGAAAAGGAAATCATGGATTTCTGATTTTCCCTGGCCCCTCACGCACAATACTCTAAAGGCCGGCCGCTCCCGGGTTCACCCCGGAAGCGGCCGGCCTTTATCATTGATATGGACGGTTGTGGATAAGCCTCCGAAGCGGATTCCCGCTTCGGAGGCTCCGGTTGTCAGACGGCGCCGGCCACCTTCTGTTTCTTGTTGAATTGAAGGAGGTATTTCGGCAGCCCCGTCCCGGCCGGGATGAGGCGGCCCATGATGACGTTCTCCTTCAAGCCGGCCAGTTGGTCGGTCTTGCCGGCCACGGCGGCCTCGGTGAGCACCTTGGTGGTCTCCTGGAAGCTGGCCGCCGAGATGAAGCTTTCGGTGGATAGGGAGGCCTTGGTGATGCCCTGGAGAACCGGCTCGCCCGTGGCCGGGGTCTTGCCGTCGGCCAGAAGCTTTTCGTTCAGGTCCTCGAACTTCAGCCGGTCGGCCGACTCGCCGGACAAAAGCTCGCTGTCGCCCGGGGACTTGACCCGGACCTTGCGGAGCATCTGCCGGACGATGACCTCGATGTGCTTGTCGTTGATCTTGACGCCCTGGAGGCGATAGACCTGCTGCACCTCGTCCACCAGGTATTTGGCCAGGTCCTTGACCCCGCGGATGGAGAGGATGTCGTGCGGGTTGGCCGCGCCGTCCATCAGGGGTTCGCCGGCCCGGACGAAGTCGCCTTCGTGGACGGTGACGTGCTTGCCCTTGGGGATGAGGTATTCCTTGGCCTCGCCGATTTCCGGGGTGATGATGACCTTGCGCTTGCCCTTGGTCTGCTTGCCGAAGGAGATGATGCCGTCGATCTCGCTGATGACCGCCACCTCCTTGGGCTTGCGCACTTCGAAGAGTTCGGCCACCCGGGGGAGACCGCCGGTGATGTCCTTGGTCTTGGTGGTTTCCCGGGGAATCTTGGCCAGGGCCTCGCCGGCGTGCACCCGCATCCGCTCTTCGACCATGAGGATGGCGTTGACCGGCAGGGGATAGACGGCCGGGGTGCCCTTGGAGGTCAGAAGGGGCTTGCCGGCGGCGTCCAGCACCTTGATGCGGGGACGGATATCGGCCTGCTTGGATTCGATGATGACCTTGGAGGACTTGCCGGTGACCTGGTCCACGCGCTCGATCATGGTCTTGCCCTCTTCCATGTCCTCAAAGGCGACAAAGCCGCTGACCTCGGTGAGGATGGGCACGGTGAAGGGGTCCCAGTCGACGAATTCGCCGGGCTTGTCAATGGCCAGCTGGAAGTCGGCGGCCAGGCGCCGGATGTCCACGGTGTTCTTGAGATCATACTCGTCGAGCACCTGGCCGGCCTGGTTCATGGCTTCCGCAACCTGGGGCCAGATATTGGCCAGCTTGGCCGCCCCGGCCGAGGCGTTTTCGGTTTCCAGAAGGAGGCCGTCCTTGTTCATCAAGCCTTTGGCCACAGCCCACTCCTGAACGCGCTCGTAGAGGGGCGTCAGTTCCTGGGCCAGTTTGGCCAGGGCGGGCTTGTCGGACAAGACGGCGTTCATCTTGTGGGCGCCGTCGGCCAGTTCCTTGGCGTACTGCGGCAGGTCCGGCTCGCTGATCTCGGCGGCGGGCTTGATGGGCAAAGCCGGGCGCGCCCCGTTCTGGGCCTTGAGCCGCATGTGGGCGCCATAGATGAGCTCGTGCTTTTCCCGCGGCAGGTTGTTTTCGTCGCGGATGATGATCTCGCCCTTGCGGCTCATGACCACCAGGTCGCCGCCGGACGAACGCACCAGGCGCACGTCGGGGGTGAATTCCACGGTGCCGGTGAGTTCGCTGGAGATGACGTGGCGCTCGACCCGGCGGGAGGCCGTACCACCGATGTGGAAGGTCCGCATGGTGAGCTGGGTGCCGGGTTCGCCGATGGACTGGGCGGCGATGATGCCGATGGATTCGCCGATTTCGACGAGCTTGCCGTGGGCCAGGTCGCGGCCGTAGCATTTGGCGCAGACCCCGCGCTTGGCCCGGCAGGTCAAGACCGACCGGATGTTCAGCCGGTCGATGCCCACCCGTTCGATGGCCGCGGCCTCCTCTTCGGCGATCTCCTCGCCGTCGGCCACGATGAGGGTGCCATCGGCCGGGCTGACCACGTCACCTAAGGCCGTGCGGCCGAGGATGCGCTCGGAGAGGGGCTGGATGATTTCGCCGGCCTCGCGCAGGGCTTCCACCACGATGCCGTCCGTGGTGCCGCAATCCTTTTCCAGAATGATGCTGTCCTGGGCCACGTCCACCAGACGGCGGGTAAGGTACCCCGAGTTGGCGGTCTTGAGCGCGGTGTCGGCCAGACCCTTGCGGGCGCCGTGGGTGGAGACGAAGTACTGGAGAACCGTCAGGCCTTCGCGGAAGTTGGCGGTGATGGGCTGCTCGATGATTTCGCCGGTGGGCTTGGCCATCAGGCCGCGCATGCCGGCCAGCTGCCGCATCTGGTCCTTGGAGCCGCGGGCCCCGCTGTCGGCCATCATATAGATGGGGTTGAAGCCCGGAGGCCCCTGGATCTCGGTGGGCTTGCCGTCGAGCTTGGTGATCTGGATTTCGCGCATCATCTCCGCGGCCACCTCGTCGGAAGCCCGGGTCCAGATGTCGACCACCTTGTTGTACTTTTCGCCCTCGGTGATGAGGCCGTCCTTGTACTGCTTCTCCACCTCGTTGATCTCGCCCTGGGCCACGTTGATGATGTTGTTTTTCTCATCGGGGATGATCATGTTGGAAATGCACAGGGAGATGCCGGCCTTGGTGGCGAACTGGTAGCCGAAGTCCTTCAGCCGGTCGGCCAGGAGAACCGTGTCCTTGATGCCGCAGACGCGGAAGCAGCGGGAGATGAGGTTCCGCAGTTCGTTCTTCTTCATCACCCGGTTGACCACCTCGAAGCCCAGCTGTTCGGGAATGATTTCCGACAGGAGCATCCGGCCGCAGGTGGTTTCCACCCGTTCGCCGTTCAGGCGCACCTTGATCTTGGCCTGAAGCTCCAGGGCCCCGCCGTCATAGGCCATGCGGACTTCTTCCGGCCCGGAATAGAGGCGGTTCTCGCCGATGGCGCCCGGCTTTTCCTTGGTCATGTAATAGAGCCCGAGAACGATGTCCTGGCTGGGGACAATGACCGGCTCGCCGTTGGCCGGGGAGAGGATGTTGTTGGTGCTCATCATCAGGACGCGGGCCTCGATCTGGCTTTCGATGGACAGAGGCACGTGGACGGCCATCTGGTCGCCGTCGAAGTCGGCGTTGAAGGCCGAGCAGACCAGGGGATGGAGCTGAATGGCCTTGCCCTCGATAAGGATGGGCTCGAAGGCCTGGATGCCCAGCCGGTGCAGGGTCGGGGCCCGGTTCAGGAGGATGGGATATTCCCGCACCACTTCCGACAGAGTGTCCCAGACCTCGGAGGTTTCCTTTTCCACCATCTTTTTGGCGGCCTTGATGGTGGTGATGAAGCCCTTTTTTTCCAACTGGTGGTAGATGAAGGGCTTGAAGAGCTCCAGGGCCATCTTCTTCGGCAGGCCGCACTGGTGGAGCCGGAGGTCCGGGCCGATGACGATGACCGAACGGCCGGAATAGTCGACGCGTTTCCCCAGGAGGTTCTGGCGGAAGCGGCCCTGCTTGCCTTTGAGCATGTCGGAAAGGGATTTCAGCGGCCGCTTGTTGGGGCCGGTGATGGTCTTGCCGCGCCGGCCGTTGTCGAACAGGACGTCCACGGCTTCCTGGAGCATGCGCTTTTCATTGCGGATGATGATTTCGGGCGCCCCGAGTTCCATCAGGCGCTTTAAGCGGTTGTTGCGGTTGATGACCCGGCGGTAGAGGTCGTTCAGGTCGCTGGTGGCGAAGCGGCCGCCCTCCAGGGGCACCAGGGGCCTGAGGTCGGGCGGCAAAACGGGCACCACTTCCAGGATCATCCAGGCCGGGTCGTTGCCGCTGTCGCGGAAGGCTTCGACAATGCGCAGCCGCTTGACCAGCTTCTTCCGCTTGGCCTCGGACGAGGTCTCGGACAGTTCGCGGCGCAGGTCGTTGCTGAGCTGGGCGCAGTCCACCTGGCGGATCATCTTCTGCACCGCCTCGGCCCCGATGCCGGCCTCGAAGGCGTCGGCCCCGTATTCCTCCACGGCCTGGCGGTGGCGCTCGTCGGTGAGCACCTGGCCTTTGGTCAGGGGAGTCTCCTTGGGGTCGATGACCACGTGGGCCTCGAAATACAAGACCTTCTCCAGATCCTTCAGGGCCATGTCCAGGAGGTTCCCCACCTTGGAGGGGAGGCTCTTGAGGAACCAGATGTGGGCCACGGGCGAGGCCAGCTCGATATGGCCCATGCGTTCGCGCCGCACCTTGGACTGGATGACCTCCACCCCGCACTTTTCGCAGATAACGCCCCGGTGCTTCATGCGCTTGTATTTACCGCAATTGCACTCATAATCCTTGGTGGGCCCGAAGATTTTCGCGCAGAACAGGCCGTCGCGCTCGGGCTTGAAGGTGCGGTAGTTGATGGTCTCCGGCTTCTTGACCTCGCCCTTGGACCAGGCCCGGATCTTTTCCGGGCTGGCCAGGGCGATGCGCACGCTGTTGAAGCTCAACGGATCTTTCGGTTTCTGAAAATAGCTCAAAATATCTTCCACGGTGTCCTTCTTCCCGCCCCCGCCCTACCGCAAGGGGCCGTTTAACACACGGTTATCGGTATCGGATCAAACCCGCCGGACGCGGCCGCCTCAGCCTTCAGCCACGGGGCCGGCCTCGAGCGCCGCCGAAGGCGCCGACATGATCTCGGCCAGAGCCTCGGGCAGGGCCGCGATGTTGGCCGCCTCCACGCTCAGTTCCTCGGGCTCGTCGCCTTCCATGTCCACATCGAGGCCGAGGGACTGGAGTTCCTTGACGAGGACGTTGAAGCTCTCCGGCAGGCCCGCCTCCAGGATGTTGTCGCCCTTGACGATCTTTTCGTACATTCGGGTGCGGCCGGCCACGTCGTCGCTCTTGACGGTGAGGAACTCCTGGAGACTGTAGGCCGCGCCGTAGGCCTCCATGGCCCACACTTCCATTTCGCCCAGGCGCTGGCCGCCGAATTGGGCCTTGCCGCCCAGGGGCTGCTGGGTGACCAGGGAGTAGGGCCCGATGGAGCGGGCGTGGATCTTGTCGTCCACCAGGTGGTGGAGCTTGAGCATGTACATGACGCCCACGGTGACTTCGTTCTCGAAGCGCTCGCCGGTGCGGCCGTCGCGGAGGACCGTCTGGCCGATGTCCGGCAGGCCCGCTTCCATGAGGATGGACTTGATCTCGTATTCCTCGGCCCCGTCGAAGACCGGGGTGGCCATGTGGAGCCCCCGGCTGGAACGGGAGGCCAGTTCCAACAGGTCCTCGTCGTCGAGGTCGGCACACCAGCGGTCGAAGTCGCCCGGGCCCAGAATGGCCTTGAACTTGTGGCGCAACGCTTCGCGGTTGGCCTTGTCCACCAGTTCGCCGATCTGGCGGCCCAGTTCCCGGCTGGCCCAGCCGAGGTGGGTTTCCATGATCTGGCCCACGTTCATACGGCTGGGGACGCCCAGGGGATTCAGGACCAGGTCCACGGGGGTGCCGTCCTCGAAGAAGGGCATGTCCTCTTCCGGCAGAATCCGGGAGACGACGCCCTTGTTGCCGTGGCGGCCGGCCATCTTGTCGCCCACGGAGAGCTTGCGCTTCATGGCCACGTAGACCTTGACCATCTTGATGACGCCCGGAGGCATCTCGTCGCCCTTCTTGAGCTTCCCTACGCGCTTTTCAAAAACCAGGCGGATGAGTTCCACCTGCTCCTCGTAATAGGCCACCACCTTGTCGATC
>JAVBQN010000011.1:0-49548 GCA_031549025.1 Candidatus Adiutrix sp. | reverse complement strand
TTGTAATTTCAGGTTGAAGGCAGCCGGCGACAGGTAGCCCAGGGCTTTCTGTATTCGCTGGCGATTGTAGAAAAGTTCAATATATTCGGTGATGTCCTGGCAGGCTTCCCGGTGGGTTTCATAGCGCCTCCGATAGACCAGTTCGTTTTTCAGAATGCCCCAGAAGCTTTCCATAGGGGCGTTGTCATAGCAGTTTCCCTTGCGGCTCATGGAGCTGATGACGCCGTAGTGTTCCAGCTTGGCCTGGTAGGCCCGGCTGCAATACTGGCTGCCGCGATCCGAATGCAGGATCAGGCCCGGGGCCGGATGGTGGCGGCGCACAGCCTTTTTAAAGGCCTCCAGAACCAGCTCAGTGTCGATGTTCGCCGACAGGCTGAAGCCCACCAACTCACGGCTGCACAAGTCCTTGATGCCGGCCAGATACAGAAACCCCTCGCCGGTCGGGATGTAGGTGATATCGCTGACCCAGGCCTGGTTACATTCGCTTTCAGCAAAACTCCGGTCCAACAGGTTCGGAGCCACCGCCAGGTTGTGCCGGGAGTCCGTGGTGCGAGCCCGGCGGCGCTTCGGCTTCACGGTCAGACCAAGACGGCGGCGAATTGCCTTGACCCGCCAAAGGCTTATCCGACAGCCATCCGCTGAAAGTTCCCTATGCAGCCGAACCGCGCCGTAGGTTTCACGCGCCTTTTTATGTGCGGACAAAACTTGTGCTTCAAGCCGCCGGTCACCAACGGGCTGTTTTTCACCGCGATGCCGCCAAGCGTAATAACCGCTGGCCGATACTCGGAAAACCCGGCAAAGTACACGAACCGGATAGTGGAATCGCATCTTCCCCACGGCTTGGTACCTCACAGCGATTCCTTGGCAAAGTACGCCGCCGCTTTTTTTAAGATCTCGCACTCCATCCGTAACTGCGCTACTTCTTTACGTAATCTACTCAACTCCGCTTCCTGGGCGGAGACCTCACCACGGCGGCCGGCTGGGCACGCCCCACTGCGAGACCGCTTGACCCAATTGGCCAACGTCTTCGGTGACACTGACAGCCGGCGTGCTGTCTCCGCAATACCCAGACCATCGGACTCGGCCATCGCCACTGCTTGGGTCTTGAATTCACTCGTGTATCGCCCTCTCGGTATTTTTCCCATAGTCATAATTCCTCCTGGTCTCCATTATGATCTATGGCGTCCATTTTTTACAGCCTACCTCACAAAACCATATCATGGACGACGCCCCAACGCCCTTTGAAGCCATGCCCGGAAAAAGGCAGAACTACCACCAATTCAATATCCACATAAACCGGAGACATCTTTTTCATCTCCAGCAAAATACCCGAGCAGACCAGATCAAAACCACGGGCCATCCCGGATAGGAACCGGGTATAGCCCGCCTTGACGGATTCCTCAATGGCGCTAGTGATGTCGGCCTGGAGATTGATATAAGCCCAGCAATCAGCTTCCAAAGGGAATAGAAATTTTTCCGGTCGGTAGCCGCTGAAACATGCTGTATTCATTTTTTCCATATATGCCTCATGTTCTTACATTGTCATAATATTACAACTAAATGGATGTAAGATCAATACGCCTGATTAGATGTAGCGTATCCTCACAACATACTGTTATGGAGCGTTGCATGAAAAAGACTTATCAAGTCAGAATGCGAGAGTTGAGAGAAGATCGCGACTTAACGCAGAAAGAAGTCGCAGCTGCTTTAGGTATACTGCAACAGACTTACGCCAGATATGAAACAGGAGAACGAGCGTTACCAATCCACCACCTACTCACACTAGTAAAATACTATAAAGTAAGCGCAGATTATATCCTGGGTCTAGTCGACCAGTAAATATTGAGGTGGCTCATTATTTGTGCTATCGTATTTTTATTTGGCAAGTTAATAATAAAGAGAAAATAATGAAATCTAAAAATCATCTACTCTGTCAGCTGCGTAACGCAAAAAAGCACCCAGATGGATTTGGCCAGGGAAATATACGCCGCTCCATGCTTCCGTCGAAAATATCAATATATACAACGACTCGCCGATATATAGTTTATTATATCGGCAAAACGTCATATCCTGGAATCAGGTTCAATAATCGCCCATATGACGAGTCATTTATAGACGCTGGAGTAGCGAGAAAGATGGCCTGGATGGCTGCTGTATCTGAGCAATTGGGCAATATTGCCAAATCAGGAGAGATGATACGATCATGCCAAAATGTATTTGTGAGGTAGATTATGCCTCGTGAGATAATAGTTATAATCGGAGCTGGGCCTTCAGGTATTGCTTGCGCTCTTGAGTTAGCGAAAACTAAGAAATACTCCGTGGTTTTGATTGATGCCGGTAACCATTATTCCAATCGGACATGTGCTGTGGACGATTATTTATACTGCACGGATTGTTCTGAATGCAACGTCATTTCAGGGTTTGGAGGTAGTATTCATTATGGTGATTCAGTAAAACTTTCCAGATACCCAAGCGGCAAGTCTTTATTTGAATTAATTGGTGCAGCTCGATATGAATGTTACTTTTCTACTGCCTGCGAGTTTGTTGGAGTATCAGAAACTGACTTTACAATGTCACAATGCAGTTCAAATGCTACGCTCGACATAAAGCATTATGGAATCCATATATTGACATCAGAGGAAGTGAAACGGTTTATTACAGTAGCTTTTTCACGTATTCAGGAGGATCCATTTATTTCCTTGTTCCTAAATTCTCGGGTAACAGCAATAAAAAAAAATGATAACGGCTTTACTATCTTTTACACGACGGGATTTCACCAAAAAACAGTAAATGCTCACCGAATCATTGTAGCAACGGGGCGAGCAGGTTTTTCCTGGTGGAGAGAGGAGCTTAAAAAATTAGATATTGATCGCCAAAATCCAATCTCTTCTCTTGGATTTAGATTTGAACTACCAAAAGAGTTTTTGATCCCATTTGGTAAAGATCATCCAGATTTAAAAATACGAACGGTTAAAGATGGCTACAAGTACAAGACATTTTGTTTTTGTGCGGGCTCTCAAGGAGGAAGGATAAAATACACAAATTACAAAAAATATACACTGCTGGACGGCCATGTTTTAGTTGATGGTGATTCAGAATGTAGCGTTGGAAATTTTGCTTTGTTGTCACAGCTAAAAGACAAAAAAGGATGTGCCTTATCTTTTGAAGATATTTACGAAAAATATATTAAACCATATATCGATTTAAACAAAAAAAATCCAGGAAAACCTGTTTTTCAGTCATATTGCGACTTTAAAAGGAAAGAATGGACAGAAGATTATGTTTTGCCATCAGTAAAAGATGTTTTGTCTGCTCCATTATGGAGCTTGATTAGTCCTTCTTTTCATAAAAATTATTGTGAGGTAGCAGACGCAATTCTGCAGTTCATATTTACTAATTCTTCTGCCCCTGAAGCAGACTTCCACCATTTCATCAAATCAGTAAATATAATAGCCTTAGAGCTTGAGGGGTTATGGGATTGCGTTACAGTAAATAATGGCATGATGACTTCTATTGACGGCCTTTATGTATCTGGGGATTGCTCAGGGCTCTCTCAAGGTATTATACAATCCATGATATCCGGCATAGCAGCAGCGCAAGACATCATTAACAAATAATACCATTAAGTTAAGGTCAATCTTGATGTGAATGCCACTTGTGAACTTGCCTCACTGAGAAGAAACAACATCAATTGATGGGGTGGCTTTATGCTCATTTATAATCTGAGGCTTGTTCTGCTCTAGTATCGTTTCAATGTAATCGAGGCGCTTGTGAATATCATCAGACCTAGTAAGGTGCAAAGCAATAGGTGAGCCCGCTAAAACTGTTATTCCGATCGCTATAATAGCAACAACAAAGGCTATTTTATTCCAAAGGGTGCCCTTGAAACGAATCACGGTATCAATTGTGTCATTATCTCGAAGTAACTTGATATAAGCTCCAGCGTCTGCAAGCTTTTCATCCATTTCATTGATTTTTTTGAGTGTTTCTAAATAATTTTTAAATGAAAAACTGGATGGTTTCGATGCAGGAATATATGAGGGAATCGAGGACGAGTCCAGGTTTATTCCTTCATATCCCTCAAAGTTATCACCCGAAAGCGTGATGAACATAATATGTGAAAAATTATCCCCTGATTTAATGTGATATTGTGATGCTCCAGAATTGAAAAGCAAGCTTAATAGAACCCCCCTATAACCAGGGTCGACTTGAACTCCATTCGAGAGAATAATTCCAGCACAAAATAAACTAACTCGCAAATCAAATAGCCCACATATATTTTTGGGGAAATTACACCTTTCCTCTGCCCTGGCTATAACAAAACTGAGAGGCTCAATAGTGATATCTTTCGCATTTATAGTAATTCCGCCTGCTTCTTCAGATGGAATGTAGTATTCTTCAGAAAGTTTCAATTCATATTTTGCTGGTTTTATATTTTTGGTATTTTTATTAGAGCCATAAATCAAAATATTAAACTTGGTTAATAGGGCAATTTGATTTTTTTGTAATACTCCAGGTGTCTGCAAAATATTGATCAGCACACCGCATAATTCATCAAGATCAGAAATATTAATTGATCTGTCCATAAAAGCAAACACATCGTACATGCTCTGAGACTTGTACGACGTAATTGATTCCAGTGGCTCATTGTCATAATTTAGCACTAAAACATTATATGAATCAGGTCGCTTCCGCACTTGAGTGCTTTTAGAAATAAACGAGAACGCTCTAGAATCAGCAAAACTAACTGCATGTGGATTGGAACGCAACTCGTCAGAAAATGTTAATACTACTTCCATCTTACTTACTCCATATGGTTATTATTTCTGCATCCATTGATGAAAATGGTGATGAGCGTTTATATTTTTCTAAGTGCCTATCGACAGATGCTTCTAGTTTGAAAACTGAACGCAAGTACTTATTTACCTCAACAAGTGTCTTGCCTCTCTCAGAATTACTATCAGAGGCAGGATAGACTAAGCATAGTTTCGCATTGCGATCCATGTTGGCGTGGATATTTTCAAAGCAGAGCACCATATCTTTTACATAGGAGTCCTTTTTACTGGTTTGCTTTCTTCTATAACGCGCTCCAATTTCCTTTTGTTTAAACTCATCAATTTTTTTTATGGGATAGTTTAGCCAATAAAAAGATAATCTTTGAGATGTGGTATAGTCGCACATCCAAGGATATGGTGGAGAAGTGACAACTAGGCTGGCCTTCTCTGGCAAAACAATCTTTGTAGTGCTTACCTCGGAAAGGCAATAGCCAGAAGAGTATTGGCCACTTTTTATGGCTTGAGCCTTTTTGATTACTTTCGACGTCCTATCAACATAAAGATTGATGGGGTTCAAATGTCTACGTGCATCAATTTCTTCATTTTTGGGCTTGACATTGTCTGCTATATGTCCCCATGTTTTCTGCTGGGCATTTACTAGCCTTGCTATGGACAAAAACATTACTTCGAAAAAATTGCGAATGTCGATGTCATCAACAGTAAGGTTAAATACAATGGAATAAAGAATGCGTAACTTTTCTAACACTGTGCTACTGTACCACGCCCGTAACTCTAGCATGGTTTGCTGTCTAAGCGGGTTTTCATCATCGAGAGAGGGGAGGGGTAGATTCTCATTTTTTTCTGACCATAATGACCCGTATAATGTATTTTTAATCTCAATAAAAAAAAGCTCGATTTCATCAAGTCTTGTCAACAATGTCAATTTTGCATTTGAAATCTTTATGGCTATAAGGTTGCAATCATTACCAAAGAACCGCCTGTCGCGCTTGATAGCCTCCAACCCCACGTTTCCTGAACCACAAAAAGGGTCCCAAATTAAATCACCAGGATCAGAAAACAGTTCAATTAAATTAGCAGGAACATTTGAAATAAAGGTAGCGGGATACCAATGAATAAGCCCTAGAGAGTCCTTATCATGAGACGAATCAAGTGAATCCCAATCAAGTTCTGTCAGCAAGGATTGGAGTTTAGAATAATGATAATTGGGACGGGGCACAAATGTATTCCTCAGACATGTTAAGGGTGGAAGTATTAATATTGAACTCTGCTTGAAGGCTGCTGACAATAGCATCGAAATCTATTCTGTTCTCACCAAATAGACCTATAAGAAATCTATCATCTCTGCTTCCAATTGATAACGTTTGGCCAGTTTCTTTTAATATTACTTTTAACGGGCGACACGTCTTATTCACGTCAGAGATGACATGGAGAAAGACTTTTTTTTCTTCAAAGCACTTGCTAATAAACTTAACTCGATTTTTCATGAAACTAGCCATATTTTCCGTATTATCGGTTCGCAATATGAGATTATACTTAGGAAATTTCATCGTCATAAGGTTCTGCATCATCTTTTTTGTCATCTTAGGCACGTCGTTGTGATTTAAAACAAAATTGACAAACTCATAATCAGTTCTAATCCAGTCTGAATTATCTAACAGTTTGTTTGATATGAGATCAATTATTATTTTTTCAAGCGTGGCCTTGGCTACAAACTCTCCAGGATTCTCTAATAGATATTTGTACAGTCTTTTTCTAGTATTATACCAGTTATCATACATCCAAATATCTTTTTGCGAAACACAAAGAGTGCCATTATTTTCTTCTAAGCTTAACGCCAACTTCTTAGGGATTGATTTATCAAATTCAAGACCCAAATGATATGCAAATCGATAAACGTTGTCGATATTATCGATATCGATTTCAGATTGGAGAATATGTGACAGCCTATGTTCCCCTTTTAGAAACTGCAAGACTTTATCACTAGTCTTGCTATCTAGAAGTTCTTTCCTGATTGAGGACTTTTTACCTACAAAAAAAGGCCTATCTCTCATTACTGTTTTGCCAGATAGTAATGTTTGAAAATTGGCATGCTCATAGTTTACAAAATTAAAGGCATCAAATATATATTCAAGGGAATGCCCAAATGGGGGCGTAATAACATCATGTAAAAGAGAGGCTAAAAGGAAAATGCCTTTTTCGTCCTGTGGAAGTTCATTTTTATTAGAATACTCTTGAGCCAAATAAAGAGTGCCTATCGCATGCTCAAATCTGCTTATATTTGCTCCACCCGTGAGATACGGAGAATTAATATTACATAAACGAATCTCACGAAGTCGTTGCAGTTCTGGCAAATTCAGTATCTTTTCATCTAAAGAACAATCAATTTCACCATATAAACAATCAAGGAAAAACATCACATGCCTCTGCGGTGCTGAAAAATCTCAACTATTTTTTCCGTATTCCGTCCTGAACCCGCCCTGAAATCAGTAATGGCTGATAGAGCGTCTTATAGGTTGGCGGATTAACAACCCCAACTGTTCAAAGTAACGCTTTGGGGTAAAGTCAAAATATCTAATGTCAATTATTCCATTTTCATTACAAAAGCGGTTGTTTTTATATTTCTCATTGTGGGTTTTCAATATTTCAATATAGTCAAGATGTTTTTTTTCATCGTGAGAAATAGCCCTACACGATAAATACGAAAATTCAATGGTAACAATTGGGTCTCTGTGATTTAGTTTAATCTTATCACTTGAGATGTTATGCAAAAAGCAATATAAATGGCCATAATAAAATGGCTCTACTTGGGTCGCCTGCTGACTAATTAAGCCTTTAATTACAACGGACAATTTCAAATCGAATCTACCTGCAATGAGTGCCTTCTCAGGTACCATGGCGTTTGACCGTGTATCCACAAATTCATTAAGCTGAACAAGCGCTGAACCAAATGGTGGGATGATAAGGCACCCGGGATTTTTTTGATCCTCAGTATATTTGATGAAATCACCATCGTTTAACCCTGTTTCGTTCAGACAAGATGGCCCTATATACCCTGGGTTCCATTTTTTGTCCTCATATGCATTGCCATACACATAGCTTGCATGGCCTAAAGTTAGATCAAAGGATGACGGCTGGTATAGATTATTTTCCAGATTCCCATCGATCTCGGTTCCATTGATTTTCCAATTTTTCCCATCGTATGATGGTGCTTTGATAATACCATACTTATCAATTTCATACCTAGTCAAGAGGCCGGAATGGCACTTGTCCTTAGCGCAATTATGCGGGATGGGGCCCGATGGACGCACGATTTCAGGCATTGACCTTATGTTCTCTGGAGCGTTGCGTTCTTGATAGACAAATTGCCAGTGCTCATTATGAGCGTGCGAGACCCCCTGGTTAGTAATAGGTTAGTAAATGCATCAAGGGCTTAGGGCTTTGAGGCCCTAAGCCCTTGATTTAACTGGTAGCGGGGTCAGGATTCGAACCTGAGGCCTTCGGGTTATGAGCCCGACGAGCTACCTGACTGCTCCACCCCGCAGCATTTTTTTAATGTAACATTATTCTCGGATTCTGTCAAGCCCTGCCGTCAACTTTTCAGCGGCGGCCTGGTGGCAACGTTGAGCGGCGCTTCGGAACGTGCCCGGACGTCCACACCGGAGCCACGACAGGGCAGAACCCGACTTCGCTCACGACCCGATTCCCGCCGATCGCGGCCCTCCTGGCCGGCAAGCGCGCGGCCGAGGGCAAGCGAAGCCGGCCGTCACAGGTCATAGTACATTTCAAATTCCACCGGCTGCGGAAGCTGATTGTACCGGGTCGCGTCGGCGCGCTTGTTTTCAATCCAGATATCAATCAGCCGCTGCGGGAAAACACCGCCGGCGGTCAGGAAATCATGGTCGGCTTCAAGCGCGTTCAGGGCTTCGTCCAGCGACCGAGGCAGTTGCTTGATCCGTCCCCGCTCCTCGACTGACAAATTGTAGAGGTTGAAGTCATAAGGGCCGAAGCCTTCCTTTTCGGGGTCGATCTTCTTCTGAATGCCGTCCAGCCCGGCCATCAGGATGGCGGAATAGGCGTAATACGGATTGCAGGTGCCGTCCGGCGAACGCAGTTCAAACCGTTTGTCACGGGGATCCTTGGCATAGGCCGGGATGCGGATGACGCTCGAGCGATTGGAAGTGGCATAGCCGATGGTCACCGGCGCCTCAAATCCCGGGACCAAACGTTTGTACGAATTGGTGCTCGGGTTGGTGAAGGCGCACAGGGCCCGGGCGTGGGTCAAAAGCCCGCCGATGAAATACAGCGCGGTATCGCTGAGCTGCGAATACCCGTCGGCGTCGTAAAACAGCGGCTGCCCGTCCTTGAACAGGTGCATGTGAACGTGCATGCCGTTGCCCGCCTCCGCGTAGATCGGCTTGGGCATGAAGGTCACGGTCTTGCCTTCCGCCACGGCCGCGTTTTTCAGCAAATACTTGGTCATCATGGTCTTGTCGGCCATCTCCAGCATGGAGCCGAATTCCACTTCGATTTCCAGCTGGCCCGGCCCCCCCACTTCGTGGTGGTGGTATTTGACCGCGATGCCCTGCTTCTCCATCAAAAGCGTCACCCGCGAGCGGAACCCGCTCAGCCGGTCCAAGGGGGGAGCCATGTGGTAACCGCCCTTTTTGGCCATTTTGTAGCCCAGGTTATGCCCCTCGGCGCCGGTATTCCATTCGGCCTGGTTGGTGTCCACTTTGTATTTGGCCCCATTGGGGTTGACCGAATAGCTGACATGGTCGAACACGTGGAATTCGAATTCGGGCCCGATGCGCATCTCATCCGCCAGGCCCGTCTTTTTCATATATTCCTGGGCATTGTAGGCCACATTGCGCGGGTCCTGGTCAAAGCGGCGGTTTTCCGGGAGGTCGATGACGTACACGTCGCCGATCATCGACAGGGTGGGTATTTCGGCAAAAGTGTCCACATACGCGCTGGACAGGTCGGGGACGAACACCATGTCGCTCTTTTCCACCGGAGCGAAGCCGTAATTCGAGCCGTCGAATCCGATGCCGTGCCTGAACGTATGTTCCGTGAGCCTTTCCGCCGGTATGGTGAGATGCCGCCAGCGCCCGTTCAGGTCGATCATCATGAAATCGACCATTTTGATTCCGTTTTCACCGCAAAAAGCATTCGCCTGAGAAAGAGTCTGAAACATGATCGAGCCCCCTGCTCTCTGAAAAGATTTGAGTGATTGTATAGCCAGACGCGTCATTTTTCAAGCGATAGTTCACAAAAAAGACTCTTTCCGCCCTCGCTTGCCGGGCCAACGGCGGGTGTGGTATGATGGCTAAAAATATAGCCTGAACGGAGCTTCTGAAAAACCGCGGCTCCGCCCGGGGCCGGCCAAAGGGGAGTGTCATGAATTCCGACTGCGGAAATCCGCGGGACGGGGAAAAGTTTGCGGCCCTGAGCCAGTTGACCGTCACCCTGCACCACATTTCGGACCTGGATGTCATGATGGAGACCATCCTGACCGAGGCCCGCCGTTTTGTCCGGGCCGAGGCCGGCTCCATCTACACTCCGGAAGAGGGCCGTCTGGTGATCGCCTACAGCCAGAATGACCATTTCGCCCGCCTCCGCCCGCCCCACACGCCCCCGCCCTACAAGGACCAGGAGCTGTCTCTCGCGGGCAATTCCCTGGCCGGCTACGTGGCCCGGGAAAAGGTCCCCCTCTTCATCCCCGACGCGTATCAGATCGACCCGGAAAAGCCGTATCGTTTCGAGCCGGAACTCGACCGCCGAACCGGGTACATCACCCGCTCCATCCTGACCCTGCCCCTGACCGACCAGCACCAGCAGCTTCTGGGCATCCTGCAGGTCATCAACCGGCTCGACGGGGAGGGCCGGCCCCGGCCCTTCAGTACCGAGGATGAGGAATTGATGCTCATCTTCTCGGCCACCGCCTCCCTGGCCCTGGAGCGCGGCCGGATCATCCGGAGCATGCTTTTGCAGCAGATCAGGATGGTGGAACTGCGCGACCCCCGGGAGACCGTGCCCCACGCCCTGCGGGTGGGCGCCCTGGCCGCCCACCTCTACCTGGCCTGGGCCAAAAGCCGCGCCCTGGACCCGGCTGAAGTCAAGCGGAACCAGGACCTTCTGCGCCTGGCGGCCATGGTCCACGATCTGGGCAAGGTCGGCATCTCCGACGCGATCCTGAAAAAGCCCGGCCGCCTGACCCCGGAAGAGCACCAGGAAATGGAAAAGCACGTGTTCCTGGGCCTCAAGCTCTTTGAGCCCGTGGCCACCCCCCTGGAGAGCATGATCCACGACGTCATCCTCAATCACCACGAACGCTGGGACGGCCGGGGCTACCCGGGCTGGATCGACCCGGCCACCGGTCTTCCCCTCTCCGGCCACCTCGGCCCCGGCGGCCGCGCCCTGGGCAAAAAAGGCGAGGAAATTTCCATTTTCGGCCGGATCACGGCCGTGGCCGACGCCTTCGAGGCCCTCATTTCTCCCCGGGCCTACAAAGAGGCTTTTGACCACGATCTCGTCTGCCAGATCATGGAGCAGGAATGCGGCCATCACTTTGACCCCGAGTTGGTGGCCCTCCTCCTGGAAAACCAGGACCAAGCCAAAGCCATCCGCCAACGCTACCCGGACCAGGGCTAGCCCTGGACCCAACTCCGAGGGACGGGGAGAGCGGCGGCGGCTTGGTCGGCCGGGCTGGTAACGGCCGTGGAATGAGGGCGCGGGCCTATGCGGCCCGGGAGGGGGCGCGTATCGAAGGCTTGACGGGCGCCCGGAGCTGGCGGCACGTGGCCCGACTGGGCCGGCGGCGCGTCGGGCGTTTTTTTAAAAGGCCAAGCCAGGGCTGCGTCTTGAAAACTGGCTCCAAGGGTGGATCAGGATTGACGCATTACGATTTTTTTGACGAATGGCGAGGCCTGGGATCGGCGAATTTTTCGTAGAGAGCCGTATTTTTTCGACACGTGTCGGAGCGGAGCGACGCCGTTGTCGAAAAAATACGAGCGAACGAAGAAAACTTCGCCGATCCCAGGCCGGCCCTCGGCTTCGGCTCCCTTAATGCGTCAGCCCTGCTGAGGCCCTGGTTCACGGTAGCCAGGGCCGGATATATTTGCTATACTCGCAAAGGTTGGTTTCGCTGAATTTCCTTCACGGAGAGCGTATGTCCATCCTTGCGCGACGGCTTTTGACGGCCGGGATTCTGGCTCTGGCCTTAAACCTTCCGGCCGGGCCGATCCGGGCCGACGACGAACGCGCGGACGAGCCGCCCAAAGAGTACGTGCCCTTTATCGCCGACGCCGAATTCAGCGCCACCCTCTACCTCTTCCAGCGTTACCGCGACCGCTACGATGTGGCGGAGCAACGCTACTTCACCAACCTCAGCCACGCCACGGGCCAACTGGGCCTCAACTTCGAATCCGGCTGGATCAGCGATCTGGCGGGTTTGGATTTCGGGGTGTTCGGGTCTTATGACTTTTATAACAAAGGCGGCCGCGACCACGAGGGCGCGCCTGACCACGAAATGGATTTCTTCCCCTGGCGCGATCCCTGGCATCCGGACTGGAGCCAACGCCAGGCCCGGGACGCGGCTTCCATCTACCAGGCCCTGGTCAAGCTCAAGGCGGGGCCGGCCTGGGCCCGGGTAGGGTGGTTCCAGCCCAAGGGACCGGGGGTGCTGGGGGTCAACTGGTCCTTTCTCCCGGGCACCTACCAGGGGGCCGAAGTCGGGGCCGACTTCGGCGGCCTGAGCCTGGCCGGGGCCTGGGCGGAGCAATACAAGGCGCCCTGGTTCACCAAGACCTATAAATTCAGGAAAAACGATGGTGAGACCGGCGTGGACTATCTCTGGTCCCTGGGCGCGCGCTACACCACGGAGGCCGGCCTGAGCCTGGAAGCGGCTTATGGCCAATCCCAGGACTATATGTGGAACGCCCATTTCAAGGCCGGATATGAAACGGAACTGGCCGGGGGCGACCAGCTGGCCCTGGCCGCCCATACCTACCTGATGGACGATCTGAAATGGGACGGGCCGGCCAACGACAATTTCAGCTCCGCCGCGCTCCAGCAATACCTGACCGCCCGCTGGGACACCGGTCCCTGGACCCTGAACCTGGATTTCACCTACACTTCGGCCCCCAATGACCGGCCGGAAAACGCGGGCTATTTCGCTTACCGCTTAATATCACGCTACGGAGGGGCCAACGGGGCCTATGGGCCGTGGTGGGACCTCCGGAGCGACTGGAACCATGACGAGGAAAAGGCGGTCTTCCTCCGCCTCGGCCGCTCCCTGGACGACCTGGGCCTGACCGGCGTCCGGGCGGCCGTCTCCGGGGCCTACGGCTGGGGCGGGCAGTCCTACTATAAGAGGGAAAAGCTGAACGAGCGGGCTTTCGGCCTGGATCTGCGCTACACCCTCCCGGCCGACGACGGCTGGCTGGCCGGATCGGTCCTGGCTTTCCACTTCACCCGCTATGACAACATGACCGACATCCCCTCCTGGGAATTTTCCGGCAACGCCTTCCAGGACGAACACGATTTCAAGCTCTCCCTGGTCATCCCCCTGACCAAATGAGGCCGGAACCGGACGCACAAAAAACCGGGGAGGACGCGGTCCGCCCTGGTTTTTTTTTGCCGTTCGATGAGGAAGGGCGGCCATCATTCGCCCCAAGGCCGGTCAGCGCACGTAGTTCACCGTGGTCTTGCGGGGCTGGGGCGCGGGGTTCAGGCCGCCGCGATGGCCGATGCAGGCGCAGCCGATGACCACGTAGTGTTCGGGCACGCCCAGTTCGCTCAAAACTTGGCGGGCGTCCGGCTCATCGGTCAGGGGGGCCACCTGTTTGACCCAGCAGGCGCCCAGGTCCAGGGCGTGGGCGGCCAGGAGGATATTGGCCATGACCATGGAGCCGTCCTCGGCCGGGAAGTCGCTCTTCTCAATATCCACGGACACGATGACAAAAACCGGGGCATTGGTGTTGTTGATGGTGAAATTGGGCTGGGAGACCAGGTCGGCGAAATAATCATAGTTCGGCTTCAGGGTCGATTTCTTCACCACCGCGTTCAGCTTGGCTATCGCCTCGGGATTGCACAGCACCGTGATATGCAGGGCCTGATTGTTGAAGGACGAGGGTGCGTATCGGCCGGCCTCGACAATGAGGCTCAAGTCCTCGTCACTGACGGGCTCGGGCGTATAATGACGGATGCTGCGCCTTTCCATCATGGCTTTGATCACTTCGTTCATAGTTGCCTCCTCGTTTTTGAGAACCGCTCCCAGGCCGGTTTCAATTTGGATTTTTTCGGCGCCGGCGTCGGGTCCTCTTTTTTCCGGCCCAGCCATTTCTGCAGTATCTGCTGCAGCTGCCCCGGTATGATGGGCTTGCTGATATAGTCGTTCATACCCACGCTCAGGCATTTTTCCTTGTCGCCCATCATGGCGTGGGCGGTCATGGCGATGATGGGCACCGCCAGGTCCAGGGCCGGGCTTTCGCCGCTGCGGATCAGGGCCGTGGCCTCATAGCCGTCCATGATGGGCATCTGGCAGTCCATCAGCACCAAGTCGTAATGGAACTGCGCCAGGGCGGCCACGGCTTCCTGCCCGTTGGCCGCCACATCGGCCCGGTAGCCCATTTTCTTCAAAAAGCCCAGCGCCACCATCTGGTTGACCTGATTGTCCTCGACCAGAAGCAGCTTGTATTGCCCCGCTTCGAGCTTGCTTTCGGCGGACAGGTCCGCGGCCGGGCCGCGCTCCGGCGCCGTCTCCGCCAGGGTTTTGAGAAGGTCCGACTTCTTGAGGGGTTTGGACAGGATATGAGCATACCCCGCTTTTTTTAAAAGGTCCACCTCATTTCGGAAATCCAGGGAAGGCACCAGCAGCAGCAGCCGGGCGCGGCCCGCCTTTTCTTTGACGAAAGCGGCCAGATCCAGGACCGGTTCGAGGCCCAGATCGTAATCCACCAGCACAGCGCGCGGCTCCTCCGCCTCGGTGATCAGCCGGCGGGCCTGGAGCATGTCCGAGGCCTCCCGCACGGCCAGGCCCAGGCCGCCCAGCGTCACCCGGGGCATGGCCAGGGCGTGTTCCGGGGCCATCAGGAGCGCCAGCCCCTCCAGCGGCGCCGGAACCGGACGGGCCCCGTCCGCGACTTTACCCAGGCGCAGCGTGAACCAGAAAGTGGAGCCCCGCCCTTCCCGGCTGGTCACCCCGATCCGGCCGCCCATGAGGTTGACGAGGCGCTTGCAGATGGACAGCCCCAGGCCCGTGCCGCCGAATTTGCGGGTGGTGGAGGCGTCCACCTGGGTGAAGGGGGAGAAGAGCTTGTCCAACTGGTCCTCGGGTATGCCGATACCCGTATCGGCGACCTGGAAATGCAGCAGATAGTCGCAGGGGCGTTCGCTTTCCAGGGCCACCTGGATGGTGATGGAGCCCTCGGCGGTGAATTTCACGGCGTTGCCGGCCAGGTTCACCAGGATCTGCCGCACCCGGCCGATGTCGCCGCACACCATTTCCGGGCAGCCGGGATCGAGAAAATATACCAGCTGCAGCCGTTTTTTGGTCAGCCGGTGGGAGACGATCTCGGCCACGTCCTCCAAAACGTCGTGCAGGGAAAAGGAGATTTCCTCCAGTTCCAGGTGCCCGGCTTCGATTTTGGAAAAATCCAGGATATCGTTCAGCAGCCCCAAAAGGGACTCGCCGGAGTTCTTGCTGATCTCCGCATAGCGCCGCTGCTGCTCGCCGAGGTCCGTGCTCAACAGGAGGTTGATCATACCCAGGACGCCGTTGAGAGGCGTCCTGATCTCGTGGCTCATGTTGGTCAGAAAATCGCTTTTGGCCCGGTTGGCCGATTCCGCCTGGCGGGCGTATTCCTGCATCTGCCGGAGGGCTTCGGCCAGGGACGCGTGCTGCTCCAAAACTTTCAGGAAATCGGGGTTCAGGGGGGTATCGAGAACGACCCGGAACGACAGGACCAGTCCGGGGGGCTGGCAGGCGCAAATGGGGAATGGGCTCAAGGAAATCAGGATGGGTTGGGTGCCCCGGACCGTGACCACCGGGAGCTCGAACAGATACCCGTCTTTTCGGCGATCCTTGACGCTGCCGATCAGCGCCGGCAGGAGCGGGGATTCAAAGGGTTCGCCCCCGCCGCCCTGAACGCCCAGAATATCAGTGAACAAGGCGTTGCAGATCAGGATGCGCCAATGATGGTCGAAAATCGCGGCCGGATACTTGAAAGATTCCAAAAGGCCGATCATGGCGGAATACAGCAAAGCCGAATCAGATTCGGAACTGAGCGGACCGTCGATCAGGCGATCTATTGAGGAATCGTCATGAGCCAAGGTGAATCCATAAAGGGCTCGTGCAGGGAGAGCCTCGGCGAATGCGGCCGGGTCCGGCCGATATCTATACATTACTAATTAAATATGGCAGTATATCAAGTGAGTATTATAGTACGCTTCGGCAAACAACGCAACCCTCATCACAATTTCCCAATGGCCCCGACAGGCGGTCTCCGATAGGGGCCACGAACGGCCGCAGGTCCCCTTCGCTGCCCCAGGTTTGCGGTCCGATTCTCATGGCGCCGCTCCGCGTGAGTATCCGGCGGCCGGGAAGCGGCCGCCCCGCCCTCCCCCGCGCCGGTCGTCCGGATAGGGCATCCGGCTTTCGGGGAACATTGTCACTGCACCCCCCTTTTGACGGAGTTTTCAACGGGCCCGACCAGGAGAGGCTGGGCCGGCGTAGCGCGAGATTCGATTGACGTCGCCGAAAAACCGCTGTATATTCAATTAAAGTTGGCCAGCTCCCGAGAGAATTGAAATTTCTGGCCGGCCATTCGCGTTTTTGAAAATTTTCCGATATTCATCGGAAGCAAGCCCGGCCGTACCGGCCGCCGCCGGCCCGGAATGCCCGGGACCGGGGAAAGGAAGCGTTCATGACCGCCAAGACGAAAATCGCCGTCATCGGCGCGGGCCAGGTGGGCTCCACCTCGGCCTTTGCCCTGATGATGAGCGACCTGTCCCTGGAAATCGCCCTCATCGACGTGGACCGGAAAAAGGCCGCCGGCGACGCCCTGGACATAATGCATGGCGCGGCCTTTCTGCCGTCGTCGGAAATCCATGCCGGCGACTACGCCGACTGCCAGGGGGCAGACATCGTGGTCATCACCGCCGGGGCCCGGCAGCGGCCGGGCGAAAGCCGGATCGATCTTTTGAAGCGGAATTACGCTATTTTTAAAGATATTATTGAAAATCTGCGCAAAAACGCCGATCCGGAGCCCATCCTCCTGGTGGTGTCCAACCCGGTGGACATCCTGACGTACATGACCTATCGGCTGGCGGGCCTGCCCAAGAACCGGGTGCTCGGCTCGGGCACGGTGCTGGACTCCTCGCGCTTCAAATATCTCCTGGGCCGGCGCATCAAGATCGACCCCAAGAGCCTCCACGCCTATATCATCGGCGAGCACGGCGACAGCGAGGTGACGGCCTGGAGCAAAACCAGCATCGCGGGCATGCGTTTTGACGACTATTTCAAGACCCGTCCCGACTTTGATCCCGGGCTGAAGGACAAACTGCGTGACCAGGTGCGCAACGCGGCCTACGAGGTGATCGAGCTGAAAGGGGCCACCTACTACGCCATCGCCCTGTCGGTGCGGCGGATCGTGGAATGTATCCTGCGGGACGACCGCTCGCTCCTCCCGGTTTCCTGCGTCCTCGGCGGCGAATACGGCCTGCCCGACATCGCCCTGAGCCTCCCGGCCGTGGTGGGACGGAACGGCGTGGAGGAGATCGTGCCGATCGAATACGACGCGGAGGAACTCGAGCGTCTGCGGCGCAGCGCCGAAGCCCTGCAAAAGAGCTGGCAAGCGGTGGAGGAGACCTGACCCCCGATATCCGCGGGGACGCCTGAAAAACGAAAGCCGCTGAAACCAGCGGCTTTCGCTTTTCCCAAAACCCGGCTGAAAGCGCGCTTATTCGTTCGGGACGGCCACCTCGGCGGATTCGTCCACCACCACGGCGCCGCCGCCCTGGGTTTCCACCACCACTTCCTTCTCCACGTCCACCACGGTGAAGTTCGAGCGGTCGACCACGGTTTCCACTTCCACTTCGGGCGGGTTGACCTCGGTGTTGATCCGGCCTTCCACCACCAGGAGGTCACCGGGGTTGTAGGGGCCCTCGACCAGGGGGTTGGACTCGTCCGCGTTGAGGACGATGGAACCGCTCCGGTCGTGGAAAAGAAAACGCTTTTTGCCCTCTTCCAGCCGCTTGTCCACATAGCCTTCCAGGGCCACGACGGCGGTGTCGGGCAGGGTTTTGGCGAACTCCACGCTGACCACTCCCATGGGCAGGGGCCCGCGCGGCGGCGGAGATACGGCGTAATAATGGTTGCGGGTGCTGATCTGTTCGACTTCGACCACGGCCGGAGAGACCAGGGCGTCGACCTTGCCTTCGACCACGATCACGTCGTTGGGCCCGACATCGTACATCCACTTGCTGGGAAGAATTTTTAGGGTGACCCGGCCGGAGTTGTCAAAAAATTCGTAATAATGGTTCATCTTGTCGGTTTCTGCGGCGATTTTGCCCACCAGGACCACGGGGGCGAAATTTTCCAGCGTGGGCACCCAGACGGCGAAAACCAGGGGCCCGGGCAGGGGTTGACGCTCGCCTTTGTACATGTAGGGCGGCCGGCCGCTGTAATCAATAAAGCCGCCAGGCCCCTTGTTCTGAGCCCACAGCATAGCCGCGGGCGCCAATAACAGAGCCAAAGCCGACAAGATCAAAACTTTTTTCATAAAACCACTCCTGTTGAATCGGCCGGAAGCGGCCGGTTTTGACGCTGAAACCAAACATCAACGGCATTATTGAAAATAATGCGAAGTCGATGAAAAAAATCTGCCTTCTTCAGGCCGTCTCATTATAGCTTATTATTGACATATAGGCAAATAGGCTGATCAAGCGACCAGCTTTAACTGGGCCGGGGCTTGAAGACCGGGCGGGAGCCTCTTTCAGCATAAGAAAAGCCGCATTGCGCGGCTGAAGAGGAGACCGGGACAAGAAAAGGGGAAGGGAGGCCAAGGCAGGGGTCAGTTTAGGAGTGTCAACCGTCAATATTATATCGGAATAATCCAATATAATCTTTAAGAAATTCAACATATAAATATAATTATATCATATTATATTAAACATGTAAACTAATATTTTAAGATATATCTCGATAAAATTGAGCATTACGCCAAAGTATTTCCCAAGCCCGTTTCCCCTGGTCATGCCCCGGGCGCAACCGCCTCCGGCGTGGACAAATCGAGTGTTTCGTCTTATAATGAATCGATTGAGAAAGGGGCGGCCGACGGGCCGGGGATGCAACCCGGAAGCTCCATCGGCGCTTTTCCGTTGTTTGGCGCGCCGGCCGGCCAGGCCCGCCCGGCGCCAGCCCCCCAAGCCCCGACCTCCTCAAGGATTGCGCATGAGTGTTGACGGACCATCCTCCAAGCCGACCCAGGGACCGGACCACCCCCAGTCCGTGGGTTGGACCCAAGCCCGACGGGCGGTGTTCTTTCAGGACGGGTCGCCCTTCCGGCTGGAAGCCGGGGGAGTTCTGGCCCCGGTGGAGCTGGAGTACGAGACGTATGGCGAATTGTCGCCGAAGCGGGACAATACCGTTCTGATCTGCCACGCCCTCACCGGCGATGCCCACGTGGCCGGATGGGACCCGGATTTTCAGGGGCCTTTGCGGGGGTACCGCCAGCACAAGCCCGGCTGGTGGGACGAGATGGTGGGGCCGGGCAAGCCCATCGACACCCGCCGCTTTTTCGTGGTCTGCGCCAACGTCATCGGCAGTTGCTACGGTTCCACCGGGCCCATGAGCATGAGCCCGGCCACGGGCCGGCCCTACGGCCTTTCGTTTCCGGTGGTGACCGTGGGGGACTGGGCCCGGCTCCAGATGCTCCTTCTGGACCATCTGGGCATTGAGCGGCTCTACGCGGTGGTGGGCGGTTCGGTGGGCGGGCAGCAGGCCCTGGATATCGCCCTCGGCTGGCCGGAACGGGTCAGGCGCCTGATCATCCTTTCGGCCGGCTGCCGCATCACGGCCCAGGGCCTGGCCTTCAACACCGTGGCCCGCCAGGCCATCATCAGCGACCCCGATTTCAACGGCGGCGACTATTACGGCGGGCCCCCCCCCCTAAGGGGTCTGGCCGCGGCCCGCATGCTGGCCCACATCACCTATCTCTCCGAAGAGAGCATGGGACACAAGTTCGGCCGCCGCCTCCAGGACAAGACCGCCCCGGATTTCACCCTCACGGGCGTGGAATTCGAGGTGGAGAGCTATCTCAAGCACCAGGGGGAGAGCTTTGTCCGGCGCTACGACGCCAACAGCTACCTCTACATCACCCGGGCCATGGACTACTACGACGCCTCGGCCCGGGGCGACGGCGACCTGGAAAAGGCCGCGGCCCTGATCCAGGCCCGGACCCTGGTGGTTTCCTTTTCCTCGGACTGGCTCTTTCCGCCGGAGCTGTGCCGGGTGCTGGTCTCGGCCCTGTGCCGGGCGGGGCGGCCCGTGACCTATGTGGACATTCCCTCGCGCTACGGCCACGACGCCTTCCTGGTGGAGACCGAGACCGTCAGCCGCCTGATGGCCAGCTTTCTGCGGAACTGACAGAGAAAGAAGGACTATGGAAGGCCCTAAAAAAGAAGCCGTGGACCGCCGGGGTCCGGGTCCGCTGGAGCTGGCGGAGTTCGCCGCCCGCAACATCGACGCCTCCCTGGTGGTCAGGCTCATGGACCTGATGGAACACCACGAGGCCTCCCCGGACCTCACCGGCCGCTGGCAGGACCAGGTCATCATGGAGCACCTGCCCAAAGGGGCCTCGGTGCTGGATCTGGGCTGCGGCGACGGGGCGCTCCTCTCGCAGCTCATCCGGGTTCTGGGGGTGCGGGGCCAGGGCGTGGAACTGGACCCCATGGCCGTGGTCCGGACCATCGACCGGGGCGTGCCCGTCCTGAACATCGACCTGGATGAAGGGTTGGGCGACTTCGCGGACCAGAGCTTCGACTACGTTATTCTGGAAAGCACTCTCCAGACCCTCAAGGCCCCCCTGGCCGTCCTGACGGAAATGCTCCGGGTGGGCCGGCGGGGCATCATCTCGTTCCCCAATTTCGGCCACTGGCGGGTGCGTTTCGACCTGGCCATGCGCGGCCGCATGCCCATGACCCGGGGCCTCCCTTATGGGTGGCACAACACCCCCAACATCCACCTCTTCACCCTGGCCGACTTTCTGGACTGGTGCGCGGAGAACCGGGTGACCGTGACCCTGGGCTTCGGCCTGACTGAAGGCCGGGTGCAGCCTCTGGCCCCCGGAGACAACCTGACCGTGGAGGAGGCCCTCCTGTTCCTCGAAAAACGCCCCCAAGGATCCCCGG
The DNA here is from genome assembly GCA_031549025.1 of Candidatus Adiutrix sp. Lineage (GTDB taxonomy): Bacteria > Desulfobacterota > Desulfarculia > Adiutricales > Adiutricaceae > Adiutrix. The sequence goes on along the minus strand of JAVBQN010000011.1, from coordinate 28,342 downwards.
CATGAATTCACATCTGCCCATCAACCGGGTCTTCATCAGCATGACCGCCCTGAGGCACAATTTCCGCGAAGTCCGGGAACTGGCCGAGGGCCGCCTGGTCATGGCCGTGGTCAAGGCCGACGGCTACGGCCACGGGCTGGTGAAAAGCGCCCTGACCCTGGCCCAGGCCGGGGCCGACGCCCTGGGCGTGGTGACCGTGGAGGACGGGCTGGTCCTCCGGGAAACGGTGCCGCTCCCGGTGTACGTCCTGGGCGGGACCGTGGGTTCCGACCAGTTCGAGCCGGTCATCCGCCAGGGACTCCGGGTCTTCGCCGGCTGTCCCCAGGAGGTCCGGGCCCTGGCCGACAAGGCCCGGGAACTGGGTCTGACCGCCCGCATCCACCTGAAAATCGACACGGGTCTCAACCGCTGGGGCCTGACCACGGCCCAGGTCCCCGACTTTCTCCGGGAAGCCCTCGCCTGGCCCCATCTGGAAATCCTGGGCCTGGCCACCCAACCGGCCTCGGCCGGCGACCGGGGCGCCCACGAACAGCTGGCCGAATTCGACCGCCTGTGCTTCCTGGCCAATGATCTGGGCCTGCGCGGCGGCCTGGACAGCGCCCTGGCCAGCGAAGGCCTGATCTGGCACCGGCAGCACCAGGCCCGGCTGCTCCGGGTGGGGCTCCTGCTCTACGGGGTCCACTCCGGCTCCGAACTGGGGCCGGTGCGGCCCGACCTCCGGCCGGCCATGACCGTCCTGAGCCGGGTGACGGGCTTGCGGAACATTTCGGCGGGCGACACGGTGGGCCCCAACCGGGCCTTCACGGCCGGCCGTCCCATGAAATTGGCCGTGGTGCCGTTCGGCTACGGCCAGGGCCTCCAGCGCTCCCGGTCGGGCCGGGGCTGGGTGCTGATCCGGGGCCGCCGGGCTCCGCAGGTGGGGCTGATCACCATGAACGCCTCCACCTATGACGTCACCCACATCCCGGACGTGGTTTTGGGCGACAATGCGGTCATCCTCGGCCGCCACGGGCCCGACAGCGTCAAGGCCACGGATCTGGCCGCCTGGGCGGCCACCACGCCCCATGAAGTGCTCAATCTTCTGGGGCGGCTGAATTCTCGTTTCATAGAAGGTTCCGATTATGAAGAAAATGTTGGCGGCTAAGATCGAGGCCGCCGTGGCCCGGATATCCGCCCCCGAAGCCCCCGCCGCCGCCTCTCCTTGGGTGGTCGAAGAACCCCGCGACCCGGATCACGGCCACCTGGCCTCCAATGCGGCCCTGGTCCTGGCCAAGGTTTTGAAGAGAAAGCCGACCGACCTGGCCGACCTGATCCTGGCCAACATCGACAACACCGAGGGCTATATTGAAAAAATGGAGAAGGCCGGCCCCGGCTTCCTCAACTTCACCCTCAGCAAAATCTGGTGGGCCAGGGCGCTGGCCGACCTCCTGGCCGCCGGCAAAGATTTCGGCCGGGGCGGGCCCAAGGGCGTCCGGGCCATGGTGGAATACGTCTCGGCCAATCCCACCGGCCCCCTCCACGTGGGCCATGGCCGGGGCGCGGCCATCGGCGACGCCCTGACCCGGGTCATGGCCCGGGCCGGCTACGAGGTGACCCCGGAATATTACATCAACGACGCGGGCCGCCAGATGCGCATTTTAGGCGAATCCGTGCTGGCCCGGATGCGGGAACTGGCCGGGAGCCACGACCCCTTCCCTGAGGACCACTACCGGGGCCAGTACATCCTCGACCTGGCCCGGGAAGCCCGGGACCGGTGGCCGGACCTTTTGGCCCGCCCCGAAGACGAGGCCGTGGACCTCCTGACCGATTTCGCCCAGGGGCGCATTCTCGACGGCATCAAGGAAGATCTGGCCCGGTTTCGCGTGGGGCACGAGGTCTGGTTTTCCGAAAAAACCCTCCATCAGGGCGGCCAGGTGGAGCGGGCCCTGGAAGACATGCGGGCCAAGGGTTTTATTTATGACCGAGATGGCGCGGTGTGGTTCCGCTCCGAAGCCCTGGGTGACGACAAGGACCGGGTGCTCATCAAGAGCGGCGGGGAAAAAACCTATTTCGCGGCCGATATCGCCTACCACTGGAACAAATATCAGCGGGGCTTCGACCTGGTCGTCGACATCTGGGGCTCGGACCACCACGGCTACGTCCCCCGCATGAAGGCGGCCGTGGAGGCCATGGGCCGGAAGCGCGACGATCTGGGTATAGTGCTGGTGCAGTTCGTGAGCCTGGTGCGCGACGGCCGGCCGGCGCCCATGAGCACCCGGGCCGGGGAGTTCGTCACCCTCAAGGAAGTGGTGGACGAGGTGGGCCCCGACGCGGCCCGCTTCATGTTCCTCACCCGGAGCGCGGACACCACCCTGGAATTCGATTTGGACCTGGCCAAGGCCCGGACCAAGGACAATCCCGTCTACTATGTCCAGTATGTGGGGGCCCGCATCGAAAGCATCCTTAAAGCCGCCGGGACGCCGGCCGCCGCGCCGGACCTCGCCCGCCTCGACCAGCCCGAGGAGGCGGCCTTGATAAAACACCTGGCCTCCTTCCCGGACCTGATCCAGTTGGCCGCGTCCCGCTGGGAACCGCACCACCTGACCGCCTACCTGACCACCCTGGCCCGGCTCTTCCACCACTACTACGGCCAACACCGGGTGAACCTCCCGGACGACCCGGGCCTGACCGCGTCCCGCCTGGCCCTGGTCAAGGCCGTCCGCCTGGTGGTGCGGCTGGGCCTGGAGCTTTTGGGGGTGGAATCTCCGGACCAGATGTGACATGAGCAACGGTTTACCCAAGCATACACGGCGGCTTCCCGTCTGGGAGGAGGACGAACTCAGTTCCCGGGACCAGGTTCTGTCCCGGGTGGAGAGCCTGTTGTCCGAACGGGGCCTGCCGCCCTTTCCGGGCCAGGAAGAGGAGGAGACCGGCCCGCCGGATCTGGTGAATCTGACCGCCATCGTGGAAATCGCCAAGCTCCCGCCTTCCGTCACCCGGCCGGCCCCGCCTCCGCCGCCGCGCCCCGACGATTCGAACCTGGATGACGAAGACGACGAGGATGACGAGCCGCCGACCCGGCGCTGGTCACTCGTGGCTTCCGTGGTCCAGTCCTTCATCCTCCTGTTCGTATTGACCTGGGTTTTCATTTTCGGCATTCTCATCGGCCGGGGCCAGTTGCTGGAATCCGGCCTGGGGCACGATATGGTCGTCTGGCTGGAACGGGAATTCCGGGGCCAGGGCGATGGGCCGGATATCTCTGACGGCCATTCCCCGAGCCGCGGCGGCGCGCCCCTTCAGCCTCCATCCGACCTCAAACCGAACGGACAGAGGCTCACTCCGTCTGCATCCCGGCCGGCCCCCCCGCCTCCCCAGGCGGTCTCCACCCCGACGCCGCCCCCCCCCCGGGAGACCGCCCCCGGCCAATCCGGCTCCCCCCAGGCCCGGCTGGTGGAAAACGTGATCCTGGACTGGGCCGGCCGCCAGTGGTTCGCGGAGGAGGCCGCCCGCCGCCGGGAGGCGGAGCCGCTGGCCCAGGGCCTCGAAGGCGACGAGGATTTTCAGATCGAGGTGGAACCGCCGATCCCCAGCGCGGTCACCGCCCCGCCCGCCGCCGCCCAGACGGCGGCCTCCCCGCCCCAAACCGATCAGGCCGCGCCCTCCCCCGCTCCCCCCGGCCAGCCTGCGGGCGCCGCTCCGGCCGCGGCCGATCAGGCCGCGGCCGGAGTGCCGGGCCGCTTCGCGGTCCAGGTAGCCCTGGTCTACGACCAGGATGAAGCCCAACGCCGGGTGGAGCGTCTGGAAAAATTCGGTTTCACGGCCTATTTCTATCAAGGCGCGGGCGACCGCCTCCCGGTGCGCGTGGGGCACTTCACCACCCGCCAGGCCGCCGAGGAAGCCCTGGCCCGCCTCAAAACCCTTGGCTACAGCGGCGCCTACATCTCCACCCTCGGCAACTGAAGAGAATAGCGGTACAGGGCTTTTTCGCCTCGTTTCCGAGGGGCCCGAAAACAAAACCCGGCCAAGGCCGGGTTTTGTTTGTTCAGCGTTATGACGTCTCCGGTTTTACGCGGCGGCCAGACCCGCTTCGAAGGCTTTGAGGTTGAGGTCCACAAAGGCCGGCTTGACGTTTTCCCTGATCTGCTGTTTCCAGTCGATGTTCAGAAGGTTCATCTTCTTGACCAGGGCCCCGAAGAGGACGATGTTCATGGCCTTGGGGTTGCCGAGGGATTCGGCGATCTCCCCGGCCTTGATGACCGTGGTGGGCGCCTTGGCTTTCAGGGCGTCCAGGAGCCCTTCCGGATAGTCGGCCGCGCCGGTCAGGATGGGCGCCGAGGGGATACGGTAATCGTTGACCACCAGCATCCCGCCCTTGTTGAGGAACGGCGACCAGCGCACGGCCTCCATGGTTTCGAAGGCCACCAGGATATCGGCCTGGCCCTTGTCGATGATGGGGGAATACACTTTTTTACCGTAGCGGACCTGGTTGGAGACGCTGCCGCCCCGCTGGGCCATGCCGTGGACCTCGCTCATCTTGACGTCGCAGCCCGCCGCCAAGAGGCCGTTGGAGAGGATCTTGCCGGCCAGAATCGTGCCCTGGCCGCCCACGCCCACCAAGAGGATATTTTTCACGTCATTCATAGCTCACTTGCTCTCTTTCTTGACCGGGCTGATGGCCGACTTGGGGCAGACCTGGAGACAGATTTCGCAGCCGACGCACTGTTCCACGGCGATGCGGGTCTTTTTGGACGCCTTGTCGAACCTGAGGGCCGGGCAGCCCGTGCGCACGCAGGTGCGGCAGCCCACGCACAGGTCGATATCGACCTGGCAGGTGTGGAACCAGTGGCCGAATTCGGCCTTGTCCGCCTCGCTCAACCGCTTCAGGACGCAGGGCCAGCGGGTGATGATGACCGAGGGGGCGTCGGTGACGGCCAGGGCCCATTCCAGGGCGGCCTTCATGGCCTTCTGGTCCAGGGGGTTGACCACCTTGACGTGCTTGACGCCCAGGGCCCGGACAATGGGCTCGATCTCCATGACGACCGTGGGCTGGCCTTGCAGGGTGAAACCGCTGCCCGGGTTTTCCTGATGACCGGTCATGCCGGTGATGCGGTTGTCGAGGATGCAGGTGATCACCGGGCTGTTGTTATACACCGTCTGCATCAGGCCGCTGATGCCGGTGTGGAAAAAGGTGGAGTCGCCGAAATTGGCGATAACCCGCTTTTTCTCGCCGAAAAAGTCAAAGACGGACTGCGCGCCGTGGCCGATGCCGGAGCCCGCGCCCATGCAGATGCAGGTGTCCTTGGCGTTCAAAGGCGGCGCCCCGCCCAGACCGTAGCAGCCGATGTCGCTGGTCAGCACCACATCCTTGAGCTTGCCGAGCTGGTAAAAGAAACCGCGGTGGGGGCAACCCGCGCACAGGGTCGGCGGACGGCCCACGGCCTCGGCCTCGACCTTGACCGAATCCGGCTCCACGCCCAACAGGGCCTTGGCCACCACGGAGGGCGCCAGTTCGTCGCACAGGGGAAGTTTTTCCTTCCCGATGCAGGCGATGCCGGCGGCCTTGATCTGTTCCTCCATGAAGGGTTCCAGCTCTTCGATCACATACAGCGTCTCCACCTGGGCGGCGAAGCCGCGGATTTTCTTCATCGGCAGGGGAAAGGTGAAGCCGAGCTTGAGATAGGAGGCCTTTTCGCCGAAAACTTCGCGGGCGTACTGGTAGGCCGCGCCGGCCGCCACCACGCCGATTTTTTTGTCGTGCCATTCGATGAAATTGAGCGGGGTCTCCTCGGAAAAGGCGGCCATCTCGATGAGGCATTTTTCAAGTTCCACGTGCAGCTTCTTGGAAACGGCCGGCACCAGGTCAAAGCGGGTCTCGCGGGTATAGGGCCGCTTGGGGTGCTTGGTGACGGGCCCGAATTCGACGACACTCTTGCTGTGGTTGACGCGGGTGGTGGTGCGGAACAGGACCGGACGCTGGAATTTTTCGGAAATCTCCAAAGCGGCGGCCACCATGTCCTTGGCTTCCTGGCTGTCGGCCGGCTCCACCATGGGCATTTTGGCGAATTTGGCGTAATACCGGTTATCCTGCTCGTTCTGGGACGAGTGGAGGCCCGGGTCGTCCGCGCTGACGAGGACCAGCCCGCCGTTGGCCCCGCTGTAGGCGAAGCTCATCAGGGGGTCCGCGGCCACGTTGACCCCCACGTGCTTCATGGCCGCCAGGGCCCGGCCCCCGGCGATGGAGGCCCCGATGGCCGATTCCAGGGCCACCTTTTCATTGGGCGCCCATTCGGCGATGATCTCGGACCGGGGATGTTCCCCCAAATTTTCCAGAATTTCGGTGGAGGGGGTGCCGGGATAGGCGCCGGCGTAGGTCACGCCGGCCTCGATGGCCCCCAGGGCGATGGCTTCATTGCCGGTCAATAGTTTTTTCATGAGACCTCCCTAAATAAAAATCGAGCGAATCGGACGTGATACTCTCACCCGGCGGACCGGTCCGCCGGACAGAACGGTGCGGAATCAGGCCCCGGCCGCCGCTTTCAACTGCGCCTGGCGCTTGACGTAGGCCATCATGCCCCCCAGGACGATCGACAGGTAGGCCGAGGCCAGTATCCGGTATTCCGGGGGCAGGAGGAACACCAGGGTATGGGCCGGAATCCAGAAGAAGGGCACGGTCTTCAGCACCGCGAAGTTGATGAAGCCCACCCAGTCCACGGCCGCGATGGCTCCCAGGACGCCGCCCGGAGCCAGCCCGTCGATGTGCCGGTCGATCAGGGTGTCGGTGACCCGGTGGGTGCCCATCATCACCGGGCCGAAGGTGACGTTCATGAGCGTGCTGGTGTAGAAGGCCACCAGAAAAACGCCGAGAAAACCCTCGCCGCCGGGGAGGAGCCCGGCGGCGATGACCGCCTTGGCCCCGCCGTTGAAGGTCCCGAACATCAGGGCGATGACGATGCCCAGCACACCCCACACCCCGGCCTTGGCCCACATGCCCTTGGGCCTCCGCCAGCCCCCCATGAGGATGCGCACGGCCAGCATTTCGCCCATGGTGGCCAGGACCGCGAATTTCAGAAAACTCATGGGGTAGTAGTGGTTATGGGTCAACGTCACAAAAGCCTCGCGGCTGGCGGGGAACACCAGCCCCAGGCTTATCAGGGCCAGGATGCCGCCCCAGATCAAATCGCCAGTCTTCATTGCCATGCACCTTTTCTTCACTGTTTGAGGAACCGGTTTTTCAAGCCACCGGCTGATATTTACGGGGTTTCTCTTCCCCCCGCAAAACGCGCAGGGTGCCCAGGGCCAGGGCTTCCATCTCGTTCTCCCCGGGGATGACCGCCACCGGGGCGATGAAGGACACCCGTTCCGCGATCCAATCGGTAAAGATCTGGGAATGGGCCAGCCCGCCGGTGAGGACGATGTGGTCCACCTTGCCGCGGGTCACCACCGCGAGCTTGCCGACATTCTTGGCCACGTTGTGACACATAGCCTCCAGGACCAGAGCGGCCTGCCGGTCCCCCTCCTCCATCATTTTCAATATCGCCCGGGCATCGGCGGTGCCGAAGTGGGACACCAGCCCCCCTTGGCGGCAGACCTTGTTGAACAGCTTGGGATAATCGTATTCCCCGTTGGTGGCCAGGGCCATCAACTGAAAACCCGGCAGACCGCCGGCCCGTTCCGGGGAAAAAGGCCCCTCGTCGTCGGAGATCATATCCACGATCCGGCCCTGATGGTGCAGGCTCAGGCTGGTGCCGCCGCCCATGTGCACCACGATGATGGTCAGGTCGTGGTAATCGCGCCCTTCGGCCTGGGCCTTCTTGATGGCCGCGGCCCGCATGTTGAGGTTGTGGCCCTGGCCGCGCCGCTCCATCTCTTTAAGGCCGGTGATGCGGGCGATGGGCTCGAGCTCGTCCACCGTGACCGGGTCATAAATATAGGCCGACAGCCCCAACGGAGCGGCGATGCTCCGGGCCAGGGCGGCCCCGATGTTGGAGATGTGGTCGCTCTGGGGCCTGTGCCGCAGGGTGTCCAGAAGCGGCTGAGTCACCAGGTAGGCCCCGGCCTGGGCCTTGGGCAACAGGCCGCCCCGGCCCACCACGGCCGCCAGGTCCGTCTCCTTGATCCCGTGCTTGGCCAGGGCGTCGCGCACCAGGCCGCCGCGCATCTCGTACTGGTCGTAAATAGTGGGGTACGGGGCCAGGGAGGCCCGGTCGTGCTCGATGGATTCCATAAACAGCGGCTGTTCATCCTCGTAAACCGCGATTTTGGTGGAGGTGGAACCGGGATTGATCACCAGAATTTTGGCCATGGGCGTCTCCTTCGGGATATGTGGAGATGGTCGGCTGAAAAAAATTTCAGCCCGTGAAACATTATTGAATATGACGAAACTACTATGAGGACTTTCTTTTGTCAATCACATTTTCCGTAACCGTGATCGCCAATCTTTTATTTTAAGCAATACATTGTAATAAATAAATAAATTTAAAAAACCCCCTCTGATTTGGAGCAAGTTTCATTGAAAAAAATTTCATATTGTAAAATTTGGTTGCCTATGTTAAAAATATCCATCACCTATAAACGGCAAAAAAATAACCGCCGCAACGAAGCCCCAACCCCGGGAGACCGTCATGACCGATAAAGCGCCGGCCGGCAATTCCGTCAATAAAGCGTTGGATATTCTTGAAGATTTGAGTGAACACGGCCCTTCGGCCCTGGCGGAACTCCACCAGCGCCTGGGGCTGGACAAGGGCACCCTGCACCGTTTGCTGAAACTTCTCAAGCAGCGGGATTTCGTGGACCAGGACCGTTCCGACCGCCGTTATTTCAACACCACCAAGATGTTCCAGCTCGGCGGACGGGAAATCGAGCGGGGGGGGCTCCGGGTTCTGGCCCGGCCGTCTCTGGAACAGCTGGCCGCCACGTTCCGGGAAGTGGTCCACGTGGCCATCATGGGCGCGCAGGACCGCCCCATCTGCGTGGACAAAATCGAAGCCGCCCCCTCTTTCCAGGCCCGCCTGAACCTGAATTTAGGGTCGGAGGTGAGCCTGTATGCCTCCAGTCTGGGCAAGTGCCTCTTGGCCTTCGCCGACGAGGAGGTCCGGGCCCGGATCCTCCCGAAAATCAAATATGAACGCTTTACCTCCTCCACCATCCGGGGAGCGGTGGCCTTCAAAAAGGAACTGGATCGGGTGCGGGCCCTGGGCTACGCCTTCGACGACGGCGAAACCCTGGAAAGCATCTTCTGCGTGGGCGCGCCGATTCTGGACCACCAGGGCCGTTCCTACGCGGCCATCAGCGTCACCGGCCCCAAAACCCGCATGCTCGACAAAAAGGACCAGGTGATCAAAACCCTGAAATCCATGTCCCGGGACCTCTCCATCCGCTACGGCCTCCCGGCCGGCCAGTGGCCGATCAAAGAAGACTGAAAGGCCGGGCCGGAAACGCCCTTTTACCGGCCGCCTTTACAGGCGGCCACTTTTTTCAAGCCGGTCCACGGCTTCCAGGCAGGCCCCGGCATCGCGGGCCCAGGTGGTGACGGCCCGGGTGAGGATGAGCCCCGGTTTTTCCGTGGGGGCGGCCAATCCGATGACCGGCACCCCGGCCGAGTAGGCCATGCCCACTTCGCAGGCCGCGTCCTGGCCGGCCGGGCCGAGGTAGATCAGCAGGTCGGCCTCGGCGCAGGCTTGGGCGCAGAAGGCGAAAATTTCGCCCCGCTCGTCCGAATCCAGGGCCAGGCGCCGCGCCTCGGGGGAGAGGTGGTCGGCCAGGGGCGGGGCCAGGGCCGTCCAGTCCAGAATCTGGTGGCCGCGGGCGACCAGGGCGTCCCGCAAAAGCTGCACCCCGTGCATGTTCCGGGCGCTGGAGGCGATGTAGATCTTCATAAATGGTCCTTTCCGGTAAAGTTGAGGCCATTATAGGCCATTCGGCGAAAAAAACCAAAAGGCGCCGGCCCGGCGCAAACCTCAGGAGCAGCTTGATATTTTCCTGCGGGAGGATTATAATAAAAATACCTCAGCGGATGAGGCTCCATAAACGCGCCCGGAAGGCGCCGCCCGGATAGTGACCGCCCGACAGCAGAGCGGTCCGCGTTCAAAGGGTGGGCGTCTTTTTTTTCCGAGGCGCCCTCATAACTGGAGAGCCCATGCACCACAACGTTCCCCAGCCGTCCAGCCCGGTGACCTCGCCCCGGATCTCGGCCCCGGGCCAGGTTTTCAGCCAGGTGCGCGACGTGACCCGGGAGCGGCTGGGGCATACGCTGCACAACCCCGCCCGCCTTCCCAATTATATCGCCCAGAGCCGGGCCGTGAGCCCCCGGGCCCGCATCGACAACACCCGGCCGGCGGAGATCACGGACTATGCTCCGGCCCCGGGCCGGCAGTTGGAACGGCACATGCGGCTGGACGTGCAAAACACGCCCGGCCCCCCGGTGGACGCCGTCATCGACGCCATCCAGCGTTACCTGGACATCCGGCCCCGACGGGAGCCCACGGCCGACCCGCTGGACGAGGATTCCATCGCCCGCCACCCCCAGCAGATCGCCCAGTCCGCCGGGCGCTGGGCCGCCGAGCGCTATTACCAGTTCAGCGCCAACGGAGCCGAGACCTACCAGTTCCGGCCGGGATACCACACCTGGAGCGGCCGCCTGGATTTGCAACTGGAAAATCCGGGTCTGGCCGACATTTCCACCCCGGCCGCCCGCTCGCCCAGGCCCGGCCGGACCCCGGTCGGCCGGCAGATCACCTATGACCCGGCCTACGCCGCCCAGGAGGCCACGACCGTTATGACCACGACACACAGCGCCGGCAGCGCTTCCCTGCCCACCGTCGGGCCGCCGATCATGACCAAAGATCCGTATTTCAATCCGTCCTATGCGGGCCAGAACGCGGCCGCCAGAATCCGGACGCTTCTGGCGCCGTCCGACACCCGGCATGTTTTGGCCGGGGCGCCCAACCTCACCGACGATCCCTATTTCAACCCGGCCTTCGCGGCCCGGAACGCCCTGTCCCGGGGCCTGGAACTGCTGTACCCCGATTCGGCGCCCCCCGCCGCCATGGGGTCGGCCGGCCAGTCGGACGATCCGGCGGCCCGGGCCGCCCAGGCCGGGAAGACCGCTCTCCAGATCATCCGGGAGGTGGCCGGTCCCGGGGTGGGCGGCGACCCCTCGGCCGCCGCGCCGCCGGCCCGGGACCCGGCCTACCTGCGGGCCATGCGGTCCATCCAGCGGCTCGAACGCACCATGCTGAACGCCCGGGTGATCGGCGGGTGGGCCTGAGGGGCGCTTCGCGCCCTTGCCGACCGCGGCGGAGGCCGCCGACGGCCCCGGGCCGGCCATGCTTTCCCCTAAACTTTTATTTGAAAAAAAAGGAGCCTGATGATAGACTTTTAACACTTTTCGTCAGCATATGTTCAGGAGGCCTGACGGGAGTTTGAAAACACGTTCACGAGAGGCGTTTTTACGATCATGCGCGCACCTTTGCGTCTGGGAGAGCTGGAAGTCACGGAAAGCGGCCCGCCGCTGGTCATAGCGGAAATCGGCATCAATCACGGCGGCGACCTGACGGTGGCCAAACAGATGGTGGATGCGGCCCAAAAGGCCGGGGCCCGATGCGTCAAGCACCAAACCCATATCGTGGATGACGAGATGAGCCCGGCGGCCCGCCAGGTGAAACCGGGCAATGCCGACCGCTCCATTTTCTCCATCATGGAGGAATGTTCCCTCTCCCGGGACGAGGAGTACGAGCTCAAACGATATGCGGAGCGGGCGGGACTCTTTTTCCTCAGCACCCCCTTTTCCCGGGCGGCGGCCGACCGGCTGCGGGAGTTCGAGGTCCAGGCCTATAAAATCGGCTCCGGCGAATGCAACAACTATCCGTTGATCGAGCACATAGCCCGCTTCGGCCGGCCCATGATCGTGTCCACGGGCATGAACGACCTGGCATCCATACGCAAGACCGTGGCCATCCTGGAACGGCATAAAGTGCCCCACGCGCTCCTGCACACCACCAACCTCTACCCCACCCCGCCCCATCTGGTGCGCCTGGGAGCCCTGACCGAACTCCTGGCCGCGTTTCCGGGCACCCTGGCCGGGCTTTCCGACCACACCCTGAACAACCACGCCTGCCTGGCCGCCGTGGCCCTGGGCGCGGCCATCGTGGAACGCCACTTCACCGACTCGATGGACCGGCCCGGCCCGGACATCGCCTGTTCCATGGACCCGGCCGCCCTGCGCGAACTGCTCCAGGGCGCCGCGGAAATCGCCCTGATGCGGGGCGGCCATAAACAAGCCGCCCCGGAGGAGGCGGTCACCAGCCGCTTCGCCTTCGCCACGGTCGTGGCCATCCGCGATATCGCCCCCGGCGAGGAACTGACCACCGTGAACCTCTGGGTCAAGCGGCCGGGCACGGGAGCCATCCCCGCCGAAGCCTACGCCGGCCTTCTGGGCCGCACCGCCACTGTGCCCATCCCCGCCGGCACCCATCCGGACTGGGCCATGATCGGGCCCGGGAAATGAACACCATCGCCTTCATCACCGGCACCCGGGCGGACTACGGGAAGCTCAAGCCCATCCTGAAAATTTTGCGCGACGACCCGGAAATCGATCTGCAAATCTTCGCCACCGGCATGCACATGCTCGACTTCTGCGGCTCGACCCACACCCAGATAGCCAAAGACGGCTTCGCCAACCTCTTCTGCGACGAGAACTATCACTATGACGCGCGCATGGAGATCAATCTGGCCAACGTGATCGGCGCCTTTTCCGCCTTTGTCCGCCAAAAGCGGCCGGACATGATCATCGTCCACGGCGACCGGCTGGAGGCCATGGCCGGGGCCATCGTGGGCGCCTTCAACAACATCCTGGTGGGGCACATCGAAGGCGGCGAGGTCTCCGGCACCATCGACGAATCCATTCGCCACGCCATCAGCAAATTCGCCCAGCTCCATTTCGTGGCCAACGGGGAGGCCCGGTCCCGGCTGATTCAAATGGGGGAACCGGAACGGAACATCTTCATCATCGGTTCCCCGGACGTGGACATCATGCTGAGCGAGAGCCTGCCGCCCCTGCCGGAAGTGCGCGCGTACTACGAAATCGAGTTCGACGACTATGCCCTCCTTATCTATCACCCGGTGGTGACGGAATTGGAAAATCTGAGCCGGCAAGCCCGGATCCTGGTCCAGGCCCTGAATCAATCGCCCCATAACTATGTGGTCATCCTGCCCAACAACGACCCGGGACACGAGTACATCCGCCGCGCCTACCAGGCCCTGAAGCCGGCCGGGCGCTTCCGCTCTTTCCCGTCCCTGCGGTTCGAAAGTTTCCTGACTCTCCTGAAGAACGCCCGGTTCATCATCGGCAATTCCAGCGCCGGGGTGCGGGAGGCCTGCGTCTACGGCACCCCGGCCATCGATATCGGCAGCCGGCAGGCGGGCCGCTATGATTCGTCGGTGCTGAAAAACATCCTTCATGTCGACTGTGAAATAGAAGACATCACGCGGGCCATGGCCGAGGCGCCGCGACACGCCCACCAGTCGCTGTATTTCGGCGCCGGCGGCAGCGCCGAAAAATTCCACCGGATAGTCAAAAGCGGCACGCTTTGGACCACCCCGCTCCAGAAACAATTCAACACCCTGAATTTCGATGCGGTATAAAGACCATTCCATACTGGCCCTCATCCCCGCCCGGGGCGGCAGCCGGGGCATTCCCCTGAAAAACCTGGCTCCCCTGGCCGGCCGGCCGCTTTTGGCGCACACCGTTTCCGCCGCCCTCCAGGCCGGCTGCTTCGCCGACGTGGTGGTCTCCACCGACCACGGGGACATCGCGGCGGCGGCGCGGGCGGCCGGCGCGCAAACCCCCTTCCAGCGGCCGCCGGAACTGGCCGGCGACGCGGCCAAATCCGAGCCCGTGGCCGTACACGCGCTGCAAACCCTGGCCGAGCAAGGCCGGACGTACGATTTGCTGGTTTTTCTCCAACCCACCTCACCCTGGCGGAGCGCGCCCGTGATCCGGGCCGGCCTCGATTTCTTCCTCGACCACGGCCTCACCAGCCTGGCCACGGTTTCGCCCGTGGCCGAGCATCCCCTGTTCATGCGCACCATGGCCGAGGACGGCCGGATGACGCCGCTTTTGACGGTGCCGAGCGACGTCCGGCGGCAGGACCTCCCGCCGGTGTACATCGTCAACGGCGCCCTGTACATCAACCGGACCGCCGATATCCTGGCCGGCCGACGGGCCAACGACAACGAATACGGCTACGTCCTCAACCGGATCGCGGGCCTGGACATCAACACGCCCGAAGATCTGGCCGCGGCCCAGGCCCTGTGGGACCGGCACGGGGAGCATATATACGCCCTGGCCGCCGAGCGGGAATTCTGAGACATGTTCGACCATCAAGGCTATTCCGAGGAAAAGATAGCCCGGCTGTGCGACCGGCGCGCGGCTTTCAAAGGTTTATACAAGCGGAAATACATGACCGCCGAAATGTATTCCCTGGGGCGGTTTTACCGGGAATACGCCGGGTATCCGGAGCACCGGCCGCTGTACGTCTATTCCCAGCACGGCTTGAACTACGAAAGCAAGGTCACGCCCCACGAACTGGAAAACGACGCCGAGGCCATGCTGGTCTTCAACCCCGACAAGCTGCGCCGCTACCAAAGCCTTTCGGACAAACCCTGTTACCTGGTCACCTGCCCCAACGTCCGCCACCGGCGCCGGCACGGGATCGTCCCCCATCCGGAGGCCAAAGGCGCCCTCGTTTTTCCGGCCCACTCGACCACGGCCATTGAAACCGGCTACGATGTTCGGAACTACATCAGGGAAATCAAGGCGCTGCCCGCCGAATTCCAGCCGGTGTGCGTGCAGATGCATGTCCACGACATCCGCAAGGGACGCCATCGCCCCTATATGGAAAACGGCCTTCCGGTCTATACGGCCGGCGACGCGGCCGACGTGTTTTTCGGCGACCGGCTGTACGAAACACTGCGCCACTTCAAATACACCATGTCCAACGAGCCGGGGTCCTACGCCTACCTGAGCGTCGAGATGGGCATTCCGTTTTCCTTGTGGGGCGAGGAGTCCAAGGCTTTCAACCTGTCCGACCCCAATCACCCCAAAGGTGATCTGGCCGCCAGTTGGGCCGCGGATTTTGCCCGGCCGCGGGCCCTCTTCTCCGGCATCCATACCCGGATAACCCCGGAACAAAAGGAATTCGTGGAATTCGCCCTCGGGGTTCACGACGGGATTTCCGGGGAGGAACTGGGGCGGATTTTTCGGGAGGCGTATCGCAAACGGGGCCGCCCGGTGATGGATTCCCTGACCACGGCCCGATATCGGGTGGAATATGGTTTAAAAAAACTGCTTTACGGCACCTTGGACGATTGATTGCAAGCTATTTTATACAGCGGAGGAAACCAGGATGGAGTACAGAGATTTCAGAAGCGACACCGTCACCCGGCCCACCCCGGAGATGCGCCGGGCCATGTTCGAGGCCGAAGTGGGCGACGACGTCTTCAGTGACGACCCCACCGTCAACCGCCTCGAGGAACTGGCCGCCCGCACTCTCGGCAAGGAGGCGGCCGTGCTCGTGCCCACCGGCACCATGGGCAATCAGATTTCCATCATGGCCCAGACCCGCCCCGGGGACGAACTCATCGCCGGCGACCACTGCCACATCGTGGCCAACGAAGTCGGGGGGGCGGCCCGCCTGTCCGGGGTGAGCTGCGCCCAGGCCCCGGCGGCCCAGGTCACGGCCGCCGACGTCCACCGCCTGGTGCGGGCCGCGAACCTGCACTATCCCCGCACCCGTCTGGTTTGTATGGAAAACGCCGTGGGCAACGGGCAGGTGCAGGAATTGTCCGCCATGCGGGAGGTTCGCCAGGCCGCCCAACAGCGCGGGCTCCTGGTCCATCTCGACGGGGCCCGGATTTTCAACGCCGCCGCCGCCCTGGGCGTGACGGCCAAGGACCTGGCCGACTGCGCCGATTCGGTAAGTTTTTGCCTTTCGAAGGGCCTTTGCGCGCCGGTGGGTTCCGTAATCTGCGGATCGGCCGAATTCATCGCCGAGGCCCGCCGCTGCCGCAAGGTGCTCGGCGGAGGCATGCGCCAGGCCGGAATCCTGGCCGCCGCCGGGCTCATCGCCCTGACCCAAATGACCGCCCGCCTGGCCGAGGACCACGACAACGCCCGCCTTCTGGCCGGGCGTCTGGCCGAACTGCCCCACGTGGAACCGGTGGGCGCCGACATGCGGATCAACATGGTCTTCTTCCGCATCACTTGGCCGAACTTCGACCACGAGGGCCTGGTGGCCTATCTCTTCAGCCGGGGTTTCAAGACCCTGCCCCCATCCTCGGAAGGCGTCTACCGCCTGGTCACCCATCACGACGTGACCAGGGGCGACGCCGAGGAACTGGCCGAAGCTATCGGGGCCTATATCAAGGGCTCCGTGAAAAAATAGCCGACGCGCGGGCGGACGAAATGCGGCGGGGGTATTCACTCCGGGGGGCCCGAGCCTCGCGGGTGAATACCCCCCGTCTGATTTGGAGCGGTATTCGGGAAAGGCTACAGCAGCTCCATTCCGGGCTGGCCGGCCACATAGTCCCACAGGGCTTCGGAGACCTCGATGAGCTCCAGGTCCAGGGTGTTTTTGATTTTCACGATTCGCAGACGGCTCCGGTCCGCGCCCCGGGCCGTCTGGATGGCCACGCGCACGGCCTCGTCCTCCGAGGCGGCGATGAGGGGGATTTTCACGTCCTCCGGGCACTTGACGGCCACGGCGTTGGCGTAGGTGGACTCCAGGTCCAATTGGTCGAAGACCCGCCGGGTGGTGACGTCAAAATAGCCGAGACCGATGGCGTTGCCGTGGGTTTCGGGCGTAAGGTCCAGAAGGACCATCCGGTTGATGGCCGGGACCGGCCGGGCGAAAGCGGGGAGAAGGCAGCTGCGGCCCAGAATCTGGGGGTCGAAGCCGGCCCCGGATATGTTCTTGCCGATTTGTTCCACCACCAGCACGTCGATTTCCGGAATCATCAGGGCCGGCATGTTCTCCTTGGCCAGGACCACGAGCTCCTTTTCCCGGGCCACCAGGGTTTCGACGGGCAGGGCCTCCACCAGGAAAGTCTCGTCATAGGCGTTTTCCACCACCCCGAGGCCGAAGCCCACCGGGGCCTTGTGCCTGATGATTTCCACCGCCTCCAGGAGGGTCTGGCCGAACGTCGCCACCCCGTCCTCGTGGATGGCCGTGCAGCCCCGGTGCTTGCCGAGGCCGATGACGAGCATCTTGCAGAGGCCGCTCTGGATGTCGGCCACGAAATCGGTGTGGAGCTTGATGCGGTTTAAGGGCACCACCAGGTCGGACTCCAGGGCCGCTTTATCGAAAAAGACCTCAAGGCCCCGGGAAGTACGGCCCAGGGACACCACCTCCTGGCTGGTGACGATCTCCACGCCCAGGGTCTCTTCGGTGAGGCCGTAGCCGGCCAGAAGCCGGCGCTGCCCCTCGGCCGTACCCCCGCCGTGGCTGCCCATGGCCGAGACCACGAAAGGCCGGGCCCCGGCGGCTTTAAGCCCCGCCAGGGCGGCCCGGACCAGTTCGGGCAGGTGCCGGATGCCCCGGCTGCCGACCGCCAGGGCCACCCGGGCCCCGGGCTTGATCCGGGCCCGGATCTCGGGCCGGGCCAGTTCTTGGGTCAGGGCCCCGGCCGGGTCGTCCAGCCTGGGCCGGGGAAAGGTCTGCCGGACTCGGCGCATGGGGGGCAGGGGGAAACGGGCCTCCTCTTCCAGCAGAACGGGCATAGCGGTCTCCTTAAAATTCCGCCGGGCCAATTAAATCAAGGGCCCGCGGCGGATTAACCTGTATACAGCTCAAGGCGTAGGATCGCACGCTTCCCCCGGATAGTCAAGGAGGATTTTGGGCCCGCCCGCCTCATACATCGAAATCCCGCCGGTTCAAGCCATATTTCTTCATCCGATAGGCCAGCACCTGGCGCGACAGGCCCAAGGCCCGGGCGGCCTCGGTCAGGGCGCCCCGGCTGCCGCTGAGGGCCTCCACGATCTCCCGGCGGCCCACGCGCGGCCGCTCCTCGCGATCGCCCAGGGGGGGCTCCGCCTTCGGAACCATCTGGGCCGGGTCCGGCCGGGAATCGGCGGTCCCGGCCTCTTTCGCCGAAGCGGCCGGTTCCGGAGCGGCGCCGAGGACGTGCCTAAAATAGGGCGGCAGATGGGACAGGTCGATGGTCCCCCCTTCCACAATCATATTCAGGGCTCCCTCGATGACGTTCTCCAGCTCCCGGACATTGCCCGGCCACTGGTAGCGCTTGAAGGTGGCCATGACCTCCGGGGCCAGGCCGTTGGCCTTCTTTTTCAGAATAGCGGTGTGCTTGTTGATGAAAAAGGACACCAGGCCCGGCAGATCACTCAGCCGTTCGCGCAGCGGCGGAATCTGGACGATGACCACGCCCAGCCGGTAAAAGAGGTCGGCCCGCACCCGCCCGGCCCGGATGGCTTCCAGGGGGTCGCCGGAAAAGGAGCTGATGAGCTTGATGTCCACCTCCCGCTCCTTGATGGCCCCCACCCGCCGCACGCGCCGCTCCTGGATGACCCGGAGGAGCTTGGGCTGAAGCTCCATGGGCATGGAATCCACTTCGTCCAGATAGACCGTGCCGCCCTGGGCCTCTTCGAACAGCCCCGGGCTGTTCTGGGCCCCGGTAAAGGCCCCCTTGACCGAGCCGAACAGGGTGCCCTCCAGCAGAGTGGCCGGGATGGCGCTGCAGTTGATGGCCACATACGGTCGGGAAGCTCTTTGGGAATGCTCGTGCAGTTGGCGGGCCAGGAGCTCTTTCCCCGACCCGGTCTCGCCGTAGATCAACACGCTCGAGGGGCTGTCGGCCGCGGCCAGGGCCGCGTTGATGGAAGCCCGAAAAACCGGGGAACTGCCGATGAGATTGCCGAACTGGACCGACTCCCGGGCCTCCAGCCCGCCCGGCCGAGGCTCGGGATCAGCGGGGGTCAGGGGATAGATCAAACAGACGCTGCCGATGATCCGGCCCCGGTCAAAAAGGGGGAACACGGTGTGGGTGGAGTTGATCACCCGGCCTTCGTTGGTTTCATACATCAGAAACATGTCGTAAATCGGCTGCCGGGTCCGCAGCACGGCCATGGTGGGGCTGTTGTCCAGGGAGGGCACGTAGACTTCGCTGATGTGCTTGCCTATCACCTCCTCCCGGGTCAGGCCGTCGATCCGCCCCTGAACATCGTTGTAAAAGATAATCACCCCATTGGCGTCGGTGATGGTCAAGCCGTGGGGAAGATTGTTGAAAGCGGCCAGCAGGCTGGCGCCGGTCAGGCCGTTTTCCGGGGGGAAGTCGGGGAGCACAGGGCCTCCAGGGGTGGGCGGCCGCATGAAACGGCCAGGTGAAAGCTAGATTGAAGCAAAAGCAGGCAAACCATTTTGCATATTTTTGCATTTTTTTCAGAGAAAGGCAAGCCACCATTTTTGCATATTTTTGCTTAATCTTCATAACATATTGAAAATAATTAAAATACTAACAAAAAGCGACCAGGCCGCCACTTGGCCTTTTACTTGCTTTATAACTAAACAATGGTTCAGCATCACATCTCATTACCCGAATACCACTTTTAAACCGGCCGCGGCCGAGGCGATATATAATACATCTGGAAACTAGGGCTCTTCAGCGGCCGAAATTCCGGGACCTGACCGACACCTCCAAACCAGAAAGGAAGAATGATGAGTGAAGAAATAAAGGCCTCCAACGGAGAGCTTGGCAAAAGGATCAGGTGGGCCGTTTTCACTCCGGCCATCATTATGTTTCTCACCGCCGCAGTGATCGGCATTTTCCAAAACGAGGCTTTGACCGAGGTTTGCAAGACCTTCTTCGGCTGGTCCCTGAATTCTTTCGGCTGGCTCTACCAATGGGTGGCCATGGGCGGCCTCTTGCTGGTGGGAATCATAACCTTCTCCAAGCTGGGCAATATCCGGCTGGGCGGCAAGGACGCCAAGCCCAAATTCTCCATGCTCAGCTGGTTCGCCATGGCCCTGACCGGCGGCATCGCCGCCGGCATCGTCAGTTGGAGCGTCAACGAGCCCATCATCTATTACGGCAACATCTGGGGAGAGTTGGACAAGACCGGCATCGCCCCCTTCACCCCGGAAGCGGCCCGCTTCGCCCTGGCCCGCACCTTCTATAACTGGACGGCCATACCGTATGCCATGTACGCCCTGTGCGGGGTGTTGGTGGCCTATCTGTATTTCAACAAAAAAGAGAAACTGACCGTCACCGCCACCTTGAAACCGCTCTTCGGCGAACGAGTCACCAGGGGCCCCCTGGGCGCCACCATCGACACCCTGTCGATGATCGCCATCGGCGTGGGCATCACCGCCGGCCTGACCATGTGCATCACCCTGATCATCACGGGCCTGAAGAGCTACGGGGTCAATGAATCTCTGAGCCTTTTCGTCATCATCGGCGCGATGATCACCGTCTGCTTCTCCCTGTCCTCCTACGTCGGGCTGGACAAGGGCCTGAAAGTGGTGGGCAGCATCAACGCCTACTTCTATTACGCCCTGATCATCCTTTTGCTGGTCACGGGCCCGATTCTGTTCATCTGCCGCAACAGCACGGCCGCTTTCGCGGTCTGGATGGACAATTTCAGCCTCTGGGGCTTTGATCCCATCGACATCGGCGGCGCGGCCCTGACCCAATGGTGGACCCTGTTCGACTGGGCCATGTGGATCGCCTATGCCCCGATCATGGGCATCTTCCTGGCCATCATCTCCTACGGCCGCACGATTCGGGAATTCATGCTGGTCAACTGGATTCTGCCCACCATCTTCAGCTTCGTCTGGTTCGGGGTCTGGGGCAACTCGGCTCTCGACATGCAGATGAGCGGCACGGCCGACCTGGTGGGGGCCATCAACAAGGGCGGCGCGGTCATGGGCCTGTGGGAATACCTGCACCATCTGCCCTACGGCCTGGGCGCCATTGTCGTGCCCGTCAACATCGTCGTCATCGCCCTGTCGTTCATCACCGCGGCGGACGCCACCCTCACCAACATCGGCTCGATGTGCATGAAGGACGTCCCCATCGGCACCGAGCCTCCGGCCCGCCTGAAGCTTTTGTGGGGCCTCGTGGTCGGGGCCATCGCCATCGTCATGGCGGCCTTCGGCGGCGGCTCCCAGGGCGTGGACGGCGTGAAGCAACTGGCCGCGGCCGGCGGTTTCTTCGTGCTGTTCATCTATTTCTTGCAGATGATCTCCGCCTGCAAGGTTTTCTTCCGGGAAAAAATCGTGGAATAAACCGGCCCCCCCCCTCCGGGAGAACCGGCCGCCGGTTCTCCCGGCTCTTGACCTGAAAAACCAACTCCCCTCACCACCGGACAGGAGGAACAATACAGTGATCGATCAAGGCGTCAAACAGATACACGAAGCCACCATGCGGGTCCTGGCCAAAAAAGGCCTGAGCTTTCACTGGCCCGCGGCCGTGGAACTGGCCAAGAAGCACGGCCTGAAGGTGGACGGCGAAACAGTCTATTTCACCGAGCGGCAGCTCATGGACCTCATCAGCCTGGCCCCGTCCCGCTTCACCGTCAGCGGCCCCGATCCGGACAAGGCCGTCCTCATCGGCGGTGAGGAAACCCATCACATCCCCGGCGGCGGCCCCCAGTTTTTTCTGGAGGAGAACGGCCTTCTGCGCGACGCGGAAATGCGCGATTTTATCCGCTTCACCAAACTCTTCCACAGCGCCCGGGAGATTCCCATCATGGCCGCCCTGGCCGTGCAGCCCGGCGACGTCAAGCCCGAGGACACGGTGGGGCATGTCCTGTACCAGCTGCACCAGTTGAGCGACAAGCCCTTCCTGACCCCGGCCGGCAATGAACGCACCACCCGGATAGTGTTGGAAATGACCGCCCTGGCCAACGGCGGCTGGGCGGAAATGGAGAAACGGCCCCGGGTCATCGTGGTGGCCAACCCCTTGAGCCCCCTGAAGATGGACCATCACGCCACCTATTTCCTCATGGAATTCGCCCGCCGGGGCCAGGCGGTCTGCGTGGCCCCCTGCGCCATGGCCGGTTCCACCGCGCCCATGACCCTGGCCGGCGCCTTTGTGCAGACCAATGCCGAAACCCTGGCCGGCATCGCCCTGGCCCAGATGGTCCGGCCCGGCGCGTATTCCATCTACGGCTTTCTGACCACGGCCAGCGACCTGAAGACCGGCAGCATCGCCTGCGGCGCGCCGGAACAGGCCCTCAGCGCGGTCTGGGGCGGGAAACTGGCCCGCTTCTACCAACTCCCCTCCCGCCTGGGCGGCGGCGGCCTCACCGACGCGGACGTCAACGGGGTCCAGAGCGGCTATGAAGCGATGATGAACCTTCTGACGGCCAGCCAGGCGGGCAGCAGCATCTCCTTCCAGGCCGCCGGCGTCCTGGGGTCCTTCAACGCCATGAACATGGAAAAGGCGGTCACGGACCTCGAGATCATCGGCATGGTCGAACGCCTCAAGAAGGACATCACCATCAGCGCCGAAACCCTGGCCGAGGACATCATCGACAAGGTGGCCCCGGACGGCCAGTACCTGACCCAGCCCCACACCGTGAAGCACTGCCGCCAGGAGGTCTTCCTCCCCCGCCTGAGCTATCGCGGCCCCATGGGGCGGGGGGATCAGCGCGAAGCCGAGCGCCGGCGCATCCTGGCCGAGGTGACCCGTCGGGAAGAGGCCTACGCCGCCCCCGGCCGGCCCTCGTCCCTGGCCAAGGATATGCGGGACTTCCTGGCCAAGGAAGGCATCACCCCCAAGGAAGCGTAAGCTCGTCCCCAACCGAAAGGATCGTGCCATGCTCATCGAATTGACCGTCAACGGGCAAAAGGCCCGGGCCGACGTGGCCGCCGAGACCCGGCTCATCGACCTCCTCCGGGACTCGTTCCATCTCACCAGCGTCAAAGAGGGCTGCGGGGTGGGCGAGTGCGGGGCCTGCACGGTGCTCCTGAACGGCGACCCGGTCTGCTCCTGCCTGACCCCCGCCGTCCAGGCCCGGGAGACGGAAATCGTCACCGTCGAAGGTTTGGAACGAAACGGCGAGTTGGATGTCATCCAGCAGGCCTTTCTGGAATACGAGGCCAGCCAGTGCGGCTTCTGCACCCCGGGCATGATCCTGACGGCCAAGGCGCTTTTGCTGAAAAACCCCCTCCCCGCCCGGACGGAAATTAAGAAGGCCCTGGCCGGCAACCTCTGCCGCTGCACGGGCTTTGTGCCCATCATCGACGCCGTCGAGGCCGCCGCCCGAGCCGGCGCGGCCCCGGCCGCCGGTCAGGGAAAGGAGGCGCGGCCATGAACCGGACTGAACCTCTGGCCCCGGCCACGGTGGCCGAACTTCTGGACATCCTCGCCCGCTTTCCGGGCCGCATCCACCTCGTCGCCGGCGGCACGGACCTCACCCCCCGCCTGGGCCGGGCTTTGACTCCGGAGACGCGGCTGGTCGACCTTTCGGGCCTGGACGAACTGCGGGGCATCGCCGCGGACGCCCGGGAAATCCGCGTCGGCGCCCTGGAAACCATGGCCCGCCTCGCGGCCGACCAACTTCTGAACCGGGAGGCCCGGGCCCTGGCCCTGGCCGCCGGACGGGTGGGCTCCTGGCAGATCCGCACCCGGGCCACGGTGGGCGGAAATTCGGCCAACGCCTCCCCGGCGGCCGACACGCCCCCGGCCCTGGCCGCCCTGGGGGCCACGGTCCGCTTGATCTCCCCCCGGGGTTCCCGGGACCTGCCCGTGGAAAATTTCATCATCGGCCCCAACCGGAGCGCCCGGGCCGACGACGAAGTGCTCGCCGAGTTTCGCCTGCCCCGCCGGCCCGGGCACATTTCGGCCTTTGCCAAGGTCGGCAGCCGCAGCGAAATGAGCATCGCCCGCCTGAACCTGGCGGTGAGCGTCGTCCCCGGCGAGGGGGGGGGAATCCGGGAGGCCCGGGTGTTCCTCGGTACTTTGGGCCGGGCCGTGCGCCGGGCGCCGGCCGCTGAAGCCGTGCTGCTGGAGCATGGACCGGACGTGGAAAAATTCAACCGGGCCCTGATGGACGCCGTGGCCGAGGGTATTCCCGGCCGCTCCACCCTGGGCTACAAGCAATCCGCGGTCCAGGCCCTGGGCCAGGACGTCTTCTCCGAACTGGGGCGCGAACCGCGCCCGGAAAGGAGCGGCGCATGAGCGACTTCCGCTATGTCGGGCACAACGTGCCCCGGCCCGACGGCCCGGACAAGGTGCGCGGCCGCTACAACTACCTGGCCGACGAGCCCCCGGCCAACGCCCTCCACGGCGCCCTGGTGGTGAGCTCCCGGGCCCACGCCCGGGTGACGGCTCTTCATACTGAAAAGGCTGAAGAGCTGCCCGGCGTGATCGTGCTGACCTTTGAGGACGCGCCCGCCGTCCGTTACAACAGCGGCGAATGGTTTCCCGGCCAGGACGACCACCCCGACGAGACCGTCCTCACCGGCCACGCCCGCCACGTGGGCGACCGCCTGGCCCTGGTCCTGGCCCCGGACGAGAAGACCGCCCGGGCCGCCCGCGACCTGGTGACCGTGGAATACGAGGATCTGCCCCCGGTGATCGGCTTCGATGACGCCGAGGAACTGGCCCCCCAACTCCACGACGACGGCCAGGCCGCCTTTGCCGGCCGCATCGGTTACGGCGATTTCGACGAAGCCCTGGCCCGGGCCGCCTCCGTGGCCACGGACACGGTCACCACGCCCAAAATCCACCACGCGGCCCTGGAGCCCCACGCGGTCCTGGCCTGGCCCCGTCCGGAAAACATTCTGGAAGTTCACAGCCCCTGCCAGATCATGTTCGGGGTGCAGCACGCCGTGTCCCTGGTGGTGCCGCTCCCGCTGGCCAAGATCCGGGTCGTCAAGACCCGGATGGGCGGCACTTTCGGCGGCAAGCAGGAAGTGGTCTACGAGCCCCTCGTGGCCTGGGCGGCCTGGAAGCTCGGCCGGCCGGTCTTTCTCCAGACCGGCCGGGCCGAAACCGTACTGGGCACCCGCACCCGGGCCGCCGTCCGCGGCCGCATGACCACCGCCCTGGACGACCAGGGCCGCATCCTGGGCCGGCGCGTGGAAATGGTCGTGGACGCCGGGGCCTACCTCAGCGGCTCGAAAAAAGTCCTGATGGCCATGGGCAAGAAAATTCCGCGCCTCTACCGGATTCCGGCCCTGGACTACCGGGGCCGGGTGGTGCGCACCAGCACCACCCCGGCCGGGGCCTGCCGGGGCTACGGCTCGCCCCAGATCCACGCCCTGACCGAAATCCACACGGATCTTCTCTGCGCCCGCCTGGGCTTCGACCCGGTGGATTTCAGGCTGAAAAACATGGTGGAGCCCAACGAGGCCGACCCCTCCGGAGCCTCCAATCTCGGCAACGCCCGCATCCGCGACTGCCTGACCCGGGGCCTGGCCGCCTTCGGCTGGGACCGGCGGCGGGAGCCCACGGGCTCCGGCCGCTTCCGGCGCGGGGCCGGTTTCGCCTGCTGCACCCACGGCAACGGCTATTACGGCACCATCTATCACGATATGGCGGCCATGTCCCTCAGGCTCCTGGAAGACGGCTCGGCCGTGCTGCGGGCCGGGGTGCACGAAATGGGCAACGCGCCCGTCGCGGCCCTGATCCAGATCGTGGCCGAAGTCACGGGCATCGCCCCGGAACGCATCACCGCCCTGGAAGGCGACACCCTGGCCAATCATTACGATATCGGCTGCCAGGCCAGCCGGGGCATTTACGTCCTGGGCGAATGCGCCCGGTTGTGCGCGGAAAAGGTTTTGGAAAAACTCCGGGATGAGGCCGAAAAGCTCTGGGGCCCGGCGGCGACCTGGCGGAACGGCGTCCTGGAACACGACGGCCGGGAGATTCCCCTGGGCGAGGCCGTGCGCCAGATAGAACGGAAAAGCCGCGTGTCCATAGAAGTCGCGGTGGAGCACCGGCCCACCCGAAATCCCGCCTCCTACGGCGCCCACTTCGTGGACCTCACCGTGGACACCCTGACCGGCCTGGTGAAAATCGAAAAATACCTGGCCGTCCACGACATCGGCCAGGCCATCAACCGTCGCCTGGTGGAGGGCCAGATTTACGGGGGGGTGCAGATGGGGCTCGGCCTGGCGCTCACCGAGGAACTGGCGTATGACGGGCAGGGTCGCCCCTCGGCCCGCAATTTCGACAAATACCACCTGGTCAACGCCCCGGACATGCCGGACGTGGAGACCATCCTCGTCGAGGAAGGCGAGCCCGGCGGCCCCTTCGGGGCCAAGAGCATCGGCGAAATCGCCACCGTGCCCGTGGCCCCGGCCGTGGTCAACGCCGTCAACCGGGCCCTGGGCGCGGAATTGACCGTGCTCCCCCTGACCCCGGCCCGCATTGTCGCTCATCTGACGTCCCGCCCCGGCCGGGACTGAGACCCCCGGAACGGGAAAAAAATCGACCGGACACTTTGAGGAGAAAACATGAACAAAATCGTTTTGAGCGGACGCGATCTGACCATAGCCCAACTGGTGAGCGTAACCCGGGAATTCGCCCCGGTGGAAGTGGCCCCCGACTGCCGGGCCAACATCGTCAAGGTGCGGCAATGGATCGAGGACCACTGGATGAACCCCGACGCCCCGCCGATCTACGGCTTCACCACAGGCCTGGGCAAGCTCAAGGACACCCGCATCACTCCGGAGCAGAACGATCAGTTCCAGATCAACATCATCAAATCCCACAGCGGCCAGGTGGGCGATCCCCTCCCGGAGGAAGTGGTGCGGGCGGCCATGCTGGTGCGGGTGAACCTCTTTTGCCGGGGCGTGTGCGGCCTGCGCATGGAGACCGTGGACCGCCTTTTGGAAATGCTCAACCGCCGGGTCCACCCGGTGGTGCCGACCCTGGGCACGGTGGGTTGCAGCGGCGATCTGGGCCCCCTGGCCCACATCGTGGGGGCCATGATCGGCCTGGAAAAGGCCGAGGCCTATTATGAAGGCCGGCGGATGCCGGCCCAAGAGGCCCTCCGGAAGGCCGGGATGAGCCCGACTTTTGAACTCAAGGCCAAGGACGCCCTCTCGCTCGTCAACGGCACCACCGTGTTCGCGGCCTACGCGGCCCTGAACATCCACGACGCCTACAGCCTCGCCCGCACGGCCGACCTCACCGGGGCCCTCTCGCTGGAGGCCATGCGCGGCGAATGGGGCGCCTTCGACGCCCGCTACCAGGAAGTCGGGAACCACCCGGGCCAGGCCAGGGCCGCGGCCAACATCCTCAAGCTGGTCCAGGGCAGCACCCGCACCAGCGAGGCCGCCCGCGCAGTGCACCTGAAGAACGACATCACCCATCCGACCTACAAGCCCCGGGTGCAGGATCTCCTGTCCCTGCGGTGCCTGCCGCAGGTTCACGGCGCGGTGCGCGACAACATCGACTATGCCGCCGGGATCATCGAAAAGGAACTCAACGCGGTCACCGACAACCCCCTGGTCTTCTGGAACCGGGACGGCGGCCTGGATTTCGTCAGCGGCGGCAACTCCCACGGCGAGCCCATCGGCTTTGCCATGGACATCCTGGCCATGAGCCTGACCGAACTGGGCAACATCGCCGAGCGCCGCCTCTTCGCCATCTGCGACCCCTGCCTCAGCTACGGCATTCCGCCCATGCTGGCCGGGGAACCGGCCGGCCTCAACTGCGGCTACGCGGTCATCTCCTGCTCGGCGGCGGCCATCACCTCCGAGAACAAGACCCTGTGTTTCCCCTCCACGGCCGACAACATCACCACCAAGAGCAGCCAGGAGGACCACGTGAGCATGTCCCCCTGGGCCACCCGCAAGGCCCGCCACATCCTGACGAACCTGGAAAAGATTCTGGGCATTGAAACCCTCATCGCCTCCCAGGCCATCAGCCTGACTGAAAAGGAACTGCCCGGCTTCAAGCTCGGGGCCGGCACCGGCGCGGCTTACGCCCGCATCAAAAAAGACTTTCCCGGCACGGAGAAGGACGAATACATGCCCGACCAGTCCGGGGCCTGCATCCGCCTGGTGGAACAGAGGGAAATTCTGAAAGCGGCGGAAGCCGCGGTGGGCCCCCTGGCCTGACGCCTCACCACACTGCGGCCCCGGAGGTCTTGGATCACCAGTCTCCGGGGTTTTTCGTTTCAAGGAAAAAACACATGGCTGATTTGCGACTGTATGAGGAAAATCTGGACCGCCTGCTCCGGACGTTGCGCTTTGAAAAAACCGACCGCCCCCCGGTCATGCCCTGCGCCTCGTCCTTCTGCGCCCGGGCCGTGGGGGTCAGCCTGGGCGACTACTGCGCCTCCGGGCCGGGGACGTCCGATATCCATCTGAAGTGCTGGCACTCGTTCGACACC
>JAVBQN010000018.1:0-27011 GCA_031549025.1 Candidatus Adiutrix sp. | reverse complement strand
CAAGGAAAACGGCACAAGCGGATAAAGCGATTGATCGGTTCAACATTGTGTATTTATTGCGAAAAAATTCCCCAAAACATGCTAATTGCGAATCATCGGCTTGATATTGAATTGTAACGCCTATAGCAGGCCAAGTACGCTAAAACCGGATGAGCCTCATTTTCTGATTTTTGCCCCACGGAATATGGCGGATTGCCAATTATAACCCGAATGGGAGCTTTTTGCTGTGCCACCACGCGCTCGGAGTTCTGTGCTAACTTGGGCGTAAAGAGCGAGTCAGCGTCTTCCGTTTCCCCGAGTTGAAAGGTATCAGTTAGGCAGATACCGTTAAAGGGGTGGTAGGCCGCGCATTCGCCCATGACGTCATGGAAGACATTTTCTATGTTGATAGAAGCGATATAATAGGCCAGGAGGGTAATTTCATTGGCGTGGAGTTCATTGCCGTATTTGCGGACCAAGGCATCCCGCTCGATTAGGCCACTCTTGATCAGGCGCGCGATAAATGTGCCCGTCCCTGTGAAGGGATCGAGGATATGCACATTTTCATCCGAGAGCTTGCGGCCGAATTCCATCTCCAAGACGGCGGCTATGGAATGGTTGATAAAATCCACAATCTCCACCGGCGTATAGAGGAGGCCTAATTTCTCTGTGGTTTCTGGGACGGCGGTCTTAAAAAACTTTCCATAGAGCTCTTTGATGATCGACTGACGACCTTTAGCGTTATCTATTTTTGATACATTCAATTTGACTGATTCATAGAAGCGGGTCAGTACGATAGTATCCTTTTCCAGAGCCTGCTCTTCCAACAAATCAACCATACCTTGCATAGCCTGAGAAACGGGATTGTTCTGGACAAAGGAGTAATTTTCAAACAGGGCTTCAAACACCGGCTTGGTAATCATGTGCTGGGCCAGCATTTCCACCACTTCGTCCGGCGTCACCGACGGGTTGATATTTTTGCGGATACCGGTCAGAAAAGCGTCAAAGGCGGCCTTGTGCGGCCCGTCCTTGGCAATGAGGCGGCCTATGCGCTCAATATAACTCTTCGCGATCTTGGCGACATCGGCGGCCCACTGCTCCAAGTACCGCTTGTTGCCAACCTTCTGCACCATACGGGCGTAAAAGGCTTTTTGGAGTTTCTCAATTTCCGGAAGGGGCAAGAACATCTGCTCATGTTTTTTGGGCTTTCCATCACCAGGGCTTGTATCATCGGATAACCCCCCCACACCGCCGACAATGACCGTGCCGCCCCCTTCCGGCCTACGCTTATTCAGCTCCAGCTTGTTGACCATCGCGTTGAAACGATCATCATGGGCGCGAAGCGCGTTCAATACCGTCCAGACCACCTTGAAACGCTCATTGTCGTCCAGGGCATCTTCCGGCTCCACCCCAACGGGAATAACCACGGGGATGATAATATAGCCGTAATTCTTACCGGGGGACACGCGCATAACCCGGCCCACGGACTGCACCACGTCAACCTGTGAATTGCGGGCGGAAAGGAACATCACCGCGTCCAGAGAGGGCACGTCCACGCCTTCCGAGAGACAACGAACGTTGGTCAGGATACGGCATTCATTCTTATCAGCGGGGGCGCTTTTCAGCCAGGAGAGCTTGGCGTCCCGCATGGACGCGCCCATTGTGCCGTCAATGTGATCCGAAGAAACCCCCACCAGTTCCGCCCGTTCTTTTGGAGTCAGGCTGTCATAGTAATCGCCCTTATGCTCATTAAAAATGCCGGTGATCTTTTTGGAAACTTTGATCGTCTGGCAAAAGGCCACGGCCTTGTGCATGGGGTTGGGATCAGAAGCTTTCAAAAGCCCTTCATCCACCAGCATCCGCTTGGAAAGAGCGTTGATACAGCCGATTAGCTTGCTGGCATCATCGGCATTTATTTCTTTACCCTTGTCAGCCACGGCTTTTTGCAGGATTTCCGGTATCTGGCTTTCATTCAGGGTCAGCACCAATACCTTGTAATCCGAGAGCAGTTTCTTATCCACCGCCTCGCCGAAGCCGATGCGATAGACTTCCGGCCCGTACATGGCCTCATCATCCATTGAACAAAGATAGGCGTCGGCCTCCTTGGCCTTCTCCTTACTGGAATCGCTGTACAGGCGGGGCGTGGCCGTCATGTACAGGCGCTTTTTCGCCTTAATGAAATCATTGTCATGTACTTTGACGAAAGCGGCATCTTCCTCGTCCTTCAGGGTCACACCGGTGGTTCGGTGGGCCTCGTCACAGATTATCAGGTCAAATTCCTGCTTGAACTCCCTTTGCGCCCTGGCAATGACTTCTATGGATTGATATGTGGAGAAAACAACGGTCATGCCGTCATGGGAATTCTTCCAGGCAGATTCAAGCTGTTTCAGAATATCCGGCACATGCGTTGAGGCGGGCAATGCCAAATCTTCCACGGAAAAACCGTCACCCTCGTCGTTTTTGACCTTGCGTTGGGAAATCTCCGGATCAGAGCAGATACAAATAGGAAATATGGATTTGTCCGATTCCGCCGTCCATTCTCGAAGGGTCTGCCCCAAGAGGGCGATGGAAGGCACCAGGAAAAGGACCATGCCTTGCTTAGGCGTTTCCTGCTCAGCGATTTTCAGGGCGGTAAAGGTCTTGCCTGTACCACAGGCCATAATCAGCTTGCCGCGATCCCCGCTCTGGAAATGCTCGTGGAATGCGCCCACGGCTTTTTGCTGGTGGTCCCGGAGTTTCTTTTTGGCCGTCCGCGCCAGAGTGCCGGAAATGCCTCTGTCCAGTTCTTCCCAGTTTACCGGAGCCTCTTCCAGTTCGGTCAAGCCCAGACGCATGACAGGCGGATTCTGGTGTTTTATGGCGTTTTCCGCTTCGCTCCCCCACTTGTTGGTGGTGGAAATCCATAAGCGTCGGCTGAAGGCCGTCGTTTGATCCTGGTCGTTGGTGAAGGTCTTGCTGGAAGTGGCGAGAAAACTGTCCACAGCGGGTTTGTCGATATAGGAGCTTGCATCCCAGCATTTACACTGGACAGCCCAGAAATCGCCCTCTATCGTCTGGGCTACCAGGTCGATTCCGGTATCCTTGCCACCAATGCTCTGCTTATGGGGGAATTCATTCCAAAGCCAGACGTGTTTTAAAGTGCCCTCATACCAAGGCGCGGTTTGCAAAAAGCCTCGCATGAGCCGTTCGAAACGTGAACCCTTATTTTTCTCGGAAAAGGAGATTGCCCGATACTTGGCGAGGACTTTCTGCAAATTCATGACGATATGCCCACAGTTGTTCTTGCGTTTTCTAGACCAATAACCCGCCGATGTCAGGCAGATTAATTCAACGGGGTCATCACATTGATACAGGACTAAAGTCCTATAATAGGGGACTTTAGTCCCTTACGCAAGCCCAATATATGTGCATACTAAAAAGGATGAATGATAATCAGAAAAAAGTGATTATGGGACGAATCGTACAATCTCTTCGAGAAGGGCTTGGGATGAGTCGCTACGCTTTGGCCAAGGATGCCGGTGTTGATAATTCCTGGCTCCGCCGGTTTGAAATGGGTAAATCCGGCATTCGGGTAGAAACGCTCATAGCCATTGCTTCCGGGTTAAAAATTCCCTCCGCGACTATCATTGCCGCTATGGAAAAAGCCCTGATAAATTCTGATAATTGCTCTGAAGAAGCCAAGAAATGATAATGCTCGATGTTTTGGAAGGGGCCGCGAGAGGCGGGCGGGAAGGAAACCAAGAGTGATCTGGAGTTCCCCCCCAGAATTGATCGCGCCTGGCCGGGAGGGCCTGATCGTCGGTCAGGTGGTTCTGAGTTGGCATTTTTACGTGTGACCCCCGGGCTGATTTGATACAAGGTAGCTTCAAAGCTTTTCCCATAGCCCTTTATTGGGTGCGTTAAAGTGGCGATAAGGCGTTCCCGGGAGGAGTATATCAAAATCTAACCCAGTGAGTAGGCCGCTTGCAGAGCCTCTCCTGGTGCAGTTGTTCGGATTGATTCTATGTGATATCGGACGGCTTCGAAAATTTTCATAACCCTTTTATTGAGTAGGAAACCAAACGATAAGGCGCTCCGAGTAGGGTATATCAAAGTGGAATCCGGCGGCGGAAGTCTGCGGTTTTTCGCTCCAGCCCTCCCAGCTTCATGGACTTCAGGTATCGGCTTATTTCCCTCATATGGTAATTTTGCTCAACGGCGGGCTGGTCCTTTCCTTCTCTGCGTAATTTATAAAAAACAATCTGGCGGCCCATGGGCAGTTTTCGGGCCAATTCAAGGGCGCGGTCGCAAAACCCGTCATAGTCTATCAACTCGAAATGGAAATAGTCCCGCCAGTCTTGTTGAGCAACGGTATCGGCAAGTACCAGGAGGTCACATGACCTCCCAAGGTATTTTTTAACCGCCTGTCTGCGCAGAGTCACTTCGAGCCGAATATGCCAGACACCGCCAACCTTCTTCGGGTAGCCTTTGGTCTTGCTTACCCAGCTTTTGGGCGGCCCTTCTTCATTTATATCAAGGGAGTGATAATAAACGGTCAGCTTGCCGTTCGTGGCCCCGTCTTTCGCTTTCATAAATTTATCTGAAGACTTGAAGCGAAAACGAGCTCGGGGATTCTTTGGCACCAAATGGTTTGCGAAATACCTCAGTATCATTTCCACCTGTTCATAGGCAAGACCGGGAAAGGGTACGTCAAATGATAATTCGACCAGACTGATGGATTTAGTGGGGCAGTTTCCCCCACGGCTCAGGCTCGGGATAGACTCGACCACAGAGTGCATCTTCCTCAGGAGATCAGTGTTGCCGCCGTCGAACTGAATGATACTCCAGTACTCACCATTTCCCTTTTTCAGATAGATGGTGTCGTCCCGGAAAAGCTCCTCCAGACCATGTTTCCCACAAGTACGTCCCTTTCCAAAAAGTTCAGTCAAATGATCATCAACGGTTCCTGGATTAACATTGAAACCGATTTGCACTTGATCAAGCTTCGCCCGGATAAATCTCAGGTTATTGATCCAAGCGAGACCCCCCTCACTTTGATCAAGATAATTTCCCCAAGATTCCCCGTACAAGCTGCGCAGGGTGGTTAATGTATTACAGTAGGGGGGTAGTGAGATTGGCCCGCCCCCCAATCGGGCTGGTGGTTTGTTCCGCCGCATGGTCGTTCACCGCTCGTTCCGCCGCCGACTCGCGTAGGCGTCGGTAATGGGTGATAATGAGTTTAAGTACTCTTCAATTTCATCCGACCTCCAGGCCACCGTCCGCACTCCAAGTCGATACGGGGCGGGGAGCCGACCCTCGGCCACATCCCGTTCGACTTTTGATCTACTCACCCCACCCAACAACTCACAAAGCGCCCATATGCGGATGTAATGAAACCCCGACTTCAGCATAAAAATACCTCCAATCGCGTCCATGATGACGTTCTTGTAGATATTATACGTTTTAGCATCAATATTCGGCGATATTGGCGGAGAATTAATTCGGCAGGCTCTGAGATGATTGCGTAACTAGGTGATAATCAATGATTTTTATTTTTTTTGCCAAGCCCCCCTTTTATTCTGATACTCGTTTGATACGACTGAAATGGGGGGGCGGGCGGTACCGGGCCAGGCTCTTCTCACTCCCCTTTGGCACTCAAATCTTCAAGAAAGTCAGCCCACCACTGCATCATTTTTCGGCGGTCCTCAAGAAAATCGGTGTGATTGTAGGCCGCCCGAACCTTGTCTTTGGGGCCGTGAGATAATTGCCGTTCTATCCAGTCGCGATTGAATCCCTTTTCATTGAGCAGGGTCGAAGCCATGCCCCGGAAGCCATGGGCGCACATCTCCTCCTGGGTGTACCCCAGATACCGCAAGGCGGCGGTGATGGTCATCTCGCTCATGGGCTTACTGATACTGCGGGACGAAGGGAATAGGTACTGGCCGTGGCCGGACATCGGGCGCAACTGGTCCAGGAGGGCCAGGGTCTGCGTGGCCAGCGGCACCAGGTGCGTCTGCTTGCCTTTCATTTTGGTGGGAGGGATTCGCCATAGGGTATTGGCTTCGTCTATTTCCGCCCATTCCGCATGCCGTATTTCACCGGGACGGCAGAAGGTCAGGGCACTGAATTTCAACGCCAGAGCCGTTTGCAGACTGACCGCCTTGTACCCCTCAATGGAGCGCATTAATTTACCCACCGCCTGAGGCGTGGTCAGAGCCGCCCGGTTTTTAGCGGGAGGGCTGCTGTACTGCCGCCGGAGTTGGGTCGTCCAGTCGACAATGACGCCGGGAACTTCCGAATCCAGGGCATGTTGAAAAACCTGGGATATGATACTGCGGGTTCTTTTGAGGGTCTCGAACTTCTCTTGCGCTTGCAGGGAATCCAATATGGCTTTCACTTCCGCCTTCGTGATTTCGACCATCGGGGAGTCGCCAATAAAGGGAAGGACATGCAAATTCAGTTTTTGATCCATATCTTCCCAATGGACTTCAGACCATTCCGGCTTGCGAAGCGCCAGCCATTGCTGGGCGATGTGGCGAAAGGTAATGGTCCCGGTCTGGGCCTGGGCTTTGGCGCTTTTTTTCAACGCGGCCGGACTCTGGCCGTGGGCCAATTGCTTTTTCGCTTCCTGGGCGGCCTCCCTGGCTTCCGCCAGGGTAAACTCAGGGTATGAGCCCAAGGTAAGCAATTGGGCCTTGCCCTGGAACTTGTAGGCCAGCCTGAAGACCTTTTTGCCGGTGGGGGAGACGGCCACGTACAGACCGCCGATGGTGCCGTCGCTGATTTTATAGGGCTGTTCCTTGGGCTTCAGACTCTTGAGGGCGGTGTCGGTGAGTTTTTTTATCTGCATCGGGTAAAATGCCTCCCGCTCGATTTGATACCCCGCACTTTACCCTACAATGTACCACCTTTCAAGTACCCTCCTGAACCTTTAGGCTACAAACAGAAAAGCCCAAAATGCTGTTTTTATTGCATTTTGAGCTTTCATGAACCCTTGTGGGGCATAATCGTGGCGGAGAGAGAGGGATTCGAACCCTCGGTGGAACTTTACATCCCACACTCGCTTAGCAGGCGAGCACCTTCGGCCTCTCGGTCATCTCTCCAGCGGCCGGGAAGGACGGCATGCGCGGCCGAGCCCCCCGTCGTTCTGTTTGGTCATCTTTGACCAGTTCAGTACTATAGCACTGTCTCGGGGAAAAGAAAAGCAAAAAATCTCCGTCCCCGAGGCCGGGGCGGTATAACTGCCCTCCCCTTCTCCGCTTCCGCGCCACGCCAAACCATTGGGCGGCGGAGAGTGTTCACTCAAAGATAGATATAAATTGACGCTGGCTTCGGACCTGATGGAAAAGCTGGAATGCGGCTGTCTCCCCTGCGCCCAGCGAAAGGAAAACCTGGCGGCCTTGGCGACGGAGAAAGAACGGAAAAACATTGCCTCCCGATAAAATTAAAGCTTAACCAAGGCTTACAGATTCACCAGTTCGATATCACACTCATCGAGCGGATGGCCGATGAACGTTCCGCCGACCCGGGCGAAGCGGCCCACATCGTCCGTGGTCATAAAATGGGCCCGCCCGTTTGAGGTTTGCGAATTCAGGCCGTTTATGCCGCGCAGTTCTTCTTCCACGGCCACGGCGGTGGTTTCAGCGGAGTCCACGATGCGTATCCCGTCACCAAGCACCTTGCGGATAGCCCCGTAAAAGGCCGGAAAGTGCGTACATCCCAGGACCAGGCAGTCCGGGGCGGCCTCTGTAAAAAATAGGGGGCCGAGATACCGCGAGGCGACCGCCTCCACAATCGATCCGTCAAGCCAGCCCTCTTCAGCCAGAGAGACGAACAGGGAGCAGGCCTGAGCGATGACCTCGGCCCGCGGATTAATTTTGTGAATGGCCCGATGGTAAGCCCCCCCGCGAACTGTCGATTCCGTGCCGATCACGGCTATCCGCCCGCTTTGGCTGGCGGCGCACGCGGCCCTGGCCCCAGGCTCCACTACGCCGATTATCGGAAGGTCGGGCCAGAGAGTTTGCAAATCGTCCAAGGCGGCGGCGGTCGCGGTGTTGCAGGCCACGACCAGAAGCTTTACCTGCCGCTCCAGCAGCTTGGATGACGCCTGCACCGCATAACGGCTGACGGTATCACGGCTTTTGGTGCCGTAAGGCAGCCGTGCGGTGTCGCCCAGATAGAGTAAATTTTCATGTGGCAGTCGTTTCTTGATGGCGCGCAGCACGGTAAGCCCGCCGACGCCGGAATCAAATACCCCAATAGGCAAATCCGCTTTCATTGGTATCTCGATTTATTGAAAGTTTCTTAAGCGTTGACGTAATGAACGCTGTGGAGGCGGCGTGCGCCCACAGCGCCGACACGGCCTTCCGGCGGCGCATCCAGATTGACGGGGGAGACATCAGGGTGCTTTACAGCCGCCGGTCCATCGCCGGCCTGGCAACGAAAAAGGCCGCTACCGGCCTCAATTTCATCCCACCCCGCTGTTATTACTCCGGCAGCCAAATAAGTCATACCCGTTATTTCGCCAAAGCCCGAAATCACTGGACTTCAGCGGCCGGGAACAGACTTCTAAAGTTGCCGGGTTAATTTCATCCCTAAAACCCCTCCCGTCACCGTAAAAGTTTATCATCGCAGTGGCTATAAAGCAACCATAATTACACCGCCCAGGCCAGAGTGAACGAGACCATGACGAAAACAACAGTTGAGGACCGAAACCGCCGGTGGCGTCGATTTCGGCTTTAGCCCGGCCGAGTTGGTCCGGCGGCCCATATCCGGCCAGTACCCGGCCCAGGTCACCCCACATCAGGCTTTTGCAGATCAATTCCAGGGCCAGTGCCAGGATGGCGGCCAGCAGGCAATAAACCGCATAAAAGGCCGATTTCACTCAAAGCTTTGAAACAGTGTGTGGATGTTGGCGGTAAACAGCCTCACGGCTATGGCCATGAGGATGATCCCGAAGAACTTGCGCATCACATAGACGCCGCCGGCTCCCAGCAGCCGCTGCACCCGGTCAAGGTAGCGGAGCACGATGAACACAATCGCCATATTGAGAAACAAGGCGCTGATGATGTTGATCGTCGCGTACTCCGCCCGCATCGACAAAAGCGTGGTGAAGGTGCCGGGACCGGCGATGAGGGGAAAAACTATGGGGACCAGTGTCCTGGAACCGCCGGGAGCATCGTTTTTGAAAACCTCGATGCCGAAAATCATTTCAATGGAAATGATGAGGATCACCAGAGAACCGGCGACGGCGAAGGAGGAAACATCGACGTGGAACAGATTCAGTACCAGCCGGCCGGCATAGAGGAACGCCACCAGGATGACAAAGGCGTAGAGGGAGGCCTGTAATGGGTTGACCGCCCGGCGGTCGCTTTTAAAGCTCAGAAACAGCGGCACCGAACCGAGCACGTCGATGACCGCAAAAAGGACGACGAAAGCGCTGGCCACCTGGGTTGCGTCAAAAGTATAGTCCATAGTTCCTCCGGCAGTGACCCGCGCGTTGCTGCCCATGCTGTTTTGGCGGCGGAGTATTACTCCGGCAACTAAATAAGTCATACCCGTGATTTCGCCAAAGCCCGAAATAACTAGACTTCAGCGGCCGGGAACAGACTTCTATAGTTGCCGGGTTAATAATATAATCCGGAATACTCCTCTGGGGAAATTGATATGGATTGGCGGGTCATTGAGTGAGAATAAAATCAGGCGCTGATTTTGTCAAGCTTCCCGTATACCAGAATATTTTGCGGCTTTAAAGAACGCAACCAGGCAAAATACTGAAAGTGACCGTGGCCCTTGGTTTTTTGCGGCGAGCACAAGATCATGGTGATGGTGACCACCCCATGATCATGGTCGTGATGAACGTGATCGCTTTCGACGTGGATATGGGGCCCGCTGTGCGGGGCGCGCTGGTCACACATGATGGTCTTCTCTGGAGGCTGGTTGTCCGCGCCTGCCTTTATTTGTCGGTGGTCATGTTCAGCAACCGGATGATGCGCGAAGCCGCGCAGGCCGCGCCGAAGCCATTGTCTATGTTCATCACGCTCACACCTTGGGCGCAGCTGACGAGCATGCTGGCCAGGGCGGTTTCACCGTTTCGGGCCATCCCGTAACCGACCGAGGTGGGGACGCCGATGATGGGTTTGCCCGTAAGACCGCCCATGACCGAGGCCAGAGCGGCGTCAAGCCCAGCCACCACGATGAGAACGTCGTAGCTGTTGAGTTCATCCAGGTTGCCGGTCAACCGCCACAGGCCCGCCACGCCGTTGTCCTCATATACCGCGGTAGGGATGCCCAGAAATTCAAGGGCCTTAGCCGCTTCCCAGGTGACTTTGCCGTCGGCGGTGCCGGCCGAAACCACCGCCACCCGTCCTTGGGCCACCGCGGGCATGGTTTGACCCCAGGCGGTCTGCGAAAGTTCGTGGTAGCACACCTGAGCCCGGGCCTCGTCGGTCAGGCTCTGAAAAACATCGGGTCGCAAACGCGTAAACAGCACGGGCGACCGGCCGGTTCGCCCGTGTTCCAGCAGAAGCTTCTCCAGCGCCCCGAGGGGCTTGCCTTCACAAAAAACAGCCTCAGGCATGCCTATCCTGGCGGTCCGGCCGTGGTCGAAAACAACGCCGTGCAGTTTGTGGTCCACTCTTCACCGTTTGTCAGTCGTTTGTTTGGTGCGTTTTCCCGGCTTCGCCTCCGGCTCGGGTTTTTCAGTGTAGACGAGTTGGGCAGAGATGGCGCCGGTCGCTTTCAGGATATGCGGAACCAGATCATCCTGCTTATCCTTGCCAAAGCGCGGGGGAGGGCCGGCAATGCCGATGCCGGCCGTGACCGCTGCCCGAGGCGTTGGAAATGGGGCCTCATTGTTAATCAGGAAAGTTTTTTCATACCCGGCCGGCACCCCGCCGCGACAAACATATGAATCCAGCGCTGGGCAAAGAGGCGTCAGTTCTCATAGTTCCGCAAATATCCATCTTCGTCAAAGGCCCGATCATCATACACTTCTCCGCCGTAGGCGGGCAGGGTGCCGCCGCCGGTCCGAGGCTGATCATCCCCGTATACCGCAAGCGCCCCTCCTCCGCCGCCCTCGTCACCATAACGAGGCAGCGGCTGACCGGCCGCGCCACCATAACCATAGGAAGAACCGCCCGAAGCGCTTGGGGTCGGCTGGACCACCGGAGCCGGCTGAGGCATCGGGGCCACGGGCGGAGTCACCGGGGCCGGCTGAGCCGCCGGGGCCGGCTGAGGTTGCGGCGCCGGAGCACTCGCCGCCGGACGGGGGGCCGGAGCGGCCGGGGCTACAGGCTGAGGGGGCGGGGGCGCGTCGTCCGAGGGAGCGTCCACATATCCGCCGCCGTACGCTCCCTGCCCGGTAGAGACGGAGCCGCTCTGGCCGGGGCCAGCCGGAGGCGCCGACTGCCTGTCGGCCGGGCGGTCACCGAACACGCGGTCAAAAAACCCACCCTGGTCCTCGGCCGGCGTGGGCATTTCCTCAGTGCTCTCAAAATCCTCCCGCAGGAAGGTTTCATCGGCTCCGGCCCCGGTGATCACCTCCGAAATGCCCGTCCCCACGGTTCCGGCCTTGTAGCAGATGCCGAAAGCGCCGCCCGGGGCCAGTTCGGCCTCCGGGGGCACGGTGAAGTCCCGCACGGGCCGGCCCTTCAGCACGTCCCGCATATAATACAGAAAAATGGGGCCGGCCACGTTGCCGCCCACCTCGCCCACGGCCTTGGGGCGCTGCTGGTCCGTGCCCACCCAGACGGCCGTCACCAGTTCCGGGGTGAAGCCGATGAACCAGGCGTCG
Organism: Candidatus Adiutrix sp.; assembly: GCA_031549025.1. Lineage (GTDB taxonomy): Bacteria > Desulfobacterota > Desulfarculia > Adiutricales > Adiutricaceae > Adiutrix. The sequence goes on along the minus strand of JAVBQN010000018.1, from coordinate 15,259 downwards.
GAAAAATCATTGGTGGTGCCGGTTTTGCCGCCCACGGGCCGGCCCAGAGGCTTGACCTTGGTTCCGGTGCCCTGCTCCACCACGCCCCGGAGCATCCAGGTCACGGCGCAGGCCGAGCCCGGGTCAAGGGCCGGGATGCGCTGGGGCTCGAAGGTCTCCACCACCCGGCCGTAACGGTCCTCGATCCGGGTGATGTATCGGGGCTCCACCCGGGTGCCCATGTTGGGGAAGGCGGAATAGGCGGTGACCAGTTCCGGCAGATGGAGGCCATGAGCCCCCAGGGCCACGGTCAGGCTGCGGGGCAGCTTTTCTTTGATGCCCAGAGCGGCGGCGGTCTGTTCCAGCGGTTCGTAGCCGATGCGGTCCAGCAATTTCACCGAAATGAGGTTGCGCGACCCCACCAGGGCCGTGTACAAAGACATGGGCCCCTTGAATTTCAAATCCGAATTGACCGGTTTCCAGCGCTTGCCGCTGCCCGGGTCGTCCACCACGAAGGGGGCGTCGTTCATGATCGAACCCGGAGTGTAGCCCTGGCCCATGGCCGCGGCGTAGAGAATGGGCTTGAACGAGGACCCGGGCTGACGCTGGCTCTGGATGGCCCGGTTGAACTGGCTCTCGCCAAAATCCCGGCCGCCGACCATGGCCTTGATGTCGCCGTTCTCCAGGTCCATGCTCAGGAGGGCCGATTGCACGTCCGTGCGCCGTTCCAGGCTCATGTCCAGCACTTCCGAGCCGGCGTCGCCCGCCACCAGGGCCGAAAGCGAGGCCGGCGCGGCCGCCTCCCCGCCTTCCCCGGCGCCGCCCAACACCCGCACCCAGACCACGTCGCCCCGGCGGAACTGCTCGGCGACATTTTTTTTCAGGGCCCAGGCCAGGTTCTTTTTGACGATGCGGCCGGAGTACGGCCCGACCCGCACCGACAGGGCGCTGTTTTTCGCGTCCACGGCCATGACCACGGCCTGATAGAGACGGTCCTCGTCCAACCCGGCCTCGGGCAGCTCCTTGTCAGTCTGGGCCAGGAAATCGGTGATCTGCTCCTCCAGGTCCAGGTGGCGGTCCGGGCCCTTCCAGCCCCGGCGGCGGGCGTATTCCCACAAGCCTTTGGCCACGGCCGCGTCGGCGTCGCGCTGGGCCTCGATGTTGACGGTGGTGAAGACCCGCCAGCCGTCGTTATACAGGCTTTCGGCCCCCACCTTATCTTCCATGATGCGGCGGACGTGCTCGGCGAAATAGGGGGCCACGGCGGTGTTGGGATTGTCCCATTCGCCGTGTACGTTCAGGACCTCGGCCCGGGCCGCCTCGGCCTCGGCCGGGGTGATGAAATGCACCTCATCCATGCGTTTGATGCCATGGTTCTGGCGCTCCCGGGCCTGCTTGGGATCGGAGACCGGGTTGCGGCTGGGCGACTGGGTGATGCCGGCCAGCATGGCCGCCTCGGCGATGGAGAGGTTTTTGGCGGGCTTGTCGAAATAGGTCCGGGCCGCGGCTTCCACGCCGTAGGCGCCCCGGCCGAGGTAGATCTGGTTGAGGTAGAGGTAGAGGATTTCGTCCTTGGTGAGGTTGCCCTCCACCCGGAAGGCCAGGATCATCTCCTTGATTTTACGGACATACGAGCGCTCCGGAGTCAGGAGGAAGGACTTGACCACCTGCTGGGTGATGGTGGAGCCGCCCTGGCTTTTTTCACCGCTTTCGAGGTTGGCCAGGGCCGCCCGGATGATGGCCTTGGGATTGACGCCCTTGTGCTGGTAAAAGGCCGCGTCCTCCACGGCGATGAAGGCGTTGCGCACGTGGGGCGGAATGTCCGACAGCGGCACCACGATGCGGCGCTCGTGGGAGTATTCGCCGATCACCCGGCCGTCGTCGCTGTAGAAATAGGTGACCGTGGGCGGGGCGTATTCCTTCAAGCCCGCCGTGGACGGCAGGTCCTGGGAGAAATAGGCGTATACCGCGAACAGGAGCACCAGGCCGGCCAACCCCAGGCTCACGGCCAGCCAGAACAGGCCGATCACCAGCCCGCGCAGACGGCTCCGCCCTCCCCCGCTTTGGGGGCGCGGCCGCTTCCGGGAAGCGCGGCGGGGACGGTCAGGACGATCGGACGGCTCCTCTTCCGGCTCGGGCCGCCGGCTCTTGGCCGCGCGGGCGGCGGGCCGGGGCCGTTTGCGGGCGGGGCGGGGGGTTTCCTCGCCCCAAGCCGCCGGGCCGGCCAGGTCCAGGTCGAATTCGGGGTCGTCGGGGGGGCGTCTTCGGCGGTCGTTGCTCATATATACATCACCAGGCGTGTCGTCATGATCTCTAGAATGTACGGCGCGGCCGCCCCTCCAGAGCCGGGGCGGCCATGGGTAGAGTGTAGTCGGAACGGACCGGATTGTAAAATGAATTTTTCGTGGATTTTCCAGCGGCCGCCAGGGCCGGGCCCTGGATCCATTCCCGCGCGGCCTGGTCGTTGGGAGCGGCCTGGTCCTCCGAGGGAGCCGCCAAAGCCGGGTGTCGAAAAATATGGCTCTCCACGAAAAATTTCACCGGCCCCAGAGCGCTTTTCCCAGGTAAATTGCATAACGCTCCAGGCCTCGCCACCCGTGAGCTTCACCAGAAAATCTCAAGGCGTCAGTCCCTCACCCCAGCCCATACCGCCTCATCTTGCGGTACAGATTGTTCCGGGAGATGCCCAGGGCCTCTGCGGCGCGGGACTTGTTGTGGCGAAATTTTTCCAGGTGGTCGCGGATCAGCCGCATCTCCAGTTCGGCCGCCGGGGTCAGCTTTTCCACGGCCGGTTCCAGGGGCGCCGCCGGACCAGGCGGAGTCCGGTCCGCCAGGAAGGCCGGAGGCAGGAACCGGGGCTCCAGCGTCCCGCCCCGGGCCAGGATGACCGCCCGCTCCACGGCGTTCTTGAGCTCCCGGATGTTGCCCGGGTAGTCGTAGGCCATCAGGCAGTCCAGCAAGGCCGGGCTGTATCGAACCCGGCCGCCGGAGGAGCCGGCCAGGGCGTCCAGGTGGTGATCCAGGAGCAGCGGAATGTCCTCCCGCCGCTCCCGCAAGGGAGGAATGACGATGGTGGTCACGGCCAGCCGATAGTAGAGGTCGGCCCGGAACTCCCCGGTCAGGATGGCCTGTTCCAAATTGCGATTAGTGGCGCAGATGATGCGGGTGTCCACCCGTAGAATCCGCCCGCCCCCCAGGCGCATGATGTCCCGCGATTCGATGGCCCGGAGGAGGTAGGCCTGGAGGTGGGCCGACATCTCCCCGATCTCGTCGAGGAGCAGGGTGCCGCCGTGGGCCAGTTCGAGCTTGCCGGGGTTGCCGCCCTTACGGGCTCCGGTGAAGGCCCCCTCCTCGTAGCCGAAGAGCTCGCTGGACAGAAGCTCCCGGGGGATGGCCGCGCAATTGATGGCATAATAAGGCCCGGCCCGGCGGCGGCCCGCATTGTGGAGGCTCTGGGCGAAAAGATCCTTGCCGACCCCGCTTTCTCCTAAGAGGACCACGTTGGCCTCGGTCCGGGCGATGAGCGCGGCCTCTTCCAGCACAGCCCGGAAAATGTCGCTCCGCCCCACCAGGTCGCTGAAGTGGGTGCGGGCCCGGCCCACCAGGGCCGGACCGGCCGACTGGCGGCCGCGGTCCTCGGCGGGCTTGAAGACGATCACCAGGCCTTTGGCCGGCTGGCGGCCGGCCTCTTCGGGCCGGTGGTCCAGCTCCCGCACGGGCAGGAAGTTGGCCGTGACGCGCCGGCCCCGGCTGGGGTCCCCGCCCGGGCCGGCGAGCACCAGGCTCTGGCCAAAGGCCTGGCCGCCCTGGCGCACCAGGGCCCAGAAGGGCTCGTTGTGGAGCGGCACCAGTTCGGCCAGGTCCCGACCGGCCGATTCGCCCGACGGGAGGCCGAAGAAGTCCGCCGCCGCCCGGTTGAGATAGTGCACCCGCCGCCCTTCGTCGATGATGAAAAAGGCCTCGAACAGCAGGGCCGACAGGTCCCGGGCCAGGTGGTCCAGCACGTCGCGGGGCTGGTAGCTCCGGCGGTTGTAGTTCAGTTCCACGGCCCGGGCCGCGTTGATGACCAGGGCCATGATCTCGGCGTTGGCCGGCGCCTCGTGGCCGTAGATCAGGCTCAGGGCGCCCACGGTTTCGCCCTTGAGGCCGAAAATGGGGGAGGCGAAGCAGGTCCAACTGTAGTCGTCATGGACAAAATGCTCGCCGCTCAACAAAAAACACGCTTCCCGCTCGGCCAGGGCCAGGGCGATGGCGTTGGTGCCGGCGACCTTCTCCCCCCAGTGGCTGCCCACGGCGCAGCCTGGATTATCCCGGAACAAGGGGTGATCGGCCACGTTATGGCTGGCGATCATAACCCCCTCGGCATCGGTGAGGACCACCCCGGGCTCGGTTTCGCCCAGATTTTCCAAAAGCTGTTTCATCTCCGGCATGGCGCATTGGGTGAGCACCCGATTGGCCTCCAGAATTTTCACCAGGGTCCGGGGCGGCACCAGAAGGTTGTCCGCCGGCTTATACGGGTCCACGCCATAGGCCAGGCAACGCTTCCAGGAGTTGAGCACTTTCAGCCGCCGAGGCAGTTCCTCGCTGATCAGGGCCTCGCGAAATTCGAGGGAGTCGTCGGCACGGTCGGTCAGACGCATGGGGGATCGGTCTCCTTTGCGGGCGGGGCGAAAATCCATTGGCGGTTTTATTTATAGCACAATTTGACATCAAGCACAACACCTGATTACACTTTGTTCCGCTTCGGAACAGCAATGGACCGCCAGTCATCCCGATCCACCAGCCTCCGGATCCCTCCACTATAAAGATTCTCGACACTTACCAGCCAGCCAATAGTTTGGCACGCTTATTGTTATACCTGGCAACAACAACCATTGACGGCCACTCCACCTCACGGCCCCAAGCCGGCGCGGAAATACAGGCGCCATATTCTTTCCCGGTTTTTCAGCGGGGCGGGCGGAGTTTTATATTGAATCGGTAAAAAAACCAGATGCTAACCAGCAACCGGGAAGGGGTCCTCCGTCCCCGGGGGGCCGTCGGCCGCCGGCCCCCTTTTCCCTTTACCGGGCCGCCCTTCGGCGCCCCAAGCGCATTTGCCAACCCAAAGGAGAAACTCATGATCAACGAGTTCATGTTCGCGATGAAAACCGACATCCGGTTCGGCCGGGGGCTCTCGGCCTCGGCCGGCCAGATCGCCCTGGAATACGGGGCCAAGAAGGTGATGCTGGTGGCCGACAAGGGCATCCGGGCCACGGGCCTGCCGGGCCGGGTGGAGGAATCCCTCAAGGCCGCGGGGCTTGAGGTGATCAATTACGACCGCATCGTCCCGAACCCCCGCCTCACCGACTGCGAGGAAGGGGCCCGCCAGGCCACGGCCGCCAAGGTGAACCTCCTGGTGGCCGTGGGCGGGGGCAGCAGCATCGACACGGCCAAGGCCATCGCCGGCATGCTCGGCCACGGCACCACCGATTTCGAGGTCATACGCTATCCCCAGCCCTACGAGCACGATCCGTATCCCCTCATCGTCATCCCCACCACGGCCGGCACGGGCAGCGAAGTCACCACCTGCGGGGTCATCACCGATGAAAAAACCCAGGAAAAAGTCTATTGCTACCACCCCAAATGCGCGCCCACCGTGGCCCTGTGCGATCCCGAGGTGCTGATGGGCCTGCCGGCCCCCATCGCCGCCTCCACGGCCCTCGACGCCCTGACCCACGCCATCGAAGGTTTCGTCAACAAGATCACCTCGCCCGTCACCGAATCCTTCGGGCTCCACGCCATCGGCTTTCTGGCGAAAAATATGCGGAAATACTATTATGACCGGGATATCGACGCCTGTGAAGCGATTATGGTCGGGAGTCTTCTGGGCGGCCTCTCCTTCGGCTATTCCGACACCGGGACCGTCCACAGCCTGGCCGAGACCATCGGCGGCCTCTACGACACGCCCCACGGGGTGGCCAACGCCATCTTCCTGGCCGACGTGTGCGAATACAGCCTGCCGGCGAATCTGCCCAAATACGTGGCCGTGGCCAAGGCCCTGGGCGCGGCCGTGGACGGCCTCTCCGAACGCGAGGCGGCCCAGGCCGGGGTGGAGGAGATCAGAAAACTCGTGGCCGACCTGAACATCCCCAAATTCAGCACCCTGGACCGCATCGCCGAGGAAAACCTGCCCTTCATCGCCGAGCGCTGCATGCGGCACGTCTCCAACGTCGACAATCCCCGGGTCTTCACCCAGGACGATTTTCTGCATTTGCTCAAAAAAGCCTACACGGCCTGAGCGGCCGGGCGCGGCGACCGGGCCGTTTGTCTAAAAACGCGGGTCGGCCCGACAGGGCCGACGGAGCGGAGCGACAGGCGGTCAAGGACGTGAGCGAACTCGCCGGGCAAAAATCGCTTTTTTGCCCGGCTACGCTCCATCCCGCCAAGCCCCTTCGCCCATATAAAAGGAGCCCCGTATGAGCGATTTCATCGACGACATGAACGTGGAAATAGACCGGCGCATCGCCATCATGGAAGAACGGAAGTATGAAAACGTGCCCCCCTTTGAAAAGCGCGATTATGTGCCCCCGGCCCTGATTTTCGCCGCTTCGCTCCTGTTTCTGATCATCAGCTATTTCAACATGTAACGCCCGCTGGGCATGAATGACACCACGGGAGAGACTATGGGAAACGAATCAGCCGGCATCAATCAAGAGACCTACATGGGGACCATCCCCATCCTTAAAGAAGAGCGCATCTACAGCTTCTCCGACATCACCCTCACCGCCACCGGTTTCGGCATCGCCTCCTGGAGCTACGTCCAGGGAGCCTGGATCGCCTCCATCGTGGATTTCTGGACGGCCATGATCATCTGCATCATACCCCTGATCATGATCGGCATCTTCATCATGCTCCTGGTCATCATCCCGGCCCGCTACGGGGTGGACCTGTGGATGTACCAGCGGGCGGTGTTCGGGCATAAATTCGCCTTTCTCTTATGCTTCTCGGCCATCTTCATCACCTGGGGGTGGTATGCCATCAACTGCGGGGTCATGGCCAACTCGGTCATCCAGATCGGGAACATCGCCGGACTGGATTTGAGCGGCGGCACCACCGTCATCTCCATGAGTTGCGCGATCATCGGCTGCGCCCTGGCCTACCGGGGCCCGCAGATGGTGCGCCTGGCCACCTGGGTGATGATCCCGGCCCTGGTGGCGGTGAGCCTGATCCTCCTGGTCAAGGTCTTCACCACCACCTCCATCGCGGAACTCACCTCCTTCAAGCCCATTGAAGGGGGGAGCTATCCCTCGACCAAAGTGGCCTTCATCTCGGCCACGGACGGCATGTTCGCCTTCGCCTTCGGCTGGTATCCGGTGCTGGGGGGCCTGTCACGCCTGGCCAAGTCCGAGAAGGGCTCCTATTGGGGGCAGTATATCGGCTTCATCCTGGCCATGTGCATCTTCATCGTCATCGGCACCGTCTGCAGCACCCTGGTTTCGGGGCGGCTGGGCACCTTCTCCTCCACGCCCGGCGACTGGCTGGCGGCCCTGACCACGCCGTTCTGGGCGGTCATCTCCAACGTGGCCATCGCCCTGGCCAACATCTCCACCCAGATGATCGGCTGCTACTGCCTGGCCATCGCCCTGAAAGTATTCCGGCCCCGCTGGTCCTACAAGGCCATCGTGGTGGGCATGACCATGTTCTGCTGCATCCTCATCGCCTGGGAAGGCATTTGGAAGTATTACAACGTGTTCCTGGCCGTGGTGGCCCTGTCGGCCGTGCCGGGCATCGGCCTGATCTTCTGCGACTTCTTCCTGATCCGGGGCGGAAAGTTCTCGCTCCCGGCCTGCTTCCGGCGCGGAGGGCACGAGGAATACTCCTATGACGGCGGGTTCAACCTGGTGGCGGCTTTCAGCTTCGCCGTGGGCATCGCCCTGTACCTGACCACCTACAACCCCCTGACCTATACCATCAACAACGAGTTTCTGATGAAGTTCACCCCCACCGGCGTGGCCTGTCTCAGCTCCATCGCCTGCTACTACTTCCTGTGCCGGATTCCCGCTCTGCGGCAATACGTGGTCCGGGAAGCGCGGGGCACGTTTGAAGAAACTCCGGAAACCCCAACCCTGAACCCCCAGAAAGCGGAGGGCTGACCGAATATGGCCGTCATGAAGAAAACCCTGATCATCAACGGGGTGGAGCGGATGTTCATCTGCGACCCCGAAAACGACACCCTGGCGGACGTCCTCCGGCGCCTGGGCTTGACCGGCACCAAAGTGGGCTGCCGGGCCGGCCAGTGCGGCATCTGCTCGGTCCTGCTGGACGGCGAAGTGACCCGCTCGTGCCTGAAAAAAATCCGGGCCGTGCCCTATTACGCCCGGGTGGAAACCATCGAGGGCCTGGGCACGGCGCAAAGCCTCCACCCGCTCCAGTTGGCCTGGATGGTCCAGGGGGCCGTGCAGTGCGGTTTCTGCACCCCGGGTTTCATCATGTCGGCCAAGGGCCTCTTGGACCAGAACCAGGACCCGACCCGGGAGGAGGTTCGGGCCTGGTTCAGGAAAAACCGCAACGCCTGTCGCTGCACGGGCTATAAGCAGATCGTGGACGCGGTCATGGACGCGGCGAAAGTCCTGCGCGGGGAAAAGACCATGGCGGACCTGGCCTTCCGCATGCCGGCCGACGGCCGCATTTACGGCAGTTCCATTCCCCGGCCGGCGGCCCTGGGCAAAGTCATGGGCGCCTGCGACTACGGCGACGATCTGGCCCAGAAGACGCCGGACGTCCTGCACCTGGCCGTGGTGCTGCCGGGGTGCTCCCACGCCCGCATCAAGGGGCTGGACACATCCGAGGCCGAAAAGGCCCCCGGCGTGTTCAAGGTCATCACGGCCAGGGACATCCGGGGCAACAACCGCCTGGCCCTCCCGACGGCTCACCCCCGGGCCAAGGCCGACGGCCTGGAGCAGCCTATAATCTCGGATCAGAAGGTGGTGCGCTTCGGCGACGTGCTGGCCCTGGTGGCCGCTGAAACCCCGGCCCAGGCCCGGGCCGCGGCCGCCCTGGTCCAGCCGGATCTGGAGCCCCTGCCCGAATACCCCACCGCCCTGGAAGCCAGCGCGCCCGATGCCCTGGAAATTCACCCGGGCGTCCCGAACCTGTTCGTGACCTTGCCCGTCTTGAAAGGCGAAGAGGCCCGGAAAGTGTTGGACGAATCGGCCCACACGGTTTCCGGCAGCTTCTATTCCACCCGCCAGCCCCATCTGGTGCTGGAGCCCGACACGGCCCAGGCCTATGTGGACGCGGAGGGCGTCCTGACCATCCACTGCAAGGCCCTGGCCCTCCAGGTGACCATCGACGCCATCAGCGACGGCATCGGCTTCCCGCCGGACAAGATGCGGATGATCCTGAACCCCACCGGGGCCAGCTTCGGCTACACCATGTCCCCCGAAACGCCGGCCCTGGTGGCCGTGGCCGCGCTGGCCACGGGTCGGCCCGTGAGCCTGACCCTCAGCTATCCCGAGCACCAGCACTTCACCGGCAAGCGCGCCGCCTCGTTCTCCAACGCCCGCCTGGGCTGTGACGCGGAAGGTAAACTCACCGGCGTCGAGTACGAACTGGTCTACGACAAGGGCTGCTACACCGAATACGGGGCCGCGCTGGCCGAGATGGGCACGCGGTTCTTCACCCTGCCCTATTATCTGCCGAACGTCACGGGCCTGGCCCGGTCGGTGTTGTCCAACCACGCCCACTCCACGGCCTACCGGGGCTACGGCTCGCCCCAGGGCTACACGGCCAGCGAGCAGCTCATGGACATGCTGGCCGAAAAATCCGGGATCGACCCCTTCGAGTTCCGTTATAAAAACGTCATCCGGCCGGGCCTGACCAGCCAGAACGGCCACGGCTTCGCGGTCTATCCCATGATCGAAATTCTGGACCGGATGCGGCCCAGATACCAGGCCCTGAAGGAACGCGCGGCCCGTGAATCCACCGACCGCAAAAAGCGCGGAGTGGGCATTGTCTGCGGCATGTTCAACGTCACCGGCTATTCCGGGGACCACGCCGAAGTGGCCCTGGAACTGGGCCCCGACGGCGCCGTCACCCACTTCAACACCTGGGAGGACCAGGGCCAGGGCGGCGACGTGGGCACCCTGGTCCTGACCCACGAGGCCCTGCGGCCCCTCGGGATCCGGCCCGACCAAATCAAAATGGTCATGAACGACACGGCCCTGTGCCCGCCCACAGGCATGGCCGCCAGCAGCCGCTCCCACCTCATGGCCGGCCTGGCCACCCTCGATGCGGCCCGGAAACTCATGGACGCCATGCGCAAGCCCGACGGCGCCTTCCGCACCCACGCCGAAATGACGGCCGAAAACATCCCCACCAAATACGTGGGCATCAGCGACACGGCGGCGGCCACCACGCCGCTGGATCTCAACACCGGCCAGGGCGACCCCAGCATCGAATACACCTTCGGCGCCTTCCTGGCCGAGGTGGAGGTGGACCTGGACACGGGCCAGACCCGGGTCGTGGCCATGCACACGGTCGGCGATGTGGGCGTGATCGGGAACAAAGCCGTGGTGGACGGCCAGGCCTACGGCGGCATGATGCACACCATCGGCTTCGCCCTGTCCGAAAACTACTTTGACGTGAAGAAACACGCGACCTTGGCCGGCGCGGGCTTCCCCTACATCGACATGATTCCCGACGGTGACGATTTTACCGTCGAATACGTGGAAACTCCCCGGCCGGCCGGCCCGCACGGGTCGTCCGGCTGCGCGGAACTCTTCCAGACCTCGGGCCATGTGGCCGTCATCAACGCCATCTACCACGCCGTGGGCGTGCGGGTGCACGACCTTCCGGCCACGCCGGAAAAGGTGCTGGCCCTTTTGAAAGCCAAGGCTGAAGGGCGATTGGCCCCGCCGCCGCCATACTTCTTCGGCGAAGATTTTTATGATACGATAGAGGAGATAAAAACCAACCCCGTCTCCTGGGAGTAACCTGAAGAGGAGCGGTTGAATGACGGAAGGGCGGCGCGGATTCGCGCCGCCCTTCCTGCCAAATGAGGCCGATATTTAGTTATTACTCCGGCAACTAAATAAGTCATACCCGTGATTTCGCCAAAGCCCGAAATCACTGGACTTCAGCGGCCGGGAACAGACTTCTGTAGTTGCCGGGTTCATACCGGAGAATAGCCCCGGGTCAGGGCTTGGGTTCCACGCAGACGGCCCGGCGGCCGTCCACACAGCCGCCGACGCAAAGGACATTGCCGTACATGTCAATGGTCACGTCGCCGCCGGGCAGGGCGGAGCACTTGACCAGGCCGTTGCTGCCGCGGGCGCAAAGGCCGGGCCCGCAGACGGTGTTGCCGTTGATATCGGTCTCCACCCCGCCGTGGGGGGGCGGGCAGAGATACACGTTGTCGACTTGAACACAGGCGCTGGCCTCGGCCAGGAGCGGGGACGTCCCCAGGGTCAGGGCCACCGCGAACAGGCATCCAACCAGCCGGACCAGACCGTACTTTCTCATACATTTCTCCTTACACTCGGAAACGGGAACCCGGGACGGGCGCTTGCACCGGCCCGGCCATACCTCATCCTCTGGTTTCATTGTACCGCATTTTCAGCCGCGCGCCTGTTTTTCTTGAGGCGCCTGGAAATCATTTTACGGGGCTAAACTTTCATTTAAAAAAACAGTATAATGACTATCGAAAGGTCTGGAGCGGCCATTGGCCGAATCGCCCGTGGTTTGGCGAGCCGGACCCGGGAGGCGGGTATGTTCGAAAAACAGGGGAAAAGAAGCGGGATGGCCAACCGACGCCTGGGGCTGGGCGGCTATTTCGGGCTGGTGACGGCGGTCCTGCTGCTCGTCACTGGGGTGACCTTGTGCGGTCTGGGATACCGGCTGATGACCCGCACCCTGGACGCCACCGTGGAGCGGCAGGTCGACGCCCTCGGCCGCGACATCAAGATGGACGTCATCAGCCAAATCAGGCAACCCGCCTGGAGCTTCCTGGCCATGTTCTCCCAAGGCCCGGTGCCCCAGGCCCGCACCCCGGAGGAGAGAACCGAATATCTGCCCCTCCTGCAGGCGGCCCTTCTGGCCAATCCCCTGTTCACCAGCATTTTTCTCGGCTTTGAAAACGGCGATTTCACCATGGTCAGGCTTCTGATAAAGGATAAAGACCGCCGCGACTTCCAGGGGCCGCCGGGCAGCGCCTTCATGGTTCGGGAAGTCCGGAGAACCGGCTTGTCCATCCGGGACGAATATTTTTATTACGACGAGGCCCTGCGGCCGCTCGGCCGGCGAATGGCCGAAACCAGGTCTGACTTCGATCCGCGCACCTCCGATTGGTATATAGAGGCCCGGCGATCTTCCGGCCAGGTGGAAACCGGCCCGGCCCTGTTGCACCAGCCCGGCACCATGGGCGTCTTGTTCACCCAGGTCAGCCGCGGCGGCCGTTCCGTGGCCGGAGTGGCCATCCGTCTGGACAATTTATCCCAGATGCTCTCCAGCGAACTGCCGACCCCGGGGGCACGCCTGGTCATGTTCCGCCCGGACGGCACCCCTCTGGCCAGCGCCTGGGGCCTTATTTCCGGGGGAAACGGCCATTGGCGCCTGCATTCCCTGAAGGATCTTTCCCCGGTGATCCAGCAAGGCGTGGACCAATATCTCCGTGGACACCGCACCACCGACCTGCGGATCGGCAACGGCGCTCCCAGCACCGGCATACAGGTCGAGGTGGATGGGCAGGACTGGATGCTGGTTCTGGAGGAACTCGACTCCACGGCGAAGAATGACGACTTCCTGGTGCTGGCCATCCCGCGTGACGAACTGTACACCCAGTCCAATCTGTTTTTGCGCCAGTTCCTGATGGGCCTGGCCGGTTTTCTGCTTCTGACCCTGGTGGTGGTCGGGCTGGCGGCACGGCAAGTGACCACTCCTCTGCGGCGCATGGCCCGGCGCGCCCGCCGCGTTCAGGAAATGAACTTCGGCGGCAAGGAAACGAGCCTCGGTGGAAAGGAGCCCAGGCGGTCCTACCTGGCGGAGGTCGACGACCTGACCGACGCCTTTGACAACATGCTGGAATACATGAAAAAAACCTTTGACATTATCGGCGCCGTGGGCACCGACCGGGACATGCCCCGGCTCATGGGCAAGGTGCTTCAGGAAACCGTGCCCATGGCCAAAGTCGAAGGCGGCGGGCTGATCCTGCTGGACGAACAGGCGTCCTCTCCCTTTCAGGCCAAGGAGGCGCTCACCTACTGGTCGGGCCAGGAGGTGAAGGTTGTTCCCGCCCCCTCGTCGGGACTGGTCGATCCGGATTTCAAAACGTTGATCGACCGCGCTCTGAGAGAACGTCTGGCGGTGACCGGCGCCGTGCGGCGCCACGCACATCCCCACGGCCCGCTGCTGGCCCCGGCCTTCGCCTCGCCGGATACGGAACGGGTGACGGTGGCCCTGGTGGCCCTGCGCAGCCGCCGTGACGAGCCGCTGGGGCTGATGGCTTTTGTCAGCCCGGCCCGCTCCGGGGAGGCCGCGGAATTTTTGCCCGGCCAGTTGGCCATCATGGAAACCCTGGCCGGCATCGCGGCCATCGTTCTGGAAACCCGTGACCTGATTCAGAACCAACGCGACCTTCTGGACGCCCTCATCCAAATCATGGCCGGGGCCATCGACGCCAAGTCGCCATATACCGGCGGCCACTGCGCCCGGGTGCCGGTGATTTTCCAGATGCTCCTCACGGCCGCCCACACGGCTGAGGACGGTCCCCTGAAGGATTTCCATCTCGACGAGGACGGCTGGGAAGAGGCCCGGCTGGCCGCCTGGCTCCACGACTGCGGCAAGGTCACCACGCCCGAATACGTGGTGGACAAGGCCACCAAGCTGGAGACGATTTATAACCGCATCCACGAAATCCGCACCCGCTTCGAGGTGCTCAAGCGTGACGCGGAAATCGCCGCCCTGCGCGCCGCCCAGGCCGGGGCCGATCCGGAGGAAGTTCGGCGGACGCTCACGGAAACCTGGCGGACCCTGGACGGGGAATTCGCCTTTGTGGCCGGTTGCAACCTCGGCGGCCGGAACCTCACCGACGAGGACCTCGCGCGCCTGGAAACCATCGGCCGGCGCACCTGGACCCGCACCCTCGACCGGCGCCCGGGTCTCTCCCGGGATGAGCTGGCCCGCCTGGACCGGACCGGCGGCGCCCCGGCTCCACCGGTATCCGAAAGCCTCCTGATGGACAACCCCGAACATATCATCGAACGGGGCCCGGAGGATTTCCCGCCCCCCGACCAGACCTGGGGCTTCCGGCTGAAAATCCCGGAGGCGCTGTACAATCGCGGTGAGCTCTATAACCTCATGGTTCGCAAGGGTACCCTGACTGAGGAGGAGCGCTATAAAATTAACGATCACATCACCCGAACCATCATGATGCTCACCGCCATCCCCCTGCCCCCCAATCTGCGCCGTATCCCCGAACTGGCCGGCTCCCACCACGAAACCATGGACGGCCGGGGCTATCCCCGGGGGTTGAAAGGCGAGGAGATGAGCTGGGGGGCCCGCATGATGGCCATCGCCGACATTTTCGAGGCCCTGACCGCCTGCGACCGCCCCTACAAACCGAGCCACACCCTCCGCCAGGCCCTGGACATCATGAACGGACTCGTGGAAAACGGCCATATCGACCCGGATATCTACCAACTCTTCCTCCAGGCGGACATTCCCCGGCGCTACGCGGCCGAACACTTGCGGCCGGAGCAGAACGACATTTAGATTATCGAACCATAATTTATTGCTTCGCAAAACATTGCCTATATACAGAGTTCCTGTCATCAATAAAATCGCCCCGAAAAAAACCGCCCCTTCCGGCCTTTGCCTGAAGGGGCGTAACCATTTCCAACCGCCGCCATCGCCGCCAGGCGATGGCCTTTCCCCCCGCTCGACGACGCGCCGCCGGTCAAGCCGGGCTACGTAGTCGATCCTTAAAAAGTCTCCGCGCCAGCGGTAGAGTGGTGTGTTGACGCTGATGAAAGAAGCGAGGTTGTGGCCCAAAAGCTCCAAAGGGCAAAAAAAGAATAAACCTCTACCCCTCGCATCCACTTTTTGAAGTTGAATGCTGCGGCGGCCATCAAAGCGTTTATGGCATCTCCGAGTGCGCCCTTTAATACCAAGTTGCAATCAATAGGGCTTTAATATATAATAATCTCCACATCAGGAGGTTATTATGCGCCCTTCTACTCCGATCCCACCGCGCCGCCTTGTCGAGCTTGAAGAGTTCAGAAAAAAGAAATGGCCCGGCTATGAA
>JAVBQN010000067.1:0-21667 GCA_031549025.1 Candidatus Adiutrix sp. | reverse complement strand
CTGGTGAGCCCCTTCGAGCGGCGCCTGGGCCTGACGCTCCTGGAGATGCTGGAAGACAAGGGGTTCCGGGTGGCCGCGGGCAGTCTGGCCCAGGGGCGGCGCTGGTCGAAAGAGGATTTCCGGCGGGGTTGAATATAGATCCGGTGGCTAAACATATTCATTCTCGGACGACCGGGGCCTGGTGATTTCGGGCTTTGCCGAAATCACGCTGAACAAATTTAGCCGGCGGGTCAATAATCAGGAGGACAGATAGGCGCCGTCGAGGGCCCTGATCCGGTCGCGGATCTGAGCGGCCTTTTCGAAATCAAGGGCTTCGGCGGCCGTTTTCATTTCTTTCTTCAGGGCCTTGAGGATGCGGGGGATCTCGTCCGGCGGGACGGCCGGGCGGCCCTCGTCGCCCGCCCGTCTGGCTTCGGGAATGGGGGCGTAATCGCGCTCCCAGACCGACTCGGTGAGCGAACTGACCGATTTTCTGATCGTGGCCGGAGTGATGCCGTGCTGTTTGTTGAAGGCCAGCTGCTTGGCCCGGCGGCGTTCGGTCTCCCGCCGGGCCTCGTTCATGGCCGGGGTGATCTGGTCGCCATAGAGGATGACCTGGCCGCCGGCGTTGCGGGCGGCCCGGCCGCAGGTCTGGCGGAGGGAGCGGGCCGAGCGCAGCCAGCCGGCCTTGTCCGCGTCCAAGATGGCCACCAGGGAGACGTCCGGCAGCTCCAGCCCCTCCCGCAGAAGGGTGATGCCGATCAGGACGTCGAACTCGCCCAGGCGCAGATCCCGCAGAATTTCCATGCGCTCGAAGGTTTTGATGTCCGAGTGGAGATAGCGGGCCTTGATCCCGTGCTCGCCCAGATAATCGCTCAGGTCTTCGGCCATGCGCTTGGTCAGGGTGGTCACCAGGACCCGCTCTTTTTTGGCCACCCGCTTTTTGATCTCGCCGTACAGGTCGTCCACCTGGCCCCGGGCCGGCTTGACGGTGATGGGCGGGTCGGCCAGGCCGGTGGGCCGGATGACCTGCTCGGCGATGAGCCCGTTGGAGAGATTCAGCTCATACTCGGCCGGGGTGGCCGAGACGTAAATGGTCTGGGACAGACGCCGGTTGAACTCGTCGAAGGTCAGGGGCCGGTTGTCCAAAGCCGAAGGCAGCCGGAAGCCGTGTTCCACCAGGGTGTTTTTCCGGCTGCGGTCGCCGTGCCACATGGCCCGGACCTGGGGAATGGCGATGTGGCTCTCGTCGACGATGAGCAGAAACTCCGGCGGGAAATAGTCCAGAAGGGTCGGCGGCGGCTCTCCGGGCGCCCGCCCGGTCAGGGGACGGGAATAGTTTTCGATGCCGTGGCACCAGCCCAGTTCCTTCATCATTTCCAGATCGAAATTGGTGCGCTGGGTCAGCCGCTGGGCCTCGACCAGCTTGTTTTCCCGGGTGAAGAGGTCCACCCGGTCTTCCAGCTCCCGGCGGATGACGCCCATGGCCCGGTCGAGGTTTTCGCGGGTGCTCACGTAGTGGCTGCCGGGGTAGACGAGCACCTCGTTCATCTGCTTGATGACCACGCCCCGCAAGGGATCCACCTGGCTTAAGCGGTCCACCGTGTCGCCGAAGAATTCCACGCGCACGGCTTCACTCTCTTCGTAGGCCGGGAAAATCTCCAGCACATCGCCCCGCACCCGGAAGGTGCCCCGGTGGAAATCGAAATCGTTGCGCTCGTACTGCATCTCCACGAGTTTCGCCAGGATGTTGTCCAGCGGCCGGTCCACGCCCGCCTCGAGGTGGAGCATCAGGGCGCTGTAGGCCTCGGGCGAGCCGAGGCCGTAGATGCAGGAAACCGAGGCCACGATGAGGACGTCCTCGCGGTCGAACAAGGCCCGGGTGGCCGAGTGGCGCATGCGGTCGATGGCCTCGTTGATCTGGCTGTCCTTTTCGATGAACGTGTCGGACTGGGGGATGTAGGCTTCGGGCTGGTAGTAGTCGTAGTAGGAGACGAAATACTCCACCGCGTTGTGGGGGAAGAAGCCCTTGAACTCGCTGTAGAGCTGGGCGGCCAACGTCTTGTTGGGGGCCAGGACCAGTGTGGGCATGTTCACCTGGGCCACCACGTTGGCCATGGTGAACGTCTTGCCCGAGCCGGTCACGCCCAGGAGGACCTGGGCCGGGACCCCGTCGCGCACGCCCGAAACCAGGGTGGCGATGGCCTCGGGCTGGTCGCCCTGGGGCTGGTAGTCGCTGACGAGTTCGAAGTTGCGCTTGGTGTCCATGATGCGCTTATTCCGCGCTCAGCCGTTCGGCCAGCATCTCGGCCACCCAGGCGGTGTCTTCCGTGTGGAGATACTCCCGGATGACCGCATCAAAAAGAAAAGTGACTCCGGCCGGCATTTCTTCGTCGGCCGCGTAGAGGAGCACGGCCACCGGCAGGTTCGGGAAAACCCGGATATCGAGGCGGACATCGCCGAATTTCTCGATGATTTCGGCGCCCATCGCCCGGGCCCGGGCCAGGACGGCTTCCGGGGCCCGGCCGTATTCCTCGGCCAGGGCCGCGCTGGGCCGGTCCACGAAGGGGCCGCTCTGGGTCTTGGCCCCCCACAGTTCGCGGTAGGGTAACAGTTCGCCCGTGGGCTGGCCCCCGCGCGCGTTCACCAGGTAATGCAGAAGCGGTATGGAGGCCACCGGATCGAAGGCTTCACCCGTGTCGCTCCAGGTCAGGGCGCCGTCCGCAAAGCGACACCCGACTGGCCGGCCACAATACCGGATGGTCACGGCCCGCGTTTCCGGATCGTACGATCCCCCGGCCAGGCGGGCCACTTCGGCCGGATCGAGTTTCAGCAGTTCGGCCACCGCCTGGTCGAGGGCCAAGGCATATTTGAAGGTCATCGCCTCCTCCTCCCGGGCGCCGGTTCAGGCGCTGTATTTCCAGGTGGTCGCGCCCGCCTTGTCTTCCAGGATCACGCCTTTGTCCGCCAACTCGTCGCGGATCCGGTCGGCCTCGGCCCAGTTCTTGGCGGCCCGGGCTTGGGTGCGGGCCACGATCATCCGTTCGATGTCCTCGGCCTTCAGGTCCACCGACTTCAAGACACCCTGGGCGGCGAAGAATTCCTCCGGCGGGCGCTGCCACAGGCCCAACTCGTCGCCCATGATTTTCAGGCCCGCGAAATAGGCGACGGTTTCGCACTGGTTCCCGGCGGTCACGGCCCGATTCAGGCTGCGCACCACGTCGAAGACCACGCCCAGGGCCTTGGCCGTGTTCAGGTCGTCGTCCAGGGCTTCGGTGAATTTTTCCCGGAATTCCTTGACCAGGTCCATGTTGAAGGCCAGGCATCCCTCTTCGCCCATGAGGGCCTCGGCCCCTTCCAGGGCCCGGTAGATGCGTTCCAGCGCTTTTTCCGCCTCGCGCAGGGCCTCGTCGGAAAAATCCAGGGGCCCGCGATAGTGCTTGGAAACCAGAAGGTAGCGCAGGGTCTCGCCGTCGAATTTCGAAAGGACGTCCTTCACCGTGAAAAAGTTGCCCAGCGACTTGGACATCTTTTCGTTATTGAGGCGCACAAAGCCGTTGTGGGCCCAGATGCGGGCCATGGGGCGGCCCAGGGCTCCGGATTGGGCCAGTTCGTTTTCGTGGTGGGGAAAAATGAGGTCCTGCCCGCCGCCGTGGATGTCGAACTCGGGCCCCAACAGGCGGGAACTCATGGTGGAGCATTCGATGTGCCAGCCCGGCCGGCCCGGTCCCCAGGGGCTGGGCCAGGAGGGCTCTTCGGGCTTGGCCGCCTTCCACAGGGCGAAGTCGGCCGGGCTCTTCTTGCGTTCGTCCACGGCCACGCGGGCCCCGGCCTCCTGCTCCTCCATCTCCCGGCGGGAGAGCTGGCCGTAGTCGCGCCAGGCCGGGACGTCGAAATACACGTCGCCTTCCACCGCATAGGCGAAACCCCGCCGGATGATTTCCTGGATATCCTCGATCATCCCCTGGATGTATTCCGTGGCCCGGGGCGTGTGGGTGGGCTCCAGGCAGTTGATGGCGGCCATATCCTCCCGGAAGCTGTCGATATAGGTCTGGGCCAGGGCCTGCCAATCCTGGTTTTTCTCGCGGGCCCGCTTGATGATTTTGTCGTCCACGTCGGTGTAGTTGCGGGCGTAGTTCACCTCGTAGCCCGAGGCCTTCAGGTGGCGCACCAGGATATCGAAGGCGGCCGAGGCCCGGGCGTGGCCCACGTGGGCGTTGTCGTAGACCGTGGGGCCGCAGGCATACAGGGTGGCCCGGCCCGGCTCCAGCGGGACAAAGGTTTCCAACTGGCCGCTCTTGGTATTGTGGAGTTTCAACGTCATTCGGAAAACCTCGCCTGTGATTTCGTTTGCGGCCGGCTGAAAACGGCCTGATTCCGTAATCAGTAAATATAGCGCAGGGTCCGGGAAAAGGCAAATGGGGGCGGCCTGTTGGAGCAAAATGAAAATTCGCGCCTTCGCAAAAAAATCCGCTTTGGTGATTGCCAAACGGATCGGTTTGCGGTATTATGTTTTTCACTCGGGTTTTTCCCCATTCACCGCCCCGAGTTTCCGCCTGAAGGCGAAGGAGATTTCCGTGAACGGCCGCCGTTCCAGCAGCCCCATGAGCTTCGAAAGTGTCAAGCGCCAGCTTGGCCACGGCTCGGCTGTGTCCTTCCGCCTGTCAGATAACCGGCCCAGCCGGCCTTTCTCCATCGATTCCTATTACTATTATTATAGCTGAGCGGGCCGCGAAGAGGCCCGCCGGACAACCCGCGCCAGCTTTTCAGATTCTGAAAAGCCGGCGGCTGGAGTTGTCCTTTTTTGTTTTGTACGAAATTTTTCCGCGCTTCGGGCGCGGCCCCCCCCCCAACCCGGCCCGGTGACGATTCCGGAAACCGGCCAGCCAAAGAAAAGGATCAGGAATCATGTCAGTCGAAGCCAGTTGTTGTAAAGTCGCCTTCTTCTCCGGTGAAGACATCCCCTTGGAAATGCATAAGGTGCGCATGGTCCAGCGCCTCCACCTGGCCCCGGTGGAGCACCGCCTGGACGTTCTGCGGGAAGCCGGGAGCAACACGTTCCTTATGCCCAACCGTGAAGTCTTTTTGGACATGCTCACCGACAGCGGGGTCAACGCCATGAGCGAAGCCCAGTACGCGGCCATGATGATGGCCGACGACAGCTACGCCGGAAGCGAGACGTATTACCGACTGGCCGCCACCCTGAAAGACCTTTTCGGCACCAAATACTTCCTGCCCGCCCACCAGGGCCGGGCCTGCGAGAACATCCTGGCCAACGCTTTCGTCACGCCGGGCTCTACGACCGTCATGAACTACCACTTCACCACCACCAAGGCCCACATCACCCGCCTGGGCGGGACGGTGCTGGAAGCCTTGCCCGACAAGTCCCTGGAGCCGGTGAGCACCGATCCCTTCAAGGGCAACTTCGATATGGGCAAGCTGAAACGAATGGTCGACGAAGTCGGGCCGGAGAAAATGGCCTTCGTCCGCATCGAGGCCGGCACCAACCTCATCGGCGGGCAGCCCGTGTCCCTGGAAAACATGCGGGCCGTCTCGGCCTTCTGCCGGGAGCGGAAGATCATGGTGGTCTTCGATGCCAGCTTATTGGCCGACAACCTCTATTTCATCAAGACCCGCGAAGCCGCCTGCGCCCAAACGCCCATGGCCGACATTGTCCGCGAAATGGCTTCGCTCATGGACATCATCTATTTCTCGGCCCGCAAGCTCGGCTGCGCTCGGGGCGGAGGCCTTCTCACCTCCAGCGACGAATATTTTAACAAGATGCGCACCCTGGTCACCCTCTACGAGGGCTTCCTGACCTATGGCGGCATGTCGGTGCGGGAGATGGAGGCCATCAACGTGGGCCTCCGCGAGACGTTGGATTTCCACGTCATCAGCCAGACTCCCATCTTTGTCGAGGCGCTCGGACAGGCGCTGGAGGAAAAGGGCATCCCCGTGGTCACGCCTTTCGGCGGCCTGGGCTGCCACGTCGACGCCCGCCGTTTCGTGGATCACATTCCACAGGAGGAATACCCCGCCGGGGCATTGGCCGCGGCCATCTACCTGGCCAGCGGCATCCGGGGCATGGAGCGCGGCACCCTGTCCGAGCAGCGCAACCCCGATGGCTCCGAGCACCTGGCCCTGATGGAACTGGTGCGCCTGGCCGTGCCCAAGCGGGTCTTCACCCTGTCCCAGATCAAGTTCGTGGCCGACCGCTTGAGCTGGCTCTTTGAAAACCGCCGTCTCATCGGCGGCCTGACCTTCGAGGACGAACCCGACACCCTGCGCTTCTTCCTCGGCAAGCTGCGCCCCGTCGGCGGGGATTGGCAGCGGAAGCTGGCCGACGCGTTCCGCCGCGACATGCCTTCCGGGCTATAAGACCGTTTGTAATTCAAAGCTTGCGTGCCGCCGCGAGGCCGGGCTTCCCAAATCGGGAAGCCCGGCCTCGTTGTTTTTGAATCCAAGTCGCAAAATGATTGACAACTGAAAGCCGGAAGCGTATCGTAAATATACCCATAGGGGGTAGGGTATATAGGCTGAAAGCGAGCCGCTTGTGAGGTGACTATGAAGCAGTGTTCCGACAGCGCCCAGACCATCAGCCGCCTGAAACGGGTGGAAGGTCAGATCAGGGGCATCATCACCATGGTGGAGGACAACCGGCCCTGCGAGGAGATCCTGGTGCAGGTGGGCGCGGCCAAGGCGGCGCTCCACAAGGCCGGGCAGAGCCTTCTGGAAAGCCACCTGCACCACTGTGTGGTGGACGGCTTCAAAAGCGGCCGGGACGACGAGACCATCGATCGGCTGCTGACCGCCCTGGAGCAGTTTTCCCGCATGTCCTGACGAGTTCCGCGCGGGCCTGGAAAACGGCCCGACCCGCATATCGAAGGAGAATCACCATGAGCGTTGAACGGGTTCATCCGGAGGCGCCGGGGGACATCTGCGTCCCGTGCGCCGCCGACTGTCGGTCTGAAGATGAGGCCCCGGGTCTCGGGGAATTGCCGGCGCTGATCGTTTCGGGCCTCAGCCTGGCGGCGAGCTTCGCCCTCAACTATTTTGCAGTGGCCCTGCCCACGGTGTATGGCTGGCCCCTGGACCCGGCCTGGCTGGCGGTACTCCTGGGGGGTATCCCTATCGTCAGGGAAGCGGTCCGGGGTCTCGTCGAAAGCTTTGACGTCAAGGCCGGGCTCCTCATCGCCCTGGCTTTGATCGCGGCCGTGGCCATCCAGGAAATTTTCGCCGCCGGCGAGGTGGCCTTCCTGATGCGGCTGGGGGAAATTCTGGAGGCCCGGACCGTGCGCCGCTCCCGGGCCGGCCTGGACCGCCTCCTGAGCCTGTCGCCCAAGATGGCCCGGGTGGTGGAGGGCGACGAGGAGCGGATGGTCCCGGTGCCCGAGGTGCGGGTGGATCAGCTGATCCGGGTGCGGCCCGGGGAAATGGTGCCGGTGGACGGCCTCGTGGTGCGCGGCCGCACGGCCGTGGACCAGTCGGCCATCACGGGCGAATCAGTGCCGGTGGATTTGGGGCCAGGGGACGAAGTGCCGAGCGGGGCTCTGAATCGTTTCGGAGCGTTTGAAATCAGGGCGTCCCGCGTCGGCGCCGATTCCTCCCTGGCCCGTCTCATCCGCCTGGTGGAAGAGGCCGACAGCCGGAAGGCCAAGATAGCCCGTCTGGCCGACCGCTGGGCCACGGTGATCGTGCCCGCGGCCCTGGCGCTGGCCGTGGCGGTGGGCCTGGCGACCGGCGACGTGATCCGGGCGGTGAGCATCCTCATCGTCTTCTGTCCCTGCGGCCTGGTGCTGGCCACGCCCACGGCTGTGGCCGCGGCCATCGGGGCGGCTACCCGGCGCGGGGTCCTGGTGCGGTCCGGCGAGGCCCTGGAGCGGCTGGGCGCGGTGACCCACATGGCTTTCGACAAAACCGGCACACTCACCCGGGGCGAACTCCGCCTGGCCGGTCTCGCGCCCTTCGAGGGTGCGGGCGACGACTTCCTGGCCCTGGCCGCCGCCGCCGAAGCCCAGTCGGAACACCCCCTGGGCCAGGCCGTGGTGCGGGCGGCCCGCGAGCAAAATCTGGCCTTTTCCGCGAGCGATCATTTCACCATGGAGCCGGGCCTGGGTATCGTCGCCGGAGTCGGCGGCCGGACCATCCGGGCCGGACGCCCGGCCTTTCTGGAGAAATTCGGCCTGACTCCGACCCCGGCCATGCGCGGGGAAGAGGAAAAAATGCTGGCGGCCGGGCAGACCGTGATCTGGCTGGCCGAGGACGGCCGGATCAGAGGACTTCTGGGCCTGGCCGACACCATCCGCCCCGAAAGCCGGGAAACCGTGGCCGCCCTGAAAGAGGTGGGTCTGCAGGTGATTCTTCTGACCGGCGACAATGAAAAGGCGGCGGCTTCGGTGGCTGGCGGCCTGGGCATCGACGAGGTCCGGTCCGGCCTCCTACCCGGGGACAAGGTGGCGGCCATCCGCGCCCTGCAAAGCCAGGGCCGGCTGGTGGCCATGGCCGGCGACGGGCTGAACGACGCCCCGGCCCTGAAGACCGCCTCCGTGGGCCTGGCCCTGGGCGGCATCGGCAGCGAAGTGACCCTGGAAGCGGCCGAGGTGGTGCTCCTGGGCGGGAGCCTCCAGCCCGTGCCCTTCCTTCTGAAACTTTCGCGTCGCACCCTTTCGACCATCAAGGTCAACATCGCCATGGCCCTGGGCATCAACGCGGCGGCCGTGATCCTGGCCTCCATGGGCATCATGGGGCCGGTCCTGAGCGCCCTGGTGCACAATCTCGGCGCGGTGCTGGTGGTCATCAACGCCACGCGGCTGTATCACTTCCAGGCTGGCGGGTTGAAGGCGTAACGCGGGATCGCCGCGCGTCGTAAAGCCGAGCGCAAACAAGTGGGCCGCCGTCCCGATCGGGACGGCGGCCTGATTTGTCGCCAGCGGGGAGGAAATGCCAGGTGGGTGGTATCGACGGTGGGAACGAGGCCGGTGAACCGGCGATCAAGGTTGAACTCGTGGACTGGACTGGCGAGGGGCGGAGTTCGGTTGTTATTACTCCGGCAACTAAATAAGTCATACCCGTGATTTCGCCAAAGCCCGAAATCACTGGACTTCAGCGGCCGGGAACAGACTTCTAAAGTGGCCGGGTTAATATTGACAGCTGAGAACCGTTGAAATCCGGCCGGCCAGCCTCGGGGAGGCTTCCGGCCGGGACCTGCCGGATTAGAAATTCACGGCCAGGGAGTCCGGCGCGGACTCGCGGCCGGTCCGTTCCGGATCGGCGGGCCAGGATGCGGAGCCGCGGTGTTCCTCGTACAGCCGGAGGGCGAAAGCCTGGGCCTTGACCACCTCTTCGGCCGTCGGGCCCCAGAGTTGATCGTCGTCGGTCGGGCAGAGATAGGCGCCCACCATCTCGTTGCCGCAGAAACGCTTTTTGCTGCCCCAGACGGTTTTGCGTACCCGTCCGCCATCCACCGGGCCGGCCAGGAGGGCCACGAAGCCCACTTTGGTGTCGCGGATGTCCCGGTAGCCGGGCGCCAGGGGGGCGAAGGCGCCGGGCTTGAGGCTGAAGACGGCCAGCACCAGGTCGGCTTCGGCCGGATCGATTGCGCCGGCTTCGGCGACCCGGACGCGGGCTGGCGGGGGCAGGGCCCGGCCCAGTTCGGCGGCCAGGGCGGCGGCCACGGGCTGACGTTGCGCTTCGGGGTGAAGAATGAAAATGTTCATGGCTGGCTCCTTATTGCAATTGATTCTTAATCACAATAATAGAAGCCGAACGCCCTGTCAAGCGTTTTTTTCCGCGCTTGTTTTTTGGGGCTCCACTCGGTATTATTACTCCGGCAACTAAATAAGTCACACCCGTGATTTCGCCAGAGCCCGAAATCACTGGACTTCAGCGGCCGGGAACAGACTTCTAAAGTTGCCTGGTCAATATTAGAAAAATCAAAGCCGGAGGTCGAAAGCGATGCCCGTGAAAATCGGTGTCCTGTGTTCAAGCGAGGGAGGAGAGCTGGCGGGCCTCTTCCGGGCCGTGGCCGATGGCCGGCTGCCGGCGGAAGTCCGCATCGTCGTTGCCGACCGCGACAGCGACGCCCTTTTCCTGGCCCGCGAGGCCGGCTTCAACGGCGTGTTCATTCCCCGCCAGGCCTTCCACGCCAACCGCGACGGCTACGAACGGCGGCTGGTGGAGGTGCTGAGCCAGGCCCAGGTCGAGGCCGTGGTCCTGGCCGGCTTTGACCGGGAGGCCGGCCCGGTGTTGTCCGAAGCCTGGCCCGGCCGTTTGTTCGGCCGGGGCGTGGAGCCGGACCGCCTGGTTCCCGAATTGGAGAAATGGCTGAGAAGTCGGCTGTTCCAGGTCGTTTCCTGACCAGGGACCGCCCGCGACTCGAGGATAATGGTTATGCCCCGTAAAAAAAG
This sequence comes from Candidatus Adiutrix sp., assembly GCA_031549025.1. Lineage (GTDB taxonomy): Bacteria > Desulfobacterota > Desulfarculia > Adiutricales > Adiutricaceae > Adiutrix. Next base: position 11,282 of record JAVBQN010000067.1, on the reverse strand, counting down.
AAAAGAGCCGTCCCGGACGACCCCGACTTCCGCGCCCGCCGCGCCGGTCTTCAACCAGCCCTTCGGGGCCTTGTCCGCTATAAAGAAAAATCTGGCTCCCAAGGCCGAGCCGCCGGCTCCTCCGGCCAAAACCCGTCCGGCTCCGCCGCCCCCGCCGCTCACGGACGATTTGCTGTTCCGCCAGGAGATGGCCGACGTGGCGCCCCTGGCCGCCCCCAACAAGCGCCGCCAGAAGGACGCCCCGCCGCCCGAGGCCTGGAGCGTGCCGGAACTGCCCGACGAAGATCTGGAAGTCCTGCGCAGCCTCAGCGACCTGGTCAGCGGACAGGCCGAATTCGACCTGACCTATTCCGACGAATATGTCGAGGGGCAGACCCGGGGCCTGGCCCCGCATTTGATGGAGCGGCTCCGGACCGGCCGCATCCCGGTGCAGGACCACCTCGACCTCCACGGCCTGACCTTGGTCCAGGCCGAGGCGGCCGTGACCCGCTTCGTCCTCGACTCGGTGGCCCTGGGCCGGCGCTGCGTCCTCTTGATCCACGGCCGCGGCCTGGGCTCTCAGGACGGCATTCCGGTGCTGAAGCGAAATCTGGAAGCCTTTCTCCTGCGCGGGGTGGTCCGCAAATACCTTTTGGCCTTCACCACCGCCCGGCCCGTGGACGGCGGGCTGGGGGCCAGCTACCTCCTCTTGCGGAGCTGAAGTGGACTTCCGGAACCTCATCCTCGCCCGCCTGGCCGGGGTCATGCCCCAGGAAGAGCTTCGCCGGTGGCTGGAGCCCCTGTCGTGGGAACACGATCCGGAGAAGGGCGAACTGCGCCTCCTGGCCCCGACGGTCTTCCACCAGCGCGAGGCGGCCCGCCGCACCGCGCTGATCCTGGCCCAGGCCGCCGAGTGCGGCCGTCCGCTGCGGCGCCTGACCGTGGAATGCCGCCGGCCCGCGGGCCGTCCCGTCCCGGTGGTCGCCGCGACTGTGGCGGAAGTCCCCGCCCCGCGTTTTCAGGCCCTGAACGCGGCCCACAGCTTTGAACGCTTCATCGGCGGCCAAAGCAACCGCCTGGCCCGGCTGGCCCTGGAGGAATTCGCCTCCGGTTCGGGCCTGCCGGGCATCCGGTCCCTCCTGTTGGTGGCCTCCGGACCCTGGGGCAAGACCCACCTCTTGGAGGCCCTGGCCCTGCGCCTGATCCGGGAACCCCGCCGGGCCTTCCTGAAGCTGCCCGGCGACGAGACCCCGGCCCGCCCCCTCGGGAGCGGCTTCTGGCGGGAAAAGGAACTGGTCATCGTCGACGGCGTCCATCTTCTGGCCGAGCGGCCCGATCTCCAGGCGGGGCTGGTCCAGGCCTTTGACGAGGCCGGGTCGTGGCCGCTGGGCCTGATTTTCAGCTCCCCCCAGCCGCCGGCCAAGCTGACGGGCCTGGGCGAATCCCTGCGGTCCCGTCTGGGGGGCGGGCTGGTGCTCAAAGTCGACCCCCCGGAGCCGGAACTGCTGCGCGAAATGGCCCAGCGCCGGTGCCGGGAACTGGGCCTGGAGGTCTCCCCGGAGATTCTCGACGTCCTGGTGCGGGAAGCCGGGAGCGATCCCCGGCGTCTTCTGGGTTTTCTGGAGACGGCGGCCTTCATCACCGCGCACTCCCGGCTGTCCCTCTCGGAAGCCATACGGATGCTGGGCCCGGGCGGCGGGGCGGCAGAAACCAGGGTGCGCGTGGAAACCATCCTCAGCGGGGTGGCGGCGGCTTTCGGCCTGAAAGTTTCGGACCTCACCGGCCACTCCAAGCTGCGCCAGGCGGCCTGGCCGCGCCGGGTGGCCATGCTCCTGGCCCGGGAGATGACCGGCCTGACCACCACCGAAATCGGCGAAGCCTTGGGCGGCCGCGATCATTCCACGGTCATCCACGCGCTCAAGAAGATTCAGGAAGAACTGCGGAATCCGACCCAGGCGCGGTTGGTGGAGAACATCAAGCGGTCGCTGATAGTCGCGGGCGGGTGAAGGGCGGGAAAAACGGCCGGGCCGATTCGAAAACGTTGCCGGGCGACTCCTTAATCGGCCCGGAACAAGGGCGGGTCAACGGCCGAAAGTCCCTCGCGGTTTGGCCGTGTTCTTGCCGATGCCGCGAAGGCCGTCCTCGGATTCGGGCCCGGCCAGCAGCCCTTCCAGAAAAACGTCCCGGATGGTGTCGAAATAGTTGAGCTCGGCCCGATGGCTGGAGGCCGGGGCCAGGGTCCGGGCCGCGCCCGCCCCCGTGAGGAGGAGGCCCAGCACCGCCCCCGCCGATTCGGGCCGGAGCGAGCTTTTAAATCGTCCCTGCCGCTGGCCGGCCCGGATCAGTTCCACCAGGCGGCCGCCGAGGCGATCCTCGTATTCCCGGGCCACTTCCCGGAATTCCGCCCCGGGGTCGCCGCTTTCCCGGCCCACCAGAGCGGAGAAGTGGGGGTGCTCAGCCTGCCATTCGTCCATGGCCCGGCACAGGGCGGTCACTTCCTCCCTGGGTTCCAGGTTTTGGGCGGCCACCTGGCTGAAGAGTTCGGCGCAGGCCGCGAACTGGCGGCGCAGCACCTCCCGGTATAGCCCCAGTTTACCGCCGAAATAATAGGAGATGATGGAAAAGTTAACCGACAGTTTCGAACAGATGTCCCGCACCGAGACCCCGTCGTAGCCGTGACGGGCGAAGAGCCTGGTGGCCACGTCGATGATTTCCCGGGCCCGGGAGCCGCTTTCCTGAGCCATACCCCCCTCCTGTCCCCTAGAGCGTTTCGCTTAATTTGTATATGACGTTTAAATCGCAAAACGCTCTAAATGAAAAGTGCTCTATCGCAAACGTTTGAGAAGCGTAAACCCAGAGCATTTCCAGTCCGTCGCTTTACAGAATCCCATAAAATGAAAACTCTGTCAAATGGCCTGGCGGAGGCTGGAAAAGTTATTTTTTGAAACCTAAATGGTCGCGCAAAAGATGGGCCACGCTGCGGACCGGGAAAAGTTCCAGGCCGAAACCGCCGGTTTTTTTGGCTTCCAGCGGCGGGACCACAGCCCGCCGGAAGCCCAGCTTGTGGGCCTCCCGCAGCCGGGGCTCGAGCTGGGCCACGGTGCGGACTTCGCCGGCCAGGCCCACTTCGCCGATGAACACCGTGCTCTCCGGGGCCGGAAGATCAATGTAGCTCGAGGCCATGGCCGCCACCAGGCCCAGGTCGGCGGCCGGCTCGGCGATCCTGGCCCCGCCGGTGATGTTGACGAAAATGTCGCGGTCATAGAGCTTCAGCCGCACTTTCTTTTCCAGGACGGCGGCCAAGAGGCCCACCCGGGCGCTGTCCACGCCCAGGGTCTGGCGGCGGGGCATGGGCAGGGGACTGGCCGAGACCAGGGCTTGGATTTCCAATAAAAGCGGTCGCTGGCCCTCCATCACCGGGGCCACCACCGAGCCGCTGGCCCCGGTGGGCCGCTCGGAGAGGAACAGGGCCGAGGGGTTGGTGACCTGGCCCAGCCCCTCGGCGGTCATTTCGAACACCCCGATTTCGTTGACCGAGCCGAAGCGGTTCTTGAACGACCTGAGGAGCCGCAGGGCCCGCTCCCGGTCGCCTTCGAAATAGAGCACCGTGTCCACCAGATGCTCCAGGAGCTTGGGGCCGGCGATGCCTCCGTCCTTGGTGATGTGCCCCACCAGCCAGAGGGGTTTGCCGAGGTTTTTGGCCAGGGCGCCCAGGCGGGCGGCGCATTCGCGTATCTGGGCCGGGCTCCCGGCCACGCCGCCCTGGCCGTCCGTGGTCAGGGTCTGGATGGAGTCGACGGCGCAGCCGTCCCACTGGCCGGTCTCCAGGGCTTCGACAATACCCTCCACCCGGGTTTCGGCCAACACCCACAGGCCCGAGAGGTCCAGCTTCAGCCGTTCGGCCCGGAGCCGCACCTGGGCCGCCGATTCTTCCCCGGTGACGTACAAGAGGCGCCGGCCCCGGGCGGCCAGGCCGGCCGCGGCCTGCAAAAGCAGAGTGGACTTGCCCACCCCCGGTTCGCCGGCGAGTAAGGTCACCGCCCCCGGCGCCAGGCCGCCCCCCAGGACCCGGTCCAACTCGGCCAGGCCCGTGGGCTGGCGGTCCACCTCCACGGCTTCCACCGAGGCCAAAGCCGTGGGGCCGGCCGGGCTTCCGGCCGGGCTTCCGGCCCGGGCCGCTCTCGCGGACGCGTGCGGCGCCTGGATCAGTTCCTCCACCAAACTTTCCCAGGACTGGCACTGAGGGCAGCGGCCGAGCCATTTGGGGCTGTGGTATCCGCACTCGCGGCAGACGAAACGTGTCTTGTTTTTGGCCATGATTTGCCGCCTTCCCGCCGCCCGCCCTTGGGCCCTAAATACTTGCAAAATCCATATGGTGTTGTATAATAAAAAAGCTGTATTTTTTCAAGCGATTTGTTATCTCCCGCTCCCGATTCCGGAGGCCTTCAGGAGTTTTATATGGCTGAAACTAATCGTCGCTCCTCCTCCTTGAGCGGGGTGGTCAAGGACCAAAGTGGTGAAAGCTTCCGTCTGCTGGTGGGGGACTACCTCATGCGGGCCGGGCACATCACCCGCGGCCAGCTGGAAGAGGGCACCAAGTGGCTGCGGAGCCATCCGGACGACTTTCTGTCGGTTTTTCTGCTGAAGAAAAACTACGTTGAAAGCGGCACCGTGGCCTCGGTCCTGTCCAGGCAGTACAATTTCCCCCTGATCAACCTGGCCGAACGGGAGATTCCGGCCGAGGTCACGGCCGTTCTGCCGTACGACAAGGCCAAGAAGTTCATGGCCGTGCCGTACAACAAGAAAGATAACAAGCTCTACCTGGCCATGATCGAGCCGACCAACGCCAAGGCCGTGGAGGAGCTCACCGCCCTGACCCAGCACCAGGTCATGCTGGGAGTGGCCCCGCTGCAAAGCGTGGTGGACACCTTCCGCCGCCTCTACGGGCTCAGCGATGAGGAATACCACAGCTTTTTCGCCCCCCTGGACCCCAAGGAAGCCGAACGGGACGCCGGCCCGGTCACCGTCGACAACCTCGGCGCTCTGATTTCCGACGCCCTGGACGATTTCGCCTTCGGCGACACTTCGGACGACGACGGGATGGCGGCCGACATCTATTCGGCCGAAAACAGCACCATCATCAACCTGGCCAACCAGATCCTCGTCCAGGCCATCCAGGAGGGGGCCTCGGACGTCCACATCGAGCCCTTTGAAAAGCAGTTTTACGTCCGCTACCGCATCGACGGCGCCCTGTACAAACGAACCCGCCTGCCGCTGGAAATCCGCAACGCCCTCATCGCCCGCATGAAAATCATGGCCAGACTGGACATCACCGAGCGCCGGGTGCCGCAGGACGGCCGCATCAAACTGCGCATGTCCAAGACCCGGGAGATCGACTTCCGCGTTTCGTCTCTCCCGACCCTGTTCGGGGAGTCGGTGGTTCTCCGTATTCTGGACAAGTCGGGCCTGAACGTGGATATGACCAAGCTGGGCTTCACCCAGAAAAACCTCGACCAGGTCAAGGAGGCCATCTACCGGCCCAACGGCATGTTTCTGGTCACCGGCCCCACGGGGAGCGGCAAGACGGTGACCCTCTATTCCTGTCTGTCGCTGCGCAACACCGACGACGTCAAGATCCTCACCGCCGAGGACCCGGTGGAGTTCAACTTCGCCGGCGTCAACCAGGTCAACGTGATCAAGGAAGTGGGCATGACCTTTGCCCGGGCCCTGAAGGCCTTCCTGCGGCAGGACCCGGACATCTGTATGATCGGCGAGATCCGGGACCTGGAGACCGGGGAAATCGCGGTGGAGGCCTCCATGACCGGCCACCTGGTCCTCTCCACCCTCCACACCAACGACGCCCCCTCCACGGTCACCCGCCTGACCGACATGGGCGTGGCCTCCTTCAACGTGGCCGCGGCCCTGGTGCTGGTCACGGCCCAGCGTCTTTTGCGGCGCATCTGCCCGAGCTGCAAACAGCCCATGGCCAAGCTCCCGGCCAACAAGCTCCTGGAAGCCGGCTTCAGCCGCGAGGAAGTGGCCACCGTCCAGCTGTCCGAGGGGCGGGGCTGCCCGGTCTGCAAAGGCTCCGGCTACAAGGGGCGGCTGGGCGCTTTCGAGGTTCTGGAGGTCACCCCCTTCATGGCCGAGGCCATTTCCTCCCGGGTGCCCGAAGGCCAGTTGCGTAAGATCGCCCTGAAGGAGGGCATGACCACCCTCAGGCAGGACGGCCTCCTGAAAGCCTCCCAGGGCCTGACCACCCTGGCCCAGGTGCTGGAAAAGACCATCATCCAGAAGGAAAGCCTGCCCCATTACCTCCTGAACCCCGATGAGCTGGTCTTTGGCGACGGCGACACCATCATCAAGGAAGGCAACACCGACACCAACTTCTACAAGCTCATCCAGGGGTCACTGGGGGTCTACAAGGGGCAGACCCCGATCGCGGAGATTTCTCAAACCGACACCTTTTTCGGCGAGATGAGCGCCCTGGTGGGCGGACCCCGCAGCGCCACCATCAAAAGCCAGGGCAAGAGCATCGTCAAGGTTTTTCCCGGCGACAAGCTCATGGAGGTGGTCGAGGGCTATCCGGATATCGCCAAGAGCATGCTGACCACCCTGGTGGACCGCCTGTCGGCCACCAACGTGCGGCTCACCTCGTATATCAACGACAAGGCCGAGCTGGAGCGGACCTACCTGGCCCAGCTGACCGCCACCACCGGCGCCGCCACCGGGCCTCGGCCCATTGCCACCGCCCGGCGGAGCGCGGCCCTGTCCGCGGCCGTGTCCGGCAGTCGGGTGGGGGCCGCCGCCCCGCAGCCGCCGGTGGCGGGCGGAACCATAGTGCCGCCGGCCCCGCAGCCGGTGGCGGGCGGAGCCATAGTGCCGCCGACTCCGCAGCCGGTGGCGGGCGGAACCATAGGGCCGTCCGGCGTCCACCCGATGGCGGACGCGACTGGGGCTTTTGTCCTGCCGGACCTGGAACCGGTGGAGGCGCCGGTGATTTCCCCGGCCGCGCCGGTCGAGGCCGAGGATGACCTGCCGGGGTTGGAGCCGGTGTACGAGCTGCCTCCGGTGGCCGGCTTCGCTCCGGCCGAGGAGGCCCTGCGTTCCATCGTCGGGCAACAGATCGGCAGCCCGGCGTCCGAGGGGGCGGCGATGGCCCCGATGGAACCGGCGGCGGTCGGGGCGGAGGTTCTGGAGCCTCTGGAGCTGACCCTGGACGAGCCCCTGGTCGAGGCGGCGTCTGTGGCGCCCCCGGGGCCCCGGCCGGCCCGGCCCCTGGCGGAGGCCCCCCAGGCCGGGTTGCGGGCCGACGGCCTGGGCGCTCCCCGGGCCCGGCCTTTGCAGGCCATGTGAACGGAGATCGACTAACGTTTTGAAGAGGCGGAGATGGCCGATATTTTTCATCTGGATGTCACGGGGTTGCCCTGCCCCCAGCCGGTCTTGAAGACCAGGGCGGTCCTGGACGGGGGGCGCCAGGCCCCTTTGACCGTGGGGCTGGACAACGAGGCTTCGGCCGTCAATGTGGCCACTTTTCTCGAAGGCAAGGGGCTCAAGGTCCAGACCTATCGTCAGGGACCCCTGTGGCTGGTCCTGGCCCACGAGGCGGACTCGCCGGAAATTCTGGTCTGGTACGGACCCGACGGCTGGCGGGCGGTCATGGAGGACTCGTCTTCCCGGGACGAGCCCGTCATCGACCTGATCCAGCCCGTGAAAGCGGAGGAGCCGGCCGCTCCGGCCGTCACGGCTTCCCGCCCCGCCCCGGAGCCTCCCCGCGCCGGGGACTATGTCGCCGTGCTGGCCGGCAGCCAGTTCATGGGCGCCGGGGACGAGGTCCTGGGCGCCAAGCTGGCCCAGGGCTTTTTCGACACCCTGGCCGCCACCGGCCAGCCGCCCCGCCTGATCGCCTTCTACAACACCGGGGTGCTCCTGACCACCCGCGAATCGTCCATTGTGGAGGCCCTGCGCGATCTGGAAAGGCAGGGCTCCACCGTCATCTCTTCCGGCGTCTGCCTGGAGGCTTTGGGCGTCAAGGATCAGCTCAAGGTCGGCCGCATCGGCAACATGTACGAGATCATCAACGCCCAGCGCCACGCCGCCCGCGTCGTCCGGCTGTAGGTCTCCAGAGGCTTGGCCGGCGCGGTCGCCCCCGGGCGCGGTTCCTTCCTTCCGTCAATATTTTTTTCCTTACGCGGGGCGTCGGCCCCGTCAGGGAGTGATGGTATGAATCGACTGTTCGCGAAAATTCTTCTTCCGATCCTGGCGGCCTGGGTCCTGGCCGGGCCGGCGGGGTCCCGGGCGGCCTGGGCGGCCGAGGACCTTTTGTGCTCCACTTTTCCCGTTTATCTTTTCACCCAGAACGTCGCCCAGGGCCGGGACCATTTTCGGATAAACCTTCTGATCGACAGCGCCCTGGGCTGCCCCCACGACTACGCCCCCACGCCGGCCGACCTCGAGCGCCTGTCACGGGCCCGGGTGCTGGTCATCAACGGCCTGGGGCTGGAGGCGTTCCTGCCCCTGGCCTTAAGGGTGGCCAAGCCGGACCTGGCGGTCATCGACGCCTCCGGGGGCCGAGCCCCGGGCGCCGCCGGGGGGGGAATCAAAGTGGTCCTGACCAGGGCCGAGGCCACGGCTTTGGGCCATAGCCACGGCGGTCCCAACCCCCACCTTTTCGCCGCCCCCGGCCCGGCCGCCGCCCAGGTGCGCAACATCGCCGAGGGTCTGGCCGCCGTGGACCCCGAAGGCGCCGCGACCTATCGGGCCAACGCGGCCCGGCTCGCCGGGGAATTGCAGACCCTGGCCGCCGCCTTCCAGGCGGCCGGGAAAAAGCTGGGCCAGCCCCCGGTCATCATCGGCCACGGGGTGTTCGATTACCTGGCCCAGGAGCTGGGGTTGACCGTGGCGGCCCGCATCGAGGAAGTGGACGGGGTGGAGCCTTCGGCCGCCCGCCTGACCGAGCTGGCCAAGCTGGCCCGGGAGCGGGGCGTGCGGGCCATCCTGGTGGATCCCGAAGGCGACGAGAACCTGGCCCGGACCCTGGGGGCCGAGGCCAAGGTGCCGGTGGCCGTCATCGATCCGGTCTCCGGCGGGCCGGCGGACGCGCCCCTGGATTATTACCAGAAAGTCATGCTCACCGACCTGGACGTGCTGCTCAAGCTCTTCGGCGGAACCTCGCCCCGGCCCCCGGCCGAGACCAAGCCATGAATCTCCATTCCCTGGCCCCCCTGGCTCCGCGTCCCTGGGCGGTGGAGATCCGGGACGTGTCGGTGCGTCTGGGCCGGACGGATATTCTGGAGAGCCTCCGCGCCCAGGTGCCCACGGGCGGGCAGACCGTGATCATCGGCCCCAACGGCGGCGGCAAGACCACCCTCATCCGGGGTCTTCTGGGTGAAATCCCGTGCCGCGAGGGGCGGTTCGTGTTCGCCCCGTCCGCCCCGCGCGTCGGCTATGTGCCCCAGCGCCTGGACTTCGACCGCCAGCTGCCCCTGACCGTTCAGGAATTCCTGGCCCTCGGCCTCACCGACCGGCCCCTGTGGCTGGGCCGGTCAAAACATATGACCGCGCGGAGCCGGGAATTTTTGGCCGAAGTCCGGGCCGAACACCTGATGACGCGCCGCCTGGGCGAGCTTTCGGGCGGGGAGCTCCAGCGGGTGCTCCTGGCCTCGGCCCTGAGCCAGAAGCCGGAACTGCTGATCCTGGACGAACCGGCCACCGGGGTGGACGTCTACGGCGAGCAGCTTCTGTGCGAGCTCCTGGAGGGCTTCAAGGGCCGCTTCACCATCCTCATGGTCAGCCACGATCTGCCCACGGCCCGGGCCCACGCCGATTGGGTCATCTGCCTCAACCGCCGGGTCATCGCCCAGGGCCCGCCGGCGGCCATCTTCGATTCCCCGGTGCTGGCCGCCACCTTCGGGCTGCACAGCCGCTGATTGCCCCTTTCCCCGTAGCCGTCGCCTCCCCCCATTCCCGTCACCCCGGCTTTCGCCGGGGTGACGGGAATGGGGGGAGGCGGGCCGATGGGCCGAATGACGGGAGCCCGCCCTGGTGTATATCGTTGTTGTCGGCGGCGGCCGTTTACGGTATAATGGAGCGTCATTCTGATATTTCCCCGGAGGTCAGGCCATGCGTCCTTGGGCTTTTGGAAAGCTGTCCCTGTTGCTGTGGTTGTGTTTGCTGGTGTTGGCGGCGCCCGGTTCGGTTTCGGCGGAGGATGGGGTGACGACGTTCACCCTGCCGGACCAGCGGTCCGCTTCCGGGAATATGTCCGGGTTGGATGTGCCTTGGCTGGATACGGCCCTGAGCGCGGCGGGTTTGCCGGGGACGGCGGGCGCGGGCGATGACGAGACGACGTACGACCGGGCCCGGCGTATGCAGAGCGGTTATGGCAGCACCACCCGCCTGAGCTACGGTGAGCGGTATCGCCGTAACCCGGACGGTTCCTACGGGGCGCGATCGTCTTCGCAGTGGAACCGAGGCAACGTGGCCGACCGGCTGCTGGAACAGGCTTTGTCGGCCGGTAGCGGCTACTTTTCGTCGTGGGCCGAGGGCTGGCTGGGGGGCTACGGCAACGCCCGCATCCAGCTGCGGATCAACGACGAGGGCGAGGTGACCGGGGCCGGCGACTTCCTGTTGCCGATCTACGACAGCGAGCGTTCCACCTTCTTCACCCAGTTGGGTCTGCGGACCATGGCTAACGACCGGGTGATCGGGAACTTCGGTCTGGGGCAGCGTTTTTTCCCGGCGGAGAACTTCGCCTTTGGCTACAACGCGTTCATCGACCAGGATTTCAGCCGCAACCACACTCGCGGTGGTGTCGGCCTGGAGGCCTGGTATGACTGGCTGAGGCTGTCCACCAACTATTACACGCCCTTGAGCGGTTGGAAAGATTCGAAGGATTACGACGCCCGATTGGTGGAGGAACGCCCGGCTGAGGGCTTCGACGCCCGGCTGACCGGCTATTTGCCGTTCTACCGCAACCTGGCGGTGACCGGCGGCTATGAGAAATGGAAGGGCGACCACGTGGGTTCCTTCGGCAGCGACGACGTGGTGCAGAAAGACCCGAAGATTTGGAGTTACGGGCTGGAGTGGACGCCCGTGCCGGCCTTTGCCGCGTCCGTGAACCAGCGGCACAGCGGGGGGCACGATGAGACCCAGTTCGGCCTTACTTTCAATTACCACTTCGGGATGGATTGGGAAGATCAGCTCTCCCCGGCCATGGTGGCCGAGATGCGCACGGTTGATGGCTCCCGGCATGAGTTCGTGAACCGGCAGAACGAGATCATCCTGGCTTACCAGGCCAAAGA
>JAVBQN010000048.1:0-126839 GCA_031549025.1 Candidatus Adiutrix sp. | reverse complement strand
GGGTGACCATTTCCTGGACGAAATAGGAGGCGCTGAAGCCCGACAGATAGATGCCGGCGGCCGACAACACGATGAAGATGATCGGAATCAGGCTGTCGGCCAAAAAATTTTCCATTTTTTGGTTCATCAGCGCACCTCCCTGGTCGGCCGGGTCAGGGCGTAGAGGATCATGCCGTTGGAGACGATGAGGCGGACCACTTCGCTGATGTCCGAACCCTTGATGGCGGAGTTGATGACCGAGGGGGTCATGGTCAGGATGCCCTGGAACAGAAAGGTGCCCACCAGGACGTGGACCAGGCTGACCCGCTCCAGGGAGGCCCCGCCCAGAAGCACCGCGGCCACCGCCGGAAAGGCCATGTAAAACGGGGCCAGATAGAGCTGGACAAAGCCGTAGCTCTGGGCGTAGACGATGATGCCCACCGCGCCGATGATGTTGGAAAGCATGACCGACAGCATCCGCATGCGGTTGACGTTGACCCCGCCGGCTCTGGCGAACTCGGGGTTCTGGCCCACCGCGCTCATGGCCTGGCCGGTGCGGCTGCGGAAGAAGAGCCAGACCAGAAAACACATGAAGCCGAAAAAGAGGATCATGCCGGTGGGGAACAACTGGCCGAAAAAGTGAAAGCTGAAAAAGTCGGACAGGATGTTGGTCCAGTAATTATCCATGCTGATGGTGGTTCGCAGGCCCTCGCCGCCGAGGCCCCAGACCATGGCCTTGCTTTTGAACGGCAAAAGCAGCCAGGCGATGCACATCAGGGCCACCGAGGAAAAGCCGACGTAGGTGGCGATCATCATTTCGTCGCCCTTGACCAGGTTCAGGAGTATGCCGTACCCCCAGCCCAGGAGCGCCGCGAAGAAAACGCCGAACGCCAGGGCGGTCAAGAGGCCCGGCAGGCCCACCAGGTTCATTTCGATACTGATCAGAATGCCCAGGATGCCGCCGATGATGCCCAGCGGCAGGCCGAAGTTGAGCCCGCAGCCGGAGCGGATCATGGGCACCATGGCCAGGACCATGACCCCGTTGCGGCCGAAGCGGACGATGGTGTCCGAGATGGAGGTGGAAATTTTCACCTGCACCAGGGGGGCCACCAGAAAGAGGGAAAGGAGAAAAAGGGCGATGATGATGCGCGGCCAGCCCGCGGCTTCTACCAGACCTTTGAGGTTCATTGTCCGGCCTCCTGGTGGTTTCCCGTCTCCTCGGCCATGTCCAGGCCGGACATCAGGAAGCCAAAATCCTCGATGGGGGCCTGGGCCGGCAGGATGCCGGCCACGCGGCCTTCGTTGATGACCGCGATGCGGTGGCAGATGGAGCGCAGTTCCTCCAGTTCCGAGGAGGTGACCACCACCGTGGTGGCCTCTTCCCGGTTATACCGCCGCAGGGCGTTCAGCACCAGTTCCTTGGCCCCCACGTCGATGCCCCGGGTGGGCTCGGAGACGAACAGCAGGCGGGGGGCCAGGGTGAAGGCCTTGGCCAGGCAGACTTTTTGCTGGTTTCCGCCTGAAAGGTGCCCGGCCTTCTGGCCGGGGCCCGAGCACTTGATGGCCAGGGCCTCGATATAGCGGCGGGCGTTTCCCTCGAGGGCCTCGTCGTCGGTCAGGGTGAAGGGGCCGAACCGTTTCAAAAAATCCTTTTTGATCTGCATGGCCGTAAAGCCGATGTTCAACTGGATGGATTCATCCAATAACAGCCCCACTCCGCGCCGGTCCTCGGAGACGAAGGCCACCCCGGCCTGGAGCATGCCCCGGGGCCTGTTCAGGGGCAATTGGTCTCCGTGGAACTCCACCGAACCGCCGGCCGGCTTCAAACCCATCAGGCCCGCCGGAATCCCCAGCTTGCCCTGACCGGCCAGGCCGGCCAGGCCGAAGATCTCACCTTCGTGGACATCCAGCGAGACGTTGTTGACCCGTTCGCCGGGCATGTCCACCCACAGGTCGCGCACTTTCAGGGCCACCGGGGCGGCGGAAAAATCCCTGTCCTCACGCTCCCTTTCGTCTTTGGTATCCCGCAGCACCATATAGGCGGCGATCTGGCGCACACTGGTTTCGCTGGTGGGCATTTCCGCCACCTTGTGGCCGTCGCGCAGCACCACCACTTTATGGCACAGCTCCATAACCTCCTTCAAGCGGTGGGAGATGAAAATAATGCCCAAACCCTGGGCGGCCAGCTTGCGGATGGCTTCAAGCAAAATGGCGGCTTCGCTTTCGGCCAGGACGGCGGTGGGTTCGTCGAGGACTAAAAGGCGGGTCTGGCTGCGGTCAATTTCGCGGGCGATCTCCAAAAACTGCTTATGCCCCACCGGCATTCTGGAAACCGGGGACTCCTGGTCCAGCTTGACCCCCAGCTTGGCCAGAGCCGTCCCGGCCCGGGCTTCCATGGCCGGCCGGTCCAGGGCGTTGACGCGTTCCCCGAAAACCGATTCCAGAACGCTCCGCCTGACCGGTTCGCGGTTGAGGAGAATGTTTTCCGTGCCGGTGAAGCCGGGGATGAGGGAGAATTCCTGGTGCACCATGCCGATGCCCGCTTCCAGGGCGTCTTTGGGGGAACTGAATTTCACCGGCCGGCCGTCGAGACGGAGCTGCCCCTCATAGCCGCCGGTGTTGATGATGGCCGGCATGCCGAAACAGATGTTCATCAGGGTGGATTTGCCCGCCCCGTTTTCCCCCACCAGGGCCACCACTTCCCCGGCGGCCACCGAAAAATCCACCTCGGTGAGCACCCGGTTTTCACCAAAGGACTTACACACACCCTCGCATCGGAATAGTTCGGGACTGTCCGTCATATATTTTCACCTCGAGGCGACCCGTTTGACCCGCCGGCCGAATGAGCGGCGCGGCGGGTCTCGGTAGGTTTCTAGCCCTGGGATTCTTCCGCGGTGCGGAGCCGGGCCCGTCCGCCGCCGGGGATGAAAGCGGCCTCGGCCTGGGCGACCAAACCGCCGTCGTCATCCAGCACTCGCGCCCGGGCGGTGATTTTACGGCCGGTTTCCTCCACCCAGGCCCGGGCCCGGTATCGGCGGCCCGGCGCCAGCGGTTTTTTATACCGCAAATGGCAATCGGCGGTGAAAGCCCACTCCCCGCAGACGGCCTTGACCGCCCAGGCCATGGCCTCATCAAGCACCGCGGCCACCAGACCGCCGTGCACCACCCGGTGATAGCCGCACCAGCTGTGGTCGGGCGTAAAGGCGATCTCCACGGTCCGGTCGGCCTCGCTCCACATGGGCCTGAGGCGCAGGGCGCGGGGATTGGAATCATTGTTGTCGCATATGAAGCAGCCCGGGGACCCGGGGAGCCTGGTAAGGGTTTCGGTCATGCCCACCCCACGGCCTGTCGGTTGGTTTTTCCCACTATAACGGAAAAAGGTCTTTTGCACAATAAATTTACGCCGGGCCCGGGACGGGCGATTTTCAAAACCCCAGGTGACGGACAAAAGTGTTTTGGAATTGGGGGTCGAAGCCCAGTTCCAGGACCTCCGTCTCGTCGGCGATGGCGTTCAGTTCCTCAATGGCCGCCGGGGTCAGAAGGATGCGGGCCGCCCCGGCCAGGGAGGAGTTGCCCACAAAATGCACCGGCCCTTCGTACTCGCGGGGGATCAGGCTGATGGCCTTGAGGCTTTCGGGCTTGAGGTGGAAGCCGAAAGCTCCGGCGATGATGATTTCGTCCAGATCTTTTTCCGTCAGACGTACCCGGGCCAGGAGCATCTCCACGGCCGCGGCGATGGCCCCCTTGGCCAACTGCACCTGGCGGATGTCTTTTTGGTCGAAAAAGACCTGGCCGGACAGGGTGAAGCGGCCCTGACCCAGTTCCGCCAGCCAGTCGGCTCCGGCCGGGATGTCTTTGGGCGGTTTGAGGCGGCCGGTTCTGTCAATAAGTTTTTGGGTGACCAGGGCGGCGGTGAGGTCGATCAGGCCGCTGCCGCAGAGCCCGGTGGGCGGGGCCTCGGCAATGGTGGTGAATTTGTATTGGTAGTCGGGGGTCAGGCTGAAGCTGTCCACCGCTCCTGGAGTGGCTCTCTGGCCACAGAGGATGTTCATGCCCTCCAGAGCCGGCCCGGCCGCGCAGGAGGTGGCCACCAGGCGGCCCTGGTGGCTCAGGACGATCTCCCCGTTGGTGCCGATGTCGATGTAGAGCACCGTCCCCGGCTTTTTCTTCAGCCCCACGGCCAGCATGCCGGCCGTGATGTCCCCCCCCACGTAGGCGGAAATGTTGGGGGAGGTCAGGACCTTGGCGTTGTCCCCGAGGTTCAGGCGCGGGGCCAGGTGGGAGAGGTCCAGGCTCTTGATGAACACCGGGCGGTACGGAGCCTGGGCCAGGCCCTTGGGCAGCACCCCGGCCAGGAGGTAGATCATGGTGGTGTTGCCGCTGATGACCGCGGCCATGACATTGGGCGCCCGCCGGGGGCCGATGGTCTCCACGATCAGGCTGCCGATGCCTTCCAGGGCCAGGTTCTGGAGATGGGCCAGCTTGTCGGGGCCTTCGGCGGCCATGGTGATGCGGCTGATGACGTCCCCGCCGCAGGTGGTCTGGGGGTTCAGGGCCGTCCCCTGGGCCACCACCTCGCCCTTGCGGACGTCGATGATGGCCACGGCCAGCCCGGTGGTTCCCAGGTCCACGGCCGCGGCCAGGACCTCGCCCATCAGCCCGGTTTCGGTGTTGGGCCGCACCCGCAAAAGCTCGTCGCCCCACATCACGGCCTGCCCGGCCTGGCGCGAGGCGTCCAGGTCGGCCAGTTGGTTCAGGGCGGCGATGGTGGCCCGGCCGATCCCCCGGGTGGTCATGAGGTCGGTATTGTCCTGCCGGTCGAGGATCTCATAACTTTTTAATTTCAAAGGGGAATCCACGTCGTAGGGTTCTGATTCCCCTAAACCCTTGACCGAGCTGAAGCGGGCCGGGGCGGCCAGTTCCAGCACGGCCTCGCCCGTGATCTTGGCCTGGCAGGCCAGCCGTTCCCCGACCGCGCCCCGCAGGAGGTGCCGCTCGTTTTCCTCGGGCGCGCTCACCCCGCCCGAAACCCGCACCCGGCATTTGCCGCAGCGGCCGCGCCCGGCGCAGGGGGCGTCGAGGTGGATGCCCTGGTTGGCCAGGACGTTCAGTATGGTCTGCCCTTCGTGGGCCGGAAGTTCGCGGTCGGCCTGGCCGGCCTGCTTCAAGATGATCTTCATGCTTTTCCTCGTTGATGGGGTTACTTCTTTTTCCGTTATTTCAATGAGATGCTTCGTATCCGCCGGGTCGGGTCATTTTTCAGGACGAGGGGGAATATTTATGCTATACTTACTAATGATCGCCGGAACATCAAGCCAACCCCCTGGGGATTTTAATCTGCGCCCATTGTAAACTGAAATCGGACGATATGCAATAAGGGCCGGGCGCCCCGGCAATTCTCAGGAACGTTTGTATGGAAACAGCCGGCCGGCCCGACCAAAATGGATGAATGAATGACCCCTGCCGATCCTCAGAACACGACCACTGATTCTCCGATTCTCCCTGAGGTTTCCGGGGAGGAAACGGACGGCGCGGATTCCCGCCCCGTCCCGGAGTCCGGGGAGGATTCGTTTGATTTCGGCGTCTTTCTGGCCCTGGTCAAGGAGACGGCGCATCATCTGCGCCGTTTTCGGCCTCCGGACGGGCTTAAACCCGGGGAACCGCCCCAGCCGACAACCCTGAGCCAGGACATGGTCCGGGATCTGGGGGCCGCCTCGCTGGAGGATTTTTACAGCCAGGCCCTGGAGGGGAGGCGGCCGGAAGAGCCGGCCGCTTCGGGGTGGCCCGGGGAATTCTTCCCCCGGGGGCCGGAATCGATCCGGCTGGTCCTGACCTCGGTGGAGACGGAGATTACCCGCCTGACCCTGGCCGGCGCCGATTTTGAAAGAAGCTGGCCCTCGGCCCGGCCGGGCCTGGAAGAGGCCCGGCGCTCCCTGAGCCAGCGCCTGGCCCGGCTCAAGGAGACGCGCGCGGGCCTCATGGCCGCGGCCCGGCTCTGGCCGCGTCTGAAGGCCGAGGCCGACAAATGGCCCGAGACGGTCAAAAATTTGTGGCGGAAGACCAAGCGCCTGGAAGAAGCGGTGGCTCCGCTTTTGGTGGCGGTGCGGACGGTGGCCGGCGGGGAGGCCGACGTCGGCCGGGTCTCCCCCCATCGGGCCCTGACCCAGACGGTCGTCAACCTGCGGGCCGAGTCGGCCGCCGCCCGCCAGACGGCCGAAGGCCGGGTCCGCTGGGCCGAGGACCTGGACGCCGTCCTGGTCGAACTGGACCAACTGCTGGACCAGGTGGTCAAGAGCCCGGCGGTGGACAAGGACTGGGGCCGGTCCGGCCTGAAGCTTTCCGAGCGGCTTTCGGAATTGGAGACCGGGGAGCGGACCCTGGCCGAGGAGTCCATGCGGCATGTCCTGACCTTGTCCCGGACCCTCTCGAGCCTGGCCGGGCTGGAAAAGACTCTTTCCGCCACGGACGACGAACTGCGCGGACGGCTGGATTTGGCCGGCCAGGCGGCCACGGTGCTGTGGCGGACGGCCATGGGCCGGCGCCGGGAAATGGCTTTGCTGTATTTCGCCCTGCCGCACCGCCTGGGCCGGCCGGCGTATCTGGAAAAGATGTTTCTGGGCCTGGCCCTGGGCCTGGGCCGCACCCAGGCCCGGCTGGAGGACCTGCGCCGGCGCCTGGCCCTGGGCGGCGAGCGGCTGCCGGAGACGAAAAAGCCCCGGGCCGAGGCGGAAAACCTCATGGCCCGGCTGGGGCCGCCGCTGCCGCGCACGGGGGATCTGAAGCGGGCCCGGCGGCGGCTGTCGGTGCTCCTCAAGGCGGCCGGCCAGAGCCGGTCTTTATCCGAGCTCAAGGCCCAGTTGGCCCGGGCCCGCCAGAGCGGGCGGGAAGCGGACCGGGAGCGCAACCGGGATCTGGTGGAAAACCGGCGCATGCGTAAAGAGCTGGAATCCGCCAACTCGGCCCTGCGCCTGGCCACCCAGGAAAAGGCCCGCCTGGAGGAGTTCCTCTCCGCGGCCCGCCAGGGCCTGGAGGCGGTGAGCCAGGTCAAGCCCAAGCTGCTGAAAGCTTTTACCGATAAAGCCGAATATTTGCTGGCGGCCGAGCGCGACCGCTGGGCCGCCCGGCTGACCCGCCACCGCACCGTGGTGCGCCGGCTGGTGGCCATGCGTCAGGTGCTGCGGTCCGAACTGGGCGAGGCCGGCCTGAAATTGACCTCCATGGACAATGAGCGCCGCTTCCTGGGCGCTCAACTGGCCGAGGTCCGGGCCCGCAACCGCGACGTGGAGGCCACGGGCTCGGAGCTCCGGAGCCGCGCCGCCGGCCTGGAAGAGGAGAACGCCTCCCTGGCCGCCCGTATGATGGCCCTGGACGCGGCCAAGAGCGACCTCGACCGCCGGTTCGAAGGCCTGACCGGGGAAAAGGCCGTATTGGAGGAATCGGAAGCCCGCCTCGCGGACCAGGTCGCCCAACTGACCGAACGGGCCGGGGAACTGGACCGGGAACGGGAAGACCTGGCCGGCCGACTGGGCGAACTCGAGGCCCGGGTCAGGGATGATCTGGGGCCGCTCATCCAGTGCCTGACGGCCGCCCTGTGGCGGAGCGAGGCCCATCTGCGGCGGGCCCGGGCCGCCCTGCCGCGGGTGCGGGACATGATCTGGCGGGAGGCCGAACTGCGCGAGGCCAACCTGCGCCTAGCCGCCGCGGCCCGGGAAGTGCAGCTGGTGGAGAGCGCCCGGGCCGAGCGCGTCCGCCTGGAGGGCCTCCTGACCGAACAGGGCGGAGAACTGACTCAGGTCCGGGAGCGGCTGGCCGCGACGGAAACGGTCCGGTCGGCCCTGGATCGCCGCGCTCGGGAGCAGGAGACGGCCGCTGTCCGGATGTCGGGCCGCGCGGAGAAGCTGGCCCGCTCCCTCGACGCTTTGAAGCGGCGCTACCGCCGCCGCCTGGAGGAGGCCCGGATCACCGAAGGGGGCCTCCGGGACCTCATCGAACAGCAGAAGCGGGAACTGGCCGCCGGCAGCCCGCCCCCGGAAGTCCTGCTGCAACACTTTTTCGACCAGGCCGCCGAGTCCTTCGGGCCCGGGGATAAGGCCGGCCGCGACCTGGCCCTGGCCCTCCAGGCCGACAGCCAGACCCTCCTGGCCGAGGCGGCCAATATTCCGGCCGAGATGGCCGCGCCTCCGGCCGAAGCGACCGAAGCTCCGGCGGAGAGCCATGCGCTCGTGGTCGGGGTGGCCGAAGTCCCGGCCGACGGCCAGGCGCTCCCGGCCTGGACCGAGGAGGCTTCGGCCGACGGTCAGGCGCCGTCCATTGCCGAGAAGCGGCGGTCTTTTTCGCCCCGGGAATTCATCCAGCTCCAGGCCCGCCTGGACGAGCTCCAGCCCCTGACGGCCTTCCTGGCCCAATCCTTCGTGGCCAACGTGGCCGAACTGGCCCAGGTCCGGCGGGAACGGGCCGCGCTGGCCGAGGAACTGGGGCACCTGCGTTCCACCGACCTGGTGGTGGATTACACCCTGGCCCAGGCCCGGGAGGCCGAACTGGCCGACCTGCGCGGCCAGGCCTTCGCCCTGGCCCGGGAGCGCGACGAGTTGCGGGAAAATCTGGCCGGCAAAGAAGACGACCTCGTCACCCTCAAGCAGGAACTGGCCCAGGCCGACCGGGACCTGACCGAGAACGACGGCCGCCTGGAGGCCGCCTGGGCCGCTCTCAACTATCTGGGCACCCGGGCCGGCGACACCCTGGGCAACATGAAGGGCAAACTGGAGGCCCAGGCCCGCCAGGTGGACAGCCTCTCCCTGGAACTGAAACGGCGCGCGGCCCAGGCCAAGACCCTGGAAGACCGGCAGGACAAGTTGGCGCTTCTCTACTGGGCCCTCATTTCCAAAGCCGTGCGTGACACGGCCGCCTCCGCCGGTCCGGCCCCGGTGCCGGCCCTGGCGCCGGCCTCGGCCATGGTGCCGATAGCCGTCCCGATGCCTTTTGCCGGGTCCCCGATGGTCGGGTCCCCGGCTCCCCAAGCCTCCCCGGCCCCGGCCGGCCAGGCCCCGGGCCAACGTTCAGACCAGCGCCCGGACCAGAGGGAAGTCCTCACCCAGCCCTTTTCCGCCAACTACAAATAACCCCAGCCGCCCGCCAGCCCGACGAGGAAACCATATGACCGACCTCAAAGCCTTCGCCACCACCGCCATCGGCTCCGTACCCCACCTCGACCCCGGGGAGGCGGTGGAGACCATGCGGGAACTGGACATCCCGGCCCATCCCCAGATGGTCAAGATCAGCCCCTGGGAGGACATGTTCCTCGGCGCCACGGGCGGCCTCCCGGCCCTGATCGTGGACCGGGAAAACCAGACCGTGCGGGCCAAACGCCACGACCGGGAAAACGACCTGGCCGATTTTTACGCCAAATTCCTGGCCGGCGAACGCGACTTCCTGGCCCTGGCCCCGGAGGCTTCGGCCGGGCTGAACGCCTTTCTGGAGCGCGCCGCCCGGGACCCGGCCTATGGGCCGGATTTCCTCAAAGTCCAGGTCATCGGCCCCCTGACCTTCGGCCAGATGGTTTTTATGGAGGATGAAAAGAACGCCCTGGTGGACGACCAGGAACTCCTGGAGGCCACAGCCCTGGCTCTCGGCGGCAAGGCCGCCTGGGCCGCGAACCGGGTCCGGGCCCTGGGCCGCACCCCGGTGGTCTTCATCGACGAACCCGGCCTGGTCAGCTTCGGCTCGGCCTTTTCCACCCTCACCGCCGACACGGTGCTGGCCGCCATGCGCGCCTCGGCCGACGTGGTCCGGGCCGACGGTCCGGCGCTCATCGGCTGTCACATCTGCGGCAACACCGACTGGGCCCTGATCATGGATTCCGGGCTGGACATCGTCAATTTCGACGCCTTCGCGGTCATGGAGCAATTCAGCCTCTACCCCAAGCAGATCCGGGCGTTTCTGGAAAAGGGCGGCCGCATCGCCTGGGGCATCGTGCCCTCCCAGGGCTTTTCCCTGGATTTGACGCCGGAATTCCTGGCCGGCAAGCTCGACGCCGGCTGGAAGGCCCTGGACCAGAAAGGGGTGCCCCGGGAGCTTCTGGCCTCCCGTTCCATCCTGGCCACGGCCTGCGGTCTGGGGACGCTTTCCCCGGACCTGGCCCGGGCCGCCACCAAGATGCTCACCGCCGTGTCCCGGCGTCTGGAAACCGTCATTTCCTGATTCAAAGCCGGGCGTGAACGCGTGTTACTCGAACTGTCCGTCAAGAACCTGGCCCTCATCGACTCCCTGACCATTGAATTCGGCGCGGGCGCCAATCTTCTCACCGGCGAGACCGGGGCCGGCAAGAGCATCCTGGTGGGGGCCCTGGGGCTTCTCACCGGCCGCCGGGGCACGGCCGACCTGGTGCGGGCCGGGGCCGAGGAGGCCGAGGTCACGGCCCTGTTCCAACTGGCCGAACCCGAAAGCCTGGCCCCGGTGTTCGAGACTCTGGGCCTGCCGCTTTCCGAGGAGGTCATCCTCCGCCGGGTGGTGAGCGCCTCGGGCCGGAGCCGGGCGTATGTCAACGGCACCCCGATTCCCCAGGCCCAACTGGCCATGCTGGGCGAGGAGCTCCTGTCCATCTCCGGCCAGCACGACCAGCAGTCCCTCCTGAAACCCGCCAGCCAACTCGACTACCTCGACCGCTTCGGCCACCACCGCGCCCTTCTGGACGACATGCGGGAGGCTTGGCGCGACCTGTCGCGCACCGCCGCCGACTTGAAAGCGCTGGAAGACGAACTGCGCGAAGCCGAGGAAAAGCGGGATTTATACGAATTCCAGCGCGACGAGATCAAAAAGCTGGCCCCCCGGCCCGGCGAGGACGAGGCCCTGCTGGACGAGAAAAACCGGGCCCGCGACGGCGGGCGCCTTTTGGAAAGCCTGGGGGCGGCCGCGGGCGCCCTCGGGGGCGAGCCCGGCAACGTCGTGGAAAAGCTGGGCCGCGTCCGCCGCCACCTGGAAAAGGCGGCCGAGGTGGACGCCCGCTTTGGCGACGCCTTCGCCGCGGTGGACGAGGCCTACCATCAACTGGCCGACCTGTCCGTGGAGCTGGAGACCCTGGGCCGCGACCTGGAGGTGGACCCCGACCGCCTGGAGTGGGTGGACGAGCGCCTGAACGCCCTGGCCAAGGCGAAGCGCAAATACAACCTGCCTTTGTCCGGGATCATCGAGCGCGGCCGGGAGCTGGCGGCCCTGATCGACCGCCTCGACGGGGCCGGCCTGGACCTGGCCCGGCTGCGGCGGGAGCGGGCCCGGTCCCTGGAAACCGCCCTGGCCGCCGCCCGAAAGCTTCACCAGGCCCGGCGCGCGTCCGCCGACCGGCTGGCCGGCCTGTTGGTGGACTGCCTCCGGCCCCTGGGCTTTCCCAAGATCGACATCCAGGTGGCGGTGGAGACTCCGGCCGAAGGCGGAGACCCGGAGGCCCGGCTGACGGCCGCCGGCTTCGACCGGGTGGAGTTCCTCTTCTGCCCCAACCCGGGAGAGGGGATGAAGCCCCTGGCCAGGATAGCCTCCGGGGGTGAGCTGTCCCGGGTCATGCTGGCTTTGAAGACCGTGCCGGACAGGCCCGGCGACCAGCTTCTGGTCTTCGACGAGATCGACAGCGGCCTGGGCGGGATCACGGCCGAGGCGGTGTCGGCCAAGATGGCCGACCTGGCCGGCCGACAGCAGGTCATCGTCATCACCCACCTCCCGCAGATGGCCGCCCTGGCCGGCCGCCACTTCGTGGTGGCCAAGGAGCCCGACCCGGAGCGCGGCCGCACCGTCACCACCCTCACCCCGCTCCCGCCGGACCGGCGGCCCCTGGAACTGGCCCGCATGTTGGGCGGGGCCAACCCCAGCCCGGAAGCCCGGGCCCTGGCCGAGCGGATGCTGGCCCACAATACTTGAACATGAACGGGCCGAATACCGGCACGAGCGCCAGGGGGAGCGGGTGGTCCTGATCCTGACCTTCCGGGGCACGGGCAGCGGCCTCTGCGTATACTATTGGTTCGATTGGCTGGACGGACGCCGGCGGCTGACGGAGATTGTGGACGATTCCATGTGAACTCCCGGCCCCGGCAGGCGATGGCCGCTCCCGGCGGTCCCTCTGGCCCGATATAAATCCCGCCGCTTTTCTCTTTGAATTTTCTTCAAAAACTTGCTATGCTACAAATAGGTATTTGTTTTTCCGGCTTTGCCAAAGGTCGCGGGAGGGTTTTTATGCTGTCTTTTCATTCCGCCGCCGTGCGCGCCGTCAATAGTGAACGGGCCCTGGCTGAATGCCTGGAAATCGCCTTTCCCCAAGGGTTGCCCGCGGATATCGGCCTTTTCATCGTCAACAGCGCCCTGGGGCACAAGCTCGACAAATTGGGAGCCATTCTCGGGCAGATGGCGCCCGGGGCCGCGGTGGTGGGGGCCTCGTGCAGCGGGGTCATCGGCCGCGAGGGCGTGGGCGAATCCATGAGCGACCTGGCCCTGATGGCCGTGTCCGGCCCGGCAGCCGAATGGGGTTTGGCCTCGGTGAGGGACATTCACGGCCACAACGCTTACGAAAAGGGCCTGGAACTGGCCCGGGCTCTGAAAAACCGCACGCCCGACCCGGTGGCCATCTACCTGTTGTGCCCCGGCATCGACATCGACAACGACCTGGTCCTGGCGGCCCTGACCGAGACCTTCGGACCGGAGGTCACCATCTTCGGCGGCACGTCCTCGGACAACATGCGCGGCCTGGTCAACTACCAGTATCACAATGGGGTGATGGCCGAGCATGACGCCTGGGCCGTGGGCCTGACCGACCCCACGCTGCGGGCCGTCACCCGGGCCACCCACGGCTTCACGGCCTACGGCCCGCCGCTGACGGTCACCAAGGCCGCCGGCAACCGCATCATCGAACTGGATGGCCGGCCGGCCTGGACGGTCTACACCGAACGGCTGTCCCTGCCCCCCGATTCCCTCTGCGGGGACACCATCCCCGTCGGGGCGCTGGCCGAGAGGCTGCCGGACGACCTGGCCGCCGAATACGGCAACCCCCACATCCTCCGTGTGATCACCAAATACGACCCCGACGGGACCATGCACTACGCCACCACCGTCCGGGAGGGCCTCCGGCTCTGGCTGACCACCCGCGACGAGGAACTCATCTTCTCCGAGCAGCGCCGGGCCCTGGAATACCTGGTCGGCCAGATGGGCGGCCGCCGCCCCGTGGCCGTGTTCCAGACCGACTGCCTGGCCCGGGGCCGGTTCCTGTTCAACAAGGTGGTCAAAGACGAGATCATCGCCCTGATGCATTCCTTTCTGGTGGCTCCGGAGGGCGGGGTGCCGGCCTGGCTGGGCATGTACGGTTTCGGCGAATACGCCAAGCTGGGCGGAAAGAACACGTACCACAACTATTCGACCGCTCTTCTGGCTTTATATCGATGACGCCTCCCCCGGGCGGCCGGGCCCTGGCCGCGAACGGGGGCAGGGTCGGGCACGGATTTGAGGATGACTGCTGACTGTACCGGCACGGACCGGACCGATTTTGAAAAGTACCTGAAGGAACTCCAGGACAAAGCCAGCCACGCCGAACTGACCGAGCAGCGCCTCCGCGACGCCCGCAGCCAGGTCGACGCCCAGATCGAACGGTTCACCCGCATCCACAAGTACGCCATGGACGCCTTCGCCGCCGGGTCCAGGAAGAACCTCTTCGTCCTGGTGGCCGAAGGCGCGGTGGATATTTTCCAGGTGGAGAGCGGGGCCGTTTTTTCTCTCAACCTCTTTGACAACACCCTGGTGCTGGAAAGCGAGTGCAACCTGCCCCGGCCGACGGCGAAAATCGAACTGCCGCCGGACTGGGTGCGGGAGCACGAACTGTGGGTTTTCCAGGGCCACAGCGCCGGCTTCGAATCCCCGGTGGTCAATCCTCCGTGGCGGGAAATGGGGCTGGCCCACGTGGTCTTCATGCCCCTGTTCGACAACGAGCGGCGGCTGAACGGCGTGGTCATCGGCGGGATCAGCTCGGAGGGCGAACGGTTCTACGATTTCACCCCCCGCGAGATTCTTTCGTCCTTCATGGTCTATGTCCAGCAGATGGACGCCATCGGCAACACCTTCGACGCCCTCGACAAGGCCCGCCAGCACGCCGAGGCCAAGAACCGCTTCCTGGCCAACCTCAGCCACGAAATCCGCACCCCCATGAACGCCATCATCGGCATGGTCCAATTGGCCGGCCAGACCGACGACCTGGCGGAGATGCGGGACTACATCCACCAGATCGACCTGTCCTCGGTGCACCTTCTGGGACTTTTGAACGACGTGCTGGACATCTCCAAGATCGAGGAGGGCAAGCTCGTCCTGGCCGAGGAAGAGTTCAATCTCAGGGACAGTCTGACCTCCCTGCTCAACTCGGTCGGCGCGGGCGCCCGGGCCAAGCGGCAGGAACTGACGGTCGAATACCACGGCCTGACTCTTTTCGACCTCCGGGGCGATGCCCTGAAGCTGGCCCAGGTGCTCCTGAACCTGTTGAGCAATTCCATCAAATTCACTCCCGAGGGCGGCCGCATCCGCCTCGACATCGAGGAACTCAACCGCGACGAGCGCCGGGCGTTTCTGAAGTTCGCCGTTTCCGACACCGGCATCGGCCTTTCCCCCGACTTTCTGGACCGTATTTTCGCGCCTTTCGAACAGGCCGACAGCGGCGTATCCCGCAAATACGGCGGCACGGGCTTGGGGCTGGCCATCAGCCAGCACATCGTGGAGCTCATGGGCGGCCGCATCAAGGCCGAAAATCTGCCCGGCGGCGGATCCCGTTTTTCCTTCTTTGTCTGGTTCGAAGCCCTGGCCCGGAAAACGGTCTCCGCCCCCGCCGTCGCCCAGGCGGCCCCGGCCCCAATTCTGGCCGGCAAGACCGCCCTCATCGTCGACGACATCGACATCAACCGGTCCATCGCCGCCGCCTTCCTCAAGCGGGCGGGCCTCAAGTCCGAACAGGCCGAGAACGGCCAGATGGCCGTGGACATGTTCCGGGCTTCGCCGCCGGACCATTACGACCTGATCCTGATGGATATGCAGATGCCCGTTCTCGGCGGCATCGCGGCCACCGTGGCCCTCCGGGCCCTCGACCGGGCCGATGCCCGGGACGTGGTCATCCTGGCCATGACCGCCAACGTCTTCAAGGAAGACGTACAGGCCGCCCTGGACGCCGGCATGAACGGTTACATCGCCAAACCCATCAAAAATGAAATTTTCCTCGACACCATCCAAAAAGCCTTGACCGCGAAGGAGGAGCGGGCGGCCTCCCGGGCGGGCCGGGAGGCGCCCGCTCCCGCCGGCTGATGGGGGGATAGGGTATTTTGCGATTTTAAGAATGCCTTTATAGAACAAAGGCGGCCTCGTCAAGAGCCGCCTTTGCTGTCGCCGCCGGTTAGGCGGATTTCTTCTTCCTGCTGTAGGGCGTGTCCTCCAAGGGCAGCTTGGTACGGAACACGCCGTCGCGTTTGAAATACGCCCCCTGGACGGCCGGCGAGGTGGGGATGGCCGATATCTCGCCCACGCCCTTGGCGCCGCCGGCCAGATCCGTGGTCACTTTGCCGAGGTAGCGCGGCTCGATGGACGGCACGTTCGGGGCCTTGAAGAGGCCCAGCGTGGCGAATTTAACCTGGGGCACGCCGTCCTTGAGCGGAAAATCTTCCGTCAAGGCGTAGCCCAGGCTGGTGACCACCCCCCCCTCGATCTGGCCTTCCAGGGCCTGGGGATTGACCGCCCGGCCCACGTCGTGGGCGGCGATGACCTTTTCAATGAGCCCGGTTTCCGGGTCCATGATGACCACGTGGGTGGCGTAGCCGTAGGCGACATGGCTGATCGGGTTGGGTTTCAGGGAGCCCATGGGGTCGGTCTCGCCCAGGTATTCGGCATAGAATTCCCGCCCCTCAAGGTCGGCCAGGGTCCGGCCCCGCAACGCTTCCTTGAGCTTCAGGGCGGCCCGGCGGGCGGCCTCGCCGGTGAACACGGTCTGGCGCGAGGCGGTGGTGGTGCCCGAGTCGGGGGTGTTGGCCGTGTCCGGCGGGGCGGCCACAATGAAGAGGTGCTCCACCCCGGCGTAGGTGGCCACCATCTGGGTGGCCATGGTGGCCAGGCCCTGGCCGATGCAGGCCGCGCTGGTGAAGATGTGCACCCGGCCGCCTTTGACCTCCAGGCGGCAACGGCCCGTGTCCGGAAGGCCCACGCCCACGCCGGCGTTCTTCAGGGCGCAGCCGATGCCGGCCAGGGGCGCCTTTTCAAAATCCTCTTTGACCGCGAGCAGGGTCTCCACCAGGGCCGTGGATTCGTCGGCGATCTGGCCGTTGGGCATGACGTCGCCGGGTTTCAGGGCGTTGCGGAAGCGGATTTCCCACTCGGAAAGGCCCGTCAGTTTGGCCAGTTGATTGATGTTGCACTCGGTGGCGTGGACCGTCTGGGTCACGCCGAAGCCCCGGAAGGCTCCGGCCGGGGGATTGTTGGTATACACGGCCGTGCCGATGATGTCCACGTTCTGGTAATTGTAGGGGCCGGCCGCGTGGGTGCAGGCCCGCTGCAACACCGGGCCGCCGAGGGAAGCGTAGGCCCCGGTGTCGGAGGTCAGGCGGCAGCGCATGCCCGTAAGGGTGCCGTTCCCGTCGCAGGCCGTGGTCATTTCCACCCGCATGGCGTGGCGCTTGGGGTGGACGTTGAGGCTCTCCTGCCGGGTCAGCCTGACCTTGACGGGCGCCTGGGTCTTCCAGGCCAGCAGGGCCGCGTGGTGCTGCACGCTCATGTCCTCCTTGCCGCCGAAGCCGCCGCCCACGAGCATCGAGCGCACCCGCACCTTTTCCGGCGGGAGGCCCAGAACCAGCGCGCACTCCCGCTGCTCGTCATAAATGCTCTGGCCGCCCGTGTGGAGGAGTATTCCCTCGCCGTCGGGCTGGCCCACGCAGCACTCGGGCTCCAGGAAGGCGTGCTCGGTGAAGGGCAGTTCGTACGTGTTGGTGACGACGTATTTGGACTTGGCGATGGCCTCTTCGGGGTTCCCGCGATACAGCTTTTCCACCTGGAGGACATTGCCCTTGGGGTGAATCTTGGGCGCGCCCTCGGCCAGGGCCATATCCGGGCTGGTCAGGGGCGTCAGTTCCTCGTACTCGACCTTGATGAGCTTCAGGGCCTCGTTGACGGTCTCCAGGGAGGTCGCGGCCACCAGGGCCAGGGAATCGCCGATGGTGCGGGTTTCCTCGCCCACGGCGATGAGGGCCGGCCAGTCGTGGGTGGCCGGCAGGTGCCCCAGCCAGCGGCTCCCGGGGATGTCCTCGGCCAGCATGACGGCCTTGACCCCGGGCAGCTTCTTCGCTTCGCCGACGTCAATGGCCTTCACCAGCACGCGCGGGGCCGGGGTCCTGAGGGCGCGGCCGTACAGCAGGCCCTCGGGCTTGAGGTCGTCGGCGTAGAGGCCGAGGCCCAGCGTCTTGGCCTCGGCGTCCACCCGGTGGATGGGCTCGCCCAGCACCCCGGCCAGGCGGTCGCCGTCCGGCACGGGCCGGGCCGGGTCGCGCCAGAACTCGGCGGCCAGGGCGATGGCCTTTTCGATCTTGACGTAGCCCGTGCAGCGGCAGATGTTGAATTTCAAGGCTTCTTTGATTTCAGGGTTGGCGGGGGAGGGGTTCTTGTCCAGAAGGGCCTTGGCGCTCATGACCATGCCCGGGATGCAGAAGCCGCACTGCACCGCGCCCGCCTCGCCGAAGGCGTGGGCGAAAATCCGCTTTTCCCGCTCCGGAAGGCCTTCCACGGTCAGGACGGTCTTGCCTTCCAGCTTGGCGGTGTTCAGGAGGCAGGCCCGGGTGGCCTTGCCGTCCACCACCACCATGCAGGCCCCGCAGGCCCCTTCGGCGCAGCCGTTCTTCACCGAGGTCAGGCGGGCCTCTTCCCGCAGATAGTCCAGAAGGTTCCGCCCCTCAGGCGCGGTCACCGTTTGGCCGTTGAGGATGAAAGACGACATGAATAGGCCCCCCCTTTCCTGTTCCCCGCATTGTATGCGCGTTTTAAAGTATTTGAATAGAGATTATAAAACGTTCACGTGAAAAAAAACACCCCGGATCACGCGGCGTGATCCGGGGCGCATGGACCGTTTAGGCTTCCGGGGTTCCGGCGGCGAATTTGCCGAACCAGACCACGTCCCGATACGTCTCGGGGGCTGTGTCGCCCTCGGTGGAGATGATGAGGACCTTCGATTTGTCGTTCAGGCCCAGGGCTTTCTTCAGTTCGGCCGCGTCGGGGCTTTGCATCACATGCTGGAGGGCCCCCATGGTGGAGGCGCCGGATTCACCGGAGACGACGGGCTGGTCGCCCTTGCGCGGAGCGCCCAGGATGCGCATGCCGTTGGCCGCGTAGAAGTCGTACATCGACACGTAGGCCGTGGCGTAGTCGCGGAGGATTCCCCAGCTGATGGTGCTCGGTTCCCCGCAGGCGAGGCCCGCCATGAGGGTGTTCATTTCGCCGGTCACGTTGTGGGGATTGCCGTCGGCGGCCACGGCGGACTGGTAGATACAGTCCGCCTGGCGCGGTTCGACAATGGTGGTGATCGGGCACTGGTCGCCCAGCGCGGCCACCAGATACCCCAGCGCCGCGCCGGCGAAGGAGCCCACGCCGGCCTGGAGGAACAGGTGGGTGGGGCGGTCTTCGCCCAGGGCCTTGATCTGCTCCAGGGCCTCCACGGCCAGGGTCATGTAGCCCTGCATGATCCAGGCGGGGATTTCGGTATACCCTTCCCAGGCGGTATCCTGCACCACGACCCAGCCTTTTTCCTGGGCCAGCTTGTCGGTGAGGCGCACGGTGTCGTCATAGTTCATGTCCGTGACATAACATTCCGCGCCGGTGGCCAGAATGTTGTCGACCCGGATCTGGGCCGAGCCTTTGGGCATGTAGATGACGGCCTTCTGGCCCAGCTGCTGGGCCGTCCAGGCCACGCCCCGGCCGTGGTTGCCGTCGGTGGTGGAGGCGAAGGTGATCTGCCCGATCTTGGCCTTGATTTCGGGGGAGGCCAGCTTTTCGCGGCTCAACTCGCTGATGTCGCAGCCCAGCTTCTGGGCCAGATACTGGCCGATGGCGAAGGCCCCGCCCAGCACCTTGAAGGCGTTGAGGCCGAAACGGTAGGATTCGTCCTTCACCCAGAGCTGGCCCAATCCGAAATCCTTGGCCAGGTTCTTCAGGGACACCAGGGGTGTGACCTGGAATTCCTTGAAGCTGTGGTGGAAATCCCCCACCTTTTTGGCCACGGCGTCATTGAGCACCGAGACGTCGGCGCCTTGCCCGGCTTTTTTGCGGTTCTGATTCAGGTAAAATTGGAAATCACTCATGATTGGTCTCCTGTATCGGCCTGGGGCCGTTTATGGGATTGCCTGACGAATCCATTGCTGTTGTCTGTCCTCAATGATATAGCAAGACTCGGGCTAGTTTCGCGAGGGCGAGTGAAAAAAATATATTATGTAATATCATCGTATTATCTAATAGATGTGTACCCGGAAACGGCTTGAACGGCTCTTGAAATGAGAAACGTATCATTTTGAGATAGAAAAACGGTCGCCCCGGAGAACATGGACAGGGAGGCTGTTTTGTGATAGAATCAGACCATATAGATTACGGTATCGTAAACATTTAATACAGACCCTTCTTGCCCGGACGTATTTCAGCATGAAGAATTTATTTTTTTCCCGCAAGCTGTTTTTGGCGGTCGTCGTGGTCGTTCTGGCCGGGGCCGTCCCGGCCGGGGCTGACGTTTTCACCGGAGGCTCCCTGTCGGTGGATGTGCCCCGGGGCTGGACGGCCGACTATGACGCGGGCCGTCACCGCGTCACGGTGCGGTCGCCGGAAAACGATTACTGGATGGCCGTAGAGTGCGGCGACGCCGGCGGCCTGGACGCCGCGAAAAAAGCCGAGGCCCTGTCCAAAGAGGTCAAGGGTTCCCGGCCCGAATCCCTGGAAGAGAATCCCTTCCGATACCAGTTCCAGGCCCGGATAGACGGCCGGGAGGTGGATTTCACCGTGGCCGCCCAGGGCGGCAAGTATCTGGTCTATCAGGAAGCCCTCGCCGCCGACAGTTTCGACAAGTACTCGGAGGAGATGGAGCGGATCTGGGACAGCCTGAAAAGTTCCGATCCGGCGGAAAACCTTTTATTGAACCCCGCGGATGATATCTGACGGCCCACCGGCCGGCGCGCCCGCTCTCCCCGTTTCCGGGGCGCGGGCGAATCTATCCCGCCTCCGGCCCGGGGCCGCGCTCCCCCGGCTGTCCGTCATTTTTCCGCCGATCAGAATTCCGGACCGCTTCATTAAATTATGAACGAGAATTCCGCAGACGCCGCCCTGGCCACTGAAATCCGCCATAATTTCAGGTGCCAGCACCGCAACAACCAGGCCCGGATCCGGGAGCTGCACCGCTATGCCACGGCGGGCTTCGCCCGGGTCTTCGACCGGGTGCCGGTGCTGTTGCACTGCAACGATCCCAGCGAGCCCGGCTATGTGGATGACCCGGCCACGCCCCGGGGGGTCAAGCTGGTGGAACGGCAGCTCTGGCTGCCCCGCGACCGGCGGCGCCCCGCCGGGGACTGGTGTGCGTCCCAGCGTCGTCCGGTGGTGGAGAGCCTGTTTCTCATCGGCTCCTCCGGCTCGATCGGCCACAACGCCGCTTCGGACCTGGACTACTGGGTCTGCCACGAGAACGGGGCCATGACGCCCCGCGAATTCGAGTTGTTCCAGCGCAAGCTCCAGGCCCTCACCGACTGGGCCCGGACCGAGGAAGGCACGGAAGCCCATTTTTACACCGTCGACCTTGACGATCCGGTCCGGGGCCGCCTGATCCGCCTGGATACAGTTGAAACCGAGGGCGAGGTGGCTCCGCTCTTGCTCCTGGAAGAGCTGTACCGCACTTTTCTGTTTGTGGCCGGCCGGCCGCCCATCTGGCAGGGGCTGCCCCTGACCGTGGACGAAGACCGTTACCGCGAACTCAGCCGCGTCTGGGCGTCCGGCCCCGACGCGGAATACGTGGACCTGGGTTTCCCGGCCCCGCCTCCGCCCCAGCAGATGCTGGCCGCGGCCCTCTGGCTGGCCCGCAAGTCCGAAGCCGACCCCTTCAAGGGCTGCCTGAAGATCGTGGCCCTCCTGGACCAGGTGGAGTCTGATTTCACCCGGCCCCTTTTGTGCAATCAACTCAAGGAAGCGGTGCACAACGCCGCGCCCGAGGGCTTGCCGGTGGACCCGTATCTCCTGGCCATCGACCGGGTCACCGAATACGGGAACCTTCGGCTGACCCCGGAGCAACTGAAGCTCCTGCGCTTCTCGGTGGTCCTGAAGGTGCTGGGCGTCGGCCGGCCGGCCCCGTCCGCGTCGCTGGATATCCGTAAAAAGACGCTTTTGGAGGCTTGGGCCCACTCCTGGGGCTGGCCGCCGGACCGCCTTAAGCATCTGGCCGCCTACCACGTCTGGCCGGCCGGGGAGCGCCTGGGCCTGAGCCGGGACATCCTGGACATGCTTTCCGGCCTGTACATCCGCACCGCCCAGTATCTGCTGAAACACTATCCCGGGCAGATCGATCCCCAGGACGACGAACTGGCGCCCCTGGCCGCGCGCCTCCTGACGCGCCGCAAAGGGCTGGACGCCACGGTGGAGACGCTGCCCGCCCCGCCGCTGCCGTCGACGTCTCTTTCGCGGCTGCTGGTTCTGAGACGGAAGCCGGGGGGGGGGCCAGGCTGGAATCTGCACGCCCTGGACGGTCAGGGCCGGCTCGACAGCGGCAACCTTATCTATCATGCCCAGCGGATGACTCGGGTGGCCGCCTGGATCGTCCATAACCAGATTTCCGGGGCCCGGGCGGTTCTGGAAAATGAAGCGGGCGACGATGCCTACCGGGTTTCGAGTCTGGATCTGGAGCGGCTCCTCAAGATTCTGCGGGAGGTCTTTCCGCCTTTCAGCCTCCACCGCGAGGATGCCGACACCATGTGGCTGGCCGGCGGCCACGGCCGGATTGTCGTGGCGCTCAACGTGGAGGAGCCGGCGGATCAGGCCGAACTGGTCACCGCGGACCTGATTCTGCGGACCGGCTGGGGAGAGATGCGCCACTACTGCGTGCGGGTGGATGAACTGAGCCAGGAGGCTGACAAGTACCTGAAAATCGCGCGGGTCGTTTGGAAGGAAAGCGCCGAGGCCCAGCCGGAGAATCTCGTGTTCCACTCCTCGGACACGCCGGCCATGCGCGCCGCCGCCAATAACCTCCGGGGCGCCCTGGCCGCGCTCCGGCGCGGCCGGGGCGAGGACGGCAAGCGCCGCCGCCTCGACGTCTGAGCCGGTTCAGGCTGGGGTGTGAGGGGAGAAGCCCCCACTCCTTTAAAATCTCCCCTTACCATAATCATTCTTCAAGGAAAAAAACATGACTCTCCTCTGTTCCGGCTCTCTGGCCTTCGACCGCCTGATGACTCACTCCTGTCCCTTCACCGATAACCTCCTGGCCGACAAGCTGGATTTTCTGAACGTCTGCTTTGTGGTGGACAAGGCCCGGCGGGTTTTCGGCGGCACGGCCGGGAACATCGCCTACAACCTGGGCCTTTTGGGCGAAAAGCCCCTCGTCGTGACCAGTGTGGGCGACGACGGCGACGGCCGGGACTACCTCGACCGCCTGGCCGGCCAGGGCTTCCCCCTGGAGGGCATCGCGATCCAGCCCGGCTTCCAGACCGCCGGCTGCACCATCATCACCGACCGGAACAACAACCAACTCACCTTTTTCCACCCCGG
This sequence comes from Candidatus Adiutrix sp., assembly GCA_031549025.1. Classification (GTDB taxonomy): domain Bacteria; phylum Desulfobacterota; class Desulfarculia; order Adiutricales; family Adiutricaceae; genus Adiutrix. Next base: position 104,099 of record JAVBQN010000048.1, on the reverse strand, counting down.
AGCCATGGGCGTTCCTTCGGGCTTCGACCCGGCCGGCCTGACCCCGCCCTATGAGCAGCACCTGGCCATCGTTTCTCCGGGGGGGCCGGAGGAAATGAAGAGCCTCTGCGTGGCCTACCGGAACCTGGGCATCCGATTCATCTTCGATCCCGGCCAGCAGATCCCCATGTTCAGCAAGGACGAGCTGCTGGACATGCTGGAGGGCTCCTTCATTTTCTGCTGCAACGAATACGAATTCGAACTGGTCAAGAAAATCACGGACCTCTCCACCGACGACCTCTTCCGGCACACCGAGGTGGTCATCGTCACCAAGGGCGAGGCCGGCAGCGAACTTCTGGTGCCCGGCCGGGGCTCCCAGCACATTCCCAGCGTGCCGCCCCGCCAGGTGGTCAACCCCACCGGCGCCGGCGACGCCTACCGGGCCGGGCTGATGAAGGGGTTGACCAATAAGGAACACCTCATCACCGCCTGCCGCCTGGGCGCCACCGTGGCCTCGTTCTGCGTGGAAGTGGCCGGCACCCAGGAACAGGTGTTCTCCCCGGTCGAAGTCATGGCCCGGCACGCCTCGGCGTTTAAAGAACAGGTGAATTTGTTATAAGGTAAATAGTGTTTGAAAAAGTAGCGGGGGCTTCTCGCCCCCGCCCCCCTCGCCAGGCAAGGCCCTGGACCCAAAGAAGCCCCGGAGGACCGGGGCTTCTTACTTGGGGTGTATCGAAAGCAAATAGTGGCGGGTTTCCTGTCCAACAGGAAGAGGTACGGTTGAGGGGCCGACTCCGCTAGAGCGCTTTTCTATAAAACCGAAGCCCGGAATGAATCCGGGCTTCGGTTTTGATCGTCAATGCGGCGAAGTTCGGCCGCCGCGGGCCGGCGCCGGATTTCAGGAGGCGAGTCTCCCGAAGGTCCCGGCGGCTGGGAAAGGGCTTACTGAGCGGTGTTCAGCCCGATGATGTAGAATTCGGCGCGGCGATTCTGAGCCCAGGCGGCCTTGTTGTGGCCGGGGACCAGGGGACGACGCTTGCCTTCGGTCATGAGCTCGATCCGTTTCGGATTGATGCCGTTGTTGACCAGGTAGCGCTGGATTTCTTCGGCGCGATGACGGCCCAGATCCAGGTTGTACTTGTCGCTGGCGCGTTCGTCACAGTGGCCGACCACGAAGATCTTGGTGCCGGGCCAATGCTTCAGATAGGCGATCTTGTAATCCAGAACGCGCTGGGCTTCGGGCTTCAGGTTGTACTTATCGGTGTCAAAGTGCACCAGTTCGTTGACAACCGGATCGGTGGGGTAGTTGTTGCTCATGCCGCAGCCCTGGAGCAGCAAAGCGCCAAGACCCAGGACCACCAGTAACATCAATGCTTTTTTCATGCTCTATCCTCCATGTTGTTTCAGTTGAGCTACGATTTCCGTTTCTCCCCTAGAGCTATTCAGGGAAAAGGGAATGATGGGGCCTCTCTGGAGACCTGTTGACTCTGTTTGAAAAACCCAGTGCCTTTACTGATCTGTTTTTCAAAACGGTTACGCGACGTTCGGGATTGAACGCCAATGGCACAAGTCCAAGGCCAAACCCGGCGAACTGGACCTCCTTTCCTCTGGAACTTTTGGGGGCCGGATTGTTTTTCTGACCTTCTACTTCAAACGGTACCACAAAGATTCCGCGAACGGCTGTCTTGCCAAAAATATACGTGATCCAGCCGGATTACGGTTATTTCTTCGTAAACGCACTCAAAGTATACCACAGTCGGGTTCAAAGAGCAACTTGTTAATTACGAAACGAAATCGCCGTTTTTATTCGGCTTTGCGCTCGCCGGCCAGCGACCGCCACCGCGGCCGGATCGGGAAATCGCCTCGCTTCTCGGCCGTTAAAACGGCTGACGCCAAACCCGCGTCGACTTCCTCGGCCTCATTGGCGGACCGCACCGGGAGTCGGGTCGGGAGTATTTCTGCGCTGGCGAATTATTATAACCGGAAATCGGAAAATAAGCTATACAAAATCGCCACCCGGCAAATTCCGGAGTAAAAACGTGGTAACCCGCCGCCGTCAACGCCTTGGCCGAAGGGCGCCGGGTGGGAGCGGGGCGGAGTGGTTGTCATCGCGGTTCAATGGTGCTATAATGAGTCAAATGTTGGGTTATTTATCGGGGCGTCTTCGCGCCTCCCGCCCGGCGGCCGGGAAATCGATCCCGCCGGTCCGGCCCGGGCCGGACCGGCGCCCGCGGGCGGATGTTCGGTTGACAGCTTCGTCCCAAAACCATAGAATAAGCCATGCTTCATGTTCCGCCAAAATTTTGATAGCCAGTTTAAAGGAGGTGTGCAGGGCCGTCAATCCGGTCCGGTCGATTCCCTGAAAGCTCGTCTTCTCTCCGGGAGCCGGCGCTTTGGCTTGACCCGCACCAAGTTTGAATCGATGTCGCCGGATGGTCGCGCTTGTTTTCGAGTAAAGCCCCGGGCGGGACCGCCGCCGCCCGGCTCCACCCGGGCTCCGGTTCGTCGGGGCCTGGTCCCAGCAATTGTTAAGGAGACACGCATGATTCAAAAACGACTTTTTGTCAACGGCATCGAACGCAATCTGTTCGTGGATGCGGACGCCAGGCTGTCGGCCGTTCTTAGGGAGCAACTGCTGCTTACCGGCACCAAGGTCGGCTGCGGCGAAGGGCAGTGCGGGGCCTGCGACGTCCTGGTGGACGGCAAGCTCACCCGCTCCTGCATCCAGAAGATCGGCAAGGTCGGCGACGGGGCCCGCATCCTCACCATCGAAGGCCTGGGCTGCCCGCAGAAACTGCACCCCATTCAAAAGGCCTGGATCAAACACGGCGGGGCCCAGTGCGGTTTCTGCACCCCGGGCTTCATCATTTCCTCCTACGCCCTCCTGGCCGAGAACCCCTCCCCCAGCCGGGAACAGGTGCGCGACTGGTTCCAGAAAAACCGCAACGCCTGCCGCTGCACCGGCTACATCCCCCTGGTGGACGCGGTCATGGACGCGGCCAAGGTCCTGCGCGGCGAAATGAAGGAAGAGGAACTGGAATTCAAGATGCCGGCCGACGGCCGCATCTGGGGCTCCAAGTATCCCCGGCCCACGGCGGTCGGCAAAGTCACCGGCACGCTGGACTACGGCGCCGATCTGGGCCTGAAGCTTCCGGCCAACAAGCTCTTTGTGGCCCTCGTCCAGGCCAAGGTGTCTCACGCCAACATCAAGGGCCTCGACACCGCCGAAGCCGAGAAGATGCCCGGCGTCTTCAAGGTCGTGACCCACAAGGACGTCAAGGGCAATAACCGCATCAACGGGCTGGCCTTCCCCGACAACAAGGGCGACGGCAAGGAGCGGCCCATCTTCTGCGACGAAAAGGTCTTCCAGTACGGCGACGCCATCGCGGCCGTCTGCGCCTCCACCCAGGCCGAAGCCGAAGCCGCGGCCGAAAAGGTCAAGGTGGACCTGGAAGTCTTGCCGGCCTACCTCTCCATTCCGGCGGCCAAGGCTCCGGACGCCATCGAGATCCACCCCGGCACGCCCAACCACTATTATACCTGCAAGATTGAAAAGGGCGAGGACACCAAGCCCATCTTCAGCCGCCCCGACGTGGTGATCGCCGAGGATTTCGTCCAGACCAGCCGCACGCCCCACATGCCCATCGAGCCGGACGTGGCTTTCGGCTATTACGACGACCAGAACCGGCTGCATGTGCATTCCAAGTCCATCGGCATCCACCTCCATCACGCCATGATCTCGGAAGGCCTGGGCCTCCCGGCGGAAGGGCTCTTCATCGCCTCCAACCCCATGGGCGGCACCTTCGGCTACAAGTTCAGCCCGACCAACGAGGCCATCGTGGGCGCCTGCGTCATGGCCACGGGGCGGCCCTGCTTCCTGAACTTCAACTACAAGCAGCAGATGCAGTATACCGGCAAGCGTTCCCCCTTCTACATCACCTACCGCATCGCCGCCGACAAGGAAGGGAAGATTCTGGGCCTCGAGACGGATTTCGACGTCGATCACGGGCCCTACTGCGAGTTCGGCGACCTGTTGACCCTGCGCGGCGTCCAGTTCATGGGCGCGGGCTATGACGTCCCGAACATCCGCGGCGAGGGCCGGACGATCTGCACCAACCACGGCTGGGGCTCGGCCTTCCGGGGATACGGCGGCACGCAGTCCCTCCTCGCCCAGGAAATCGTGATCGATGAACTGTGCGAGAAGCTGGGCATGGATCCCCTGGAGTTCCGCTACAAGAACGTCTATCGCCAGGGAAGCCTGAATCCCAGCGGCCAGGTGCCCGACGCCTACTCCTTCCCCGATCAGCTCGACGCGCTGCGGCCCTTGTATAAGAAAGCCCAGGAAAAGGCCAAGGCCGAGAGCACCGCCACCCACAAAAAGGGCGTGGGCCTCGCCATCGGCGTCTACGGCTGCGGCCTGGACGGGCCCGACTCGTCCCAGGCCTATGCCGAGTTGAATCCCGACGACACCATCACCATCTGCACCTCGTGGGAAGACCACGGCCAGGGCGCGGACGCGGGCGCCGTCGGCACGGCCCACGAAACCTTGCTGCCCATGAAGGTGGCTCCGGAACGGCTGAAATTCACCTGGCCCGACATGGTCAATCCCCCGGTGTCCGGCCCGGCGGGCGGCTCCCGTTCCCAGGTCATGACCGGCGGGGCCATCCGGGTGGCCTGCGAAAACATGCTGGCCGGCCTGAAGAAGGGCGACGGTTCGTATATGAACTACGCCGAGGCCAAGGCCGCGGGCAAGCCGCTCCGCTATGACGGCACCTTCTCCGTCCCCGGCGTCCCCCTGAACGAGAAGGGGCAGGGGAAACCCTTCATGGTCTACATGTACGGCACCTGCATGGCCGAGGTCACCGTGGAAATCTCCACCGGCAAGACCCAGGTCGACAAGCTCACCATGATGGCCGACATCGGCAAGGTCAACAACCGCCTCGTCACCGACGGGCAGCTGTGGGGCGGCCTCACCCAGGCCCTGGGCCTGGCCCTGTCGGAGGATTTCGAGGACATCGAAAAACACACCTCCCTCATCGCCGGCGGCCTCCCCTACATCAAGGACGTGCCGGACGAGATGGAACTCCACTACTTCGAAACGCCGCGTGAGTTCGGCCCGCACGGCGCGGCCGGCGTGGGCGAACTGCCCCTGGTGGTGCCGCATCCGGCCATCCTGAACGCCATCTACCACGCCTGCGGCGCCCGGGTGACCCATATCCCGGCCCGTCCGGAAAAGGTGCTGGAAGCCTTGAAAAACAAAAAGTAACCCCCACCACCATCCGGTTTATCCGGAACCCCGCGCCGCCGAAAGGCGGCGCGGGGTTACCTTTCAAGGCTCCGCAGCATGGACAAGCAGACCCTCCAACAATTCGAAGCCCAGTGCATCCAGGAAGAGCCTCCGGCCTGCCAGACCCGGTGCCCCCTCCACCTCGACGCCCGGACGTTTATCCGCCACCTCACCGGCGGCCGCTGGGACGAGGCCCGCAAAATCATGGACCGGTACCTGCCCCTCGCCGGGCTGGCCGGCTATCTTTGCGAAGGCCCGTGCCGGGAACATTGCCGCCGGGCCGGGCTGGATCAGGGCATTGATCTGCCGCTTCTCGAGCGCGCCTGCCTGGCCCGCACCAAGGCCCCCCGCATCATGGCCATGCCGGCCGGGAGCCGGACTGTGGCCGTGTTCGGCGCGGGTCTGGCCGGCCTGACCGTGGCCTGGGAACTGGGCCGGAAGGGCTGGCGGGTGACGGTGTATCACCAAAACCTCCCCGGCGGCCGGCTGCGGGATCTTCCGCCCGAACGTCTGCCCGAATCGGCCCTGGCCGAGGCCCTGGACCAACTGGAACGGCTGCGGGTCGTTTTCGAGCCCGGGCCCGATTTTTCCCGCGCCCGGCTGGACGAGGCGCTGGCCGAATTCCAGACCGTATTCCTCAGTTTCGACGACCCGGCCCTGACTCCGGCCTCGCTCGGCCTCGCGCCCGAAGACGCGGCCGTGAACCCCGTGACCCTGGCCACCAGTCTGGACCGGGTCTTCGCTCACTCCGCCAGCCCGGAGGGGCCGGGCCGCTTCATCGACGACCTGGCCGCCGGTCGCCGGGCCGCCGGCTCCCTCGACCGCCTGGCCGCCGGCGGTTCCCCGGCCACGGCCCGGGACGGGGAAGCCGTGTATCCCACCCGGCTCTATACCAATCTGGCCGGCGCGGCCGTTCAGCCGCAAGCTTTTCCGGCCGACCCCCTGGCCCCCACGGAAGAGGAGGCCAGGGCCGAGGCCGGCCGCTGTCTGGACTGCCAGTGCCTGGAGTGCGTCAAGGTCTGCCCGTATCTGAAGCACTATCAAGGCTATCCCAAGAAATACGCGCGGGAGATGTACAACAACGTCTCCACCGCCTTCGGCATCCGCAAGTCCAACACCATGGTGTTGAGCTGCGCCGAATGCGGCCTGTGCGCCGAGGTCTGCCCCAACCGCGCCGACACCGGCGGCTTCGTGGCCCAGGCGCGCCTCCACATGACTTCGGGCAAGCACATGCCCGTTTCGGCCCACGAGTTCGCCCTCGACGATTTGCTCTTTTCGAATGCCCCCGATATGGCCTTTTTTCGTCCCCAGCCCGGACGGACGGACGGCGAATGGCTCTTCTTTCCTGGCTGCCAGCTCCCGGCCTCCCGGCCCGGGGCCACCGCGGCGGTCTACGACCACCTGCGGACGCACCTGCCTGGCGGGGTGGGGTTCCACCTGGCCTGCTGCGGGGCCCCGGCCCGCTGGTCCGGCCGGCCCGGCCTCACCGGCGAGGTGGTGTCCGCCTGGCGCACCACCTGGGAAGCGGCCGGGCGGCCCAAGGTCATCGTGGCCTGCGCCTCCTGCGCCCGCTTCTTCCGCGAGGAACTGCCCGAAGCGCCCGTCGTCACCCTGTGGCAGATCCTGGCCGACCTCCCCCTGCCTGACCAAACCGCCCGCCTGGACGCGGTCCCGGCCCTGCATGACCCCTGCGCCGCCCGCCATGACCAGGCCGCCCAACAGAGCGCGCGGGCCTTGCTCGCCAAGCTCGGCCAGCCCTATCAGGAGCTGCCTCTGGATGGCCGGCTGACCCGCTGTTGCGGCTACGGCGGCCTGGTCGCGTCGGCCAACCCCGAGCTGGGGGACCAGTTCGCCCGGAGCCGGGCCGGGGATACCGGGGCCCCGCTCCTGGCCTACTGCATCATGTGCCGCGACCGGCTGGCTGCCGTGGGCCATCCGTCCCTGCACCTGCTGGATCTCTTGTTCCCGCAGGGCACACCGCCGGCCGAGGCCGCCGTCCGCCCGACCCCCGGCATTTCCGACCGCCAGGAAGGCCGGCTCGCCTTCCGTCGCCTGATCCTGAAAAAGCTCTGGGGCGAAGAACCGCCCGAGGATACCCGCATGGACGATCCCGTCATCCACGTCTCCGACGACCTGGCCCCCAAGCTGGAGGCCCGCCGCATCCTGCGGAGCGACATCATGAACGTGCTCCGCGAAGCCCGGACCCACGGGCCCGCCTTCACCAACCCGCAAACCGGCCGCGGCCTGGTCTCCTTCCGGCCGCGCCAGGTGACGTTCTGGGTGGAATACACCCCCCGGCCCGACGGCTCTTTCGAAATCCACGACGCCTACGCCCACCGCATGGTGGTGCCGGGCGTGCCCGGCCCGGGCGCGGACAGCGCCGCCAGCCGCGAAGGCTTCGACCCCAAAGGGGGCCGCGTATGAGCACGAGCGAACTGCCCGAAATCAACGCCGAGGGCTGGACCTGCCAAAAATGCGCGAAAAGCCTCCGGCCCACGCCCGTCGACATCACCTACATGGGCTCCAGTTTCCGCGTGGAACTGCCCGGCTGCCCCACCTGCGGCCAGATCTTCATCCCCCCGGAGATCGCCTGCGGCAAGATGCTTGAGGTGGAAAAGCTTTTGGAAGACAAGTAGGGCCGGGCGTGAACCCCTATGAAAACCCGCTGCTTCGGGACGTCTGCGGGGATGTTTTCCGGCCCGGGGGCCTCACGGTGACGCGCGAGGCCGTGGACCTCTGCGCCTGGCCCGCCGGGGCCCGGCTTTGGGACCTGGGCTGCGGTGCCGGGGCTACCCTGAAACTGTTGCGGGAGCGAGGGTTCGAGGCGACCGGCCTGGACGCCTCCCCGGCCCTGGCCGCCGAGGCCCGGGCCCACGGCCCGGTGGTGGAAGGCGACTTCCACGATCTGCCGTTGGAAGATGAGTTCCTGGACGGCATTGTCTGCGAATGCGTCCTCAGTCTGGCGCGCGACCCGGCCCGGGTGCTGGCCGAATGCGCCCGGGTGCTGAAAGCCGGCGGCCGTCTGGCGGTCAGTGATCTGGTCCGCGCCGGGGACGTTCCGGCGCCCTTGGGCGGAACGGGCTGCCTGGCGGGAGCCGTGTCCCCCTCGATCTGGGCCCGCCGCCTAGAAACCGCCGGCTTCGCCGTCACCCACCAGCGCGACCACCGCCGGGCCCTGACGGAACTGGCCGCCCGGTTGGTCTGGCGTCACGGCTCGGCCGCGATGCTCGCGAACTGGTGGGGGGGGATGGGCTGCTCCGGCGGCCTCGGCGGGAAACAGTACGGCTACACGCTTTTCGTCGCCGTGAAGCGGTGACCCGTATGTTTCCGGCCCGCCGCCGCCCACTGCTTTGAAAGCCCTTTACCGCATGGAGTCTTTATGATCGACGATACTCAGATGATGGTGATGGAATTGGCCGGGCAGGGCTACTCTTGCGCCCAGATCGTCATGATTGGCGGCCTGCGCCTGATGGGCCGGGAAAACCCGGATCTGGTGCGGGCCATGGCCGCTTTGGCGAATGGGGCCTCGTGCGGCGATATTTGCGGGGCGCTGACGGGCGGCCTCTGCCTGATCGCCCTGCACACGGGCAAGGGACTGGATGACGAACGGCCCGTTCCCGGCGGCCGCACGCTGGCCGGAGCCCTCATCAAGTGGTTTCGGCAGGAGGAATTGAAGGGCCAGGTATCGTCCACCTGCCGGGCCGTTTTCGAGGCCGCCGGCCAGGATTTCCAGACCGGGGAAATGAACCCGGCCGTGGGCTGCGGCGATTTGGTGGCGCACACCTGGACCAAGGCCGTGCAAATTTTGCAGGAAAACAACATCGATCCCACCCAAGGACGGGATTTGGCGTGAGCGGCGGGGTTCTGAAGAATACCGAGAGCCTTTGCCCGGTGTGTCTGGCGGTGTTGCCGGCCGAGATCCGGCGGCAGGGCGAAGAGGTGTTGCTGGCGCGTACCTGTCCGGAGCACGGCCTGTTCGAGGAGGCGATCTGGCGGGGGACGCCCGATTTCGAATCCTGGCGTCGGCCCAAGAGCCCGGCCCGGGACGTGCCCCGCCATGTCCCGGCCGCGCGCGGCTGCCCGTATGACTGCGGCCTGTGCCCGGAGCACGGCCAGCACCCCTGCACCATCCTTTTGGAAATCACCGGCCGCTGCAATCTCAAGTGTCCGGTGTGTTTCGCCGACGCCGGGGGCGGGGCGGGCGACATCCCCCTGGCCGAGCTTCTGGAGCAATTGCGCTGGATTCGCGGCCAGGCGGGGGAGGTGGTCCTGCAGGTCTCGGGGGGCGAGCCCACGCTCCATCCCGGGGTGGTGGAGGTGGTGGCCGAAGCGGCGAAGCTGTATCCCGGGGTGCAGTTGAACACCAACGGGATCAGGCTGGCCGAGGACCCGGACCTGGCCCGGCGTTTGTCCGAGGCCGGGCTCTCGTGGGTTTTTCTGCAATTCGACGGCGTGGACGACCGGGCTTTCGAAATCATTCGTGGCCGGAAACTGTTGGCGGTCAAGATGGCGGCCATCGCGGCCTGCGGCCGGGCGGGCCTGTCGGTGGTGCTGGTGCCCACCGTGGCCGCCGGGGTCAACGACCACCAACTGGGCGATCTGGCCCGCCTGGCCGCGAGCCTGGGGCCCACGGTGCGCGGCGTCCATTACCAGCCCATGACTTCGGCCGGCCGCAACCCCTGGCCCGGGGCCGAGCGGCGCCTGACCCTGCCGGAGGTCCTCACCCGACTGGCCGGGCAGACCGACGGCCTGGTGAAGCCCGAGGAAGCCTTTCCCCCGAGCTGTGAGCACGAGCGCTGCTCCTTCCACCTGCGCTACCGCCGCGACGCGGCCGGCCGCCTGACCCCCGCCCGGGGCGGCGGCGGCGACTGCTGCCGCAAAACCACCGCCACGCCCAGCGCGCCCGAGGAGACCGCGGCCAGCCGGTCCCGCTCGGTGGATATCACCCTCCGCAGCTGGCAGGGCCCGCGCCCGCCGATCCCCATGGCCGCGCCGGCGTCCGCGCCGCCACCCAAACCGGCCGACGCCTTCGACCAATTCCTGGCCCAGGTCCGGGCCGAGACCTTCAGCCTCACCTGCATGGCCTTCCAGGACGCCTGGACCATGGATCTCGAACGCCTGCGGGGCTGCTGCGTCCACATCTTCCGGCCGCCCGACCGCTTCGTCCCCTTCTGCGCCTGTAACCTCACCTCGGCCGACGGCCGTTCGCTGTACCGCTGATGACCGATTCCCGCCGCTGGCTTGACGAGCGTTTCCGCGACCGCCCGGATTCCGGCGCGGGCGACGGCGATTTATCCGCCGCCCTCGGCCGCTGGCGGGCGGCCCGGCTGGCCGCGACCGTGGCCTGGGCCGCGTCCCGGTCGCCGTGGTATGGGCGGCGGCTGGACGGGGAGTTGGTCCGGTCCGTGGTGGAGCGGCTGAAGGCGTTGACTGACAATGACGACGTGGCGGAAGCCGGGGCCGCGCTGGCCGAACTGCCGTTCACTTTCGCCGCCGATCTGGCCGCCGATTCCGACGCCTTCCAGGCGGTGAGTCACGACGAAGTGGAGGGCCTCGTCTCGGTCCCCACCTCGGGCACCAGCGGGGCGGTCAAGCGGATCCGTTCCACGGCCGGGGATCTGGAAGAGACCGTCGCTTTTTTTGCATACGGCATGCGCTTTCTGGTCGGGCCCGGCCGCGACCGGGTGGCGCTGGCCATGAGCGCGGTCCGGCCCGGCAACGTCGGCGACCTTCTGGGCCGGGCCCTGGCCCGCTGGAACATCCCCTTCCTGGCCCACGGTTTCGTGCCGGCCGAGGGCGAGGCCGAGTGGCTGCGGGATCTGGCCGACTGGCGCCCCACCTGCCTGGTGGGCGTGCCGGCCCAGGTGCTGGCCCTGTCGCGGCCCGGGAACGCCCTGGGCCTGGCCCGGACCCTGCGCGCGGTCCTCTTGAGCGGCGACGTGGCCGACGCGGGGCTCGTGGCCGAACTGGAACGGCGTTTCCCGGCCGCGAAAGTGTTTCGCCACTACGGCCTGACGGAAGCCGGCCTCGGCGGGGCCGTGGAGTGCGGCCGGCGCAACTGGCCCCATCTGCGGGACGACCTGTGGGTGGAGATTATCGATCCCGAACGCGAAACACCGCTCCCGCCGGGAAGTGCCGGCGAGATCACGGTCACGCCCCTGACCCGGCGGGGGATGCCGCTTCTGCGTTATCGCACCGGGGACGAAGGGTTGATCCTCTCCGAACCCTGCGGCTGCGGTTCGATTTTGCCGCGGCTGCAAACCTTTGGCCGCCTGGCCGACCGCCTGGTGCTGCCCCACGGCCGGGTGCTGCGGCCCGGCGATTTCGAGGGGCCGCTTTTGCGTTTACCTTTTGTCCGCGACTTTGAACTGACGTGGCACGAGGGGCCTCCGGCCGGCTTGGCCGTGCTCCTGGCGACCACCGGAGACGCGCCGGCCGACGCCGCGCGGCTGGCGGGCGAGGCCCTGCGGCGCTGGCTCGGGCCCGAGGGCGAGGGGGTGGATTTGGCTGTGGGCGTTTCGAACGCGCCCGCCGGTCCCGAAGAGCGGCGGGCCCTGGGCGGCAAGCGCCGGCTGAAACGCATGGCGGGGCCATGTCCCGCTGATTTTTTTCCCTGCTGATTTGGTCTGGAAAGCGATAGGGGCTTGGGACCGGCCAGGGGTCGGGGAACGTTTTCTCCGGTTGCTCGTGATTTTTGAGCCTGAACTCGCTTCGCTCAAACAACAGGCTCAAAAATCACGGCTCCCTCCGAAAAAGTTCCCCGGCCCCTGGCCTCGCCGCCTGTTGGTGTTGCGCGGGAATGGGTTTCGGCCGGGCGGGCTTGGGCTTGACCGGAGGGGGCGGGATTGCGTACTATGACCCCAGGCCGCTCCGGACGCGGCGGAGGGTGTGTTGGCGATGAAGAAGAAAAAACGAACCGGGCCTCCCGCCGTGGTGGAGACGCCCCTGGTGAAGCTGGGCCTGGCCCTGGTGGGCGCCGTGACCTGGCCCCTGGCCTGGCTGCCGGTCCGCGCGGGGCTGGCCCTGGGCGCGGGCGCGGGACGGCTGGCCTACGCCCTGTCGGCCGAGCGGCGGCGGATCGCCCTGGGCAATATCGAGATGATCAAGGCCAACGGATCCCTGCCGGCCGACCTGGACGGCGAGGCCGTGGCCCGGGAGGCCTTCGCCAACCTGGGCCGCAGCGTCTGGGAGGTCCTGCGCTTCTACCATCGCGGCCTGGACCCGTTCTGGAACGATTGCGTGGTGGAGGAAGGGCGCGAGCACCTGGAGGCCGTGGCGGCCGAGAGCCGGCGCACCGGCCTGGGCCCGGTCATGATCACCGCCCATTCGGGCAACTGGGAACTGATGTGCCATTATGTGCCGGTGACGTTCGACCTGCGCTTGACCGTGGTGGGCCGCCTGTCCGGCCGGCCCCTGGCGGACGCCCTGATCCATCGGCTGCGCGTCATGGGCGGCAACGGTTTCGCCGCCAAAGACGGCGGGGCCCGGGACATGATCCGGGCCCTCAAGTCCGGGGGAGCCCTGGGCACGCTTATCGACCAGGCCATCATCGGCAACCACCCCCAGCCGCTCATCCCGTTTCTGGGCCGGGAGGCCACCACCAACCTCGGGCCCATCCGTCTGGCCCGCCGCCTGGGCGCGCCCCTCATCATGATGCTCTTCCGGCGGGAAGGCCGGCGCCACCTGGTGACCATCAAGCCGGTCGTCCAGCCCCGGACCGACCTCGCCGGCGAGGAGGCCCTGGAGGCCGACGCCCGCCAGCTCAACGACTGGCTGAGCGAGTTCGTTCAGCGCCATCCCGAGCAGTGGATGTGGGGCCACCGCCGCTGGAAGACCCGCGACCGGGTGCGCGGCGGGGACCGGCGGTCCTTGACCTGATTTGCGTAATACCCGGCGGATATGGTATATAAAAGAATTCCGCCGGTGAATGAGGCCCGTTGAGAACGGCTCCGGCCCCGGTCGGAGCCGGTTGTTTTTTGAGCTTTTTTACGCCGGAACTGAAAGGAACACCTTTGGTCAGCCGTCTCAAAGAAATTTTGGGCACCTTCTGGGCCGCCGTGGGATTTTTAAGCATCGTGCCCGCGGCCCGGGACAGGATGCTCACGCCCGAGGATTTCGGCCGTTTCCCGGCCTTCTACCCGGCGGTGGGGCTTCTGTTCGGGGTGGACATGTTCATTCTGTGGCACCTCTGCTCCCTGGCGCTCCCGCCCTCGGCCTCGGCCATCGTGGTGGTGCTGTTTCTGATCGCGGTGAACCGGGGCTTCCATGTGGACGGCCTGGCCGACGCGGCGGACGCCTTGTGCTCCCACCAGTCCCGCGAGCGGATGCTGCTGATTTTGAAGGACAGCCGCCAGGGCACCTTCGGGGTGCTGGCCATCGTGTTCGACGTCCTGTGGAAAGTCCAGTTCGTGACCCTGGTTGCGCCCCTGGCCCCGTGGGTGCTGATTTTGTGGCCGGTGTGGGGCCGGGTGGCCTCCTCGGTGGTGGCCGTCCGAAGCGTCTATGTGGGCGAAGACGCGGGCCTGGGCCGCTGGATGGTGGAAAACTCCACCTGGCGGGAGCTGTTTTTCGCCGCGCTCTTCACGCTTCTCCTGAGCCTTTTCGGCGGCGGGGCGGCCGTCCTGGCCGCCCTGGGCGCCGTGTTCTGCGGGTTCATTCTCACTTGGGTCTGGCGTAAAGCCCTGGGCGGGATCACCGGCGACTTTTTGGGCGCCACCATCGAGTTGACTGAAATTTTTACCCTGTCCCTTTTTTATCTTCTCATCAATTGAACTGGCTACGATACACCCCGGTCAGCCAACCAGGCCATACTCAAAAATGCGGAGGCGGTTTTATGAGCGAGTCCATCACTTTGGGGTCCCACGGCGCCCTGGTCATTCCCGAGTCCCCCATCATCCCCATCATCGTCGGCGACGGCATCGGCCCGGACATCTGGGCCGCGGCCCGGCCCGTCCTCGACGGGGCGGTGGCCAAGTGCGGGCGCAAACCCATTGACTGGCTGGAGGTTCCGGCCGGCCAGAAGGCCAAGGAAGCCACGGGGGAATACCTGCCGGGAAACACCTTGGAAGCCTTGCGCCGCCATCGGGTGAGCCTGAAAGGCCCCCTGGGGACGCCCGTGGGCGGCGGCATCCGCAGCTTGAACGTGGCTATCCGGAAGGAACTGGATTTGTACGCCTGCATCCGCCCGGTCAAGTGGATGCCCGGCACGCCCAGCCCGGTCAAGCGGCCCGACAAGATGAACATGGTCATTTTCCGCGAGAACACCGAAGACGTCTACGCGGGCCTTGAGTGGCCCGCGGGCAGTGCCGAGGCCGACGAAATTATAAAATTCGCGGGCGAGCGGTTCGGGGCCAAGATTCGGCCCCGGTCGGCGGTGGGTTTGAAGCCCATGAGCGAATTCGGCTCCAAGCGCCTGATCCGCATGGCCCTGAAGTGGGCCATGGCCCATAACGCCCCCAGCCTGACTTTGGTGCACAAGGGCAACATCATGAAATTCACCGAGGGCGCCTTCCGGACGTGGGGATACGAGTTGGCGGCGAGTGAATTCAGCGGCCGCACCGTGACCGAAGCCGAGGCCGAGGCCGGCGACGACCGCCTGGTCATCAAGGACCGCATCGCGGACAACATGTTCATGCAGACCCTCCTGCGGCCCGAGGAATATTCCGTCCTGGCCATGCCCAACCTCAACGGCGACTACCTCTCCGACGCCCTGGCCGCGCAGATCGGCGGCCTGGGCATGGCCCCCGGGGCCAACGTGGGGGACCACCTGGCGGTCTTCGAGGCCACCCACGGCACGGCCCCCAAATACGCGGGAAAGGATATGGTCAACCCCTGCTCCCTGATCCTTTCCGGCGCGTTCCTGTTGGAATTCATCGGCTGGGCGGACGCGGCCGAGCGGGTGCGCGAGGCGGTGGCCCGCACCCTGGCCTCCAAGATCGTCACCTATGACCTGGCCCGCCAGATGGACGGGATCAAATACGTCGGCACCTCGGCCTTTGGCCGGGCCGTGGCGGAAAGGCTGTGAGCGCCATGAACCTGGTACGCAAGATTTTGGGGAGCCACCTGAAAGTGGGCCGGATGGTCAAGGGCGAGGAGATCGGCCTGTCCATCGACCAGACCCTGGTGCACGACGCCACGGGCCAGATGGCCATGCTCCAGTTCGAAGCCCTGGGTTTCCCCCGGGTGGCCACCAAGCGTTCGCTCATCTACACGGACCACAACATCCTCCAGGTGGGCTACGAAAACGCCGACGACCACGCCTTCCTGGCCTCGTCGGCCCGGAAGTTCGGCCTGTACTATTCCAAGATCGGCGGCGGCATCTGCCATCAGGTCAACCTCGAGCGCTTTTCCGTACCCGGCCAGACCCTTCTCGGCGCGGACAGCCACACCACCACCGGCGGGGCCGTGGGCGAGCTGGCCATCGGGGCCGGCGGCCTGGACGTGGCCGTGGCCATGGGCGGCTGGCCGTTCTACCTGCCCATGCCGGAGGTGATGAAGATCGAGCTCACGGGGCGTCTCAAGCCCTGGGTGCGGGCCAAGGACGTGGCCCTGGAAATCCTGCGGCGCCTGACCGTGTCCGGCGGCCGGGGCAAAATTCTGGAATTCGCGGGCGAGGGCCTGAAAAACCTCTCGGTCACCGAGCGGGCCACCATCGCCAACATGAGCATTGAAACCGGGGCCATCACGGCCGTGTTCCCCTCGGACGACCTCACCCGGGCCTTCCTGTGCCGCCAGGGGAGGGAAGGGGACTACACCCCCCTGGCCGCCGACCCGGACGCCGAATACGACGGGGCCCTCTCCATCGACCTTTCGGAGCTGGAACCCCTGGTGGCCGCGCCCCATTCGCCGGACAACGTGCATCCCGTCCGGGAACTGGCCGGCCTGGCCGTGGACCAGATAGCCATCGGCTCCTGCACCAACTCCTCTTTCGAGGACCTCATGACCGTGGCCGCCATCCTGAAGGGGCATAAAATTCCGCCCCGGGTCAGCCTGATCATCGCCCCGGGCTCGCGCCAGGTCTTTCAGGAACTGGCCGACCGCGGCGCCCTGGCCGACCTCATCGCGGCCGGAGCCCGCATCATGGAAGTGGCCTGCGGCTTCTGCAACGGCGTCGGCCAGGCTCCCCGGAGCAACGGGGTGTCCCTCCGCACCTCCAACCGCAATTTCAAGGGCCGCAGCGGCACGGCCGACGGAAACCTGTATCTGGTCAGCCCCGAAACGGCCGCGGCCAGCGCCCGGACCGGCGTCCTCACCGACCCCCGCACTTTGGGCGAGCCCGTCAGCATCACCTTGCCGGACCAGTTCGTGCTCGACGATTCCCTCATCGTGCCCCCGGCCCCGGAGAGCGAGGCGGCGTCGGTGGAAATCGCGCGCGGGCCCAACATCGCCGCCCTCCCGCGCTTCACGGCCCTGCCTTCCCGGCTGGAGGGGGAGGTCATGCTCACCCTCGGGGACGACGTCACCACCGACGACATCCTGCCGGCCGGAGCCCACATCCTGGCCCTGCGGGCCAACATCCCGGCCATTTCCAAATACATCTTTTCCAACATCGATCCGGAATACCACGCCCGCCAGAAGGCGGCCGGGGCCGGCTTCGTCATCGGCGGCCGCAACTACGGCCAGGGCTCCAGCCGGGAGCACGCGGCCCTGGCCCCGCGCTACCTGGGGCTGAAGGGGGTGATCGCCGAGAGTTTCGCCCGCATCCACAAGGCCAACCTGGTCAACTTCGGGCTCCTGCCCCTGGAGTTCGCGGACCCGGCCGAACGGGCCCGCGTTCAGCCCGGCCAGCGTCTGTCCCTGGAGGGCCTGGACCGCTTGGCCGCCGGTCAGGTGCTGACCGTGAAAAACCTGGCCACCGGCCATGAATTCGCGGTAAAATTGGACGTGTCCGAACGCCAGGCCGGGATTCTCAAGGCGGGCGGACTTCTGGCCCAGGCCGCCGGACGATCCTGAGGTTCCAAGCGAAAAAAGGGGGGCGGCCGTGACGCGTAGCCCGAGCCTGCTGATAGTCCTGGCCTTGATCTGGCTGGGGCCGATTTTCTGGTTCCCGGGGCCTCTCGCGGCCGCCGAGGAGGCCGGGGATTTCCGGGTGCTGCTCTTCGCCCCCCAGATCAGCCAGTATACCGAGGAAAGCGGCTACTACCGCCTCTTCGTGGCGGATCTGGAAACGCACTGGAGCAGCGACCAGGTGGAACTGCGCTTCTTTCCCCGGGAACTCCTCACCGACCCGGCGGCCATCAGCCGGATTCTGGAAGCGGTGGCCGACGAGCCCCAGGTGCGGGCCGTGGTTATCGGCGAATCCCCGGACGGTTGCGTGGACGGCCTGGCCCGGCTCCGGGCCAAGCGGCCGGATATGTTCCTCGTGGCCATCGAGCCCCACGAGGAGCTGGAAAAGGTCGGCCGGGTGGCCACCCTGACCCTGGCCCTCAACCATTCGGCCCGGGGCTTCATTTTTCCCACCCTGGCCCACCGCATGGGGGCCCGGACCATCGTCTATTTCTCCACCGGCCGCCACCAGGCCCTGCCCCAGTTCGACCGGCAATTCCGCATCCTGTCCCAGGTGGCCCGCGATATGAGCTTGATCCTGGTCCGCGCCTTCGACGGCCCGGACCCCTTGCTGGAAACCACCACCCGGGCGCACATCGAGGAATACCTCAGCCGGTCCGTGAGCCGCTACCTCGATCAGTACGGCGAGGATACGGCCTTCGTCACCACCAGCACCACCCAATACGACCTTCTGGTGCCCATTGTCATGCGCCAGGGCGGGTCCCTCTTGGACGCGGTGCAGCCTTCGCCCCTCCTGGGTTTTCCCGAGGCCCTGGACCTGGTGGACGAGGCCCGGGACCTCTTCGGCCGGTGGCGCCAGCTCCTGACCGTGGAGGACGAGCGGATCATGGGGAGCCGGCCCTCCGGCAATTTTTCGGTCTGGGCCTACCCCTATCCCCACACGACCATGCTGGCCATGGTGGATCTGGTGATTTCGGCCGTCAACCTGGAGGCCGACATCTATGACCTCAAGAACGTCAACCTGGCCCTGGAAAAACACGCCCCCGGCGCCAAATGGCTGGTGAGCGCCTACACCGACTACCGCACCGACGCCCTGGTCTCCCAGGTGGTGCTGGTCCTCCAGGATTCCTACTGGTTCGGCCACGGCTACCAGGGCTTCACCCGGTTGCACGTTCCCTCCAAATACTACCGCATCCAATAAGGAGACGCCTATGTCCACAGCCTTCATTTTCCCCGGCCAGGGCGGCCAGTTCGTCGGCCAGGGCCGCTCCTGGATGGAAGCTCATCCGGAGCTCCGGGAAATTTTCCAGACCGCCGACGAGGTTTCCGGCCGGCCCATTTCCCGGCTCTGCTTCGAGGGCCCGGGCGAGGAATTGTCCAAGACGGCCAACCTCCAGCCGGCCGTGCTGGCCGTGAGCCTGGCCGCCCTCCGGCTGATGCGGGCCGCCGGCCGCACCCCCGACTTCGCGGCCGGCCATTCCCTGGGCGAGTTCGGGGCCCTGGTCGCGGCCGGGGCGCTGGACGAAGGCCAGGCCCTGGGGCTGGTGGCCAAACGGGCCGCCCTGATGGACGAGGTGGCGGCCAAAAATCCGGGCGCCATGATGGCCGTGATCGGCCTCCCGGCGGCCGAACTGGAGGCCATCTGCGAACTGGCCCGCCACGAGGGCCCGCTGGTGATGGCCAATTTCAACACCCCGGAGCAGACCGTCATTTCCGGCGACGCCCGGGCCGTGGCCGCGGCCGGCAAATACATCAAGATGAAATCGGGCAAAGCCATCGCCCTCCCGGTCTCCGGAGCCTTCCATAATGACCAGTTGATGGCCGAGGCCGGGGAGCGCTTCGCCCGGGTGCTCGACCCCGTCGCCTTCAAGGCGCCCCGCTGCCCCGTGGTGCCCAACGCCACCGGCCTCCCCACCGCCGACCCGGGCGAAATCAAGGCCCGGCTCTTGACCCAGATCACCTCCCCGGTCCGCTGGACCCAGACCGTGGAAAGCCTTCTGGCCGCCGGAGTCACCGCCTTCATCGAGGCCTGGCCCAAAGCCTACCTCGGCAGCATGGTCAAGAAGTGCCTCCCCAAGGGAAGCGAAGTGCCGGTCACCTATCAAGAATGACCCCGGGCCGGGGCTTAAGGAGTGCCATGCGCCGCTCTATACGATCGTTCATTCTGGTTCTGGTGGCCGTCGCCATGGTCGCCGGCTTCGGGCTTCTGGGCCTGGCGGAGAACCGCACCTGGAACGAGCGCCTCCTGGCCGGCCGTCAGGCCGAGTTGACCCGCATGGTCACCCTCCTGACCCAGGCCGCCGAGCGCAAGTTCGGGCCGGACCTCACCCGCAATGAATTCGCCTCCTGGAAGGGGAC
Source organism: Candidatus Adiutrix sp. (assembly GCA_031549025.1). GTDB lineage: Bacteria > Desulfobacterota > Desulfarculia > Adiutricales > Adiutricaceae > Adiutrix. Next base: position 84,469 of record JAVBQN010000048.1, on the reverse strand, counting down.
GGTCCGGGAGCTGGGCGACTACCGCCTGAGCCTCATCGACCGCCAGGGGCGGGTGGTGGAGGATTCCGGCCGGCCTCCGGACCAACCCGACGAGGACGGCGACAACCACATCGACCGGCCCGAAGTGGCCGCCGCCTTTGCCGACGGCTTGGGCGTCAGCCGCCGCTACAGCGCCACCGGGGGGCGGGATTATCTCTACGTGGCCGGCCGCATCGTCTTCCAGCGGGAACCCGACGCCCTGCCCATGGTCCTGCGCCTGGGGTTCCCGATGAGCCTCATCCAGGCCGAGCGGCGGGCCATCCTCGCCCGCTACGCCTGCGGAGCCGCCCTCATCACCCTCTTGGCCCTGGCCTTGACCGCCCTGGTCACCCGGCCCCTGGACCGGGAGATCAAAGAGCTCATCGCGGCCGTGAACGACCTGGCCGACGGCCAGTACGCCCGCCGTCTGGTGCGCCAGCCCCGCAGCGAACTGGCCTCCCTGGGCCTGGCCTTCAATCGCCTGGCCAGCCGCGTTTCCCGAGAGGCCACGCGGGACACCACCACCCGGGATCGCCTCCTGGCCGTTCTCGAAAACATGGACGAAGGCGTCCTGGTCACCGGCCAGGACGGCCGGGTCACCAACGCCAACCCGGCCCTGGTGCGCCTGTTCGGCCTGTCCGCCCCGCCCGAGGGCTTCCCCGGCGAGGCCATCCGTTTTCCGGAATTCATCGAGGCCCTCAGCCGGGCCGGCCGGGGCGAGATGGTGCCGCCGTTGGTCCTGACCCTCCCCGGGCCGCCGGAAAAATTCATGGAAGCCCGCATGCGCCCGCTGGGCGATGAATACCGGCCCGAAGGCGTGGTGGCCGTGTTCCACGACCTCACCGCCCGCCAGCGCCTCTACCGGCTTCGCCGCGACATCGTGGCCAACGTGTCCCACGAACTGCGGGCCCCCCTGGAGGCCCTGGCCGAGGCCGCCGCCATTCTGGGCGAAAAGTCCGAAAGCGACCCGGAGCTGAAGCCCGTGGCCCTGGTGCTGGAGCGTCACCAGGGCCGGCTGGATGAACTGTCGCGCGATCTTCTGGAGTTGGCCCGGCTGGAATCTCTGAAGACCAAGGCGTTGCGGCGGGAGACGGTGCCCACGGCCGATTTCCTGGCCCGGGCCGCCGCCGACCTGGCCCCGGCCGGGAGCGATAACGCCCGCCGATTGGCCGTGGCCGTGGAGCCCGGGGCCGAGACCCTTTCGGTGGACCCCGGCTCCCTGACCGCGGCCATCCGGAACCTCCTCGACAACGCCTTCAAATACAGCGCCCCAGATTCCCCCGTGAGCCTCACGGTCCGGCCCGGCCCCCGAGGCACGGTGGAACTGGCCGTGGCCAACCGGGGCCCGGCCCTGACCCCCGAAGACCTGGAGCGCGTCTTCGAGCGCTTCTATCGGGGGGAGAAGAGCCGGTTGCGGTCGCCCGGCGGCTCCGGCCTGGGCCTGGCCATCGTCAAGCACGCGGCCCAGGCCCACGGCGGCACGGCCGCCGTGCGCTCGGCCCCCGGCGAGGAGACGGTTTTCACCCTGACCCTGCCCCGGGCCGTTGGGTGAATGAAGCCGGCAAACGATCATGTCAGGTGAATTGCGGAAAAGGCCGAAATGTATGAGCGAAGCTTCGGAATTGAAAAATAAGGGATTTCTGCCTCAGCGGCAGGAGGGGTTTTATTCGTTGCGGGTCAAGGTGATCGGCGGCGGGCTCAGCGGGGCCCAGCTTCAGGCCCTGTCGGACATCGCCGAGACCCACGGCCGGGACCAGGTGCATCTCACCGCCCGGCAGTCGGTGGAGATCCCCTTCCTCCGCCGGGACGATCTGGAGGCGGTCGTCCGCAGGCTGGCGGCCGCGGGCCTGTCCCCGGCCTCGCTGGGGCCCAGCCTCCGGACCATGACCGCCTGCCCGGGTTCGGACGTCTGCCCCAACGGCTTCGTTTCGCCCCAAACCCTGGCGGCCGCGCTGGACCGGGAACTGAACGGCGAGGGGCTGCCCCACAAGTTCAAGATCGGCCTGACGGGCTGCCACAACAACTGCCTGAAGGCCGAGGAGAATGACATCGGCCTCCGGGGCGGACTGATTCCCCTCTGGATCGCGCCGGACCGCTGCACCCACTGCGGCCGCTGCCAAAAGGCCTGCCCCGTCGGGGCCATCACCGTGACCAGGGCCGATCTGAGTTACGACCCGGAAAGATGTGCCCACTGCGGCCGCTGCTTCAACTTCTGCCCGGAAAAATGCTGGACCGGCCGGCCCGCCTGGCACATGTTTTTCGGCGGCCTTTTCGGCAACGACATCCAAACCGGACGCCGCCTCCTTCCCAGCCTGGCCGGAGAACGGGAAATTATCCAGGCCGTCAACCGCAGCCTGGACTTTTTCCGCCGGAACGCCCGCAAAGGCGAACGCTTCGGCCGGACCATCAAAAGAGTCGGCTGGCCGGAACTGGAAAGGTTCCTGCTTGGGTAGCGGTGAACGGTTTTTATCGCTCCGGCGGCTTGTTCAGTCGCCGGAGCACTGACGCGGCCAAACCGACGCACCCCGGATCAGGCGACGGTTTCGGCCTTGGCCACGGGCAGCGGCACGCCGCCGGGCGCATCCGCTGAAGCGGCTTCAAACGTCTCGGCCGGCGCCGGCGCTTCCTCCCGTATCACCCAGCCCTCCCGGATTTCCTTGAAGAACGACACCATGACCATGGTGGCGATGATCACCATGGGTATCGAGCCGATGATGGTGGTGGTCTGCGAAGGCCGGATGCCGCCGATCAGAAGGAGCGTGCTGGCGATCAGCCCCAGGGCCAGGGACCAGAAGATCTTGATCCAGCGCGGCGGTTCGGCGAAGCCGGACAGGTTCTTGGTGGTGACCATGGCGATGGTGTAGACCTGCCCGTTCAGGAGCGTCTGTAGGCACATGTAGCCGTAGACCAGGAGGAGCGGGAACAGGATGGAGCTGTAGGGTATCTGGCTCCAGATGGCCGCGATGGCTTCTCCCTGGCCCTTTTCGGCCATGACCTGGGCGATGGGCACGGCACCCGACTCGTAGATGTACATCGAGTAGTTCTGGAATACGGCGAAAAAGACCCAGGAACCAAGGGTCTGGGCCAGGATGGTTCCCACCAGGTATTCCCGCACCGTGCGGCCCTTGGAAATGCGGGCCAGGAAAATGGCCACCGAGAACACCAGGGCCACATACCAGCACCAGTAGAAGACCGTCCAGTCCTGCGGGGTGTTGGATTTGAAGAAGGGGTCGGTGTTGAGGCTCAGGCGGAAGAAGTTCTGCATCAGAAAGCCCACGCTGTCGGCGAAGGTGTTGACGATGTACGAGGTCGGCCCCACCAGCAGGAGGAAGATCAGAAGGGCGAAGCCGAAATACACCCGCACGTCGCTGAACAGCTTGATCCCCTTGCCCAGGCCCGTGTAGAGCAACAGAGCCATCAGCACCGAGAACGACAGGATGATGCCGGACTTGGCGACCAGGCCGATTTCCGTGTCGAAGACCCGATTGACGATGCCGAACAGGGTCGGGACGTTCACCCCAATGCAGGTCGTCAGGGCCAGGAAGGAGCCGATGACGAAAAAGGTGTCGATGACCTTGCCGACCCAGTTCTGGCTGTTCCGTTCCCCGATCAGATAGCGGCAGGCCGTGCTGGGCCGGACGTCGAGGATTTTTTTGCAATAGAACTGATAGGCGAAGACCACCCCGAAGACCCCCGAAAAGGCGAAAATGCTGAAACCCCAATGGAACAGGGGAAAGACCGACGCCCAGGTCTGCGCTTCCTTGGAAAACGGCTCGATGCCCCAGGCCGGGCTTTGGAGGTAATAGAAATATTCGATGGTGGTCCAGGTCAGGACGCCGAGGCCGGCCTGGCAGGTGAAGAGCATGCCCAGCCAGGTGCCGGTGGAGAAATCCGGCTTGTCGTGGCCGAATTTATTGTTGCCCATCCGGCTGAAAATCATGAAGAGGGCGATGCCGAAAATCACCAGCACATAGAGCTGGAAAAAGCCGGCCAGTTCATAGGTGACGAACCTGAAGATCCCCTGCAACTGGTCGCCGGCCCGCTGCGGATCGCGCCAAACCCAGTAACAGAACAGCACAATGCCGATCAGGGGGGGGAAGAACGTCCATTTTTCCAACTTCATTGCCTGTGGTGTCGCGCGTTCGTTCATGGTGATACATCCTTCGCAAGAAAGAGTTGCGTCCGGTGCGGGTTCGCCGACGCCTGGCCGCCGCCCGGGATTTCGGCCGAAATGTTTCCCCGACGATCCGCCGGGCCGCCAGGAAAAAACCAGGCGGCCCGGCGGGACATTATTTCAAAAATCCCCGTTCCCGGAACTCCGCTTCCGCGTCCTCGACCAGGCGGCGCAGGGTCGCTTTCAGGTCGTCGGACAGCGGCACGGAAGGCTGGTGCTCCCGTATGATTTTGAGGGCCCGGTCCCGGGCCTTTTCGGCCATGTCCTGGCCGCCCAGCTTCTGCCAGTTCTCCCGGTTGCGCCGGTCGATGAGGTCGCCCACGGTGTGGAGCCCCCGCATGTTTTTCACCGTTGATTTCGCGGTGAGGTAGCTCCCGCCGGGCCCGACCTTGTGGATGGTTTCCAGGTCGAGGGTCAGATCGTTCACCGGGATGCCCTGCATGATTCTCTTGACCATGCCGTATATCTCGTTGTCGATGACCAGTTGGGCGGGGCTGTAGGTCATGCCCGATTCCAGCATGCCCACGCCGTAGATGATGTTGGCGCCGGCCAGCGCGGTGAGAAGGCCGGAGAGGGTCTTCTCATGGGCGCTCTGCTCGTCGCAGACCTTGCTGTCCGTCTACCCGCCGGCACAGAAGCTGGGGAGCATGTACATCTGGGCCAGAAGCGGCATGGCGGCGTTGAAGAGGGCGAATTCCGGCGAGCCCACGGGCGTGGCCATGTCCTTGAGGTCGAAGAACAGGGACGACCCGCCGCAGATGAAGGGCGCACCCTTGACCGTGAGCTGGCTCAGGATGAGCGAGGCCAGAATTTCGCTGTTGTGCACCACCATCGAGCCGGCCAGGGTGATGGGGCCGGAAGCGCCGGCCAGCACCATGGAAATGATGTTGCACGGCACGCCCGAGCGGGCGCAGGCCATGATGCCCGTGCAGCCGTCGTCTTCCAGAAGAAGGGGACTGGTGGGGCAGCAGTTGCAGGTGAGGATGGGTTTCTGGCGCAGCTTTTCCTTGCCGCCGACCACGGCGGCGGCCATGTCGATGATCTTCTGGGCCCGGAGGCCGTTGCCCGGGCCGAAGATGGCGTGCTTGGTGGTGTTGGCGAAGAGCACCTCGGCCTCATGCAGCGGCGCGCTGAAGTCGGGCGCGTCCCAGGCGGTGAGGGAGCGTTCGCAGATGTCGATGTTGTCCAGGGCGTCGGTCAGGAGGGCCTGCTCGGCCGCGTCCTGTTTGGTAGACTGGCGCAGTTCGCCGGTGTGCGGGTCCAGGATCATGGTGGCCTGGCCGAAGGTGGAGACGTGCACCCGCTTCGATTCCAGAAGCAGATCGTTTTTCGGATCGCGGCCGTACAGGGTGAGGACCGAAGGCGCGCTGGTGATGGCGTCCTCCACCATGTATTCCGGAAATTTCACGATCTTCGTTTCCTCGTCGACCCAGGCCCCGGCGTCGGCCATCATGGCCCGCGCCTCGGCGTTGTTGACCTTCAGGCCCGTGTTGCGCAGGACTTCCAGGCTGGCGTAATGGATCATGCGCAGTTCTTCCGGGCTCATGAAGTTGAGCCCTATGCCAGATGTCGCCTGATAGCTGGCGTACTGGTTCCTCTTGACCATGTATTCCTCCTTTGCGGAAAATGGGGCGGTTTCCGTTCGGGGCGCGAAGGTCCCCGGAGCACACTTCACCCCTCAAGCCCCGGGCGGGGCCTGTCACTCAAATATTTTTGTCAAGCCTCAGCCCTGGAGAAAAGCCTGCAAATTTCTCTCCGCTTCGGGAGAGAGAAAACTTTCGGCGTCGCGGGCCAGAATGTTCCGGCATTTTTGGGCCGCCCGCTGGGCCACGTCCTGGCTGCCGCCCTTCTCCCAGTGCTCGTACGGCTCGAGAAAGGACACGGCCGGCCGGAAAATTTTCCGGCAGTTCTTCATGGTCTCCGGCCGCGTCAGATACGAGCCGCGCGGCCCCACCGCGTCGATGGCCTGAAGGTCCAGGTTCAGGTCGAAGCCGTTCAGGCCGCCCATCATCCGGATGACGCGGGCGATGATCTCCTCGTCCAGAACGAATTTTTCCAGCGAGGTGGTCATGATGCAGTCCAGCACGCCCAGGGTCTCGTTGATGACGTGCGCGCCGCCCAGAAGGCACAGCATCACGTTCTGCATGGTTTCATAGCCGGCCTGCATGTCCACGGTCTTGCTGTCGGTCATCCCGCTCATGGCCCGGATGGGCAGATGGTACTTTTCGAGGGCGAGCTGGAAATTGAGGATGTTTATGAGGTTCGATTCCGGCGAGCCCGTGATGTAGGCCCCGTTCTGCATGTTGGCGCGGGCCGAGGCCGGGCAGTACATGAAAGGGAGGCCCGGCGAGATGAGCTGGGTCAGGGTGAGGCCGGCCAGGATTTCCGCGTTCTGCAGCACCGCGCAGCCGGAAAGGCTCAGCGGCGCGGAAACCCCGCTCAGGGCGCAGGTCAGCACCGCCACCGGCTGGTTATGGCGGGCGTAGGTCATGATGGTTTCCGTGGGCACCCGGTCAAAGCACAGGGGGCTTAAGGGGTTCATGCTGAAATACATGGCGTGGACGCCGTCCAGCCAGCCCTTTTGTCCCTTGGCCGCCTCCAGCATGGCGAAATCCGTCTCCACCTCTTCCTTGGTTCCCACCACGAAGCGGATGCACTTGTCGGTGTTTTTCAACAACTCGTAAAATATTCGCCGGCGGCGGTCCGCCGGGGACAGGTCGGACGGTTCGACGGGGATGGAGCCGATGATGTCGCAGATGTCGCTGGCCTGGCACAGGCGGTAGAGGTCGGCGAGGTCGGACAGCCGGCCCAGCCGCCGCCCTTCGGCCAGGTTCTGCACGAAGATGGGGCCGTGGTTGGGCTCCACGTGGGGCCGCTTCTGCCCTTGGCCCACGGTGAGGGTGTGTTTCTCATTGCGGGCGGTCAGGGTAAAGCCGGCCGGGGCGGATTCGATGGCCTTTTCCACCATGGCGGGCGGCAGCTTGACGAGCTTGCCGTCCACCCGGGCTCCGTGGTCTCTGAAAACGGCCACCGCCTCGGGGTGTTCCATCAGCACGCCGGTTTTCTCCAGAACTTCCAAAGTGCCCTGATGGAGGGCGTCGAGGTGGCCGGCGTCGGCCAGGCGCAGAGGCGACATAGCGAACATGGGGACTCCTTGTCGTAGAAGGCCGGCGCGGTCCGGGCCGGCCGGGGAATGACGGGGGCCGGCGGCGCTTTCACCGTAACGCCGCGACGGACGGGATATCAAAGGGCGGCGGCGGCCGGGCGTTCGCCGCCGTCCGCTTCCGGGGCGGCGGCCGGCGGGCCTGCGGCCAGGAGCGCCTCCCGTCGCCCCAGGGTGCGGAAGAGCGAAACGACCATGGCGATCATGACCAGGATGAACGTGGCCCCGGCCACCACCCCGGCCACCTGGAGGGCCGAGAGCCCCCCGGTCAGGAGCAGGGTCACCGCCAGCGCGCCCATGAAGCCGCCGCAGATCATGATCATCAGCGGCTTGGGAGAGAGCGCCCCCCGGGACATCTGCATGGCCACGAAAAACGAGGCCGCGTCGGCCGTGGTGGCCAGGAAGATGAACATGCTGAGGAAGATGACCAGGTTGATCACCACGCCGCCGCCGAAAGCGTCGGCCACCACGTAGATGCCCTGCCCGGCGTCGGCCTGGATGGTTTGCCACAGCTGGGCCAGGCCGTTAAATTCCACGTACTGCGAGCCGCTGCCCAGGAGGCCGAACCAGGCCGCGCTGGCCAGGGTCGGCACCACCACCACGCCCACCAGGAACTGGCGGATGGTCCGCCCCCGGGAGATGCGGGCGAAAAAGCCGCCGCAGAAAGGCGCCCAGGAAATCCACCACAGCCAATAAAAAACCGACCAGTTGCCGAGCCAACCGGGCTTCTGGCCGTCGAAATCGGTCCAGAAGGACATATACACCAAGTTGGAAAGATAGGTGCCGACGGCCTGCACCATGCCGCCCAGCATATAGACCGTGGGCCCGGCCAGGAGGATGAAGACCCCCCAGGTCAGCGCCACATACGAATTGGCCTCGGCCAGGAGGCGGATGCCCTTGCCGATGCCGCTCATGGCCGCCGCCATATAGGTGATGATCAGGGCCAGGAGCACCAGGCTCAGGTGCAGGGGCGAAAGCTGCCAGCCGAAGATGAAGGTCAGGCCGCCGTTCAGGACGATCAGCCCCAGGCCCAGCCCGGTGCTGACCCCGGCCATGGTGGAAAAGGAGCCCAGGAACTCGACGAAGCGGCCTAGGGGGCTGCCGATGATGCGGTCGCCGAACAGGCCGTGGAGAGAGATGGAAATGTTCATGGGCTTGCCCAGCATATAGGCGGGTATGGCGATGGCCAGGCCGGCCAGGGCGTAGACGTTCCAGGTGTGGAAACCCCAGTGGAAGATGGAAATGGCCACGGCCACGCTTTTGGCCCCTGGGGTGGCGGATTCGGCCAGATACGGGGTGTTGAAGTAATGGTACATGGATTCGGCCACCGGCCAGAAGGCGTAGCCCACGCCGACCCCGCAGGAGATCAGCATGGAAACCCAGGCGAAATAGCTGTATTCGGGCTGGTCGCCCGGCTGGCCGAGCACCAGGTCGCCGTGGCGGCCGAAGGCCAGTATGCCGGAGACGATCAGGAAGACGGTGGTGGTGAGCACATAGAACCAGCCCAGTTGGCTGGTCAGCCAGCCCTGGGCCGCCTTCAGGTTTTCCATCAAGCTGCTTTGCGAAATGATGGCCCAGGTCACGACCGCCAGCACCATCAGGGCCGTGGCCGCGAAGACGGGCCGGTCCACCTGGCCCAGGGCTTTTTGCAGAGGGGTTTCGGCACGCGATGGTTCCATGTCGGCCTCCTTTCTGAGGGGGCGGCTCGCCGAAGGTTCGGCGAGAACTTCCGGCGGGTCGCCGGACGGCGGGGGTGGACTTCACTATAACCATATCATAGGCCAAATTTTCGCATTGATGATTGGTTGTGTATATAGTATATATATCAAATACACATTATTGAGAGGTGACCCATGTTGCTGCAAGCCTTCCTGGCGGGCGCCCAGTCCATACCCGTCCTGGTCGAGGCCTATGACCGGAAAAGAATCCCGGTCTTCTGGAACCGCACCGCCGAACTGGTCAGCGGATATTCCGCCCAAGAGGTGGTCGGCAACCCGCGGGCCTTGGAGATCATGTATCCCGAGGCCAAATACCGCCGAAAAATGTATGTTGATTTTAAAAAACGCGGCGGCGACTTTGACCCCATGATCTGGGTCATGACCTGCAAGGGCGGGGAGCGGCGGGCCATATCCTGGTTCAATATTTCCAGGCATCTGGTGGTGCCGGGCTGGCACTCCTGGGCGGTGGGCCTGGATATCACCGAAAAGCTGCAGATTGAAGAGGAATTGAAGCACCAGCAGAAAGAACTGGAACGGCAGTTACGCAAGACGGCCGAAACCAAGGTGGCCCTGCGGATTCTTCTGGAGCAGCGGGAGGTGGAAGGCCGGCGGATGGGGGGCGAACTGATCTATAACTTCAATCGGCTGGTCAAACCTTTTCTGGACAAACTGGCCCGCACCCGGCTCGACCCCGATCAGGTCACACTTCTGGATTTGGCCCTGGAAAACCTCAAGACGCTGGACCAGTCTGTGGGCAGCCCCCTGGCCACCCTTCAGGACACCCTGACCCAGATGGAGCTGGAGGTGGCCATGCTGGTGGCGCGGGGCAAAAGCACCAGCGACATCGCCGAGATTCTGCATCTGGCCGAGGGCACCGTCAGCACCCATCGTCACCATATTCGCCGCAAACTGGGTTTACTGGGAAGCGGCTCCAGCCTGACCGCGGCCCTGCGCCGCCGCCTGCCGCCCGGCGGCCGCCCGGCGTGACCGTGTGCGGACCAGGGCGGCGCTTCTCCTGGCCATTCACGAGGGCAGGTACGCATTCACCGGATGAACCGTTTTTTTATCTTCCCCCCACCGCGCCCGAGGTCAAGCCGGGCTAATCCCGCCCGCCTCTGGGCGCCCGTCAAGCCTTCGATACGGATCATCGCATCGGGCCGCATAGGCCCACAGCCAAGGCCAGAGCCGTCACCCACCCGGCCGACCAAGCCGCTCCCGCTCTTCCCCGCCGCTCGGAGATGGGCCCAGGGCGCGTGCCCTGGGGGGCTTGAAATTTTTGGCGGGATGCGTTATCTTATAATCACGGAAGCCGCTCTGCTCCCACTCCAGAAGATAGGGAAGATGCCAATACGGAGCCATGCGGTCTGGAGAATGCGTAGGCCGGGATAGCTGCCCACACCGCCCGGCGCACCAAAGAGGCTTCCGGGGGAAATGAGACCCCCGCTCGTCGCCACCGGCGACCATGTTCGGCTGCCCCTGGTCAAAACCCTGGACGCAGGGATGGAAACCCGAAGGCGGCGTTTCCCTGGTCGTCCTCGTCTGCGGCTTAGACCGCGCCGGCGGCTCGGACCGCCTCATTGGCGAGACGGGGGGCGCGAAGCGGAAAGGAGTTTGCGCGCACCACCACTTCACGTTCAGTCTTTAACCCATTCTTTGCCCCCGGCCTCCAAAGAGGCCGGGGGCCTTTTTTTAAGAGTCTTGCCCTGCCGGCGCTTCCGGCCCGCCGCCGCGCGCTTGTTCCAGATGCACCGGTTCCGGGCTTAGCGGAGTCTGCTCTGAACCGTACCTTATTAACCCGGCAACTTTAGAAGTCTGTTCCCGGCCGCTGAAGTCCAGTGATTTCGGGCTTTGGCGAAATCACGGGGATAACTTATTTAGTTGCCGGAGTAATAAAAAGCCCCTGACCTTGCTTAAAAATCGCTCGCGCCTAGCCAGCGAACAAAATCCCTCATTTACAAACAAGCTCTTAATGTGTCACCCGCGACCGACATCCGTCCGGGGCTGGCCCCGCCGGCCAAAAATGTGGTATATTGGCAGTTCAGCTTTTTCCGCCTTTACGGCCACGAGGTGCGGTATATGGATATTCTCTGGGCGCCCTGGCGCATGGCCTACATCACCCGGGCCGGTCTCCGCGAGGGGGATTGCTTTTTCTGCCTGCCTCCCGGCCACCAGGGCCCGGACGAGGACCGCCTGGTTCTCTACAGCGACCCCGCGGTGCTGGTGATGATGAATCTCTATCCCTACAACAACGGGCATCTGTTGGTGGCCCCCCGCCGCCACGTGCCGTCTCTGGCCGAGGCCACGGAGGCCGAGCGCCTGGCCATCATGAACCAGGCCGCCCGGGCCACGGAAATTTTAGAGAAGATCATGCGGCCCCACGGCTTCAACATGGGCATCAACCAGGGCCGGGCCTCCGGGGGCAGCGTGGAGGCGCACCTCCACTTCCACATCACCCCCCGCTATGTGGGCGACGCCAACTACATGACCGTCTTCGGCGAGGCCCGGGTCATCTCCGAGCACATCCTGGCCACCTTCGAAAAGCTGGTGGGCCCTTTCAACGAATGCGAATAACAGCAGGTCGGCCCTCCCGGGCCGACGGAGCGAAGCGACTGGTGAAGACGCCGATAAAACATCCGCCGGGCGAAAATCACATTTTTTGCCCGGCTGCGGGCAGCCCCGCCAAGGCCCCCAAGCCGTATTCAATTAGCCCAGCCATGCGCCAGTATCTGGAGATGAAGGAGCGCTATCCCGGCGCCATCGTCTTTTACCAGATGGGTGATTTCTACGAGATGTTCTTCGGGGACGCCGAAGAGGCCGCCGGCCTTCTGGACATCGCCCTCACCAGCCGCTCCAAGCACGGCGACACGCCTATTCCCATGTGCGGAGTGCCGCTGTCCGCGGGGCTCGGCTATGCCAAACGTTTGACCGACCAGGGCCGGCAGGTGGTCATGGTCAACCAGGTGGGCGACCCGGCCAAGACCAAGGGCCTGGTGGAGCGGGCCGTGTGGCAGGTGGGGACCCCGGGCCTGCCGCTCTCGGGCGACGAAAGCGCGGCCGCCGGCGAGCCCCACTACCTGGCGGCCATTTTCCCCACCGGCGGGGCCTTCGGCCTGGCCGGGCTGGAAGTCTCCACGGGCGATCTTCTCCTGGCCCGCTTTGACGATATCGAGGGCCTGCGGGCCGAGTTCCTGTCCCTTTCCCCCCACGAATGCCTGCTGCCGGACGACGCCGCCCCGGAGATTCTGGCTCTTTTGGCCGATCTGCGGGTCTATGCCACGCTCCGGCCCCGGTCCAGCCTGAATCCCGTGGCCGCCCTGGATCAGTTTCACGATCTCTTCGGCCCCCACGCCGTGGCCGCCTGGGATCTGGAGCGCTGGCCCGAGGCCCTGGCCGCCGCGGCCGGGGTGTTCGAATACGCCCGGGCCTGCGGCCAGGGCCGGCTGAACCACCTGGCCCCGCCGCGCCTTCTGTGGCGCGAGGACCACCTGATCCTGGACGAGGCCGCCCTGGCCAACCTGGAAATTCTGAAAACCCTGCGCCACGGTCAATTGGAAGGCTCCCTCCTGGGCCTGATGGACCGCACGGCCACGCCCATGGGCGGCCGCCTCATGCGCCAGTGGCTGGCCCGGCCCCTGGCCCGGGGCCCGGAAATCGCCGCCCGCCACGGGGCCGTGGAGGAACTCCTGCGCGGCGCCCTGGCCCGCGATACCCTGGCCGGGCTCCTCAAGAAATCCAGCGACCTGGAGCGGGCCCTCTCCCGCCTGGTCCTGAAGCGCGGCGGCCCCCGGGACCTGGCCGCCCTGCGCGACACCCTGGCCCTGATCCCCGAATTCCGGCGGATCCTGTCGGCCCTCAATTCCGCCCGCCTGGCCGACCTGGGCGAGGCCCTCCCCGATTTCCATGGCCTCACCGCCACGCTCCAAAGCCACCTGGTCGACAGCCCACCCCTGAACGCCAGGGACGGCGGCTTGATCCGGCGCGGCGTAAACCCGGAGTTGGACGACCTCCTGGATCTGGAAAAGGGCGGCAAGAACGCCCTGGCCGCCCTTGAGGCCCGGGAGCGGGAGCGCACGGGCATCAATTCCCTCAAAGTCGGCTTCAACCGGGTTTACGGCTATTACCTGGAAGTGACCAAAAGCAACCTCGACCGGGCCCCGGACGACTGGATCCGCAAGCAGACCATCGCCGGCGGCGAGCGCTACCTGACCCCGGAACTGAAACAGTGGGAAGAAAAAATCCTCCAGGCCGGCGAAAAGCGCCTGGCTCTGGAGGAACGGATTCTCGAGGAGTTGAAAAGCCTGGTGGAGGCCGCCGCGCGCGCCATCAAGGAGGCGGCCCAGATTCTGGCCGAGGCGGACGTTCTGTGCGCCTTTGCCGCCGGCGCCGAAAAATACGGCTGGGTGCGGCCGGAACTGACCGAGGAAGACCTCATCGACATCAAGGGCGGCCGCCACCCGGTGGTGGAAGCGCTCCTGCCCGCCGGCGAACCCTTTGTGGCCAACGACGTGCGCCTGACCACCCGGGAGCGCTTGCTCGTCATCACCGGGCCCAACATGGCCGGGAAATCCACGGTCCTGCGGCAGGTGGCCCTGATCGTCCTGATGAACCAGGCCGGGTCGTTCGTGCCGGCCGAGTCGGCCCGGCTGTCTCTCCGGGACCGCATCTTCACCCGTGTGGGCGCGGCCGACGACCTGGCCCGGGGCCGGTCCACCTTCATGGTGGAGATGAGCGAGACGGCCCGCATCCTGACCATGACCACGCCCCGCAGCCTGGTGGTGCTGGACGAAGTGGGCCGGGGCACCTCCACTTACGACGGCCTTTCCCTGGCCTGGGCCATCGCCGAATATCTCCACGACCTGGACGGCCGGGGGGTCCCGACCCTCTTCGCCACCCACTACCACGAGCTCATCAACCTGGCCGAAACCAAGCCCCGGGTGCGCAATTTCAACGTGTCGGTGAAGAACGTGGGCGGCCGCATCGCCTTCATGAGGAAGCTCGCCGCCGGCGGGGTCAGCCGCAGCTACGGCCTGGCCGTGGCGGCCATGGCGGGTCTGCCGAAAAAGGTTCTGGAGCGGGCCAGGGAAGTGCTGGCCGATTTTTCCCAGGCCGGGGACCACGTCATCCGGCCGGCCGTGCGGCAGCTCAGCCTCTTCGACCAGGCCGAAGAGGAGCCCGCGCCGGAACCGTCCGCCGCACCGACCCCGGCGGCGGAGTTCGTCAGCCGTCTGGCGGCCGTTAAGCCCGAGGAACTGACCCCCCTGGCGGCCCTGAACCTTTTGGCCGCCCTGGCCGGCGAGGCCCGGGAGCTGGAAAGCGAAAACCCGCCGGAGTGACGGGTTCGCGGGCTTTGCCAGGGCCAGGCCTTTATGCGGACCAGACCGCGAAGCTATTGAAAAGATTCCTCAATTTTGTTGATTTGGATCAACAGTTTTCCGGATTTTCCCCGGCACAGGTTGTCCAGTTTGACTTGTTGAGTAGACCTCAGATTGGGGGACGGAACTCGGCTGCAGACAATGCGGGCGTTGAGGACGCAATGCTTAAGGACGGGCAGCAAGGCGGCTGTGGACAATATCTGCTCACAAGCTCTGGCGACGTCGCGGCCTTTCAGCTCCACAATATACGCCATGCCCTTGTCGCAACGGAGTATAAGATAATCCGCTTTAGCGACAGTGGAATCATTGATCAGGCAGCCGTCAACTTTGATTTTGGCCACACATTCTTTCCCCAGATTCCGAGCCGCATATTTTTTCCCTTTTTCTTCCACCGTGAGTAAGGGATCCCGGGAAAAAGTCACGCATGTCGAATTGTTGAACGCTGGATCCGAACAAATACCTGCGTCCTGAGGGCATGGGCGGGTCGGCGGTTCGCCTGGCTCATTGGCCCGCTCCCCCAAAATCCAGATCCATCATTCGGTCATATTCCTCGTTCATGATGGCGGAGGCTGAATCTATTTCTTCGGCTTTGACCAGTCCAGTTTCCCGGTCGACAATGCCGCTGGCGCTGCCCTCGCCGGTAAAGACAAAGGCCGCCAGATCGTCGATGTCAAGCCAGTATGGCTTTGGGAGCATTTCGGATACCTTGTGGGAATGCTTGTTCCCCACGCGTTTGGCGGTCAGCAGATTGTTCAGGCTCACGAGCACGTACGGGCTGTGGGTGGTGATCAGAAGCTGGTTGTCGGCATTGGCGCTGGCCAGCAGCGCCAGCAGGCGAATGATGGCATACTGCGATTCCGGGTACAGGTGGGCTTCCGGCTCTTCGAAAACGGCGAAACTGGCGGCCCGCTCCAGAATCAGCATGTAGGCCAGCAGAATGACCCAGAGAGCTTCTTGCTGACCTGAAGAGGCCACCGATAATTTAGTGTAGCTTCCTGAGGAACTATGATATATCCGCTCTTCTCCCTCGGCGAAGACATAGTGTCCGCGAAGAATTTTTTGTATTTCGCCTCTGGCGAGCTGGGCCAGGTTCGGGTCCGGCTGGCGGGGCCAGGTGTGGCGGGCCTGATCTTCAATTTCGACGAGCCCCTTGCCGACTTGGGGGCGGATGTCTCTGATAGTGTCCAGGAAATCATCCATAATCATGTCGGTGGATTTGAAGCTGGTGAGTTGGCCTGAGAGCAGAGTCAGAAGGGTTCGCCCGGCCGGGATAAAGATGGGTGATCTTTTTTCTCCGAACAGTTCGCCGGCTTCGGTAAAAAAATCTTTTTGGGCACCCTCCTGATGAAGCCTCGATATGCGGCTGCTGACCACTCCCCTGGTCTCTCTGTTCCTGAGGTCGGCTATGTTTTGCAGCAAAAGCTCCAGTCCTTCTTTCAATCTTTTGTCAAACTTTATGGATAGATAGTTTTTGCCGCTTGGTGATGAATTGTTTGCTATATGGACCTTGTATTCGTAATTTATGTATGATTTAGTAAAGGAGTAGGTAATGGCTAGACCCGGCTGGTGGTAGACGGGGCCAAAAAGGTTTGCAAAATCAAGTTTCAGTATTTTCATGTATTGTTCGTAGTAATTTTTGCCAGCTTTCTCGGAAGGAGTGAACGTGGCCAGCTTGACCGGTAACATTTTTAAATAATACAGCAGTTTGGCTATCGTACTCTTGCCGCTGGCCTGGGGGCCGATGAGTACGTTGACTCGGGCTAAATCTCCCGCGAAATATTTAATAGGACCGAAATTAGCGACCGATAGATGGGACATGCCGACCTCCGAACTTCAAGAGCCGAACCTTTTTGCAAACTCGCGAAAAATATTATTATAGTCTTTTGGGTGACCGCCGGTCAAACGTGAAGCTTCTTTTTTCTGAAGTCCCGCTCTGTTCTTTCTTAATCAGCAGGCAACTGCGTTTGATGAAGACCACGGCGTCGCACTGGTCGGCGATGGCGCGTATTTCCGCGTGGAACTGCGGATGCTTCGCGATGGGCTCCAGGGTCTGGTGACGCAGTTGGTCGATGGGCACGGGCTTCTGGTCGCCGGTCAGGTATTCGGCGATCTTGGACAGGACGATGAAAGGATTGATGTCCAGGCCGTTCGCGAAGAATTCCCCCAGCGGGGGGAAAGAGGTGTGGATGTCCTCCATCACGTACAGGCCGCCGGGCCGGACGATGGGGAACAGCACCAACAGGGCCCGCAGTTGATCCGGCCACTGGTGGGAGGCGTCGTCCATGACGATGGCGGGCTGGTATCGGGCCAGCCCCTGCACGAATTCGGTCCGGCTCAGGTCGCCCAGAATGACGGTCGTGCCCGGGGCCTGGTGGCTCAGCGCTTCGGGCTCGCAGTCCACCCCGACAAGGTCGGCCTGGGTGAAGTATTCCCGGAACGTGGCCAGGGACGCGCCCTTGAAGACGCCCAGTTCCAGGAACGTGAATTTCTGGTCCTTGAAAGGGCGAAAGAAAAACTCGTATTTCCGCAAATAGTCATGTCCGGCCGAGGACTGGCGGCATTTGTCGGTCTGGTGCTTTTGCCCCAGCTCGTCCAGGGTGGTCGATGAAAAAACGCCCATGGCGGCCTCCCAAGGCTTTCGCGCTTCTCCGGTGATGACCGGGGGCCGTCAGCCGAATATCTGCCAGAAAATGAACAGCGACAGCACCAGGCTGGCCACGCGGAAGGCCTGGTTGCAGAAGATCAGCCAGAGCCCCAGCCGGACCTGGAAATAGCCCAGAAAAGCGGCCAACTGCCAGCGGAGCACCCGGATGGGCGTGGCGATGATGTTGCCGAGGACGAGGGCGGCGGCCGCTTCGGCCACAGTGAGGGTGGCGTTCTGCAGCAAGGCCCCGGCGGCCACGAAGCCGGACGAGAATTCGGCGGTGAGGGAGAACACCACCAGGGTGGCGGCCTCCACAGGGAGGAAGAAATCCGGCAGGTGCGCGGCCGAAAAATCGCGCACCCAGCCGAAGAAGCCCAGGAAGGCGGCCAGGGTGATGAGGTAGAACACCGGCGCGGCCACGCTCAACAGCGTGGTCAGCCGGCGGGCGAGCCGCTGGCGGAGGCCGGGCCAGATTTCCCGCAGGGATTTTTTGGCGGAGGCCGCCGGATCGACGGGGACCGGCTCGGCCGGGGGCAGTATCAGCCGCCCCAGGATGGCCGCCCCGATCAGCCGGAAGGTGGCGGCCGCGAACATGATGGAGGTGTAGGCCAGCCCGGCCCGGCCGGCGAAAGACGCGGCCACCACCAGGGTGGACGGCAGGTGCACGATGAAGGACGGCCACGAGCCGTTCAACAGGTTGGCCACGGCCAGGGCCCGGGGAGTCAGTTCCCCTTTTTCCCAGGCTTCGGAGAGCATGGCGTTGGCGGCCGGGTTGGAGACCAGGGCCGTGGTGAAGCTGGCTCCGGCCACTTTCGGCAGCCGGGCCCGGTTGGTCAGCGGCGCGGCCAGGCGGCCGAGGGCCACGGTCCAGCCCAGGGATTCGATCACCATGGCCGCGCCCAGGCCCAGGCCCATGAACATCATGGCCCGGAGCATGGGCCGGGCCACTTTGTCCGCCAGGTGGCCGGGGCGCAGAAACTCCGCCGTCTCCGCCGGCCAGACGGCCAGGACGACCAGAGTCACGGCCGCGGCCGCCAGGGTGGGTATCCAGAGAGCCCAGCGGCTCTTTTTACCGCGCGCCACCGTTTTTGACGATCATCAGCGAAAGGTAGGGCGGTTCGGCGACCGGGTCGTTCTCCAGGTGGTCATAGATGACCTCGTCGGGCAGCCCCAGTTTGCAGCACAGGGTGGCCTTGTCGGCCAGGCCCTTCTTCTTGAGCATGCCCATGATCTTGTCATAGGTGCGGTAGGTCTTGAGGATAGCCACGTTGTCGCTGCGGTCCAGGAGGTCCCCCAGCTTGTCGGGATCTTCCACCCCGCTCATGATGGTCAGGGATTCCAGGCCCGTGACCAGGGGCCGGTTGGTGCGGGCGGCGGCCATCTGATACGACGTGATGCCCGGCACGGTCACCACCGCGCCCTGGGGCAGGATTTCGGCCAGATACGGCAGCACGTAACCGTAGGTGCTGTACGTCAACGGATCGCCCAGGGTCAGGAAGGCGGCCGAAAGGCCTTTCCGCAGTTCTTCGGCAATGGCTTCGGCATTGGCCCGCCAGGCCTCGGTGAGGGTGTGCTCGTCGCCGACCATGGGAAAGTTGAGCCGTTTGACCGGAGTGTCGGGCTTGAGGTAGGGGCCGGCGATCTGCTGGGCGATGGAATAGTCGTTGCCGGGCGAGGCGGCGGTGAAGACCACGTCCACTTCGCCCAGGATGCGGGCGGCTTTGATGGTCAACAGTTCCGGGTCGCCGGGGCCGACGCCGAGGCCATACAGGGTTCCAATTTTTTCCGACATTCAATTCTCCTTAGTCAATTATGGGCGATCCAGTCGAAGCCCTCAGTCAGCCGGGGGCAGATCGACTTTGAGTTCAACATTTTCAGGCGTGGAAGCGGGCTCCCCGGCCGGGGCCGGGGCGGTCTCGCCGGAAGGCGAAAAGGCTTCCCCGCCGTCGGGCGTCCCGGTCTTTTCAGCGTCCGGGCTCACGGACAGGCCCGTCAGGCCGGCCAGTTCCGTCAGCCCCTCCAGGAGGGAAGGGGTGGGCCGGGCCAGGAGGTCCTCGGGCATTTTATAGACTCGGCCCGTTTTGAAGGCCCGCAGGGGCTGGTAGATGTTCCTTTTCTTGATCCGGGCCAGCGGGGTCCGGTTCATGGGGCCGTCCTGGGCGATGAAGAGGTCCACCTGATCGGCCTTGGCCAGGAGGCGCTCGGGGCCGTAGTCGGCGATGATGAGGCCCGGGGCCTGGGGCTTGGCGTCGTCGGCCACGTTGCGGCCCCCGGCCAGTTCCACCAGCCAGACCGGGATGGAATCCGGGGTGAAGGTCTTGACCTGCTCGTGTATGGCCTCCAGGAAGACGCCCGGCTTTTCGCCGGCCGGCCGGCGCTCGGCGGCCTGATGATAGGCGGCGACGCGGCCGTCGAAATCGGCGATGAGGGCTTCGGCCTCGGCCTCGCGCCCCACCAGGGCGGCCAGGTTGCGCCAATACTGGTAGAGGTCGCCGGCGCGGGTCACCTGGGCTGAATAGACGTTGATCCCGGCGGAGCCGAGGGTTTCGACGAGGCGGCTGCCGGCGGCCATGTGCATGGGCCGCACCAGCACCACGTCGGGCTTGGCGGCCAGGAATTTTTCCACGTCGTCGCGGATGGAAAAGACCGGCGGCCGCTTCCAGCCCTCGGTTTCCGGGCCGTCATACGTCTCCTGGCCGGAGACGCCGACGAGGTTGCCCCGGGCCCCCAGCCGCAGGAGGATTTCGGTGTGGGCCGCGTAGAGGCTGACGACCCGGACCTTTTTCGGATCTTTTTTTGCGGCGGCGTGGAGCATGTCGGCCGCACCCCAGGCCGCGAGGGAACAGAGGAGGGCCGTCAGAAAGAGCAGACGCGATATTTTCATAAACCCCTCCTTCGGAAGGAGGCCGCCAGGCCCCCCGCAAAATCGTCCGGCCGCACCCGGGCCTCGGCTTCGTAGACCTCGGCCAGGATGGCCTCGGTGAAGGCCCGCTCGGGCGGGCCGGCGGCCACCAGGCGGCCGCGTTTCAGGAAAACGAATTCATGCCCCTGGGCCGCGGCCAGGTTGAGATCGTGGGTGACGGTGATCACCAGGCGGCCGGCTTCGGCCAGACGCCGGGCCAGGGCCATCAAATCCAGGGCGTGGGCGATGTCCAGGCCGGCGGTGGGCTCGTCCAGGAGCAGGATGGGCGTGTCCTGGGCCAGGGCCCGGGCGGCCACCACCCGCTGCCGCTCCCCGCCGGAGAGGGCGGTGACGGCCTTGCCGGCCAGGCCCTCCAGATTCAGGGTGGCCAGGGCCCGGTCCACGGCCGCGTCGTCCTCGGGGCCCAGGCGGCCCCAGCGGCCCAGGTACGGCCGGCGGCCCATGGCCACCACTTCCCGCACGGAAAAGGAGAAGTTGAAGCGGAAGGCCTGCGGCGCCAGGGCCAGGGTCCGGGCCAGGTCCAGGGGCCGGTAGTCGGACAGCGGTCGGGTCATGACCATTATGCCGCCCCCGGCCGGTTTTTTCAAGTTGGCCAGGAGGTCCAGGAGTGTGCTTTTGCCCGCGCCGTTGGGCCCGGCCAGGATGTAGTGGCGTCCGGGGTGGAACTCCAGGTCCAGGCCGGCCAGCACCTCCTGGGGGCCGTGGCTGAAGGCCAGGCCGAGGGTGGCCAGCCAGGGGCCGGCCGCGGGCGGAGCGGAGCGGACGAACTCAGTCATAGGCCAGTCGCCCCATGCGCTTGCGGAAAATGACCAGGAAGACCGGTCCGGCCAGAAGGGCGGTCAGCACCCCCACCGGAATCTCGCCGGGCAAGAGCACCCGCACCGTGGTGTCGGCGGCCAGCATCAGGACGGCCCCGCCCAGGGCCGAGAGGGGCAGGAGGCTCCGGTGGTCGGGGCCGCTCACCAGGCGCACCAGGTGGGGCACGATCAGGCCCACAAAGCCGATCACCCCGGCCACGGACACGGCCGCCGAGGCGGCCAGGGAGGCGGCGGCGAGGAGCGTCAGGCGCACCCGCCGGGTGTTGACCCCCAGGGTTTCGGCCGAGCGCACGCCCAGGGTCATGATGTTCAGGTCCACCGCCGACCACAGGGCCGCCAGCAAGGCCGGGGCGAAAAAGGCCGCCACCAGGCCGGCGTCGGCCCAGGTGCGGGCCTGGAAGCTCCCCAGGAGCCAGAAGATGATGGAACCGACCTGTTCCCCGGCCAGATACTTGATGAAGGAAATGGCCGCCGACAGGATGGCCGACATGATGACCCCGGCCAGGATCAGATTGGTGGGGGACAGGTGCTTCTGCTCGTCCCGGGCGAGGGCGATGACCAGGGCCAAGGTCAGGCTGGCCATGAGAAAGGCGCCGCCGGTCAAAACCCAGGGCGCGCCCAGCCAGGCCAGATCCGGCATCAGGAGCCCGGCCACGATGACCACGGCCGCCCCGCAGGCCGCGCCCGAAGAGACCCCCAGCGTGTACGGGTCGGCCAGGGGATTCAACAGCAAGCCCTGGAACACCGCGCCGGACAGCCCCAGGGCGGCGCCGGCCGCCGCCGCCGTGACCAGGCGCGGCAACCGCACCTCCCACAGCACCATGACGCGGCTGTCGTCCAGGGCCGAAACCCCGCCCAGGAACTTGGCCCGCAAGACGTCCAGCACCTCGCCCGGGCTGAAGGGCATGTACCCGGCGTTGGCTGAAGCGGCCGCCAGTGCGAGCAGCAGCCCAGCCAAAATCAGCCCCAGGATCCACGCCGATCCCCACCGCGTCCTGGCCGTCGCCGTATCGGGCATTATTCACCGCCGGAAAGCATGGGCAATGATGAAAACATCTCAGGCGCCGGTGGACCAGAACAGGCGGTTGGCCTCTTCCAGGTGGGGGAGGGTGAGCCCCAAGTGCTTGGCCGTGAGGTAGGCGGAATGGATGGCGAAATAGCCGTTGGCCCAGGGGCTGGGCCATTCCCGGGCCAGTTTGGCCTTGGCCGAATCCTCGTCGCCGCCGGTGTCGGTCTTCAGGTCGTTGAGCCAGGACTGGGAAGGCCCGGCGGTGTTCATGGACCGAATGAGAAATTCCGTGACCCAGGCGGGGTTGTCGGCCTCGAAGGTCTGGGGCTGGCCGCCGATGGCCAGGGTCAGGCTCTTGGCTTCGGCGCTGATTTCCCGGAGGAACGAGGCGGCCTCGAAGGGGTGGCTGCGGATCTTGCGCTGGCGGTTCTGGAACACGCCATACAGGGCGTAGGCGTCGGCCAGGGCCGCGGCCATCTGCACCCCGATGGGATCGGGGCTGACGCTGACCCGGAACTTGCCGAACTTGAACAGGAGCGCCTCCGAGGCCCGGCCGGCCCGCACGTCTCCGGCCAGGGTCCAGACCCCGCCTTCCTCGCCCGCCAGTTCCTTGGGGGTGAAGGGGCCGGTGAGGGCCAGGATGCCGATCTTGGGGCGGCCCGCGGCCACGGCCGCCTCCCAGGCGATCTGCATGGTCAGGCGGTGGGACTGGGGGTCGAAGCCCCGGCTGGCGATGATGAGGCTGCGCAGCTCTTTGGCTTCGGCCAGGATGACCCGGAGGGTCTCGTCCATGCGCTGGGGCGGCACGGCCACCACCACTTCGGTGGCCTTGCGGAAGGCGGCCGTGTGGTCGTGGGTGGGGAAGACGTTTTTCGGCAGGCGCTGGTCCGGCAACTGGTCGCCGGGCAGGGTGCGCTCGTAGGCCAGGCCGGCCATGGCGGCTTCGTCCCGGTCGTAGAGGGTGAGGCTGGAGTTGTTGTATTTCTTGTCGGCCAGGGTGCGGCGGCCGAGGAAGGAGACCAGGCTGAAGGCCCAGAGGTCGGACCCGCAGACCACGAAATTTTCCTTGGCCGAGGGGCTGTAGAGCCGGCGGTCGCCGTGGGTGGCGTAGTACGACAGGCCGTGGGGGGCCAGCACCTTGGGCGGCTTGCCGGAAAAGCGGGGTTTGCGGCCGATGACTCCCCGGGCCTTGAGGCTCCGGAGGCCATCGGCCAGGGCTTCCTCCAGGCTGTGCTCGGTGAAATAGTCCTCGAAATCCGGATCCTGCCCAAAGGTGCGGTGGTGGTATTCGCGGATTTCGTCCATGGCCCGGGAGGCGGCCTCCGGCAGGCGCGGATGTTTCTTCATCAGGCCCAGGGCCCGGGCCGCGATCTGGGGGGTCATGATTTTCTTGTCGCGGGCGATTTCGCGGATGGCATAGAGGGACGCGTATTCGTCGATGGTCAGTTCGCTGTTGCCGTTCTGCTGTTCCTTTTGCTCGGCCGCCAGTTCCGAGAGCAAGCGCCCCTGGCCGAAACCCACGTACAACCGGCCGTACAGGTTTTTCACCCCTCGGGCCAGGGCCGCCTTGGGCTGCCAGGGCCGCTTGAGGAATTCCCGGGCCATATGGTGGCCATTAAGCCAGGTGGGCAGGCCCCGGCCTTCGGAGAGGTCCAGATCCTCGGGCACCCGGCTGTAGCTGATGACCACGGGCTGGACGAGGACGTCGTTCCGGACGGCCAGGGCGCCCTGGAGAGCGATGAGACGGCGGGGGTAGCGGAGGCTGCCGTCTCGGGTGCGGGCCCCGCCGGACCAGGCTTCCAGGAAGATGCCCTGGGGCTTGCCCATTTCCCCCAGGGCCTGGCAATAGTGGAAGAGGGTGGAGAGGTAGGCCCGGCTGGCCCCGGAGCGGAGGATGACATAGGAGCCCACCATCAGGATTTTCGTCAGGCTCGGGGTGGCCATCATGTTCTGCCCGGCCGCGAAGAGCGGCATGGGCAAACCGTTCTGGTCCAGGAAGACGTTGAAAATGAATTCGTCCCAGTGCGAGGTGTGGTTGATGAGGTAGACCACGCCCAGGCCGTCTTCCCGGGCTTTTTTCAGCCTATCGAGGTGCCGGAGCTCCCGGCCGTTTTCGGAGACGAACAGGCGCTCGGGGTCCTTGGATTCGAAGAAATGGCCGATGAGGTTCATGGTGGCGGCCCGGAGCATGAGGTGCAGGTCCGGGTCGTAGCGGCAGGAGATGATGGCCGCCTGGGCTTCCAGTTCGCGGCGGCCCACGGGCTCGCCCTTTTCGGCCAGGGAGCGTTCGGCCAGATCCACGGCCAGGCGGGCAATGTCGTCCTGGTCGGTGAAGAGCTGGGCCGGGATGTCGGGAAGCCGGATATAGGCGGCGCCGGGGTCTTTGCGGGCCACCTCGGCGGCGAACTTCTCGAAGTCGAAATTTTTGAAGAAACTTTTGGCCGGCCTGGCCAAAAGGGCCCCGAGCTTACTGTTCATCGCGCATCCCTTCAGGCATCTTGAACCGCTGCCGGGCCGGCCGTCCGAGCCGGTCGCCAGGGACGGATAAAAGCGTTTTTCACCCGTCTGGAAAAGATCATATACGGCACCCAGACCAAAGCGTAAATCAGGCCCAGAGCCAAGCTCCGGGCGGTGTCCGGGTCGAAAACCGGTTCCACGGGCAAGTCCAGTCCGGCCACGGCCTCGTTGTAGACCCAGGCGCCCAGATGGGCGTCAAGGAAGATGAACACGGGGCGGATCAGGGCCAGGCCTATGAAAAGATTCGGGAATATCCGCCTTCGGGTGAAAAAGAGGTACATCAGGAACAATTGCGCGAGAATGTTGGAGGCATTGAACGCTATTTCCCCACCCAGAAGCGGCGCCCAGCCGGAATGATAGATGAGCCCGCCGGGGACGGTCAACTCCGCCCAGACGCCTTCCTCCATAAGCGGCCGGTAGACCTTCGCCAACTCGAACCCGAGCTGGACCGGGGACCCGATCAGCCCCAGACCCACCAGGATCAGCCAGCCGCCCAGGCCCTCGGGCCCGGCTCGGCCAGGCCCGGCGTCCGGGGCCGCCTCGCCTTCGGGCGCCGGCCAGGGGCGGCCGGCCGGGCTCCCGTCCCCGGCCCCTTCCTCCAGCCGGCGATCCTCCCCCGCGGCCGTTCCCGGCACGTCAGTTGGCCGGAGCGGAGCCCACCGGGTCGATGCGGTATTGCTCCATGCCTTCGGGCAGCTTGTCAAAGACCAGCATAAAGGGGATTTCCTGGTTGGGCTGGATGTTCATGTTCAGCTCGTTCTGGCCGCTCTTGATTTGGAGGCGGGCCAGGATTTCGCTTATCGGCAGGGTCGAAAGGTCTTCCTCGGAAATGATGTTGCCCGCGTAGACGAAGCGGTCGGCCAGGATGTCGCCGTCGCCGGACAATAAGAGGCCCCGCAGCCGGATGAAGCTCCGGGGTTCAGGGTAGCTGTTGCGGACCATGCCGGTGATGATGAGGATCTTCCCGGCCTTGGGGTTTTCGCGGAAATAGTGGTTCTGGTTGCCTTTGGTGAAGGTTATGCTTTCGGTGCCGGTGCTGTCCGCCGACCCGGGGGGGCCCGCGGGCGGCTGGGCCGCATCGCCCGAGGATGCGGCTTCCTCGCCGCCGGACAAGGCCGTGGGCTCCGGCCGGTTGGCCAAGAAAAAAATGCCGATGGCCAGGACCGCGGCCACGACGGCCAGGATCAAAAGGAGCTTCCGGTGGGATTTTTTCGTCCGGATGATGGCCGGCCGGACCGATACCGGCTCCCGGGCGTCGAGTCCGATGGTCACGCCCCGGGGACGCGGTTCCGTCCCGGCGTAGTCGGTCTCGGACGGGTCCACGCCCAGGCCCAGGCCGCTCCGGGCGGAGGCGGTTTCCTCCTCCTCGTCCTCGTACTCCCCGTCGTCGTCATATTCCTCGCCGTCGTCCTCCCCGTCGGCTTCTTCCCGCTCCTCGTCCACGTCTTCGAAGTCCTCTTCGAATTCGTCGGATTCTTCTTCCTCATCCTCGTCGTCCTCCGGCTCCGGCTCCGGTTCGGGGGCGGGGGCGGGGGCGGGGCGGCTTCGCCGAAGGTGCGGCTGGTCGTCCGGCTCGTCCTCGAAGAGGCCTTCGAGATCGTCTTCCGCTTCGGTTTTGGCCGGCTGGTCTTCCAGGTCCGAATACAGACGGCGGCGCTGGGCCCGTCGGGCCTTCATGGCTTTGGCGTCGGCGGGGACGGTCAGGTGGGGCTGGTCGTCGAGATGGTCCCCGTCGAAGAGGTCGTCGAGATCGTCGTCCTCGTTCGGGGTCGGGGCGGCCGCGGCGGAAGGAGGGGCCTGGCGGCCGGCTTTCCGGCCGGCGGTCCCGCCGGCCTGGCCGCCGAGGCTTTTGAGGAAATCGTCCAGCCCCTCGCCGCTTTTTCCGGCGGCCGTCTTGCGGCCGGCGCCCGGCGCGTCCGGCTTGGCCGCCCGCTGGGGCCGGTAGACGGTGAAAACATATTGGCAGTTGGAACAGCGGACCTTGGACCCGGTTTCCTTGATCTGTTCGGGCGCCACCTTGAACTTGGCCTGGCACTGACCGCAAGTGATGATCATAAACCGTCTCTCCCGTTTCAGTCGGCCTTGGTCACGACCTGGTAAATAGCCGGCAGGTTACGGAACTTTTCCGCGAAATCCAGGCCATAGCCGACCAGAAAGCCGTCTTCCAGTGTAAAGCCCACATAATCCAGACACACCGGCGATTCCCGGCGGGCCCGCTTGTCAACGGCCACGGCCACCTTCAGGGAGGCCGGCTGCCGTTTTTTGAGAAATTCCATCAGCCAGCTCAGGGTCAGGCCGCAGTCGGCGATGTCCTCGACGATAAGCACGTGGCGGCCTTTGATTTCTTTTTCCAGGTTCTTGGTCATAACCACTTCGGCCGAGGAGGTGTCCTGGTCCTGGTAGCTGGAGAGGCGGACGAAATCCACCTCCACCGGCAGTTCGCCTGTGGCCCGGATGAGGTCGGCCATAAATATAAACGCGCCGTTCAGCACGCCCACGGCCAGGAGCTGCTCGCCGGGGGCCAGCACTTTCTCATAATCGCGCTTCAACCGGGCGCCCAGTTCCGCCACGCGGACGGCTATCTGCTCCGAGGTATACAGAAGGGTCTTCTCGGCCATAGGTTTTCTCTCAATCCGGTTCCCCGGTTGGATTTCGGGCCCTGACGGGCCGGGCAGGTCGACGGATCCAGAGGATCAAGCCGCTTCGGAAGCGTCAGCAGGGGCCGGATTTCACCCTTCTGGCGGCGTTGTTGAAGCCCCTCGTAACATCCAGGTATAAAATGTTACCTGATTCTGCCTCTTTCGTCAACCAAAGCTTGATGTTCATGGAAATATTCCCCGTGGCGGCGGCGTCAGAAATCCCGATCCGGGGAGACCAGATCGTCCATGGCCACGCAGAGCTCCCGGAGAACCGCGTTCTGCCGCTTGAGGGTGGACAGCACCCGGTTGAGCTGGTTGATGCGCCGGTAGGCCTTGACGATGAGGACGCCCCCCAGGACGGTCAGAAAGCCGCAGATGGCCAAAAGCGGCCCCAGGAGGTACATCACCTTCATCGGGTCGTAATACCGGGAGATGACGATCAGGACGCTCAAAACCGAAAGGGGCAGGGCCAGCACGGCCAGGCCCGTGCGCATCACCGACAGCGAAGTGCGCTTTTCGGACAGCACCAGGGACACCTCGTTGATGAGCATCGATTCGTGGCGCAGGGCGGCGCTGGAGGGAAGGCGCGCCTGGTCGCGCAGCCGGCACAGGGAATCGTCTCCGTCCTCCGGATCGAATTTGAGCGGGCGTTGCGTCATGGGGCCTCCTCCAAAAAATCACAGGCGGCCGAACCTCGGCCAGCCGGGCCGTATACTACACCAAACGCCCGATTTGGCCAAGCGGGAAAGGAAGGCCGACAGCCTCTTGATTTCGCCGGGGCGATGGCTTATATTGATATTGAGACTTTCTCTCAATATATCCGGCCGCCTTCGGCCGGAAAGGACCGGACAACGATGGATCCGCAAATACTCATAGTGATAGTGATCGTGGGCGCCGCGGTGGTCTATCTGGCCCGCCGGGCCGCCCGGACGGCCAAGACGGCCGGGGGCTGCGGCTGCTCCGCCTGCGGAGAGGATTGCCCGACGGCCAGGCGCCGCGAATGTGCGGGCGGAAACGAAGGTGACCGATGAGCGCGGCGTTCGCCAGAATGGCCCGGCACCTGCATGACCGGCTGGGCCGTTTTCTCGACCGCCAGGGCCATCGCGGCCGGCGGCCGGGGGTGACCATACCCATGGCTCCGCTGGCCGGCTCGCACGCCGGCGAAGCGGAAGCTCTGTCCGCCGTCCTGTCCGCCCTGGGCCATCCCAACCCCGACGAGCCCCTGTTCATGCTGGAAACTTTCCTGGCTTCCGGGGAGCACCTCAGCGCCGAGGCTCTCAGCCGGGCCCTCCGGGAACGGGGGCGGGAGCTGCCGCCGGAAAAGGCGGCCTCGGCCCTGGAACTGTTCCGGGCCCTGGGGCTGGCCGAAAAGCATTTCGCCGACGACGGCCAGGCCCTGTACGAGCACACCCGGCCCGGCCTCCACCACGACCACATCGTCTGCGGCGGCTGCGGCCGGACCACGGAATTCAACCGCCCCGACGTGGACGGCCTCATCGAGAAGATCGCCTGCGAAGAGGACTACTGCCACCTCCACCACCAACTGGTCATTTACGGCCTCTGCCCCGAGTGCCGCCGCCGCCGGGCCGAGGGCCTCCCCCTGGCCGACACCACGGCGGGCGAAACCGTGGTGGTGGTGGGTTTCGAGGGTTCGGAGGAGATCCGCCGCCGCCTGGCCGACCTTGGTCTCCGGCGCGGCGGGCGGCTGAAGGTCCTGGGCGAGCGGTCCGGGGCGGTGATCGTGCTCCTCGACGGCTGCCGTCTGGCCCTGGGGCCGGAACTGGCCGCCGGGGCCCTGGTGCGGACCACGGGGCCGGACCATTGCCGTTCCCTCCGCCGCAAAACGGTGAATTGACCCGCCCGCCCCCCCTCCGGCGGCCAAACCGCCGCCGGAGGGCTCAATTATTGCGTGTAATCTCCCGGACCCCCTTATCTTGGGCTTGCCAAGGAAGGGGGTCTTGGTATATTCTTAGAATATTGCCTTTCGGGATTAGCCCAAAAATTGACAGCACCGCTCCGCTTGGAGGTTTTTCAGGTGGCTCAGATTGATTCCTTTTTCAAACTGATGCACGAAGTCGGCGCCTCGGACCTGCATCTGTCGTCGGGAAACCAGCCGTTGATCCGGCTGCGCGGGAGCCTTGAACGCATCAAGTACAAGGTTCTGGAAAACGCCGAACTGAAGCGGATGCTCTACGAAATCACCCCTGAAGAGAAGGTCAAGGTCTTCGAGGAGGAAGGGGACGTGGACTTCGGCTACGAAATCCCCGGCCTGTCCCGTTACCGCGCCAACTTCTACAACCAGAAATGGGGCGTCGGGGCCGTCTTCCGGGCCATTCCCACCGTCATTCCCACGGCCGAGGAACTGGGCCTGCCGCCGGTGATCCTGAAATTGGCCAGCCTCCCCAAGGGCCTGGTCCTGGTCACCGGCCCCACGGGCAGCGGCAAGTCCAGTACGCTCGCGGCCATCGTCGACCAGTGCAACCGCACCCGGAAAGACCACATCATCACCATCGAAGACCCCATCGAATTCGTCCACGAATCCAAGGAGTGCCTGGTGAACCACCGGGAACTGGGCACCCACACCCGGTCCTTCCACGCCGCCCTGCGCGGCGCCCTCCGCGAGGACCCGGATATCGTCATGGTCGGCGAAATGCGCGACCTGGAAACCATCGCCCTGGCCATCGAGGCCTCCAATACCGGGCACCTGGTCTTCGGCACCCTCCACACCACGTCCGCGGCCAAAACCGTGGACCGCATCATCGACATTTTCCCGGCCAACATGCAGGGGCAGATCCGCTCCTCCCTGGCCGACGGCCTCCGGGCCGTGATCTCCCAGGCCCTGTTCAAGCGCATCGACGTCAAGGGGCGCTGCGCGGCCATGGAGATCCTTCTGGCCACCTCGGCGGTCCGCAACCTCGTCCGCGAAAGCAAAACCTACCAGATCAGCACGGTCATCCAGACCGGCCGCAAATACGGCATGCAGTCCCTGGACGACGCCCTTATGGAACATATCCTGGCCGGGCGCATCGATCCCAACGAGGCCTACAACCACAGCCAGGACAAGGCCAAGTTCCGCCAGTACATGACCCGTCCCCCCGACGACTTCACGGACGTTTAATTTAGTAAGGTCGCGCCTATGCTTCAGCCGTCCCATCTCGAATACATCCTGCAGAAGATACTGGCCTCGGCGGAAAACATCTCCGATATCAACATCACCGAGGGGCACCCTTTCCAGGCCGAAATAGACGGCATTTTGCGGCCCGTCTATTTCGAGCCCCGGGTGGAAAAGCTCACCGCCTTCCAGACCGAGGCCATCGCCGTGTGCCTTTTGCGCGCCAACCGGCGGATGCTGCGGAGTCTTCTGTCCACGGGAAGCTGCGATTTGTCCTACTCCATCCCCGGCCGGGCCCGCTTCCGGGTCAACATCTTCTCCCAGCAGGGCAAATACAGCGTGGTCATGCGCCGGCTGGAAAACGAAATCCGCACCCTGGAGGACCTGGGCCTGCCCGCGCCCTTCTACCAGATGGCCGCGGAAAAGAACGGGCTCATCTTCATTTCCGGCTCCACTTCCAGCGGCAAATCCACCTCCCTGGCCGCCATCCTCGACGAGATCAATAAAAACAAGGCCGTCCACGTGATCACCCTGGAGGACCCGGTGGAATTCCTCCACCCGCCCAAGAAGGCCACCTTCAACCAGCGGGAGCTGGGCACGGATTTCTACGACTTCACCCAGGGGCTGCGGGCGGCCATGCGCCAGTCGCCCAAGGTCATCCTCATCGGCGAGGCCCGGGACCGCGACACCCTGGAAATCGCCCTGGCCGCGGCCGAAACCGGCCACCTGGTGTTGGCCACCATCCACGCTTCCGACGCCGCCTCCACCGTGGCCCGCGTCCTGGGCTTTTTCGAGATGGAGGAGGAACGCCAGATTCGCGTGCGCCTGGCCGGCGCGCTTCGCTGGGTGGTGGGTCAGAGGCTTTTGCCGAAGGTGGGCGGCGGCCGGGTGGCGGCCTTGGAGATCATGGGCTCGACCCTTTTGCTAAAAGACATCATCGTCAACGGCGAGACCGAGGACAAGACCCTCTACAACGCCATCGCCTCCATGCGTCCCTTGGGCTTCCAGACCTTTGACCAGCACATCCTGGACCTGTTCCACGACGGGATCATTTCCGACGAGACGGCCCGGGTGTTCAGCAGCAAGCGCTCCGTGGTGGCCCGGGGCGTGGACACCATCAAGGCCGAGATCGGGGCCATGGAAGCCAACGACAAGCTTATTCTGGAATCGGAGAACGGGCCGGCCGACGTCGGCCCGGGGCTGCGGCGGCCCAAGGCCCCGAAAACCTCCTGAAACGTCTGGTGGTGGCGTATGCAAGTGGAATGTAAAGAGTGCCATCGGCTTCTGAACCTGCCCGACGACAAGTTGCCGGTGGGGCGGCCCTTCTGTTTCAATTGCCCGTATTGCAAGACGAAGAATACGGTCGTCATCCCT
The DNA here is from genome assembly GCA_031549025.1 of Candidatus Adiutrix sp. Classification (GTDB taxonomy): domain Bacteria; phylum Desulfobacterota; class Desulfarculia; order Adiutricales; family Adiutricaceae; genus Adiutrix. Next base: position 52,988 of record JAVBQN010000048.1, on the reverse strand, counting down.
CCGCCGGCCCAGACCCCGCCCGCCTCGGCGTCCACGGCCCCGCCGGCCCCCCCGATCCCGGAAGACCCGGGCCCGCCGCCTCCTCCCCCTCCGTCGCCGCCGGCTTCCGACCCCGCCTATCCGCCGCCGTTGGACCCGGGTCAGGACCAGGATGAATTCTCGGCCTACTCCTCCTTTTCCCAGGGCGGCGTCGACGAGCGGCCCCGGGCCCTGGTGGTGTATGATGAAGAGGCCACGGCGGAGAAGCTGATATCCACGCTGGAGGGCCTGGGCTACCAGGCCACCGTCGCCCTCAACCTCAGGGACGCGGCCAGGCAGCTGAAATTCCTCAATTTCCGCCTCCTCTTGATCCAGGCGGACTATTTCGGCACCAACCTGCGCGGCAACCACCTGCTCCGGGCTGTCCAGGCCCTCGACAACCACAGCCGGCGGGGTCTTCTGGTGGTGCTCATCAGCCCCGACCTGACCACCCTGGACGATCTGACGGCCTTCGGCCTCTCCCTGGACGCGGTGGTCAACACCGCCGACCTGGAGAGCATCGACCGTGTGCTGATGAGCATCGTCGCCCGGGCCAAGAAGTTCTACGCCCTCTACTGGGAAACCCTGGCGGAACACGGGATGGATTGAGCGAACGGCCCGGAACGGCCGAACCGGCCAGAGGCCGGTTCGGGTGGAAACGCGCGGTGGGGGATCGGTCAGTGAAGCCACCGGTGGGGCCGCGGGATATCCCGGGGCTGGTCCAGGTCGCCCAAGGGGGTCAGGCGTTCGAGGAGTTCCGAGAGCCGCTGGCGGTTGTGGTGGGAAAGTTCTTCGGTTTCGCTGACGATTTTGGCCAGGAGATGGAGGGCTTCGTCCATGGCCTCGTTGATCTGGCGGCGCTGATCGGCCAGCCGACGGGTGAAGCCGCGCCGGGCGTCGCCTAAGTAGGCCAGAATGCGGCGGGCGGCCTGGGCCTGGGCCTGGGTGGCCAGGCTCAGGGAGGGACCTTCGAAGCCGTCGGCTCCGGCCAGGCGGGCCACGATGTGCGAGTAGCCCCGGAATTCCTCGTCGAGGCGCATCCGTTCGCGGTCCCGGCTCGCGGGCAGTTCCACGGCCCGGTCGGCCAGGGCGTACATCCGGTCGATGACCTGGTCCAGTTCGCCGAAGGCCAGGGTGGCCAGACGGCAGTCCTCGATGATCTCGGGCATGTTGGCCATTTCCTGGGAAAGATTTTCCAGCGAGTCGATCACGTCCAGCGGCTCGCTCATCAGACTCAGGGCCGGCAATTCCTGGGCCAGGATCCTGGCGATCTTCTCATATTTGCTCAGATCGGGACAGTTGGGATCGAGGGTGTTGAGGACGATCATGGTCCGCTCCTTCGGGCCCCGGCGGGGGCGATGTGGTTTGGCGCTCGGCACATTTGGCCGTCGCCAAGAGAGATAGCAACAATCCTGCCAAGAAGCGGGCCAAAAAACGGGCGGCCGCGCTTGACCCCGATTCCACCGAAAGGTGTTTTTTGATGACCGATGACCTGTATTTGCGGAATCTCAGCCAGGCCCTGGCGGATCTGGACGACGCCGAGGCCCTGGAACTGACCCGGGCCCTTCTGGGCCGGGGGGCCGAGCCCGTCGATATTCTGACGACCTGCGAAAAAGCCCTGACGGCCATCGGCGAACGTTACGCCGCCGGGGAATACTTCATTTCCGGCCTGATCATGGCCGGCGAAATCATGACCCGGGTGACCGGGCTGGTCACCCCCCACCTGGCGACCCCGGAGGCCCACGTGCTGCGCGGGCGGGTGCTCATCGGGACCATCGAGGGGGACATCCACGACCTGGGCAAGAACATCGCCGGGGCGCTCCTCTCGGCCCACGGCTTTAAGGTCATGGACCTGGGGGTGGATGTGCCGGCCGCCGACTTTGTGCGGGAGTGCCGAAAATTCAAGCCCGACATCGTCGGGCTTTCAGCTCTCTTGGGCGCCTGCTTCGGCTCCTTGCAAAAGACCGTGGCCGGCCTCAGGAAAATGCGCGGGGTGAAGGCCAGGCCGGTCATCCTCATCAGCGGCGCCCAGATCACCGAGGAGCACCGCCGCCTCTACCACGCGGACCTCCAGGCCGTTACGGCCTTCGACACGGTCCGCCTCTGCGACGAAGCCGTGCGCCAGGGCACGTGCTCTGGGCCCCACTCCGAGCGAGGGGGAGAGCGGTAAAGGCTTGGTTGGCCGAGCTGGAGGTGACCGTGGAACCGGGACGGCCCTATACGGCCCGGGGCGACCCGTATCGAAAGCATGACGAACGCGCGGAGGCGGCCGGTATCGGCCCGACTTGACCGGCGGCCCCCACCTCAGTTGACGTTGGGGTTGGGGACGGCCATGGCCGCGAGGGACGGCAGGGAGGCGGGCTGGCCTTTTTCCGCGAAATCCCCCAAGAGGGCCTGGTCCAGGGTCATCTTCCGTGACAGCACCTGGCGGGCGCCGGCGATGCTGTATTTTTCCTCTTTCAGCAGGGTCTTGATTTCCAACACCCGGCCCACCGCCTCCTCGTTGTAGCGCCGCTGCCGCCCGCTCGTCCGCAACGGGCTGAAATAGCCGTCGAATTCGCTTTCCCAATACCGCAGCGTGTGAATGGGCACTCCGGTCAGTTCGGAAACCTCTCCGATGGTCAGCCAGTCTTTTTTAATGATCATGGGCATGGTGGACTCCTTTGCGGTTGTCTATCAATCGGGCGCCGGGGCGCCGCGGGCTGAGGCTTGTTCCCCTCTTTTTCAGGGTGGGGACAGGTGTACGCCCGGTTTAAAAGCAATCCGCATGCCAGAATTTTGCAAATAATAATATGCTGATTTCATTTGGTTATTGAAAATACCCCGGCCTCCGTCTCATCCCGGACCAAAGGCGCCAGGCAGCTTTTGCCTCGCCGGCGGCATAAATTTCCGTCGAGGGCGGCCGCAGGCGGACCTCAAGAAGGGCCGGAGGCATATCTGGCTGGACGACGGGGCATGGCTCCCAATCCATATATAAAAAATCGTGTCATTTGCGCTTTTTCTGCTTGGTGTTTGTTGATATAGTGAAGGATATGATATATTAATAAACTATCCTGAAAGTGACTGCTGTCCCGATAGTTTCGGGGCGGACGCTTTGCCGATAACAGTATGTCACGCCGAACGGGGGAAGGGGAACCAGTGTGACTATCAATAGCAATATTGTTGATCAAAAATTGACAGGTATTATGGAAAGGCAGGCGGCTATCCTGATGGCCTTCCCAGATGGAGACCGCAAAAAATCGGCGGCCTTTGTCATTCTGTGCCTTTCGACTGTTTTGGGCCTGAGTCCCGATGAAGCGGGTGAATGGTTGACCGAAGGCGGCGGCGATTTTGGGGTTGACGCTCTCTACTTTGGGGACGTGATTGACGGGGAATTCCTGGTGACTCTGGTGCAGGCTAAATATAGCCGCGATTTGGATAAAAATCCCAATTTCCCGGAAAACGGGGTCGCGAAGGCTATTGAGGCCGTTGGAACATTATTTGATCCTGACAAGCGCGTGGAGTTGAATGAAAAGTTGGCTCCCAGAATTGAAGAGATACGCTCGCTTATCCGCGACGGCTATTTGCCGCGCGTGCGCGTGGTGCTTTGCAATAATGGCCAAAAATGGAACGGAGCGGCGCAGAAGCGTATAGATTCAGCGGGCTTTGACCCGAATCAGGTTGAATGGGTCCATTGGAATCATGATTCTATTGTGGCTGTGCAGCAAAGCGTAAAAAGCGTCAACGCCATTTTGCGCTTCCACGGCAGGGCGGTGGTGGAGGATTTTAATTTTCGGCGGGTGCTTCTGGGGCGCTTGCCGGTGACCGAAGTGGCTGAACTTTTCAATCGGCACGGCGACCTGCTGTTGGAAAAAAATATCCGCCGCTATCTCGGCCTTCATGCTAATCGGGTCAACCGGGCCATTCATGAGACCTTGTGTGATCCGAATAAGCGGGATGATTTCTATTTCTTTAACAACGGTCTGACCATGATCTGCCGCAAATTCAGCTATAACGCCTTGCAGGAAAAAGACTATCAGGTGAAGTTGGAAGGTTTGCAGATCATCAATGGCGGGCAGACCGGCAAAACCATTCAACAGGCTTTGAGCAGTTGTCATGAACTCGACGAGTACGGCAACGTATATGTTTTGACGCGTATCTACGAATTGGCAGAAGATGACCAGAGCTTCGTGCGGGATATCACCTATGCCACCAACAGCCAGAATCCGGTCGATCTGCGGGACTTGCGGTCCAACGACGACATACAGCGCCAGCTCGAAATCGGGCTGCGGGACCTTGGCTATACGTATAAACGCCAACGCGACGAAAGCCCGGCCGGGCCGGAGGTCATCACCAGCGCGGTGCTGGCGGAGGCCGTGCTGGCCGTCTGGTGCCGCGCACCCCACCAGGCCAAGTTCAACCGCAGTGAACACTTCGGCTCTTTATACCACAAAATTTTCGATGGCCTGACTCCGGCCCTGGCCTTGGTGGCGGTTTTGATTTTTCGGTTTGTTGAAAACCAGCGCAAACGGCCGGAAATAAAAGACCCTCCGCCATTTTTACCCTATGCCTCCCATTATCTGGCCATGCTTATGGGAATGGCGGTTTTACTAAAAAAATCAGCAAATGGCGTCTATGAGCACAGGGGATCGCAGGTATTGGATAAAGTGATCTCTCACCAAACATTGCCGGACTTCCTGGGGCGTTTTGAGGCCGAGAAAGACCGTAATTATATGAGATGTGTCGGCTTGGTATGGGGTGGTATCGGGGAATTGTACGGCGAGCGCCAGATATCATTGCAGCAATTAGCCGCTACTTTCCGGCGAGGGGATCTTCTGGAATATTTTTTTCAATATAGCTCAAAAATCCTCTCCGAGGGCGCCCTGAACTCCGCCGATCAGGGCGAAACGCCCCGCAAAAATTCTGAATGAGCCCAGGGTTGACTTTGTCGGGCCAGATGATGTATAGTCCGTAATCTCAGGTGCGGGTTTCGGCTCGACGGGGGAAAAGGCGGCATAGCCAAGTGGTAAGGCGACGGTCTGCAAAACCGTTATTCGGCGGTTCAAATCCGCCTGCCGCCTCCAGGTTCCAGCCCCGGGCCCGGACGCCCTGAGAACGGTCGGATCGGCGGCCGGCGCTTTCCGGAAAAAATTGATGCGGCCCTGGACCGAGACGGTCCGGGGTTTTTTTTAACCCCGGACTCTCTGGAACAGTATAATTACCCCGGCCACTCTGGAGGGTATTTCCCGGTCTCCGAAGTCCCGTAATTTCGGGCTTCCCGAAATTACGGGCATGACGTATTCAGTCGCCGGAGTACTATGGCTCCGGTGGCTAAACATATTCCTTCCCGGATGGCCAGTTCCTATGATTTGGGGCTTTGCCCAAATCTCTGTGAATACGTTTAGTCGGCGGGTGCATAACCCGAAGCGGTGTCTATGGTCTTCACCAGCTTTGAATTCGCGGTCTTCTTCGGGGTGGTGCTGGCCCTCAACTGGCGCCTGAAGGCCAACCGGGAACTGTATCCGCCGTTCCTTCTGGCGGCCAACCTGGCCTTCTACGGTCTGGGGGCGCCACGTTTTCTGCCGCTGGTGGTGGTGGTGGCCCTGGCCAACTGGTATACCACGGTGGCCCTCTCCCGGGAGCACCGGCCGGGCTGGCGGAAGTTCTGCATCATCCTGGATGTGGCCTTCTGCCTGGGGCTCTTATTCTTTTTTAAGTATTTCGAGTTCGGCCTGGGCCTCCTGGAGGACCTGGGCCTGACCGGGGGCCTGTGGAATCGTTTCCGGCTGCCGGAGATCGTCTACCCCATCGGCATGTCCTTCTTCACTTTCCAGGGCTTGTCCCTGGCCATCGACCACTACCGTGACCCGACCCTGGAGCCTCCGGACCTCCTGTCGGCCCTGAATTTCGTCTCGTTTTTTCCCACGGTGCTCTCGGGACCCATTCAGCGGGCGGGGAACTTCATCCCCCAGATGAGCTCGGTGAAGTATGATCCGGACAATTTTAACCTGGCGGTGGTCCTGATCCTTTCGGGGCTGTTCAAAAAAGTAACCCTGTCGAGCTATCTGTCGGAGGAGGTGGTCCGCCAGGTTTTCCAGGTGCCGGAGGCCTTCGGCGCGGCCGCGGTCTGGGCCGGCATCTACGGCTACGGAGCCCAGATTTATCTCGATTTTTCGGGCTATTCCGATTTAGCGTTGGGAATTGGCCTGCTTTTGGGGTATAATGTGGGGGTGAATTTTGACGCCCCCTACCTGGCCACCAATATCAGGGACTTCTGGCACCGCTGGCACATCTCCCTGTCCACTTGGCTGCGGGATTATCTGTATTTTTCCCTGGGAGGCAACCGGCGGGGCCACAAATTCGTCAATCTCCTCCTGACCCAGCTGCTGGGCGGGCTGTGGCACGGGGCCCATCTGCGCTACGTCATCTGGGGCGCGGGGCACGGCCTGGCCCTGGTGGTCAGCCACTGGTTCAACGACCGGCGCAAGGCCCGGGAACGGGAGCTGGAGGAGATGGGCCTCAAGCCCTGGCAGCGGCGCCCCCCGACATTTCGGGCCGGGCGGCGTTTCCTGGGATTCCTGGTGACCTTCAACCTGGTCAACCTTTTGTGGATCTTCTTCCGGGCCGAGGACAGCCGGCGGGCCTGGGAAGTGCTGCGGGCGGCGCTGGATTTCGGCGCGGAAGGCGCGGGGGCTCCGCTTCTGGCCTGGGGGGTGATCGGCCTGACCCTCCTGATGCAGCTGGTGGGGCTGGAAGTGCGGGAGTTCTTTCTCCGGCTCCAGGCCCGCTTTTCCGGGCCGGGGCTGGCCGTCTGGTGCGCTTTCTGGGTGGTGGTGATTCTCAAGCTGGGGCCGGCGGGCGTTTTGCCCTTCATCTATTTTCAGTATTGATCGCGGTTCCTGTACGCCTCTTGGGGCAAAGTTTTTTATGCCGAAGCGATCCGGGGCGGGTGGCCCCGCCAACCGGGTGAACTGAAAACCGCGGAAAGTCGAGGTCCGTCAGATGGGTGACCCTCCGAAACATATGATGCCCGGCCCGGTCCGGGGCGCGGCCTGGCTCCTGGCGGTCGCTCTGGGCGCGGGGTTGATGCTGGGCGGCTGCTGGTCCGGCAACGACGAATATGCCCAGACGAAGCAGGAACGCGACGAAATTCTCGGGGAACTGCAGAAGCTGACCCGGGTGAACGACCATTTGAACCTGGAGATCGGCCGGCTCTACAACGAGTGCGACCAGCTCTCCACCCAGGTGGCGCTGACCGCGGCCCTGGCCATTCACGACCGTTTCACGGCCGACCTGGTCAAGCCCAAGCCGGTCCAGCCCACACCCCCGGCCCGGGGTTCGACCGCCACCACGCCTCGGCCGCGCCAGACGGGCACCCCGCCCGCGGCCACGACGCCCAGGCGGGACGACGGCGCCGGCCCGGCCGGACGCGGCGGCTCCACGGGTTCGACCCGGGGCGGCGGAAGTTCCGCCGGCCAGACCACCCGGCCGGCCCCGCCGCCGCCTCCCCCGCCGCCGCCCAGCGGGACCAACCGCCCCAGCGGGGCTGTGGACTGGGGCACCTGACGGCCCCCGGCCCGGGATGAAAACAACGTCGGAACACACAATCAACACCAACTCTGGAAAGGGTTTCGTACTATAATGACTCATCGGATTTTCACTCGCGTCATCATTTTTTCGTTCCTCCTGACCTTGGGCGCTCTGGCCTTGGCCGGCTGCGACCAGGGCGAAAAGAAAGCCTCCACTCCGGAGGCCGCCGCCCCGAAGGGCGAAACGGCCCCTCCGCCGCCTCCGGCGGCCGGGGATGATCCGGCGGCCAAACCCGAGGCGGGCGCGGCTGCGGCCCCGGCGGACAAGCCCGGGGCGGACGCCGCTCCCGTGGCCACGGTCAACGGCACGCCCATCAGCCGGCAGCTCCTGGAGAGCCAGGTGGTCATGGCCGAGGCCGGCCGCCTGATGTTCGGCGAGGAACCGCCGGCGGACGAGGCGGGCCAGGCGGCGGCCGACCTCAAGTCCCAGGCCGAGGTGCTGGCCGGCCTGGTCAGCCTGGAACTGGCCTGCCAGGAAGCCATGGGGCGGGGCTATGCGCCTTCGGAAAAAGAAGTGGATGAGGCATTCACGGAATTCAAGAACGAATTCGACGAGCCGGAGCAGCTCTACAAGGCCCTGGACCAGTACGGCCAAACCGAGGCCGAGCTGCGGGAGCAGCTGGTCAAGAACATGGCCCTGAAAAAGTGGCAGGAAAATGACTTCCTGACCCAGATCAAGGTTTCCGACGAGGAAGCCAAAGACTTTTACGACCGGCACCAGGACCTGGCCCGGCATGGGGAACTGGCCCGGACCAGCCAGATTTTCCTGGCCGTGCCCATGGGGTCGACTCCCGAGGTCCACGATCAGATCAAGGCCAGGGCCGAGACCGCCCTGGGCCGTCTGAAGGCCGGCGAGAGTTTTCAGGCTGTGGCCCGCGAAATGTCCGAGGACCCGGAAGCGGCGGAAACCGGCGGCGATCTGGGTTGGGTGGAAAAGGGCCAGTCCCTCCCGCTGTTCGACCAGGCCGTCTTCGACCTGAAGCCGGGCCAGACCAGCGCTCTGGTGGAGTCCCCCATGGGCTTCCACATTTTTCTGGTCTCCGAGGTCAAGCCCGCCGGAGTGGAACCCTTCACGGATCTCAAGGCCGACATCGTGGACTACCTCTCCAACGAGAAAATGGGCGAGGCCGTGCGGAAAAAGATGGTGGATCTCTACGCCCGGGCCGACATCCAGATTCCCGACCCCCAACTCAAGGCCGCCTTCGAGGCCTTCCGGGCCGCCGAAGCGGCGGCTGAAAGAGGTCCCGAACTGAAGGACGGCCCGCCTCCGGCGGAAACGAACGCCGCCCCGGCCGAAAATACCCAGAATTAACTCGCGGCGGCCCTCTCCGGGCCGCCTCAATCCCGTAAAGGAGCCCCAATGTCCGGACACAATAAGTGGAGCACCATCAAACACAAGAAGGGCGCGGCCGACGCCAAGCGCGGAAAGCTCTTCTCCCGGCTCATAAAAGAAATAACCGTGGCCGCCCGCGAGGGCGGCGGCGACGCGAACGGCAACCCCCGCCTGCGAACGGCCCTTTTGACGGCCAAGACCGCCAACATGCCCAAGGACAACATCGACCGGGCCATCAAGCGCGGCACGGGCGAGCTGGAAGGCGTCAATTACGAGGAAATCTATTATGAGGGTTACGCCCCCGGCGGCGCGGCCGTCCTGGTGCAGGTGTTGACCGACAACAAGAACCGGGCCGCTTCGGAAGTGCGACACGCCTTCAGCAAGTACGGCGGCAACATGGGCGAGCCCGGCTCCGTGGCCTGGATGTTCGCCAAAAAGGGCTCCATCGTCTTTGAAAACGGCGCCATCACCGAGGAAGAAGCCATGGAGATCGCCCTCGACGCCGGGGCCGAGGACGTCATCGCCGACGGCGACTCCGTGGAAATCCACACCGCCCTGGGCGATTTCGAAGGGGTCAAGGAAGTCTTCGAAAAGACCGGCCGCGAATACGCCACGGCCGAAATCACCTTCGTGCCCTCCAACGACCTGGAACTGGAAGGGAAGAACCTGGCCAGCGCCATGAAGCTGCTCGACGCCCTGGACGACCTCGACGACGTCCAGAAGGTCTGGAGCAATCTCGACTTCTCCGACGAAGCCGCGGCCGAGTTGGAATGACCCTCTCCCTCACGGCCCCCGTCCCCACCCTCATCCTGGGGGTGGACCCGGGCGGCAGCCACACCGGCTACGGGCTGATTCTCTCCGGGGCCGCCGGTCTGGAACTGGTGGCCCAGGGGCGTTTTTCGCCTCCGGCCGCCTGGCCGTTTCCCCGGCGCCTGGCCCACATCCATCGGGGGCTGAGCGAGTTGATCGAGGCCCACCGGCCGCCCGTGGTGGCTGTGGAGGACCTCTTCCAGGGCAAGAACGTGCGCTCGGCCCTGAAACTGGCCCAGGTGCGCGGGGTGGTCCTCCTGGCCGCGGCCCAGGCCGGGGCCGAGGTGTTCGAATATGCCCCTCGGCTGGTCAAGAACACCGTGGCCGGCTACGGCCAGGCCGAAAAGACCCAGGTGGCCCGCATGGTGGGGGAACTCTTGAAGTGCTCCGGCCCGCTGGCCCCGGACGCGGCCGACGCCCTGGCCGTGGCCGTCTGCCACGCCAGCCAGTGCCGCCTGGAACGGCTGCTGCCCGGCGCCAGGCCGACCAAAGCCGGCGGGCCCGGGGGCTGGCGCTCCCTTTCCGAGGCCGACCTGGCCGGTCTGGGTCTGACGCCCCGGCCAGACCGGGCCGACGGAGAAGGGTGAAAAACCGCTCGCCGGGCCGGACTCAAAGGCCGGCCCGTAAGGGCCGACGGAGCGAAGCGGCTGGTGAAAAAGGGTGAAAAGCCGCTCGTGGAACAAAAATTACATTTTTTGCTCCATTACGACCATGTCCGACAAGTCTGAGGGAGCGCTAAAAAAATGATCACCCATATCCGGGGCCGCCTCATCAGCAAGAAGCCCGGCCAGGCGGTGGTGGAGGCCGGGGGGCTGGGCTACGAACTGGCCGTGCCCCTGGCCACGTTTCTGGCCCTGCCCGAACCGCCGGCCGAGGTGGCCCTGTATACCCGTCTCTTCATCCGCGAGGAGTCCTGGGACCTGTTCGGGTTCCTGACCACCCTGGAGCGGGAAAGTTTTCAGGCCCTCACCGGGGTCACCCGGGTCGGGCCCAAGCTGGCCCTGACCATCATTTCCGCCCTGGAGCCGGGGGACCTGGCCCGGGCCCTGATGACCCGCGACCTGGGTGCCATCGCCGCCATCAAGGGCATCGGGACCAAGACCGCCGAGCGCCTCCTGGTGGAATTGAAGGACAAGGCCCCCAAGCTGGCCGCCCTGGCCGGCCTTTCCGTCGAGGCCCTGCGGGCCGCCGCCCCGGCGGCCGAGGTCCCGGTGGCTTTTGGGGGCGCGGAAGAGGACGAAGCGGTTTCGGCCCTTCTCAATCTCGGCTACACCCCGCCCGAGGCCCAGAAGGCCGTGCGCGTGGCCCGGCAGGAGGGCGGCGACGGCGCCGACCTGGGCGCGGTGCTCCGCCTGGCGCTGAAATCCCTGACCAAGGGCCGGTGACCAGGGCAGGTGTCCTGGATCCATTTCCGCGCGGCCTGGTCGTTGTGGGCGCCGGGGCCGTCCGGGCGAGCGCCTTGTCTTTTTCCGCCATTCCGGCGGAGGCCGGAATGGCGGAAAAATAGGAGAGGCCGTTCGGCCATATACTTTCGGCCCTGGTGAGGCGGCCTGATATTTTTATGACCCGCAAACTTTTAAATCCCCAACTCATGGAGGACCAGCCCGAAGCGGCCCTGGAGCGGGCCCTGCGTCCCCAGTGCCTGGCCGATTTCCTGGGCCAGCCCGACCTTAAAGAGAAGCTCTCCGTGTTCATCGAGGCCGCCCGGGGCCGGGGCGAAGCCCTGGATCACGCGCTTTTCCACGGCCACCCCGGTTTGGGCAAGACCACCCTGGCCCAGATCCTCAGCCTGGAATTGGGCACGGGCTTCAAGAGCACCTCGGGCCCGGTCATCGAACGGCCCGGCGACCTGGCCGCGCTCCTGACCAACCTCTCCGCCGGGGATATCCTTTTTATCGATGAAATCCACCGCTTAAGCCCCGTGGTCGAGGAAATCCTCTACCCGGCCATGGAGGATTTCAAGCTCGACATCATGATCGGCCAGGGTCCCGGGGCCCGGTCCGTGCGGCTGGACCTGCCGCCCTTCACCCTGGTGGGGGCCACGACCCGGGTGGGCCTCCTGACCCCGCCGCTGCGCGACCGCTTCGGCATCCAGCTGCGGCTGGATTTCTACCGGTCCGAGGAACTGGCCCTCATCGTCACCCGGGCCGGAAGCCTGTCCGGGGCCCGGCTGACGCCCGAGGGCGCCCTGGAAATCGCCCGCCGCAGCCGGGGGACGCCCCGCATCGCCGGCCGCCTCCTGCGGCGGGTGCGGGACTACGCCGAAGTGCGGGCCGGGGGGCTCATCGACCGCGAAGTGGCCGATGCGGCCCTGAAAATGCTCGACGTGGACGCTTCGGGCCTGGACCACCTGGACCGCCGCATCCTTTCCGTCATCTGCGAGAAATTCTGCGGCGGGCCCGTGGGGCTGGAAACCCTGGCCACAGTGGTGGCCGAGGAATCGGAAACCATCCTGGAAGTCTACGAACCCTACCTCATCCAGGAAGGGTTCATCCACCGCACCCCCCGGGGCCGGGTGGCCACCATGAAGGCGTATCGCCACCTCTCGCTGACCCCTCCGACCTCGCCGCCGACAGCGGGAACGGAAGAGGGCGGCGGGGAACGGCTGTTCGACTGAAACTACGGATTCGGCCCGGTGACGGCCCTCAACGGCGAGTCGCCCGGGCCGTCATTAACAAAGCCCTATGAGGACGGACATGAAAAAACTGGTTTGTTGTATGATGGGGGCCGTATGGCTGGCGGCGGCCGGTCCCGTGAACGCGGCTGAGTATCCCTTGACGGCCAAGCCCAAGATGAGCGCCCGGGAGGCTTTGGACTACACCTACCAGCGGGCCGGCGACGCCCAGGGCCAGGGCGCGCCGGTCCCGCCGTCCCCGGACGCCCAGGCCGGCTCCGCGAAACCGCCCCGGGAAGATCTCTATCCGTCCCGGGAAGGGGAGTCCCGGCAATCCACCCGGCTGACATATGAGCCCGCCCCGGCCTCGACCCCCACCCCGGGCTGGTCGCCGGCTCCGGCCAAAACCGCTCCCCCCGCTTCGGAGGCCCCGGCTCCGGCCGGTCAGCCCCAGGGTTACCGGTTCAACCCCGCCGGCCGCGAACCCGGGGCCACCGGCCGCTCGACCCGGGTGAGGACATATCGCGACAAAACCCCCGTGACCATCTACGCTCCCGGCCAGACCCCGACCCCGGGCTGGTCGCCCGCTCCGGACCAGGCCGCCGCGGCCCCCAAGATCCCCCAAGCCGCGCCTTCGGGCCCGGGGTATCAGGCCCCGGCCCCCGTTGCCCAGGAAGAGCCCCCCGCCCGGAGCGGCCGGGAAACCCGATCCGCGACCCGGCTGACCTATGATTCCGCACCGGCTCCGGCCGTCCGGGGGGCGACCCCGACTCCGGGCTGGTCGCCCGAGCCGGCCCAGGTGGCTCCTCCGGCGCCGGTCCCCACGGCCCAGGCTCCGGCCGAGCCCGGCTCCCGCAGCCGTCGGGCGGCCCAGACCGCGACCCGGCTGGAGTATGAGCCCGCCCCGGCCGTCCGGGGGGCGGCTCCGACTCCGGGCTGGTCGTCCGAGCCGGCCCAGGCCGCCGTGACTCCGGCCGCGCCCGTGGGCCCGAGCTATCGGTCCTCGACTCCGGGCCCTGATTCCCCGCCCCGGTCATCCTCCTATTCCCGGGCCCGGAGAGACGCCGAACCGACGAGTTCGACTCGGTTGACCGTCGGGTCGCCCCAGCCGGTTTCGGGGCCGCCTTCGGCCGCCCAGGCCGGCCGTGAGGCCCGCCGGAGCCGGGTGGCGGTCCCGGCCGCGCCGGAACAGGCCGCGGCCGAGCCGGTCCTCCCCCGGGGCGGCAGGGCCGCCCAGCCGAAGCAGACCCGCCTGACCGACAGCAACAAGATTCTGGTTCCGGCCACGGGTGTGGCCCCGGCCGCGCTGGCTCAGGAGATGGACCAGTCTTACCAGTTGTTCGACACCCGCTACCAGGACTCCCTGGGCAAGACCCGCAAGGAATTGAAGGATCTGTGGGGCTTCCCCATGGAGACCATGGGCCAGCAGCAGAGCGGCGAACTGGCCGTGGGCTTCCGCCAGCGGGGCACCATCATCAAGCCTGAAACCCCGACCGGGGCTGCGCAGAAGGCTTCGTACTACGCCTCCACCAACACCGTGGCCCAGGTTTCGGAAAATGTCTCCAGCTTCGCCTGCCTGGTGGTGCTCTGGATCGATCAGAACGGCGAAGGCCGGGTGGTCGACGGCGACGCCGTGGGCGACTGCTTCATCCCCGAATCCCTGCGCAACGTGCCGGTCAAATTCGAGCGATAGGATACGCGCCATTGAACGGAAAGAGCCGGCCGGGCGCCCGAAAGCGCCCGGCCGGCTTTTTTATGGGCGGTGAAGCGGTTTACTTGAATATGACGATGGCGTCCGGGGCTTTGACGCGGAGGACGGCCGTTTCCAGGATCCGCAGGTGGTGGTTGAGATCCACCAGTTCGGTGTAGGCGGTGGCCATGTCCTGGCCGACCATGAGGTCCATATACTGGGGCTGGGCGCAGACGAGCAGGGCCGTGCCCGGCTCCAGCACGGTGCTGCAGAACAGGCGGCCGCCCACCAGGCTCTTGACCCGGTCCAGCTCCAGAAGGCCCGTGTTGGGCATCAGACGGTGGAGGGCCAGGTGGAGGTCCGGGCTGACCACCAGGGTGTGGCGGCCCAGGCGGCCCTTCTGGGTCAGGGTGGTGATGGCCCCGACCACGGCCTGGAAGGCCTCCTCGCCCTTGGTCCAGTCCCCGCGCTTCTGGGCGCCGGCGCCCTTGACGGTCAGGAGGCCGTCGAGGCCGAAGGCCCGGAGGCCGTGGAAGATCATCTGGTCTTCACGCTGGGCCAGCTTCTGGGCCGCGGCCCGGGCCACGCCCAGATCCACCGGGTAGCCCACCCGGCAGTAGCCTTCCAGATCCCGCCAGTGCAGCCAGAAATCCTCGTACAACTGGGGCACCCGCACCAACTGGCGGCCTTCCATGATGGAGACGCCGTCCTGATGGGTTTCGGCTTTTTCGGGCGAGGCGATTTCGGCCGCGTTCAGCCCCGGGCCCACCGGGCCGAAAAAGGGCAGGAACCGGCGGCCCACCAGGGTTTCCCGGGCCGCCTCGGTGACGGCCTGGTCGATCTGGGTCCACAGCTCTTCGGAAAACGGGGCGGCCCCTCGGCTCAAATAATCCATGATCGGCCTCCTTTACTTTTCCACCAGGCTGCCCACCGTGGGCCCGGAGGCCGCGGCGGGGCCGGCGAGTTCGGGTTCCTGAATGCCCAGTTCCTCCATCATTTCCCTGACTTCATTTTCACCGGACAGGAGATGCGCGGTGGTGGCCGGATCCAGGTAGCGCATCAGCGCGGTCAGTTCGCCGATGTGGGCTTTTTCCTCGTCCCGGATGTCCATGAGCACTTTTTTGACCAGCGGATCGTCCGTGGCCAGGGCGTGGGCCTCATAGAGGAAAATGGCTTCCAGCTCCCCGGCGATGTCCAGGCGCAGCGCCTGGACCAGCTCGGCCTTGGTGATTTTGCGGTCGACGTTCCCGGCAAAGGGATTGGCGAAAGAAGGCATGGCTGACACTCCTTGGCTGTTTTTAGAGCGCTTTTCCCTTGAAAGGATAGGGGCATGAAATGAAAAGCGCCCGAATGTTTGGGTGTTTTACAATTTATTAAAGACAGATAAATCGTAAAACGCTCTTGGGTGGACTCGCGAACGGTCCGGGCCTGGGGCCGGGACCAAAAACCAAGCAAATTTCAGGGTAGAGCAATATGAAGCCGGTGTCAAGGGCGGCCGACCAATTTTTTTGGACCTTGCCAGGGCATCCTCTTTAGGATATAGTAAGAGACATTAGGGGGTAATTAACTGTTTTTAATATGTTTTCTTAAGTATTCCGGCCGCCTGAGAACGAGCCCGCCTTCCTGAGGTATTCCGATGCGCCGAGCCGCCCTTTTTTTCGTCCCGCTGGTCCTGACCCTTTTTTCCTTTTGGCCGATATCGAAAGCGCGGCCGACGTGCGGGCCGCCGGCCAGGCGGCCTATCGCCGAATCAGCCGCCAGGCCAGCCCCCGGCCACGGGCGGCGGGGACGGCGGCTCGCGGTTCACCCTGTGGGGAGCGCCGTTCTACCACACCGGCCGCCAGGACGGCAACGCGTCCTTCACCGACCTCGACCAGGATTTCACGGGCTTCAATCTCGGCGCCACCTGGTGGAACCAGACCGGCTGGGGCGAGGCGGCCTTCAACTATCTGAACAGCGATTTTGACGGGGATGACGGCTACACCGCCGAGGCCGACGGTTACGGCTTCAGCCTCGGCCGGGCCGCGAAATTCGACGGCGCCGGCCAGTGGAACCCGCGCCTGGCCCTCTACGGCGGCTGGATGCCCCCCGATTTCGACCAGCGCCGCCGCGTCGGCGGCCTGCCTTTCAACATCGGCGCGGGCACCTACCGGTCCAGCCCGGACGCCGGCGCGTGGAATGTCGGCCTCAGCCTCGACAACGATTTTTACTTCAACCCCTGCACCATCCTCCGCCCGCGCCTGGCTTTGGACTATGCGAGCACGAGTATGGACGGCTACACCGAACGCGGCCCGGCCGACGGCCTGGGCCTGCGCGTCAACGCCGACAATTATGAAAGCTTCCATGTGAGGTCCCATGGTATAATGGTGCGGAATCAGACGCCGGGCCGAAACCCTATCCTTCAGGGCGTCGGCCCGGCGGACCGTCTTCCGGGGCCGTTGGCTTCCGGGGCGTTCTGGGGTATAATGGACCTTCCGTACGGGGCGACGGGAAAGATCAGACCAAGGAGAACCGAAAGGCACATGGGAGCCAGACAGCGGGCCAACGGGGCCCGGCGCGAAAACGACGGGGCCGACGAGGCCCTGCGCGCCTACGGGCCGGGTTCGGCCAACGTGAAACTGCTTTCGAAGCTGCTGGGGCTCCCCATCGGCCAGCGCGGGTGCGAACTGATGGTGGACGAAACCTCCCCGGACCGGGCCGCCCGGGCCCGGAAGGTCCTGGCCGCCCTGGCCCGCCTGGCGGCCGAGGGACGCGCCCCCTCGGAGTGGGACACCGAATGCCTGGCCAACCTGGTCCTGAACGACCCGGCGGCCGACCTGATGGAATACACCCGGCCCCTGGTGGAATCGCCCCTGGCCCGGCGCCAGGTCTCGGCCCGCACCCCGACCCAGCGGCACTACCTGGCGGCCATGACCGCCAACGACCTGGTCTTCGGCCTGGGGCCGGCCGGCACGGGCAAGACCTACCTGGCCGTGGCCCGGGCCGTGGCGGCCCTGGGCGCGGGCGAAGTCTCGCGCATCATCATCACCCGCCCGGCCGTGGAGGCCGGGGAGCGGCTGGGCTTCCTCCCGGGCGACCTGGCGGAGAAGATCAATCCGTATCTAAGGCCCATCTACGACGCCCTGGACGATCTGTTGCCGTACGACCAGTACGTGCGGCTGGCCGAGCGGCGCATCATCGAGGTGGCCCCCCTGGCCTTCATGCGCGGCCGCACCCTGGGCCAGGCCTTCGTCATCCTCGACGAGGCCCAGAACTGCACCCGCGAGCAGATGAAGATGTTCCTCACCCGGCTGGGGCCCGGGTCCCGGGCCGTGGTCACGGGGGATCCGGACCAGAGCGATCTCCCGGACGGCCAGCCCCAGGGCCTGGGCGAGGCGGTAAACATCCTGGACGGCATCCCGGGCATCGCCGTCTGCCGCTTCGGCCCGGCCGACGTGATCCGCCACCGGCTGGTGCGGAAGATCATCGAGGCCTATGATCAGGCCGCCGCCGGGCGCCGGCCGGCGCCCGGGAAAATGGAGCGAGGTGCGGGCCTATGACGACACGCCATTCCGAAATAGCCAGAGCCCTGGCGAACCGGCACCACCCCCCCTCCCGCCCCTCGTTTTTCCGGAACCTCGGCAAGCGCCTCAACTGGCTCTACACTCGGGAAATTGTGGCCCAGGTCGGCTTCCTGGCCCTGGCCGCGGCGGTGACCGTACTTTTGGCCTTTCCCACGCCCGTCAACTACCAGGTGGGGGAGGTGGCCACGTCTACCATCCGGGCCGACCGGGGCTTCCGGCTGGTGGACCAGTCCACCACCGAAATGCAGCAGCAGCAGGCCGCGGCCCGGGTGGCTCCGGTGTTCGTGCTCGACGACGTCCTGAGCGCCA
Organism: Candidatus Adiutrix sp.; assembly: GCA_031549025.1. Classification (GTDB taxonomy): domain Bacteria; phylum Desulfobacterota; class Desulfarculia; order Adiutricales; family Adiutricaceae; genus Adiutrix. Next base: position 35,083 of record JAVBQN010000048.1, on the reverse strand, counting down.
TGCTGGAAGAGGAGGTTTCCGCCATATTCCGGCACGGCCGGGAACTGACGGCCCAGCCGAACCTGACGGCGGCCCCGCCCGCCGAGTCCCAGCCTACGCGTCAGATGGACCTCCAGACCCTGGAAGCCACGTTCTACAAGACGTTCAACGTGCCCTTCGAGTCCCGGGCCTGGCCCGCCCTGGTCCAGATGCGTTTCAGCACCGCCCTGGAGCGGCAGGTGATCAGCCTGGCCCTGGAGGTCATGGGCCAGGGCCTCCTGGACCGCCCCAACCCCTTTTCCGGCCAGCGGCCCCGGGCGGCCGCCATTGTGGTCCTGTCCTCGCGGCGGGAATACACGGTGCCCGCCGCGGCCGGCCTTCTGGATCTCGATTCGGCCGCCCGCTTTCTCGACGTCCGTTCCCGGATGCTGAAAGCCCGCTGGGACCCCGAAGAAGCGGCCCTGATCCTGGCGCTGACCAAGGGCCTTTTGCAGCCCAACCTCAAGCCCGACGGCCGCGAGACGGAGCGGCGCATGGACGAGGCCCGCGCTTCGGTGCCGGTGGCCTATTTCAACGTCCGGGCCGGGGAGGTCATCGTCCGGGAGGGCTCGGTCATCACCCCGGAGGCCATGGAAAAGATCAAAGTGATGAAAAACGCGGCCGGTTCCCACGAATGGCTCCTGCGCTTCCTGGGGCTGTTTCTGGCCCTGTGCGTGTTTTTCAACGCCAGCGTGGTCCTGTCCCATGTGGGCCCCAAAGGCCGCTTCCAGCCGGTGCCGATCAAGGAACAGGCCTTCACGGCCCTCCTTTTGATGCTGGTGGCCATTCTGGCCCACAGCGCCCAGGCCGTGGGCGCGAACCTGGCCTGGGATTTCGATTTCCTCGACGCCCGCACAATCTTCTACGCCATGCCCACCTCCACCGCGGCCATGCTGGTGGCCATCTTCTTCGGCACCCGCAAAGCGGCCTTCATGGCCCTGTTCGGCGCGGTGGTGGCCGGGGTGGTCTCTCCGGCCGGGGAACGCTTCACGGCTTTGCTCTATTGCTACAACGGCGCCATCGCCGCCACCTGGTGCCTCCGCAACATGAACGAGCGCGGCCACCTCATTCCGGCCGCCTTCTGGGTCATGGTCGTCAACTGCCTGACCCTGTTGGGCCTGACCCTGTTCGGCGACGCCCAGTGGGGCCGCCAGACGGCCTACAATTTCTGCGCGGCCGCCTTGTCGGGCGTTCTGTCGTCGGTGGTGGCCAGCGGCCTGATCCCCCTGATCGAGGCCGCCTTCGGCTTCAACACCAACCTCAAGCTCCTGGAACTGGGCAACCTCGACCGGCCCATGCTGCGCGAATTGATGCTCTCGGCCCCGGGCACCTACCACCATTCGGTCATCGTCGGGGCCATGGTCGAGGCCGGGGCCGAGGCCATCGGGGCCAATCCCCACCTGGCCAAAGTCGGGGCCTATTACCACGACATCGGCAAAGTCAAGAAGCCCCTCTATTTTGTGGAAAACCAGATCGGGGAAAACCGTCACGACACCCTGGCCCCGTCCATGAGCGCCCTGATTCTCATCGGCCACGTGCGGGAGGGCGCGGAAATGGCCCGGGAAAGCGGCCTGCCGCAGAGCCTGATCGACATCGTCGAGCAGCACCACGGCACCAGCCTCATGTCCTTCTTCTACCACAAGGCCAAGGAGCAGCGCCAGGAAGGCCAGCCCGAGGTCAACGAGGGCGACTACCGCTATCCCGGCCCCCGGCCGCGTTCCAAGGAGGCCGGCCTGGTGATGCTCGGCGACATCTGCGAGGCCGCCACCCGGTCCCTGTCCGAGCCCACCCCCACCAAAATCAGGAATCTGGTGCGCCAACTGGTCAACCAAATATTCAACGACGGCCAGCTCGACGAGTGCAGCCTCAAAACCCACGAAATCGCCGAGGTCATCAGCACCTTCACCACCATCCTCGTCGGCATCTACCACCACCGGGTGGCCTACCCCGGCGGAGCCAAGAAGCCGGCCGCGCCCGGCGAGGCCCGGCCGGCCGGGGCCAAGGAGATTTATGGGCATCTACCTGTCGAACCGTCAAAAGTCACTACCCATTAAGACGGCCAACCTGCGCCGCCGGTTGGCGCGCCTAATGAAGGAACTGGACCTGGCCGAGGCCGACCTTTCGGTGACCGTCACCGACGACGCGGCCATCCGGGAAATCAATCGGGAATACCGGGGGGTCGACGCGCCGACCAACGTCCTGGCCTTCGCCCTGGAGGAGGGCGAGCCTCTCCCGGGCGCGCCCCGGGTGCTCGGGGACATCGTCATCTCCGCCGAGACCATCCGGCGCGAGGCTCCGCCCTTGGGTTACACCGACGGCGAGATGTTTTATTTTTATCTGGTCCACGGGCTCCTCCACCTCATCGGGTACGACCACGAACAGGGATCGGAGGAGGCCGCCCGCCAGGAGGCCGAGACCGAACGGCTGTGGAGCCTGATCAACCATTCCCTCTAGGATTTTCCCTCTTGCGCCGCCAGGCCGCGATGAGGGCCTTCGCGGCTCTCCCGGAATGGAGATACCCCTATGAAACATATAGTCGCTCTGACGCTTCTGGCCCTGACGGCCTGGCTTTTGGCTCCGGCCCCGGCCCGGGCCGAGACCAATCTGACGGTCAAGGTCGGCGAGCCCTTCCGGATCAGCGTTAAGGATCAGGCCGGCAGCACCGGCTACCAGACCGTGGTGCGGGATATGCCCGCCGGCGTGGAATTGGTCGCCACCGAGACCAGGCGGCCGGAAAAAAACCTGCCCGGAGCCCCGGCCACCAAAGTCTTCACCTTCGTGGCCCGGAAGCCCACCAGGGGGCTTTTGGAAATCAACGCCGCCCGGCTGTGGGAAAAACCCCTCGAGTGGATTCACCAGCCCGGCGACGCGGCCGAAAACGAGTTTTTCTACCACATCACCGCCGTCAAGTAGGCCCGCTTTCACCGGCTGACGCGCTTCTCCCCGCCGGGGGCCGCTGTTGGCTCCCGGCGGGAAAGGCGCGGCCGTTCGCGAACCTTGACGGTCTCGGCCGAGTGGAGTACTATATTAAGGTTAAATTTTGAAAAAACCCGAAAGGGCCGAGCCATGACCGACGAAGACCGCGACCAGAATCAGATACCCGCCCCCGCTCCCGAATCCGCCGACGCCCAGACCCGCCGCGACGACGACGAGGCCAGCCCCGTCATCCAGGCCCGCTTCCAGAAAGCCCGCGATTTGGCCGGGACCGGCGTGAAGCTTTATCCCAACGCTTTCCGGCCGAAGGACAAGGCCGGAGACCTGGCCGCCCGTTTCGCCGGAACGCCGGCCGAGGAACTGGAGGCCCTGGAGGACGTCTTCACCGTGGCCGGCCGCCTCATGGCCCGCCGCGACTACGGGAAAAGCGCCTTCATCGACCTGGTGGACCCCACCGGCAAGCTTCAGGTCTACGTGCGCAAGCAGGCCGTGGACGAGGCCGCCTGGACGCTCTTCAAACAGCTCGACCTCGGCGACATCCTGGGCGTCTCCGGCCGCATCTTCAAGACCAAGACCGGGGAACTGACCCTTCTGGCTTCGCGCGTGGAACTGGTCACCAAGGGCCTGTGGCCGCTGCCGGAAAAATATCACGATATGGGCGCGGAAATGCGCTACCGCCAACGGTACGTCGATCTCATCATGAACGAGGAGAGCCGCCGGGTCTTCCATTTGCGGTCCCGCATCGTGGCCGCGGTGCGCGAGTTCATGGTTTCCAGGGGCTTCGTGGAAGTGGAGACCCCCATGATGCACGTCATCCCGGGCGGGGCCACGGCCAAACCCTTCGAGACCTTCCACAACGCCCTCGACCGCAAGCTGTACCTGCGCATCGCCCCGGAGCTGTATCTCAAACGCCTCCTGGTGGGCGGCTTTGACCGGGTCTTCGAGATCAACCGCAGTTTCCGCAACGAGGGGCTGAGCATCCAGCACAATCCCGAGTTCACCATGATGGAGTTCTACCAGAGCTACGCCGACTTCACCGACATGATGAACCTCACCGAGGACCTCTTCGTGGCCGTGGCCGAAAAAGTTCTGGGCACCACCAGCCACAGCTACCAGGGCACCCCGGTGAACCTGGCCAAGCCCTGGAAGCGCCTCCGCTTCGGCCAGGCCATAGTGGAGATGGGCGGGGCCCCGCCGGAAGTGCTGGCCGACCGCCAGGCCGCCATGGATTTCCTGAAAAAGCTGGGCGGGGAAAAATCCGACCAGGACCCTTTGGGAAAAATCCAGGCCAAGATCTTCGACCTGGCCGTGGAGCCCAAGCTGGTGGACCCCACCTTCATCACCCACTACCCGGCCGACATCAGCCCCCTGGCCCGACGCAACGAGGCCGAGCCCGATCTGACCGACCGCTTCGAGCTCTTCATCACCGGGCGGGAATTCGCCAACGCCTTTTCCGAGCTCAACGACCCCCTCGACCAGCGGGGCCGCTTCCAGGCCCAGGTGGCCGAGCGGGCCGCCGGCGACGAGGAGAGCATGTACATGGATGACGACTATGTGCGGGCCCTGATGTACGGCATGCCCCCGGCCGGGGGCGAGGGCGTGGGCATCGACCGGCTGGTGATGCTCCTCACCGACGTCCCCTCCATCAAGGACGTCATTCTCTTCCCCCACCTGCGGGCCGTCGGCAAGTAGGCCGCGTCCGCCGAAAGCGTCAGCCTTGTCCATCGAGCGTCACATAGCCTTCCGCTACATGCGGGCCAAGCGCCGCGAAAATTTCATTTCGCTCATCACCGTCATTTCCATCGGGGGCGTGGGCCTGGGCGTGGCCGCCCTGATCGTGGTCCTGGCGGTCCTGGCCGGCTTTGAGAGCAATCTGAAAACCAAGTTCCTGGGCATCACCTCCCACGTGGTCATCTCCCACCTCGGCGGCGGCATCCGCGACTGGCCGGACGTGGTGGAGAAGATCAAGGCCGTGCCCGGGGTGAAAAGCGTGGAACCCTTCGTCTACGGCCAGGCCCTGGCCACGGGCCCGGGCGGGCCCAGCGGGGTGATGATAAAAGGCATAGATCCGACCCTGGCCGCCCGGGACGGCCAGTTGTCCAGTCTGGGTCTCTCGCCCGGCGCCCTGGACATCCTGACCGACCCCGTGGGCCAGGGCTTCGAGGACCCGCCCATCATCCTGGGGCGGGAACTGTCGACCAAGATCAACGTCTACCAGTACGACCTCCTGCGGGTCATCTCCCCCTTCGGCCGGGTGAGCCCTCTGGGCAACCGGGCCCCCCTGACCCGGGACTACCAGGTGGCCGGCACCTTTCACAGCGGCCTGTACGAATACGACTCCAACCTGGCCTACATGACCATCGGGGAGGCCCAGAAGCTCATGGCCATGGAGGACGAGGTCTCCACCATCGAGATCATGGTCGACGACGTCTACCAGGCCGACCGGATCCGGTCGGCGGTGCTGGACCTCATCGGCCGCGACGACTACTGGGGCCGCGACTGGATGCAGATGAACCTCAACCTTTTCGCCGCCCTCAAGCTCGAACAGACGGCCATGTTCGTGGTCCTGACCCTCATCATCGTGGTGGCCGCCTTCAACATCGTGGCCACCTTGAGCATGATGGTCATGGAAAAGACCCGGGACATCGCCATCCTCAAGTCCATGGGGGCCACCAGGCGGCAGATCCGGCGCATCTTCACCATCCAGGGCCTGACCGTGGGCGTGGTGGGCACCGTGGGCGGCCTGGTGGTGGGCGTGATCCTGTGCCTCCTTTTGCAGGAATACAAATTCATCAAACTCCCGGCCGACGTGTACATGATGGACAGCCTGCCGGTGGAGATGCGGGCCATCCACATTTTCCTGACGGTGGTGGTGACCGTGGTCATCAGCTACCTGGCCACCATTTACCCGGCCGGCCGGGCCGCGGCCCTCGATCCGGTGGAGGCCCTGCGCTATGAGTAGGCGAACGGATAAACGGCCGGAACCGAATCCGGCCCCGATCCCCGGGGAGGCCATCCTCAAGGCCCGGGGCCTGACGAAACTTTTCGCCAGCGGCCAGGAGGAACTGCGCATCCTCGACGGCCTGGACCTCGACGTGGTCAGCGGCCGTTCCCTGGCCATCGTGGGGGCCTCGGGCTCGGGCAAGAGCACGCTCCTGTACATCCTCGGCGGCCTGGACCGACCCACCTCGGGCCAGGTGCTCTACGGGGACCGGGAGGTCTTCCAGCGGAGTGAGGAGGAACTGGCCGCCTGGCGCAACCGGGCCGTGGGCTTTGTCTTCCAGTTTCACCACCTCCTGGGCGACTTCACCGCCCTGGAAAACGCGGCCCTGCCGGCCCGCCTGGCCGGCCGTTCCCCCGAAGAGGCCGAAGCCCTGGCCCGGCCGCTTTTGGACCGGGTGGGTCTGGCCGCCCGGCTGGACCACAAGCCCGGGGAGCTCTCCGGCGGCGAGCAGCAGCGCGTGGCCCTGGCCCGGGCCCTGGTCATGGATCCCCGGATCCTTCTGGCCGACGAGCCCACCGGCAACCTCGACGCCAAAAGCGCCGTCACGGTCAACGGCCTGATTATGGAGTTGGTGGCGGAACGCGGCCTGGCCGCGGTCATCGTCACTCACAACAGTCAATTGGCCGCCCTGGTGGACCGACCCCTGGAACTGTCCGGGGGGACCCTGGTGGAGCCGGGGGGGTAAGGAGGGTCGAGCGTGTTTCGATCTTCGAAAAATTTAGCAATATCATTATGTTATATGCGATGGCCCGGAACGTCCATTTTTTGCTTGTAATTTTGGGCTGAAAAACAAATAATAGGAATCTATTAGTAGGCATTTACGGGCCGGATCAGCTCCCAAACGGCCCAGCGAGCGTCCCCGGACGCCGGATGTCTGGAACCGTGACCGGCCCCGAGTCTCGCGCCTCGGGAGGTCAATTCAAGCGCTTCGAGGTTCAACCGTATGAGGAAAATCACCTGGTTGTCGATTCTCGTCCTGGCCTGTGGCCTGGCCCCCACTTTTGCGTCCGCTCAAGAGGGGGCCCGGGTGGCGGTGATGCCCGTTCAGATGTCGGCCGACGGGGCCCAATTGGAGCAGTTGGGTCGCCTGACCAAGGGGCTGACCGGAGTGCTGGTGACCAGCCTGGCCGACCAGGGGCTGATGGCCCTGACCATGGGCGACAACGCCCTGACCGTGGGCGACGCGGCGGCCCAGGCCCAGGCTCGGGAGATGGGGGCCGATTACCTCTTCACCAGCCGGGTCAACAAGGTCGGTGAGAAGTACAACATGACCGGCCAACTGGTGGCCCTCAGCGGCGGCCAGTCCTCCAAACGGGTCACGGTCACGGGCGACGCCACCACCCAACTCCCCGTCATGTCCGAGCGCTTGGTGCAGATGACCACCGACCACCTCTTCGGCGGCGGTTCCCCGGTGTCCTCGGTGAACGTCACGGGCAATACCATGCTCGACTCCCAGGCCATCCTCAACACCCTGCGCATCCAGCCCGGCGGCACCTACAACGACGCCAAGGTCACCAGCGATATCAAGCGCATCTACGCCCTGGGCTACTTCGAGGACGTCCAGGTCCGGGTTCACGACCAGAAGGGCGGCAAGGCCGTCACCTACGTGGTCAAGGAACGGTCCCAACTCGGCAACATCGTCTTCAAGGGTAATAAGAAATTCGACAGCGAGGAGCTGATGAAGGTGGTGGGCATCAAACCCCACGACATTCCCAGCGAACGCAATATCGCCGACTCGGTGGAGAACATCAAGAAGCTCTACGCCGACAAGGGCTTCCCCAACGTCAAAGTCATGACCTCCATCCAGAGCGGCGGCGACGGCAAGGGGCTTCTGGTCTACGACATCGCCGAGGGCGGCAAGATCTACATCAAGAACATCGAGTTCGACGGCAACGAGTTCTACTCCGACTGGACCCTGAGCCGCCAGATCGAGACCTCCACCCGCAACTTCCTCATCTCCTGGATCAGCGGCTCCGGCAAGCTTAATCAGGAAAAGCTGTCCGGCGACTCCCAGAAGCTGGAAAGCTATTACCAGAACAGCGGCTTTCTCCAGGCCCAGGTGGGCGACCCCATCGTCAGCGACGCCGACAACGACGGCGGCCTGACCATCACCTTCCCCATTGTCGAAGGCCAGCGCTTCAAGGTGGGCGAGGTGACCATCGGCGGCCAGCTCTTGCCGGACGACGACATGAAGCAGCTGATGAAGTATGTGGAAATCCGCAAGGAGACCTGGTTCAGCCGCGAAGTCATGCAGGAGGACATCAAGGCCCTCCAGACCTACTACTCCGACAAGGGCTATGCCCACAATACCGTCGAACCGCGCATCACCGGGCCCCATGACGGCGACAAGCTGGACGTGGAGTTCGCTGTCCAGCCCAATAATAAAGTCTATTTCGACCGCATCACCATTGTCGGCAACGACAAGACCCGCGACAAGGTCATCCGGCGGCAGCTCTCGGTGGTGGAGGGGGATCAGTTCTCGGCCACCAAGATCCAGAACAGCCAGTCCAACCTGATGCGCAGCACCTATTTCGAGCAGGTCAACCTGGTCCCCGGGCCTTCGGACACGGACGACAAGATGAACCTGCGCGTCGAGGTGAAGGAGCGGCCCACGGGTTCGTTCCAGATCGGCGGCGGCTACAGCAACTACAACTCCCTCTTCGGGGTCATCAAGCTGACCCAGGACAACCTGTTCGGCTATGGCCGCCGGGCCTCGGTGGAGGCCAACGTGGGCTCCAAGAACGCCCTGTACAACATCTCCTTCACCGACCCCTGGGTGTTCGACATCCCGCTGACCATGGGCGTGGACATCTTCCGCTACGAGAACAAGTACGACTACTACACCAAGGCCTCCAACGGCGCGGCCCTCCGGGCGGGGTATCCCATCTGGGCCAACTTCTACCTCAGCGCCCGCTACTCCTGGGAAAAAATCGACATCACCGATGTGGCGTCCAGTTCCTCGCAGTATCTGAAGAGCATGCAGGATTACTCCACCGACAGCGTCTTTACCGTGACCCTGCGGCGCGATACCCGCAACCACTTCTTCTTCCCCAACCGGGGGTCGGTGGCCCGCTTCAGCTATGCCAAGGCGTCCGAATTCCTCGGCGGCGACACTAACTTCAGCCGCTACGAGGCCGAAGGGGCTTATTGGATTCCCTTCCCCTTCTTCAAGGGCGCCTCTCTCATGGGCCACGGCGAGATCGGTTATATGACCGACGACGGCGACGTGGACGGCCACACAGGCCTGCCGACCTACGAAAAGTACATGATCGGCGGCATCAACAGCGTGCGCGGCTACGACTGGTACTCCATCTCCCCGAAGGACCCGGTCACCGGGGAAACCATCGGCGGCGAGAAGATGATGGTCTTCAACGTCGAACTGTCCTTCCCCCTCCTGCGCGACGAGGGCCTCTATGCGGTGGCCTTCTACGACGCCGGGCAGGTCTGGGACAAGGACGGCAGCTACGATTTCAACGACCTGCGCCGCAGCTACGGCGGCGGTCTGCGCTACCTTTCGCCCATGGGCCCCTTCCGCATCGAATACGGGCGGGCCCTCGACCGCGAGGAAGGCGACCCGGCGGGCCGTTGGGAATTCACCATGGGTTCCATGTTCTGAGAACCCCCTCCTTCACTTTTACGTTCCTGGCCGGCCAGTGCGCAGAACTGGCCGGCCGGATTTGGTTTGAACGCCTGCTTCAGGGGCCGTCCCGGCTCCTTGATTACATAGGGAAAGAACAGACTGTATGAAAACCATGGAGTTGACCACTATGCCGTCCATGTTGCGCGCGCTCGGGTTTCTCGGCCTGGCGCTGTTGTTCCTCGGCTCTTTTGGGGTGGCCCCGGTCCGGGCCCAGGAACCCCTGAATCCGGCCCCCGGGCCGGACGCGGGCGAAGTCCTGCCGGGTGTGCCCCAAGGGGGGACCATCGTCATCAACCCGGATGCGCTGGGGCGAAAATACACTATAGCCATCACTGACCTCCAACCTCTCGGGGGTGGAGGGGTGGACAAGAACGCCACCTATCTCCCCAGCCGGTTGGCGGCCAACCTGAAAATGACCGGTCTCTTTAACAGCATCGATCCCCGGGCCTTCATGGAAGGGAACCCGAGGGCCGGCCTCGACGAGGGGACCATGCCCGAGTTCCCGGCCTGGATCAAAGTCGGGGCCGACTTCCTGGTCAAGGGCGGGATGAGCGCCTCCGGCTCCAAGCTGACGCTGGAAATGCGCCTCTTCGAGGTGGGCGCGGGCCGGCAGATGCTCGGGAAGCGCTACAGCGGCAGCGCCAAGGACGCCCGCCGGATGATCAACGAATTCACCAACGATCTCCTGGAAGCCATCACCGGCATCCGGGGCGTGTTCGGTTCCCAGATCATCTTCGTGGCCGGCGACAAGAGCCTGAAGTCCATCATGATGACCGAACTGGGCGGGGACGACGCCGTCCAGATCGCCGGGCACAAGGGCGGGCCCAGCACCCAGCCCACCATGGGCCCCGGCGGCCGCACCGCCTGGGTGCACCGCAACGACAAGAACTGGGAGCTGTTGGTGGACGGCAAGGTCGTCTCCTCAGGCCCCACCCACCTCTCGCCGGCCTTCAAGCCCGACGGCACCGTGGCCGCCGCGGTCTCCGGCCCCCAGAGCACGGCCATCTTCGCCTTTTCCGGCAAATCCAAAACCCCGCTGGTGGACCTCGGCGGCATCAGCGTATCGCCCACCTTTTCGCCTGACGGGTCCCGCATGGCCTTTGTCTCCAACCAGGGCGGCACGGCGGCCATTTACGTGGCCTCGGCCAACGGCGGCTCGGCCACCCGGCTGACCTCCACCGGCAAGGCCACGGACCCGGCCTGGTCGCCCACCGGCGAGTACATCGCCTATGTCACCCGGGAGACCGACATCTGCATCATCCGCCCCGACGGCACCGGCGCCCGGCAACTGACCGGCGGACAAGGGGCCAATATGCGGCCCAGCTTCTCCCCGGACGGCCGCATGATCGCCTTCTCCAGCACCCGCAACGGCCGCAGCCAGATTTTCGTCATGGCCGCCAACGGCGACGCCCAGCAGCCCCTCATGCCGGATTATAAAGGCGACCAGGACCAGCCCTACTGGTGCCCGACCATGCCGGCCGGCATGAAATAAGCGAGGCCGGTCATGGCGGCTAAGTCGATGGTAAAAATTCTGCTTTTGTCGCTCCTGTGGCTGCTCCCCGCGCCGGCGGCTTTCGCCGCCGACGGAGAGCCGGCCATTGCCCCGGGTACGGCGGTGGTGTTCGTGGCCGGCGAAAAATCCAAGCGCTCCATCATGATGGTCGATCCGGCGGGCGGCATGCCCGTGACCCTGGTGGACAGCCCGGGCGCGGATACCCAGCCGGCCGTGGGGCCTCAGGGCCAACTGGCCTGGATCCACTTCAACGGCCGGGACTGGGACCTGATGGAGAACGGCCGCCGGGTGGCGGGGGAGGGGATGTATCTGTCCCCGGCCTACAGCCCGTCGGGCGTCCTGGCGGCCGCTTTTTCCGGGGAGAATGAGACCAGCCTCTTCACTTTCGACGGATCGAAGAAAATTTTGCTCATCAAAGGCCGGGGTGGCCTGGCCGTGTCGCCGGTCTATTCGCCGGACGGCGGGAAGCTGGCCTACGTCTCCAACGAGAGCGGGCTGGGTCAGGTGTACGTGGCCCCGGCCTCGGGCGGGGCCACGGGCGTCATGGTCACCTCCTCGCCGGTGCGGAGCACGGATCCGGCCTGGGCCCCGGACGGCTCGGCCATCGCCTTTGTGGCGGCGGAGACGGATATCTGCCTGATCAACCCCGACGGCGGCGGCTTGCGGCAGCTGACCCGCAACCAGGGCGAAAACGCCCACCCCAGCTTTTCCCCGGACGGGAAGACGATTGTTTTTTCCAGCAACCGTAACGGGCGGCATCAGCTCTTCGTCATGAACGTCGACGGGACCGGCCAGCGGCCGCTTCTGCCCGGATTTTCCCCGGCCCAATCATTGCCGATGTGGGCGGCCACCCCGCCGAAGCCGATGCAATAGACAATTTTTATCCGCTGGTGATCAAATAAATTTTTACTCGATCGCCAGGGTGAGCCGCACATGTTGTGGTCGCCCGACCTCCGGAATAGATATATGGTCACAGGCTGGTCCAAGAACGGCGAAGCCTTGGAAAATCAGCGTTTTCCCGTAAAGTTCGGGCCTCGTTGCGCCGATAAAAAGATTGACTTTTCAGGCAAAGCGGTCTACTATGAAACCGTTTTGTGTGACGAGGAAACTCGTTCTCGTCCCAAACGTTCCGCGGCGACCAGAGCCCTGACGGGTTGGATCGGCCCCAAAAGACGGCCCCGAAAGGTCGTTTGATGGCCAACTTATGGGTACCCGCGCGCGGAAACGGGTTGAAATCTTTGGGCATAGGATTTCAACGCGCTTCCGGGCGGTCTGGAAAATGTATACGCCCGAGGACCGATACTCGGTGGCCAAGCGTCCGGCGGGGGGGATTCCCCACGGCGGGCACGGTTCCCAGCCTGAACCAGACGGCCGGGCCACCTTCGGTTTTTCCCGGGCCAAACAGAAAGTCCTTAAGTTGGGCGACATTGCGTTTGCTTTGAAAAGCAAGGAGGATTTAGGCATGAAGAAGCTTGTGTTGGTGGTTTTGGCTGGTCTTTTGATTATGCCCCTGGCCGCGGGTTGCGGCAGCAAAAAGCAGCAGTACGGCGGTTCCGAGGTCGAAGCCCTGAAAGCCGCTTTCCTGGGCGATCACGTGTATTTCGATTTTGATCGCTACAACATCCGTCAGGACGCCGCGGCCGTGATTCAGGCCAAGGCGGCCTTCATGACCCAGTATCCCGGCTTGCGCGCCGAGATCCAGGGCCACTGCGACGAACGCGGCACCGAGGTCTACAACATGGCCCTGGGCGATCGCCGCGCCCGCGCCACCTATAACTACATCACCAGCCTCGGCATTGACGGCGGTCGCCTGTCCACCGTGTCCTACGGTGAGGAGCGGCCTCTGGATCCGGGCCACAACGAAGCGGCCTGGGCCCGTAACCGTCGCGCCCAGTTCGTAATTACCGCTGAATAAGCTGGAACGGGGAGCGCCGATGGTACAGGTTAGCTGTCGGCGCTCCCGACCCCGGCCAGACTTTTAGGGTTTACCCGCGAAGAAACTTGGAGTGATGGCTCCCGGTTTCTTTTTTGTATCCGAGCGAAATAGTGACTTGGAAAATTTGCTGGATTGTGCTAGACTGAAAAATAGCTTGGAATCGGGCCTGGCCGCATGATCGGCGCAGATCGCCGGAATAAACGGTGCGGCTCGTGTGAGGCGCCATGGTGTGGCGGAACGATCCGCCATCGGGAAACGGAAACCGTTGGGCTTTAAAGGTTTCTTGGGAGCGAATCCGCGGCGTCACCATAAGAGGTTGGTTTGCCGGAACGTGTCGGGGGTGCCACGCCTCGGCCGGGAAGATTTCGGGGAGGGCGGCTCGGCCTTCACTCGCGAACGCCCGCCTCGCTGGACCCCAAGAGGTTTTGAGAACAATACGCGCCCGTCGAATCGGGCCATTGCCGTGGAGAACAAGGAGGATTGAGCATGAAGAGGTTTATGTTGGTTGTTTTAGCCGGGCTGGTGGTCATGCCCCTGGCCGTGGGTTGTAGCTGCAAAACTGGGCAGTATAGCGGCTCCACCTACGATGCGCTGAAGGCCGCCTTTTTGGGCGATCATGTCTATTTTGACTTTGACCGCTACAACATTCGCCCTGACGCCGCGGCCGTGATCCAGGCCAAGGCCGCTTTTATGACCCAGTATCCTGGCATTCGCTCGGAAATTCAGGGCCATTGCGACGAACGCGGCACCGAAGCCTACAACATGGCTCTGGGTGATCGCCGCGCCCGTTCCACCTACAACTACATCACCAGCCTCGGTGTGGATGGCAATCGCTTCTCCACCGTGTCCTACGGTGAGGAACGTCCTCTGGATCCGGGCCACAACGAGGCCGCCTGGGCTCGCAACCGCCGCGCTCAGTTTGTGATCACCGCTGAATAATCGAGAAAAGCCGGTCCCCGGCGCCGCAACGCGACGGGGAACCCGGTTGATGGCCTTGGGCTGCCCATGAAAGCCGGGAGTTTCGACTCCCGGCTTTCTTTTGGCCGGGCCGGACCCGGAATGCCGGAAAGGTTCATTACAGCTTGGCAAATGGGCGGTGCCATGGTACAATAATTAACTATGTCGGGGGTATGCCGCCCGGCGCCTGTGTTTCCGTTCCCCGGGCTGTTCGGGCCTGGCCGGGGGAAACCGGTTTTGAGAGCTTCTTTGAAGAATATTTTTTTCCCCTCGGCCGGCGCATGGTCGGGGCGGGATGCCGGAAAAGTATGAGGTGCATGATGAAACATAGCCAGCTGCTGGTCGCGGTGGCCCTGGCGGTCGTATTGCTCAACGGCTGCGCCACCTCCACCCGCTCCTCCCGTTCCAGCGAGATTCCCCAGACCGTGTCTGCGGCCGCCAACCTGACCGCGGTGAAAACGGATGTGGCCAATCTTCGGGATCAGGTTCGCCTCCTGGAAATGCGCAGCGGCACCGACGTCTCCGCCGACGTGGCCCGGCTGCGGGCTGAAAGCCAGCGCCTGATGTACAATGTTGGCTCCGTGGGCGGCCAGGACGGGCAGAGCCTCCGGCAGCAGCTGGATTATGTCAACGCCCGCCTCGATCAGTTGGAGGCCGCCGGCCGCCAGACCCAGGCCGCGGCCTCGACCGTGACCGGTCCGCCGGCCGTGTCCGCCTACCCGGGCCAGTCCACCGGTCCCTACCAGGGCCAGCCCACCGAACCGGCGGCGCCCGGCGTGACCCCGGCCGCCCCGGATCAGCCCAGCCCGTACGCCTCCCGTCCGGCTCCCACCGGCACCTCGACTCCGGCCCCGCCGCCTTCGGCCAAAGGACCCTATGAGGACGGCAAGGCCTATTTTGACCAGAAGCAGTACGGAGAGGCCGTATCCCAGTTCCGGCACTATCTGGCCGCCGACCCCAAGGGCGCCAATGCGGCCACCGCCCAGTTCTACATCGGCGAATCCCTCTACGCCCAGCAGCACTACGAGGACGCCATACTCGAATACCAGAAGGTGGTGCGCGGTTTTCCCAAGAGCAGCCAGGTGCCCACCTCCCTTTTGAAACAGGGGCTTTCCTTCCAGTCCCTGGGGGATAAAGACAGCGCTAAACTGTTGTACCAGAAGGTGGTGCGCGATTTTCCAAAAAGCTACGCCGCCGGCGTGGCCAAGGAACGGTTGGGGAAACTGTAATTTGCTGATGGCTGAACGGCCCGGGGCTGAACCCGCGATCGCCTTCCCGGCCGAACCGGCGGGGAGCGGTTCGCGGGTTCTTTTTCAGGTGGAGGAGGCGGTATGAACCGGCGGGATTTCTTAAAGCTGGCCCTGGCGGCGGCGGGCGCCGGCGCGGCCGTCACGGCCGGGATGTGGCCGCCGGCCGGGCCGGGGAGGCCGCCCGCGCCGACTCCGGAGGCCGCGTCTCCGCCCCCGCCCCCGCCGGAGCCCGGCCGGACCACGGCCACCGCCTGTCGTCCCCAGGACCCGCGCGGTCTGACCCTGATGGCCGTAGGCGACATCATGGCGCACACGCCCGTGACCAATTCGGCCCGCCAGCCCGACGGCAGCTATGATTTCCGGCCCCATTTCCAGTATGTCCGGCCTCTGTTCCAGAATGCGGACCTGGTGCTCGGCAACCTCGAAACCCCCCTGGCCGGCGGCGCCTACAGCGGCTATCCCCTGTTCAACGCCCCTGACGATCTGGCCCCGAGCCTCCGGTGGGCCGGCTTTTCCGCCCTGAATCTGGCCAACAACCACTCCCTGGACCGGGGCTGGAAAGGCCTGGCGCGCACGGCCGAAGTGGTTGATGATAACGGCTTTCTGTACCTGGGGGCCTTCCGCAGCGCCGAAGACCGGGCCAAACCGCGCCTGTTTTCGGCCGGCGGGGTGACGGTGGGGCTTCTGGGCTATACCTACGGGGTCAACCAGGGCGCCCTGAAATATCCCGACCGGGAGACCTGGCGCCTGAACGTGGCCGCCCCGGACCTGATGGCCGCGGACCTCTCGGCCCTCCAGGCGGCCGGGGCCGACTTCACGGTGGTCAACATCCACTTCGGCGAAGAATACCAACGCCGGCCCAACGCCCGGCAATTGGCCGTGGTGGACGGCCTGTTCGAGGCCGGGGCCGACCTGGTCATCGGCCACCATCCCCACGTGGTCCAGCCGGGCCTGATTCGGCAGGAGGCCGGCGGGGGCCGGGCGGCCGTCTTCAGCCTCGGGAATTTCATCAGCAACCAGCGGGACCGCTATACCGACCAGGGCCTGATGGTCACGGCCCAACTGGGCTTTGACCTCAAGGGCCGCAAGACCCTCGGCCCTCTGGTTCTCCGGCAGACCCGCTGCATCCGCCGGGTGGTGAACGGCCGGCCCACCTTCCGCGTCCTCCCCACCCGCGAGGCGGCGGCCGACCCGGCCGCCTACGGCCTGACCCAGGCCGAGGCCGATTTCCTCAGCAAAGACCGGCTGGCCATGTCCGAACATCTGGTGAATTACGGAAGTTGACCCGGGCGGTTGCCCTGGACCCAACTCCGAGTGCGGGGGAGAGCTCGAGCGGATTGGCCGGCCGGGCTGGCGCCGACCGTGGAACCTTCGCGGGCCCCTATGCGGCCCGTATCGAAAGCTTGACGGACGCCCAGAGGCGGCCGGAATCAGCCCGGCTTGCCCACGGGCGCATGGTGATGCGTCGCCTCAATACTTCACGGCCACGGCCACGATGAGAATGATGCCGTTGAGCAGGTACATCTTGCGCACCAGGTGGCCGTGGGCGTCCAGGGGCAGCCAGTCGCCGTCGCCGGCCGCCTTGACGCGGCGGTAGGCCGCCCGGTGGAGGGGCGCGGTGAGGAGGCAGAGCCAGACGGGCCAGGCGGCCAGGTCGGCCAGCCACAGGTTGATCATCAGCAGCCACACCAGGGGCCACCACAGAAGAAACGTAAAGGCCGCCCCGGCCTTGCCGAGGGTGTTGGCTAACGTGCGCTTGCCGGCGGCCAGGTCGGTCTCGATCTCCGGGAGGCTTTGGTAATAAAGGATGCCGGCCACCATGAAGGCCACCGGGAGGGCCAGGGCCAGGACGCGGGTGTCCCACCCGCCGGCCGTGGCCAGATAGGTCCCCCCGGCCATGATGAGGCCCATGTTGACGAAGACGAACACCTCGCCCAGGGCCCGGTGGCCGTACTTCACCGGCGGGGCCACGTAGAAAAAGCTCGACAGGGCCGCGAAGACCACCAGGGCCCACAGGACCGGCTGGCCCGAAAGGCGGATGAGGAGGATGGCCGTCAACCGGCCCAGGGTGTACAGCCCGGGCAGGGCCAGGGCCAGGGTCCGGGGCGAGATCTTGCCCTCCTGGATGACCCGGGAGCCGCCGATGTTGGGGCCCGCGTCCACGCCCTGGACGTGGTCGAAGAGGTCGTTGGCCAGGTTGGTGGCCAGGTGCACCAAAAAGGAGCCGAAGAGGATCAGAAAGAACAGCCCCCAGTTATAGTGTCCCGTGTACTTGACGGCGGCGGTGAAGCCCAGGGTCAGGGGGGCCAGGGTGGCGATGTAGAAGGGCGGGCGGGAAGCCTGCCACCAATCCCGGAAGGTGGCCCGGCCGGCGGGAGAGGAGGGCGGCGCCCCGTTTTCGGCGGCGGTTTCGGGCGGCACGGTTTCGGGCTCGGCCGGAGCCTCCTCCGGCGCGGTGGGGGGGGACGGGTCCCGATCGGCGGGTTCCGGCGGGGTCTGGTCCATGCGGTGATCCTCCTAAGAATCCAACGTGTCTAAACCTTCGGCCAGGTCCCGGAGACGGCCGCGGTCGGCGATGATGAGGAAGGGTTTTTGTTCGCTGACGAGGCCGGCGTTCTTCAGGCGGCCCAGGGCCCGGGAGATGGTCTCGGGCGTGGTGCCCAGGAGCGAGGCGATCTGTCCTTTGGTCAGGGCCAGCTCGGCCCGGTCGCCCCCCCCGGCCAGCTCAATGATGAAAGCGGCCAGCCGGGCCGGGACCTCCTTGAGGGTGACCGATTCCAGAAGCCCGGCGAAGCGCACCAGCCGGAGGGCCATGACGGCCATCAGGCCGAAGGCCAGGTCGGGATTTCTGGCGATGAGGTCGCGCAGGGCCGGGCGGGGGAAGAAGAGGGTGGCGGTGTCGGCCAGGGCCTGGGCCCGGGCCGGGTAGCCCCGGCCCAGGAAGATGGCCACCTCGCCGAAGGGTTCGCCGGGGCCGAAGAGGTGCAGAATCTGCTCGCGGCCGTCCGGGGCGCTTTTGAAGATTTTCACCCGGCCCTCGGCCACCAGGTGGAAGCCGAGGCCCGGATCGTTCTCCTCGAAAATGAATTCCCCGGCCTGGTAGCGCCTGACCACGGCGATGGAGGCCAACTGGGCCGCCAAATCCGGGGCCAGGCCCTGGAAGAACGGGGCTTCGGCGATGACGGCGACCGGCTTCATAGGCCCCCCCTTTCCGATACGCGGGTATTCTCAAGGGGCTATTATAGGCCAGCCCCCCGCCGTGGTCAAGGCCGGCGGAAACGGCCGCGAAACGTGAAATACCCACTTCCCGTTTTCAAAAACCGCCGCCGACCCCTGCGGGGTGGCTTTTAGAATAAAGGCAAACTAAAGACAAACAAAGGCGGCACTAAAGGCATAAACGCCCTTCGGGCGAAAGGTCAAAAGCTATTTTAATTCACCCTCACGGACGGCAGACGACCGGGTGGCGCTCGGTGAACTTGTCGCCGATGACGTAGCCGTCGTCATCGAGGTTCACGAACTGGCCGTAGTCGCCGGAGAAGTTGACCACTCCCGTCCAGTAGTGGGCGACAGGCCAGCCGGCCGCCAAAGCCGCACCCTTGCCATTAGGATTATAAGCGTTGTTATATCCGGCCACGGCCTGCAATTCCGCCTCTGTGGGCAATTTGGAATCTGACGCGTAATAAGAACTGCTACTCACCGTCCAACCCGCACCCGAAGGGAAAGTATTCTTATCCACCGAACCGCCGCAGGCACTCGCGGCCGGGAAACTGGACGCCGTGGTTATATCATTCGTATCCGCCCATGGGAAGCTACCAGGCCGAGCGCCAAACACAGACAACGGGCCATCGCCGAAGGTCACCGTCGTCTCATCCGTATACCAAACACCGCCGTTGCCGGAACAGGCTACGGCGGTGGTTTCAGAACCGCCGCCACCGATGCACACCGAAGCCTCCAAAGTCACTGAACGCGAACCAACCACATCCGTCAACTGGATCGTGCCGCCGGTCGGGGCCGTGCCCGCCACCGCGTCGGCCGCCCACGAACTCGTGCCGTCAGCCGCATTCCCCCAGGTCAAACCATTCTTCGCCGTCGCGCTTCTCAACCACCAATTCGCCGTAGGGTTGCTCACCGACTTCACCGCCCAACTCACCGTTTCCGTTATCGGCCGGGCGGTTCCGCTGCCGTCGTCATATTCCACAGCCACCCCTATGATGCTCTGATAATCGGCGGCGCTCGAGTTGAAATCGCTGTTCTCGCCCTCGCTTGTAAATTTCAACAGGCCGCCACCGGTCGCCGACGCCCCCAGGGTGAAACTCCGGCTCGTCTTACCCGCCGTCAGCGTGGCCACCACCGGCAGGGCCGCCGCCGGCACGGATCTCAGCCGCAAAATAATCTGGCCGTTGACATCGCTGCTCAGAATACCGGCCGAAAGCCCGGAGGGCTCCATGGTCACTCCGCTCGGCAGGCTCACCGCCACCCGCTGCCCGGCCACGGGCTCACCAAACCCGTTGGTGATCTGGAACAGGAAGATGTTCGCCCCGCCAGAGCCGCGCTGGATGATGTTATAAGCACCTTCTTTGGCCTGGTAAGCCAGGATGATCTCGTTCTGCCGATTCACGAACTCATGCCGCGAACCGTCCACCGTGCGCATCTCGGCCACCATGGCCGGGGATAACTGATCTTCCCAATCCATACCGAAGTGGTAATTGAAGGTCAGCCCGAACTGCGTCTCGTCGTGCCCCCCGCTGTGCCGCTGGTTCACGGACGCGGCGAAGGCCGGCACAGGCGTCCACTCCAGCCCGTAACTCCAAATCTTCGGGTCTTTCTGCACCACGTCGTCATTGCCGAAGCTCCCCACGTGGTCGCCCTTCCATTTCTCATAACCGCCCGTCACCGCCAGGTTGCGGTAGAACGGCAAATAGCCGGTCAGCCGGGCGTCGAAGCCCTCAGCCGGGCGTTCCTCCACCAACCGGGCGTCGTAATCCTCGGAATCCTTCCAACCACTCAAGGGCGTGTAGTAGTTGGCGGACAGCCGCAGCCAGTCATACCAGGCCTCCAGGCCCACACCGCCACGGGTGTGGTTGCGCGAAAAATCCTGATCGATGAAGGCGTTGTAGCCGAAGGCCAAATTCTCGGCCGGGAAAAAACGCTGGCCCAGCCCAAAGTTCCCGATCACCCGGTCATTGGCCATGGTCCGCAGACCCAACTGGGTGAAGAAGGTGCTCCGCTCACTGTCGTAGATCGGCAAGAGGAAGTCGCCCGCCCCGGTCACCTCCCCCTCGTCGTTGATCCGCAGCTGGATGCGGGCGTTGCCGTAACCCCCCAGCCAACCCTCGGCCCAGGACGAAAAATAACCGCTACCGGCCGACAAAGCCTGTTCCAGCAACCTATCGGCCACGTTGCCCCGGTTCCATTGCGACGACGATTGCGCCCCGTAGGAGCCGTCCGGGTTCCGGCGGTAACGCTCGCCGTAGCTCAGGCGGGTGGAGTCGCCATAACCGGACTGCATACGCCGGGCACGGTCGTAGGTCGTCTCGTCATCGGCCGCGCCCGCCGTCCCCGGCAGGCCCACCGCGCCCAGGGCCGTATCCAGCCACGGCATATCCGCGCCGGACATATTCCCGGAAGCGGACCGCGGCTCCGGCAGGGTGAAGGTCGTCACCGAATCCTCCGCCAAAGCGGAACCGGCCCCCGCCAACACCAGCAAACACAACGCCAACAACAGCGACAGCTTTCCAAAAGCCCAAGGACGCATGGCCTGACCTCCGGGGAAATATCAGAATGACACTCTATTATACCGTAAACGGCCGCCGCCGACAACAAGATATACACCAGGGCGGTCCCAGGCTTCGGGCCCGGTACGGCGTCGGCCCGGGACGCGGCCGGGCGGACTCGTCAGGCCCGGGCGCCTTTGCCTACATCAACTGGTACGGGTCAATATCCACGATCAGCCGCACCTCAGGCGGCAGCATCCCCCGCACCTGGGGGAGCCAATCCGCCAGGAAGGTGTGCCGGCCGGCGGCGTCGGGCGCACGGAGGAGGAATTGGTAGCGGTAGCGGTCCTTGATCCGGGCGATGGGGGAGGGCACCGGCCCCAAAAGGTCCAGCCCGGCCTCGCGGGCCGGGGCCCGGCCCAGTTCGGCGGCCCGGTCCGTGAGCCGGATAAGCGTTTCCTCGTCCGGCCCGGTGAGGCGGATCAGGGCCAGACGGGTGAAGGGCGGATAGCCCAGTTCGGCCCGGGCTTCGATTTCGGAGGCGAAAAACGTCTCATAATCGTGGTCCGCCGCGGCCCGCAAGACCGGGTGGCCGGGCGTCAGGGTCTGGATGTACACCGTGCCCGGGGCCTCGGCCCGTCCGGCCCGCCCGGCCACTTGCGAAAGTAGTTGAAAGGTGCGCTCGGCCGCCCGGAAATCGGGCAGGTTCAGGCCCAGATCCGCGTCCACCACGCCCACCAGGGTCAGGTTGGGAAAATCGTGCCCTTTGGCCGCCATCTGGGTGCCCACCAGGAGGTTGTAGTCCCCGCGGGCGAAGCTGTGCAGAATGGCCTTCAGGCCGCCCCGGCGGCGGACGGCGTCGGTGTCCAGCCGGGCCCCCCGGGCCTCGGGGAAGGCCGCCTCGGCGAGCTCCAGGAGTTTTTCCGTGCCCACCCCGAAATAGCGGAACAGGGGCGACAGGCACGACGGGCAGGCCCGGGGCGGATGGGCCCGATAGCCGCAGGCGTGGCAGATGAGCACTTGGCGGCCGTCCAGGGCGGCGTGAGTTTCGGCCCCGGCCGAGGCCGGGGGACTCTGGTCCGGGCCGTGGAGGGTCAGGGTGCGGCTGCAGTGGGGGCACTTGAGGGCCTCGCCGCATTTGAGGCACATCGGGAGATTGGCCAGGCCCCGGCGGTTGATGAACAGAAGGGCCTGCTCGCCCCGGGCCAGGGTCTCGCCCAGGCGCCTTTTCAACACCGGGCTCAGGGCCTGACGGTGGCGCGAGGGTTCGGCCCCCTGGTCGATGAGCTCCACCTTGGGCAGCACGGCCACGCCCGGCCGGTCGGTCATTTTCAGCAAGGTCAGCCGGCCGTCCCGGGCCGCCTGGAAACTCTCGAAGGACGGGGTGGCCGAACCCAGCACCAGGGCGGCCCCGCTTTCGGCCGCGCGGCGGCGGGCCAGGTCGCGGCCGTTGTAGTGGAGGCCGTCATCCTGCTTGTAGGCCCAGTCGTGTTCCTCGTCCACCACCACCAGGCCCAGATTTTCCAGCGGGGCGAAGACCGCGCTGCGGGCCCCCAGGACCACCGGGGCCAGGCCCCGCCGGATGCGCCGCCACTGGTCGTGCCGCTGGCCCGGGGTCAGGCCCGAGTGGAGCACCGCCACCCGCTCCGCCCCTAAACGGGCTTTTAAAAACCCCTCCAGGCCCATGGTCAGGCCGATCTCCGGGGCCAGCCACAGAACTTCCCGGCCCTGGGCCAGGGCCGCCTCGGCCGCCCGGAGGTAGACCTCGGTCTTGCCGCTGCCGGTGACCCCGAAAAGCAGAAAACCCTGGTGCGTCCGGGCCGCCAGGGCGGTTTCAATAGCCGTGAGGGCCGCTTCCTGCTGGCCGGTGAGGGCCGGGGGCGGGCCGCCGGAGCTGAGGTCGATGGCCCGCTCCGGGTCGTCGCGGAAGGTTTCCCGGGCGGTCAGGCGGGCCAGGCCCTTGGCGGCCAAGTTCCGGGCCTGGGTGAGGGGATTCTTCAAATAATTGGCGAAGTAGGACAGGGGCTGGTCCGGCCCGTTCCGGACCATATCCCACAGCTCCCGCTCTCTGGGGCCCAGGCGCGGGGGCGGGTCGGGCGGATTTTCGGCCGGGCCCAGCCACCACTCGGCCGAGGCCCGGGGACCGCGCCGCACCAGGCGGTAACGGGTCTCGGCCCGGCCGGCGGCCAGGATTTTCTTGATGGCCGGGCCGAAGCCCTCCTTTTCCAGTTCCCGCAGATCGAGACCCTCGGGGGACTGGGCCAGGCGCTCCCCCAGTTCGGCCTCGGCGCCCAGGAAAGGGCTGGCCGGTACGGCGGCCGCATCGGCCGGGACCAGAATTTTTTCGGCCGCCGGGGACAGGCCGCCGGGCAGGATCTCCTTGGCGCAGAGTCCCGGGGGATAAAAATAGTAATGGGCGATGAAATGGATCAGACGGGCCAGGGCGGGTCCGAAGAGGGGCTCCCGGCCGATGATTTCCCTGATGAACTTCAGGCGGGACGGGAGGGGATCGGGCGCGGCTTTCAGGGCCATGATGTAGCCCACCACGGCCGGCCGGCCGCCCAAGGGGACCAGCACGGCCTGGCCCACGGCGACGTCGTCGGTGAGGGCCGGGGGCACGGCGTAGGTGTAGAAATCCGGGGCGGCCGCCTCCACCGCCACTTGGGCCGCCAAGGACGCCTGAGAAGCGGTCATGGACGCGGGCGGCCTCCAGGCCGCCGGAACATATTGGTCCCGACGGCTGTCGATGCGGAAGGAGGAGGGGTCAACTGGCGTTGCGCCACTCGCGGAGGGCGGCGATCAGGGCGTTCAGTTTGATATCCATATCCGCCAGGTCTTCGTCGATGCCGTCGGTGACCTTGTCCCGGCCTTTCAGTTCCAGCTTTTTGGCGCTCTCGAAGGCGTCGCCCGTGGAGAAGATGCCGATCATGCCTTTGAGGGTGTGGGCCTCGGGCATGAAGACCTCCGGGTCCTTGGCCGTCACTCCGGCCCGCAGGCTGTCCATGCGGGAGGCGACACGCTCCAAAAAGAGGTCGATACTCTCGAAGAGCAGGTCCTCGTCATCCATGAAATTTTCCAGAATGGCGGCTTTGTCCAGTTCTGCGGCCACGATGCTTCCTCCGTTATTGTGTGAATCGTCCCCGGACGCAAACGGCTGCTCGGCGGCCGCGATCAATTCCTGAGGCTTGAATGGTTTGGAGACATATCCGGTCATGCCGGCGTTCAAAAAAACTTCCTGATCCCCGGGCAGGGCGTGGGCGGTCATGGCCACCACCGGCAGCCGGCCGTATTTGGCCGGGTCCTCCCGGATCTTGCGCACGGCCGTTAGGCCGTCCATGACCGGCATCTGGATGTCCATCAACACCATATCATATTTCGCGTCGGAAAGGGAGGTCAGAGCTTCCAAGCCGTTTTCCGCCACGGTCACCGCATGGCCCCGCTTGGTGAGCAAGGTGGCGGCCAGTTTTTGGTTCAACTGGTTGTCGTCGACCACCAGTATTTTGCGGGGATTGGCGGTCTGGGTCAACTTCTGGGGTTCGCGGCCCCTGGCCGAGGCCTCCTTGGGCTTCCGGGCCAGGAGGTGGGACAGGCAGACCCGCAGGGCGTCGCGGGCGATGGGCTTGCCGAGCGTCACGGTCCGCCGCTCGTCCTCCGGGTGGAAACCTTCCGCCCCGGCCGACGTGGAACTGAGGAAGACCAGGGGCGTCCGGGGGTGTTTTTCCCGCAGCCGGGCCTCCAGTTCGGCGGCCGTCAGGCCCGGCATCAGGACGTCCATGATGAATATGTCCGGCTCCACCTCCGGGTGGTCGGCCAGAAACTTCAGAACCGCCGAGCCGTTTTCGAAACTGTGGGCGGTCAGGCCCCAGTGGGCCAGGTAGCCTTTCAGCACCGTGCGGTTGACCTCATTGTCGTCGGCCATCACGACCAGGTGCCCGCAGAGTTCCTCGACGGTCAGGGGGGAGGGCCGGTTCCCGGCCTCCTCTTCGCTCCGGCCTCCGGCGGTGAGGGGGAGGCTCACGGTGAAGGTGAAGGCGCTGCCGCGCCCCATGGTCGATTCCACGCCCATGGTCCCGCCCATGAGTTCCACCATTTTTTTGGCTACCGCCAGGCCCATGCCCGTGCCCCCGCTTTCGCGGGTCAGGGAGCCGTCGGCCTGGACAAAGGGGTCGAAGATCTGCGGCAGGCGCTCGGGATCGATGCCCACCCCGGTGTCCCGGACCGTGAAGGCCACCAGGTCGGGGCTGTCTTCCCAGGGCCGCACGGCGAGTTCCACCGAGCCTTGGCTGGTGAACTTGAAGGCGTTGTCCAGCAGAAACCCCAGGACCTGCCGGATGCGCAGTTGGTCGCCCCGCCGCCGGGCGGGGAGGTCCGGCGCCAGGTTCAGGGTGAAGCCCAGACCCTTGTCCCGGCTGTGGACGTCGTAGTGGCGGGACACCTGGGCGAGGAGCGCGCCCAGGTCGAAATCGCGGCTCTCGGTGACCATCAGGCCGTCCTCGAGCTTGGAGAGGTCCAGGAGGGTGTTGATCTGGCTCAGGAGCACGTCGGCCGACTTCTTGACCTCGGTGAGGTAGGCGCGCTGTTCGTCGGTGAGGTCCGTGAACAGGGCCAGGTCGGTCATGCCGATGACCGCGTTCATGGGCGTGCGGATCTCATGGCTGAGGTTGGCCAGGAACTGGCTCTTGGCCTGGCGGGCCACCAGGGCCCGGTGGGTGGCCACCACCAGCTTGGTTTCGGTCTTCTTGCGGCCCTCGGATTCCTTCAGGAGCTTTTCGGCGGTCTCTTCGACCTCCTCCTCCAGGGCGTCGGTGGCCTTGCCCACCTCCCCGGTGAGGGGTTTTAAGGCCATGAACCACAGCCCCACCAGGGCGAAGGCGAAAAATACCAGAAAATACCGGGTGGTCCGCCACATTTGTTCCGTGACGGGCTTATAGAGCTTCTGGTCCTCGATGGCGATGACCACCTGCCAGTTGGCGTTGAGCACCTGGCCGATGCCGTAGGTCGTGCCCTGGCTGCTCTCGACCATCTGCTTGTTTTCCTGGGCCTGGTGGAGGACCTCCCGGATGTTCGCGGGCAGGAACCAGTCCTGGCCGGGCACCGAGGAAAAGATGAGCTGGTAGGCGTTGTCCTCCAGGGCGGTCATGTAGGTCTGGGCGTCGAAGCCGAATTCGTCGCCGGTGGAGACCAGCCGCTGCACCGGGTCGGTGTCGAGCATGATGATGTCGGTGCCCAGGTATTCGCCGGCCCGGCCCACGATGGGGGCCGAAACCAGGAGAATCGGCCGGGACTCGTCGAGATTGAAGAAGTTCACCAGCGGATCGCGCTGCCCGATGGAAAACGGCGGCCAGAAATTGCCAGGGATCTCCCGGCCGCGCTGCACCAGGGGCTGGCCGTAACGGTCCAGCCGGACCATGCCTTTGATGTCGGTATTATACACGATGACCCCGTCCAAAAGGGGGGCCGTGTCCCGGGCCAGATCATCGCGGCTGATCTCCCCGGCATAGTATTTTTCCAAAAAGAGCTTGCCCGTGCCCTGGCGGGAGGACTGGGTGGCCACCATGATGGCCAGACGCAGCCACTCGGAGATGGCCCCGGCCCGGGCGGTGACGGTCTGCTCGAGCTTATCGATGGTCATGTCCTTGATCTGAAAGTAAAAATTATAGGCCGCCCCGCCGAACCCGATCAGGCCAAAGGCGATATTGGCCAGGACGAAGTAGATGGCAATGGTCCGTTTCAGATTTTGGGGCTTTTTTACCGCAGTCATGTCTTTCCGCGCGCCGGCCCGGATCGGGGCCGGCCTGGGCATGGAGATATGGTTTCCACCAGCGAATCAAATCACTTGAAATCGTATGATTATACCGCACTCCGCCCCGTGCTTCAAGGGGGATTCCATTGGCATCCAGGCGGTCTTAAGTGGTAATGGTGTGCTTCATCACTTTATAGCCCCCGCTGATAATCAGGGACTGCTGAAACAGTTTCAAAGCCGGGATATAAAAGTAGAAGCTTTGGCTTATGAGGCTGGTTTGAGGCGGCTTGGATTATGACGAGAAGAGAGACTTGGGCGGCGGAATTCTATAACCGCATTCTTCTAAATTGACGGCTCTCTGGAATCGTTACTGAATCCGGCACTTGGCGCATAATGGCACGAATAGGAATGCGTACGCCCTGGGGGGCTTGGCCGGAGCGGGCGTATGGCGGCCCCAAGCGGCCTGTTTTTGACAGAAGGCGCTCACGGTGATATAATATTAGTCGGTTTTTCTGTACCGGGAGGCATTTCGGTTCGGACGGGGAGAACGGGAGTCATGCCGAAAATTTGGGCGGCCATAGTCATGGCTTTGCTGCTGGTCGTGGGCGCGGCCCAGGCCGGGGACCCGTATAGCCTTGAAGCGTTGAAAAAAGCGGCCGGCGGGGACAACGAGGTTCTCCTGGCCATGGGCGACCGCTTCCTCGCCGGCCGCGACGCTCCCGAAGACGCCGATAAAGCCTTCGAAATATTTAAATATCTCGCCGACCAGGGTATGCCCGCGGGCCAGTATATGGTGGGCGTGATGTATAACGACGGCCTGGCCGTGGACCAGAGCGACGACGAGGCGGCCAGGTGGTTCCGCCGGGCGGCCGAGCAGGGCTATCCCGAGGCCCAGTTCTACCTGGGGGTGGCCCACGAGAACGGCAGCGGGGTCGGCCGGAATTTCGCCGAGGCCGCCCGCTGGTATCGGCTGGCCGCGGACCAGGGCCTGGCCGAGGCCCAGTTCAACCTGGGGCTGGCCTATTATCAGGGCCAGGGGGTCAAAAAAGACTACCGCGAGGCCTTCAAATGGTTCCGCCTGGCCGCGGAACAGGGCCTGCCCGACGCCCAGAACAACCTGGGGCTGGCCTATGAAAAGGGCGACGGGGTCCAGCCCGACCCGGCCGAGGCCGCCATGTGGTATCGCCAGGCCGCCGAGCAGGGCCACGTGGAGGCTCAGGCCGCCCTGGGGGCCATGTATCACGACGGCCGGGGCGTGCCCCGGGATCCGGCCGAGTCCGAGAAGTGGTTCAAGCTGGCCGAGGAACAGGGCCACTTCGAAGAGCCCTGAGAGGCCCCCGGCGTTTTCGCACATTCCGACCGGCCTTTTATGTGGGGGCGGCGCCTGACGGGCCGCCCTTCATGCGCCCGGGGGGACCTCCCCGAACGAAATATAGGAGTTGTCGCTGTTATGATGAGACCGTTCGCCACCGCCGATTTTCCGGACTACCTGGCCTTGAGCCGGGAATTTTACGCCAGCGAGGCCACCGACCATCCGGTGCCGGAAGACCACTTCCACCGCACTTTCGCCGAAAGTTTGGGCAACACCTCGCCCCTGGCCCGGGCCTGGCTCGTCACCGCCGACGACGGCCGGGCGGTGGGCTACCTCCTGGCCTCCCTGACTTGGTCCACCGAGTTCGGCGGCCGGGTGGCCTGGCTGGAGGAACTGTACCTGCGGCCGGAGGCGCGGGGCCAGGGCCTGGGCCGTCGGGTGCTGGAAGCGGGCATGAAGGAATTGCGGGAACGGGACGGGGCGCGCGGCTTCCGTCTGGAAGTGGCCCCGGCCAACGAGGCCGTCAGCGTCCTGTATCACAAGCTCGGCTTTGCCAAAGTGCCCTATCAGGGCTGGTGGCGGACGGCGTAAGGCCTCTTTTCTTCCCCCTGGTCAGGCCACCGTGGACGGGGCTTTGCGGTTGGGGCAGTCGAGGCGGGGGCAGAGCTGGCAGTTGAAGAATTTGGTGTCGGTTTGGAAGTAGATGCCGGAGACGGTGTGTTCCGGTTTCATCATGAAGGTGGGGAGGAGGGTGACGCCCAGTTTTTCCGGCAGCGGATTCAGCAGTTCGAAGAGCGGCGCCTGTTGGGTGATGGGCCAGACCGTCAAGGAGCCGGGGTTCATGGCCGAGACCTGGGCAATGCCGAATTTCTCCATGACGGTTTTTTCCAGGATCGCTTCGGTCTGTTTCATGGCCGCGTTCTGAAGGGCGTTGGCGTAGATGCGTTCCAGTCCGGAAAAGGAGTGGCCCCACTCGGCCAGTTCGGATCCCTCGGTGGCCAGGTAGGGGAAGGCCCGGCTGAGCCCCCCCATGTTCTTGGGGAGGAGCGGGCTGGTGAAGACCGTGTCTTCCATCTGAATTTTGTTGTCCGCCACGACGGCCAGGCCGCAGAGTTTGGCTCCGGCCCGGGGCCGGGCCAGGGGCTGGGCTTCCCGGGCCAGGGCGATCAGGATGTCCCGGGACTTGTTGCCGGGGCGGATGCGCAGCTTCTGGCTGATGGCTTCCAGGTCGAAGGCCGCGGGCGCTTGGTCGATGACGATAATGGTCTGGTCCATGGGCGTATCCTTTTGACTATGGCCTGGGTGCCTTGACGAGCGCGGTCGTCGCCGGGCCAAAAATGTGATTCTGGCCCGGCGAGTCACCGGACGGCTTGGCCGCCGGTCGCTTCGCTCCGTCGGCCCTTTCGGGCCGACTTTCGGCCTCGCGGCTCTGGCCGCTTGAGGGGGTGGGCCGTGGCCGGGCCAATCGCGCCAATATTGAAATATCCTGTATGTAAAATACCATTATTGCCTCGGGGAAACAAGAGGGCCATGACTCAAGACGGCGCCGGCCTTACGGAAAAATTGGAAACTCTGAAGCGGAGCCTGGTCGGGCTGGGCCGCCTGGCCGTGGCCTTTTCCGGCGGGACGGACAGCGCCCTGCTGCTGAAAGTGGCCGCCCAGGTTCTGCCCCCGGCGGATATCCTGGCCCTGACCGCCCGGGCCGAGATATTCCCGGCCTGGGAATCGGCCGAGGCCGCGGCCCTGGCCGCCGAACTGAGGGTGGAGCACCTGACGGTGGAGGTTTCGGCCCTGGCCGTGCCGGGGGTGGCCGGCAACCCGCCCGACCGCTGCTACCACTGCAAGTCCGCCCTGTTCGGGAAGCTCAGGGAATTGGCCGCCGCGCGAGGTTTCCCCGCGCTGGCCGACGGCGGCAATGTCGACGATCTGGGCGATTTCCGTCCGGGCCTCAAAGCCGCGCGGGAACTGGGGGTGGTCAGCCCCCTCCAGGAGGCGGGCCTGACCAAGGCCGAGGTGCGGCGGCTGTCGGCGGACCTGGGGCTGCCCACCTGGGACAAGCCGGCTTACGCCTGCCTGGCCTCGCGCTTCCCCTACGGCCGGACGATCACCCGGGAGGAACTGGCCCAGGTGGAGCGGGCCGAGGATTTCCTGCGGTCCTTGGGCTTTCGCCAGGTCCGGGTGCGCCACCACGGCCAGGTGGCCCGGCTGGAGGTGGAACCCTCGGAGCGGCGCCGCTTCTTCGACGAGGCCCTCATGGACCGGGTCGATCGGGAATTGCGGGCCCTGGGCTTCGCCTTCGCGGCCCTGGACCTGGCCGGCTACCGCACCGGCGGCCTTAACGAGTCCGTGCCCGAGGCCGAACGCGAGAAATTCCGTATTTGACTGCACCGGCCCGGCATGCTAAAATATTCCGTTTTTACCGGAATGGCTTGTACGCGGCCTTTCGGCCGGGAGCCGAAGGGTTTCCCGCGCCACCAAAAATACATTGAAGAAACTGGCGGGTGGTTATGACGATGTCGACCGATGGCTACTTGGACATTGCCTTGATGGTGGTCTTGGGGTACTTCTTTCTGCGGGGCATCTTCCGGGGGGTGGTCAAGGAAGTGGTGGCCGTCCTGGGGCTCTTCGTGGCCTTTTGGGTGGCCAGCGTCTACTGGCCGCTGGGCGAAGAACACCTCAAGGCCATTTTCGACTCGCAAGGCCAGCGGGGGATCGTCAGCTTCACCTTCATCTTCCTGGTGGTCTATTTCCTCATCAGCATCATCTCCATTTTCGTCGACAAAATCATCAAGCTGACCATCAGCCCGGTGGTGAGCGCCCTGTTGGGCGCCGTGGTGGGGGTGGTGAAGGGCGTCCTGGTCTGCGCCGTCCTCCTGGTCCTGGCCCAGACCTTCATCAAGCCCACGGAACCGATCTTCCAGACTTCGACCCTCATGCCCTATTTCCAGCCGGTGACCGACCAGACCCGGGCCTGGATGCCCGAGGCCCTGCGCCTGATCACGAATGCGAAGAAAAACCTGCCGGTGATCGGGGATCCGCGCGGCGGCTCCGGCCAGGCGGCGCCCGCGACTCCGATGGGCTCCGTGGACTGGAACACCATCCAGAACCTCATGCGCACCCGGCCCGAGGCCATCACCCCGGCCTGGCGGGACAAACTGCGCAACATCGCCAACGGCGCGGCCCTCACCGGCGAGGACCTCAAGCGCTTCATCTCCGACCATCCGAACCTCTTTTCCGCGCCGGCCGCCCCCGCCGGCCAGGCCGCCCCGTCCTGGCCCCAGCCGGCGGAGTGAGCGAACCCTGGCTTTTCAGCCAATCGAGTTTCCCTATGAACAGCACCGACAAAGCAGGTGAAGCCCTGGTCCTCCTGGACCAGGTCATCGCCCGTCTTCTGGACCCGGAGACCGGATGCCCGTGGGATCTGAAGCAGACGCTCCAGACCATCACCGGCAACGTCCTGGAAGAGACTTACGAACTTCTGGAAGGCCTGAAGACCGACAGCCCCGACGACATCCGCGAGGAGGCCGGGGACGTCCTGTTCCAGGTGGCCTTCATCGGCCGTCTGGCCCAGGCCCGCTGGGGCTGGGGCCTTTGTGAAATCCTCGACCAGGTGCGGGCCAAGATGGTCTCCCGCCACCCCCACGTGTTCGGCGACGGCCAGCCCATGAGCGACGCCCAGGCCGTCCTGGACCAGTGGCAGGCCATCAAGCGCCGCGACAAGAAGCACGAACGCCTCCTGGCCTCGGTGCCGATGGCCCTCCCGGCCCTCCAGCGGGCCCACCGCCTCAATTCCCGGGCGGCCCGGGCCGGTTTCGACTGGCCGGACGCGCCCTCGGTGCGGGCCAAGGTGGGGGAGGAACTGGCCGAACTGGACGCGCTCCTGCCGGGCTACGACAAAAAAACGGTGGAGCCGGCGCGGCAGGCCCGGGCCAAGGCCGAGATGGGCGACGTTCTGCTGGCCCTGGCCAATCTGGCCCGCCACCTGGGCTTTTCCGCCGAGGAGGCCCTGACCGAGGCCAACGACCGCTTCGTTCGGCGCTTTGGCCATATTGAAGACGCCCTGGCCCGGGAGGGCCGGAAGCCCGAGGACGTGGACCAGGACCGCCTGGAGGAATTGTGGCAACAGGCCAAGCGGGAGAACGGGTAACCCCCGCCGGGCTTGGTTCGAAATGCGCGGCCGCCGTCGGGCGGCCTTGACGTGACGGGCCTTCGGGCCCCGGTTTCCTTGAAGGAGACGGATTATGAAAACAATGCGCGCGTTTTTGATGTCGGCCCTCCTGGCGGTCTTCGCCCTGGCGGCTGGCGGCTGCGTGATGACGGCGGAAAAGGGCATTTTGCAGTCTTCCGACAAGGTCGACATGCCCGATATTTCCGGGGCCTTCCGGGCCAGCAAGAAGAACGAGACCTACATCCTGAAGCGGGTGGACGGGACCACCAACACCTACATTTTCACCGCCCCGGACAACAGCACCATGAAGCTGGTCTTCGAGCCCCTGAAGACCTCGGGGCGGTATATGATCCAGGTGGAAAACGCGGCCGGGCCGGAGGTTCTCCTGGGCCTGTGCGTCTTGCAGCGCGGGGCCATCGACCTGTACGCCATCAATCCCCAGGCGGCGGCTTCGCTGGCTTCGGGCAAGTATGGCTTCAGCTTCAACGAAAACGGCCAAGTCAGCAAGTATCCGTCTCTGGCCAAGGTGAAGAACTTCTTCGAAGCCGCCTTCGATCCCGAATATTCCATGAAGGCCGAAACCATCACCGTGCATACGGATAAGGCTCCGCCGGCGGCCCAGGACGCCAAGCCGAAGAAGGCCGAGCCGAAAAAAGACGCGCCCGCTGCCCAGGAGGAAGCGCCGGCGAAACAGTGACCGCCTCCCGGCCATCGCTATAGACAAATACCGATCCCCGCGTCCGGCGGGGATCGGTTTATCCGGAGGGAGTTTCGGAATCCGCCTGGGCCTGCGCGGGCCTGATCGCCCTCATCCTTTGGGGGCGCTTTTCCGGCGGGTTCGCCCCGGACTCTTTACAGCTGTGAGGTGCAGTGGGGGCAGCGGGTGGCCGGGATGGGGATGTCGGAGACGCAGAAGGGGCAGGGCTTGGTGGTGGCCTCGGCCGGGGCCGGGGCCGGGGCCCGGCGCAGTTGGTTGATGCCTTTGACCAGCACGAACACCGCCGCGCCCACAATGACCAGGCTGATGATGACGTTGATGAAGAGCCCCACGTTGAGGGTCACGGCCCCGGCCTGCTTGGCCAGTTCCAGGGTGGGGTAGGGGCCGGCGGCGGTGCCGTCCTTGAGGGTCACGAAGAGGTTGGTGAAGTCCACCTTGCCCAGGACCAGGCCGATGGGCGGCATGAGGATGTCCTTGACCAGGGAGTCCACCAGCTTGGTGAAGGCCGCCCCCACGATGATGCCCACGGACATGTCGATGACGCTGCCGCGTAAAATGAATTCCCTGAACTCTTTTCCCAGACTCATTAGTGTTCTCCTTTACGTCGTTTGTTCGATTCGCGTGCCGGTGTAATCCAATCGTCAGCGATCCAGAAACCGGGAGGCCGGGGACAGGCGCAGCTCGTTGGGGTCGACCTCGGCCCGGAGGCCGCCGGGCAGATCCAGGCCCCGGTGGCGCCGTTGCCCCAAAAGGTCCAGCGCGGTGTCCACGCTTTCGAAACTCACCGGCTCGCCCGGCCGGGACCGGCCCCGCTGAAGCCGCCGCAAAACCTTATAGATCAGACGCCGGCGTTCGGCCAAAGTCAGTTCGTCCAGAACCCGCCGGCTCAGGGTGACACGGTCCTGCGCCTCCACAATGACCGCCCGGTCCCACAGGCGCCCCAGGCGGACATCCCAGAAGTCTTCCTCGGCCCGCAGAATCCGGGCCAGGCGGCCCATGGTTTCCGGCAGCCGGGGATTGAGGCGGGCCAGCGCGGGCAGGACGTCCCGGCGCAGGGCGTTGCGCGGATGGCGGGGGTCCTGGTTGGAGAGGTCCTCGATCCAGTCGAAGCCCCGGTTCTCCATCCAGGCCCGAAGTTCGGCCCGGCTGAACGCCAGGAGCGGCCGGAGGATCGGAACGCCCGCGCGGTCATGGCCGGCCGGCGGGATGCCGGCCAGCCCGCCGGAGCCGCAGCCCTGGACCAGGCGCAGGAGGATGGTCTCGGCCTGATCGTCGGCCTGGTGCCCGGTGAGGATGACGTCGGCCGGCCAGGCGGCGGCCGCCTCGGACAGAAACGCGTAGCGGGCTTCGCGGGCGGCGTCTTCCAGGCCCCGGCCGCGCTCGCGGGCCAGGGCCGGGACGTCCCGGTCGGCGGTGAAGACGGGTATCCCCAAGGAACAGGCGGTCTCTTCGACGAAGGCCTGGTCGGCCTCGGCCGCCGCGCCCCGCAGCCGGTGGTTGAGGTGGGCGGCCGCCACCTGTCCGGGGGGCAGGGCGGAGGCGGCCAGACGCAGCAGCGCCGTGGAATCCAGTCCCCCGGAACACGCCACCAGAAAACGGGATTCCGGCCATGGCGGACAAAGGTCCGCCAGCCGATTCTGAAACTCTTCGATCGTTAGCGGCATGGCGGGAATCCTTTGGCTGCGGCCGTTTGGAAGAATAAGGAGTTCTGCGATCCGGAGAATACCCGGGACAAAACCCTGCGGGTTTTATCCCTGTTGGGACGCTGTCCCAAGCCCTGCTGGGGAAGGGGCTCGCCCCCCTTCCCCAGACCCCACCGGGCGCCAAGGGGGCTGCGCCCCCTTGGATCCCCCGAAGAGACGGGGGGACTGCGTCCCCCTCTAACCCCCTGAAGAACGAGACGGTGGCGGTTAGGAAGGCCTGGCCAGCACTGGGCGCATTTGGGACGCCTACTTCAAATCTCTGACCCGTAAGCCCCGCCGCAACTCGCCTGCCCGGCTCAGATTATTAAAGACAGATAAATTGTAAAACGCTCTATACGCCGCTTCCGTATGGGGACGCCTAAGGCCCCCCCCACCATTCGCCGAAACCCCGGGGGGGGGGGGGGTTTTGGGGGGGGGGGGGGGGGGGAGGGGGGGGGGCGCACAAAAAACACCGCCCAACCACCCACCACACC
>JAVBQN010000071.1:0-43692 GCA_031549025.1 Candidatus Adiutrix sp. | reverse complement strand
CCCTGAACCCCCAGACCACCTGCGGGGGCGACGTCATCAGCCGGATCACCCTGGCCTCCGAAGGGCCGGAGCGGCAGCGGCATCTGCAGAAACTGGTTCTGGACGGCCTGGCCGCCCTTCTCCTTTCGGCCTGCGGAGAGGACCGGCGGGCCAGGATCATGAGCCTGGCCGTCAGCGGCAACACGACCATGATCTATCTTCTGGCCGGGATCCAGCCCCGGGGCCTGGCCCAGGCCCCCTACCGCCCGGTGATCGTCGAGAGTCTGGATTTGTCCCACCTGGCCGAAGAGCTGGGCCTCGACCGGCGGGCCAAGGTGTTCACCGCCCCCACCATCTCGGCCTACGTGGGCGGCGACATCAGCGCCGGCATGCTGGCCGTGGGGCTCAAGAAGCGGCCGGGCACGGTCCTGTACATCGACATTGGCACCAACGGGGAAATCGTGCTCAGCCATCAGGGGCGCCTGGTGGCCACCTCCTGCGCGGCCGGGCCGGCCCTGGAGGGCATGAACATCCTGCGCGGGCAGAGAGCCACCCCCGGGGCCGTGGACAGCTTCAGCCTGACCCCGGATCATCAGTATAAATTCACCACCATCGGCGACGCCCGGCCCACCGGCCTCTGCGGCAGCGGCCTCATCGACCTCACCGCCGCCCTGGTGTCTTCGGGCCTGGTGGACCGCACCGGCCGGATGAAGCCCCCGGCCGAAATCCCGGCCGGCGCCGAATGGCTCGAGGAACTGCGCGGCGGCCGCTTCACCCTGGCCGACGACGTCTTCTTCGACCAGAAGGACGTCCGGCAGGTGCAGTTGGCCAAGGGGGCCATCGCCGCGGCCGTGGAAATGCTCCTGGCCAAGGTCGGGCTTAAGGAAAAAAACCTGGACGAAATCGTCATCGCCGGGGCCTTCGGCTTCCACCTCAAGCCCGAGAGCCTGAAAGCCATCAGCCTCATCCCCCGGAACTATGAGGGGCCCGTGCACTTCGTCGGCAACTCCTCCCTGGCCGGGGCGGCCCGCATCATCCTGACCCCGGCGGCCGTCGAGGAGCTCAACGCCCTGGCCGCCGAGACCGAAGTGCTCGAACTGGGCTTCGACCCCCAGTTCCAGACCATTTTCGTCCGGCACCTGGGTTTTTAGGGGGCCCCTTCAAACCCGCCCTCCTTCCGCCCTTCCGACGCCCGGCCGGCCCATTTTTTGGAAAACCCGCCGGGCGCCAGCCCCTTTTCAGCCGCCAGAGACGCCTTTCCTGGCAAACGCCCTTTGCCGCTCAAGGGGGCCCGCCCCGGGCCCCGAAAATCCGCATATTGTGAAAATGACGGTTTTTCGCTATAGTGGTTTCCTATGGACACAAAACAACAGGTGACGTTATGGCCGAAGCACTGACCAGGCTCCCCGGGTCCCCGGGTTGCTTTATTTGCGACAACAACGATTCCAATCCCCGGGCCCTGCGCCTGAAAATACTGTGGGACGAGGCCGCGCGCGCCGTGGAGATACCCTTTGTCCCGGACGAGAGCTGGTGCGGCTTCAGCCGGGTGGTCCACGGGGGCCTGGTGGCCGCCGTGCTGGACGAGGCCATGGCCTGGGCGGTGAAAGCGACCTGCGACGAGTGGGCCTTCACCGCCGATTACCATCTGCGGTATAAAAAACCCCTGGAGCCGGGCCGGAACTACCGGGCCCGGGCCCGGGTGGAGGAGACCGGCCGCAAGATCCTGGTCCGGGCCCAGGTGCTGGACCGCGATGACCAGCCTATCGCCCGGGCCGAGGCGGTGTTCCTGCCGGCGGGCGGCCGGGCCCGGCCGCGTTCGGCCGAAACGGAAACGAAAGGTGAGGCGCGATGACGGACGACCATACCGGCGACCTGTTCCGCTGCGAATGTATTTCCAAGAATTACGGCGAATCCCGGGTGCTGACCGACGTCGGCTTTTCCGTGGCCGCCGGTGAAGTGGTGGCCCTGGTGGGCGAAAACGGGGCCGGCAAATCCACCCTGATGAACATCTGCTTCGGCATGCCGGCCATCGTCAATACCGGGGGCTACGAAGGGCAGCTCTACCTCGACGGCCGGCCCGTCAAGTTCAGCTCCCCCCGGGAGGCCCTGGAGGCCGGCATCGGCATGGTCCACCAGGAATTTTCCCTCATCCCCGGCTTCACGGGGACGGAGAACATCCTCCTGAACCGCGAGCCCGTCAAACGCAGCGTCCTGGAATCGGTCTTCGGCGAGCGCATCAACGCCCTGGACCGCGACCAGATGGCCGCGCGGGCCGGGACGGCCCTGGGGAAACTGGGGGTCAGGCTCGACCAGGATTCCCCGGTCTCCCGCCTCCCCGTGGGACACAAGCAGTTCCTGGAAATCGCCCGCGAAATCGACCGCAGCCGCACCCGCCTTCTCGTCCTCGATGAACCCACCGCCGTCCTCGCCGAAAGCGAAGCGTCCATATTGCTCGACGCCATCAGAAAGCTGGCCGAGAGCGGGATGGGCATCATCTTCATTTCCCACCGCCTGCGCGAGGTGATGGAGCTGTGCCGGAAGGTGGTGGTGCTGCGGGACGGCCACAAAGTGGCCGAAATGCCCACCACCGAAACCAGCGTGCGCCAGATCGCGGCCTATATGGTCCAGCGCGACACCGGGAGCGAGGTGGCCAAGCGCGAGGAGCGGGACTGTTCCGGCGACCCGGTTATCCTCAAAGTGCGCGACCTGTGGGTGGAAATGCCCGGGGAACGCGTGGACAACGTGAGCCTGGATATCCGCGAGGGTGAGATTTTCGGCCTGGCCGGTCTGGCCGGGCAAGGGAAGCTCGGCGTTCCGGCCGGGCTCATGGGCCTGAAACTGGCCGGCGGCTCGGTGGAGTTTTACGGCGGCAACCTGCCCCTCAATAACCCCGGGGCCTGCCTGGCGGCCGGGGTGGCCTTCGTGTCCGAAGACCGGCGGGGCGTGG
Source organism: Candidatus Adiutrix sp. (assembly GCA_031549025.1). Lineage (GTDB taxonomy): Bacteria > Desulfobacterota > Desulfarculia > Adiutricales > Adiutricaceae > Adiutrix. Next base: position 40,766 of record JAVBQN010000071.1, on the reverse strand, counting down.
GCCTTTTGCTGGATGAATCCATCCAGATGAACATCGGCTTCACGGCCCTCCAGATCAAGAAGGAATTTCTGAAAAAAGCCGGCCCCTTCACCCTGGTGGACGACGAGGCCTTGCAGCGGAACGCTCTCAAATACATCGAGGCCCTGGCCATCAAATGCTCGGGGCCGCTGCAGAAGGCCGGCCACCTCTCCGGCGGCAACCAGCAGAAAGTCTGCCTGGCCAAGGCCTTCACCCTGGCCCCGCGCCTTCTGTTCGTCTCCGAGCCCACGCGCGGCATCGACGTGGGGGCTAAGGAGCTGGTGCTGGATTCCCTCCGGCGCTACAACCAGGAGGCGGGCACCACAGTGGTGGTCACCTCCTCGGAACTGGAGGAACTGCGGTCGGTGTGCCACCGCATCGCGGTCGTCAACGAAGGCCGGGTGGCCGGGATTCTCCCGGCCAGCGCGCCCCTGGAGGATTTCGGCTTTCTCATGTCGGGCCTCGACGCCAACGGGGCTGACGAAGCCTGCCGGGAGGTGGTGCAATGAAAGGCGTCAAAGGGATGATCGAGGCGGCGGGCTGGCCCCGGATCATCATCGGCCTGTTTCTCCTGTCCCTGTTTCTGGCGGCGCCCCTGGTGCAGGTGAAGATATCCACCTCCATCTCCGACACCATCGTCCGCTTCGGCCGCAACGGGGTCATGGTCCTGGCCATGGTGCCCATGATCCGTTCGGGCTGCGGCCTGAATTTCGGGCTGCCGTTGGGCATCATCGGCGGCATTTTGGGCATCCTCATCAGCATCGAACTGGAACTGACGGGGATGGCCGGCTTTCTGACGGCCGTGGGCCTGGGCGTGGGTTTCGCCGCCCTCTTCGGCTGGGGCTACGGCATCCTCCTGAACATGGTCAAAGGCGACGAGATGATGATCGCCACCTACGTGGGCTTTTCCTCGGTGGCCTTCATGAGCATGGCCTGGCTGCTTCTGCCCTTCAAGAGCAAGGCCATGGTCTGGAGCTTCGGCGGCACGGGCCTCCGCACCACCATCAGCATGGACCAGTACTGGACCAACATCCTCTCCGACTTCATGAGCTTCACCTTCTTCGGCCAGGTCTTCCCCACGGGCATGATCCTCTTCTTCGGCTTCATGTGTCTCCTGGTCTGGCTCTTCTTCCGCACCCGCACGGGCCAGGCCATGAGCGCCGTGGGCCAGAATCCGGATTTCGCCCGGGCCAGCGGGGTGAACGTCGACCGGATGCGGATCCTCTCGGTGATCATCTCCACGGTCATCGGGGCCGTGGGCATCATCGTCTACGCCCAGAGCTACGGCTTCGTCCAGCTCTACCTGGCGCCCCTGTACATGGCCTTCCCGGCCGTGGCGGCCGTCCTTCTGGGCGGGGCCTCCCTGGGCCGGGTGTCGATGGTGCACGTCCTGGTGGGGGCCTTCCTCTTCCAGGGCATCCTGACCATGACCCCCTCGGTCATCAACTCGGCCCTGGAGGGCATCGACATCAGCGAAGTGCTCCGGGTCGTGGTCTCCAACGGCATGATCATCTACGCCCTCACCCGGCGGGTCAAGGAGGTGCGCTGATGAGTCCCCGGATGGAGAATTTCCTCCTCAACAGCATCATCCCCATCATCTTCCTCCTCCTGTCGGCCGGGGCCATCCACCTTTCCGGCTACAGCGCCCCCTACGTCATCCAGGAGGTCTTCACCCGGCTGGGCCGGAACCTCTTCCTGGTCCTGGCCCTGATCATCCCCGTCATGGCCGGCATGGGCCTCAACTTCGGGATGGTCCTGGGGGCCATGGCCGGCCAGATCGCCCTGATCCTGGTGGTGGACTGGATGGTGGTGGGTCTCCCGGGCCTGCTTCTGACCGCCATTCTTTCGATCCCCATCGCCATCGTGGCCGGGATCCTGTGCGGGATGGTCCTCAACCGGGCCAAAGGCAGCGAGATGGTCACGTCGCTGATCCTGGGCTTCTTCGCCAAGGGCGTGTATGACCTGATCGTCCTCTACGGCATGGGCTCCATCATCCCCATCCGGAGCGCGGACCTGGTCTTGTCGCGCGGGTTCGGCATCCGCAACGCCGTCAGCCTCATCGAGACCCGGGGCGCCCTGGACCAGATGATCATGCTCAACATCAAGGGCATCCAGATCCCCTTGGGCACCTACCTGGTCATCGCCATGTTCGCCGCCCTGATCGTCTGGTTCCGCCGCACCAAGCTGGGCCAGGACATGCGGGCCGTGAGCGAATCCATGCCCATCGCCCAGGCCGCCGGCATCAACGTGGACCGGACGCGCCTGATCGCCATCATCATCTCCACCGTCCTGGGGGCCTTCGGCCAGATCATCTTCCTGCAGAACATGGGCACCCTCTCCACCTACAACAGCCAGGACCAGGCGGCCATGTACGCCATCGCGGCCTTGCTGGTGGGCGGGGCCTCGGTGACCCGGGCCACGCTGACCAACGCGGTGGTGGGGGTCTTGCTTTTCCACATCCTCTTTTTTTCGGCCCCCATGGCCGGCAAGGCCATCCTGGGCAAGGCCGAGGTCGGCGAATACTTCCGGGTCTTCGTGGCCTACGGGGTCATCGCCGCGGCCCTGGTCCTCCACGCCTGGCGCCGCCGCCGCGGCGAAGCCCGGGCCGCCCGCCGGACCGGACCGGCCCCGGCCGCCCAGCCCGCCACGGAGGAATCCGCATGAGTGAAAACGTCGTCTCCCGCCAACGCCAAATCGTCGTGATCAGCGCCCTGGTGCTGGCCCTGGCCATAATCTCCTTCCTCCTGTTCTACTACGGCCGGCAGCACAAGGTGGTCATCGACAACCGGGCCGTGGAGACCGTGGACGGCCGGAACCACCGTTCCCTGGCCGGCGCGCTGGTGGCCGTAAACCACGAGACCCTCAGCCGCGACGCGGTCCTGGAAACCTCGGCCCCGGCGGCCCAACGGGCCTGGCTGAGTTTCAAATTCTGGCCCACGCCCGATTACTCCATCGCCAAGGCCGTGGAAATGATGCCCCGGGAGCGCATCCTGGTGAAGGTGCTGGGCCCGAGCTTCAACCTCAAGGTCGAAGCTTTCGATAAAATGGGCGAATCCCTGGGCGTCAAGGACCTCGCCGTGCCCCTCGGCACCCGGCGCAACGCCATGGTCCGCCTGGTGAAACTGTACCAGGATATGCCCGACTACCTCGAGGAATTCCCCGACGACAGCATGGGCGGCCGCCCGGCGGCCGAAGAGACCGCCCCGCCGGCCCAGGAGGGCGACGCCCCGCCGACGCCGACGTTTGGAGATTGAGGACCAGGCGGCTTGAGAGAGAAAAGGAGCGAGGACAGACAGTCCCCGCTCTTTTTGTTCTGAGCCATAGAGCGTTTTACAATCTATCTGTCTTTAATATTAACCCGGCAACTTTAGAAGTCTGTTCCCGGCCGCTGGAGTCTAGTGATTTCGGGCTTTGGCGAAATCACGGGTATGACTTATTCAGTTGCCGGAGTAATAAATTGTAAAACACCCAAACATCCGGGCGTTTTTCATTTCATGCAGATATCCTTTTTTGATCACGGTTATTTTGACTGGGCGCATGTCCTTTCACCTCCGGGTCACTGTTTGCGGCTTACAGGCCGGCGGATTTCTTGAACGTTTCGGTGTCGAAATATTCCTTGCAACTAGCGCAACGGAGCTTGTCCTTGAGGCGCAGTTCGTCGGAGAAGTATTCCTGGATTTGGCCGCAGAGGGGGCAGGGACCTTCCACGCTCTGCACTTCACGGGTCTGCCGGTCTTCGCAGGCGGACACGATCGGGCCGCGGCCGGCGCCGTCATAATCATGTTCGTTGGACATGTTCTTTCTCCTTTTCAATATTACGGGCCGAAGGCCCGCTTCCAGAGCCGGCACCATTCTACTCTCCCGGTTTTCCGGATGTCAACCGGGGCTTTACTTCGGATACGGCTGCTGCTATGAGGACCTGGATCGGGCGGCGGTGGAGTTGTTCGCCCGCCACGGCTTCAACGGGGCCACCATCAAGGACATCGCCGATACGGCCAGCGTCGCCGAAGGCGCGCTCTACCGTCATTATGCCGGCAAAGCCGAGATGGCGGCCGCGCTGTACGCCGAAGAATCCCGGCGACTGGTCGCCGCGTTTTCACCCCCGCAGCCAGAGGTGCCGGGGCACCGGAAAATCCGCTTGATAGTGAAAAGGCTGTATGCGTATTATGAGGAACATCCCTATTCCGTCCTGTTTCTGATACGCAATTTCCACACGCTCCCGTCCGGCCCGGGGCTCGACTGGCAAGGGTATCTTTACGATTTCGTCACGCGGCATGTCAGGAATCTGGGCGGGCGTCGCCAACCCGGCCGCAGGTCCGGGCGCAATCTGGAAATCCTGCCGAGCCTCCCCAGCGGCCCCATGCTGCAACCGATCATCTTTCACCATTATCACAAGCTGCCCCACCCGCCCCTTCACTACGTGGATGCGGTGACAGCGGGCTGTTGCCTTTTGCTGGGGGCGGACGATGACGGCTGTAATGCTTAAAAGTTTTGCCCACAACTATTGATGATCACCATGGGCCCCCTTTTCGGTTTCCTGGCCTGCGGGCCGGCGCCCGCCCCCCTGTTCACCCCGAACCGCGTGGCCGGGCTGATGCTGGTGTTTATGGCCGACGGGGTCATGACGTATTACACAAGGAGAAGGCCTATAGACTCGGTGGTCACAGCTTCAACCCCGAAGATGAGGGCCAATTGACGCCGGAAGTGTTCAAGGAAATCGAGCGGGAGTTCGCCGACGCGCTCGGCTTCGGCGACCATCAGTTTTTCATTTTTTATACCCAGCCACCGTTTCCCGGTCCATGGCGGCGCCGCGCTCGCAGGCGGTTTTGACGGCGTCGATGATGTGGCCGCGTACGCCGTACCGGTCAAGGTGGTTTATGCCGGCGATGGTCATGCCGGCGGGCGAGACGCCCTGCTCGCGAAGCAGGGCCGGATGCCGGCCCGTGCTCGCGGCCAGTTCCGCGCAGCCGCCCATAAGACCGATGGCGATGCTCAGCGACGCCCGCCGGCTGAGCCCGACGCTGACCCCGGCCTCGCTGAAGCTGTCCATGAGGTAAAACAGAAAGCCAGGCCCACAGCCGGCCAGGGCGGTGAAGACGTTCATCTGGTTGTCTTCTTCCAGGTCGATGACCATGCCGAGTCCGCCGAAGAAGAATCGCACCGCTTCCTTCAAACCCTCCGCCAGGCCTTTTTCGGCGCACAGCCCGAATAGGCCCCGGTTCACCTCCACCAGCGTGTTGGGCATCACCCGGGCCACGGCCATTTTCCCCCGGCCCATTTCCTCCAGGGCCGACAGAGGCACGCCCGAGGCCAGGGAGACAAGCAGTCGGCTTTTGTCGGGAACGCCGGCCGGCCAAGACCGGAGCAGATCCGCGACGGTCGCCCGCATCTGCTCGGGCCGGACGGCCAGAATGATGATATCCGACCGCGCGGCGATCTCTGCCGGCGATTGGACGAAGGTGACGGCTGGATCTTCCGGGGCGGATTCCGGCCGCTTTCGGGCCAGCACATCCAGACTGAATCGCGCTTTCAGGCTCTCGGAGCGGGCGAAGCTCCAGGTGACGGCCGACCCGATGACGCCGTATCCGACCAGGCCCATAACAATTTTGACGGTGTCCATATAATCCTCTCGTGCATTCATAGCTGTTTTCTGTCGAGTTGCGAAAACCCGACGGAGCAATGGTATCAGAGGTCCAGATATTTTTTCAGCAGCCGCGCGGCTTCCGGATCGAGTTCCGGTTGCGCATATGCGGCCAGCCGCCGGTCCAGGGCTTCCCCGGCCAATTCAACCAGGGTCTTCCGGCCGGCCTTGCGCCAGTTTTCGTAATGGCCGTGGAGCGACACGCCGGGGACGAACAGCGACTTGCGCATGTATTTGACCGTGTGCGCGGTCGCCAGATACTGGCCGCCGTGATCGACCTCCATGATGGCCTCGAAACCGAAGGCCTGATCGTCGAGGCTGACCCCGGCCAGCATATGCCGCAGCGCCCGGATGGTCTGCTCGTCAAGGATGAATTTTTCATAGCCGATGATGTTGAAGGAATCCAGGATGCCGCAGGCGTGGATGATGAAATCCATACCCGAGGCCAGGGTGGCCAGCATGACCATAGCCGATTCGGCGCCGGCGGCGTAATCGGTCTCCTTGCTGTCCGACAACGCTCCCCCGCCCCGGCACGGAATGGAATACAATTCGCACATCGCCTTGGACAGGGCGGCCACCAGGCCCGCCTCGGGCGAGCCGCAGGCCGGGGTGACGAAACGCATATCCGTGGAGGCGGCCACATTGCCGAAAACCACCGGCAGGCCCGGCCGGATCAGCTGCGCCAGGGTGATGCCGGCCAGAAGCTCGGCTGTGGCCGTGACCATCAGGCCCTCCACGGTGACGGGCGCGGTGGCTCCGGGCAGGGCCCCGCAGCCGAAGACCACGGGTTGTCCGGCCTCGGCAAAGGCCCGGATGCAGCCGGCCATGGTTTTATCGAACACCAGCGGCGACAGGGCGCTGGCCAGGCCCAGGGCCACGTATTCGCCGTCAGCGGCCCTGTAGACATTTTTGATGAGTTCGAGGCCCTCCCGGCAGACGGTATAGCCGCCGGTGACGCTCATGGTCGGCTTGGCACTGTATTTCAGCACCGAGGCCAACTGATACATCAGCACCCGGTCGCCGGGCACGTCCAGGGGCGTGATCACGTAAGGGGTCGACATGTTGATGACGTCACTGGTCTCCATCAGCTTGACGAAGTTGACCATATCCTCTCGCGCACCCGGGGCCCGTTGGTTGTTTCGCAGCGTGAAGACCGGGCCGTAGGCCGGGCAGAAAACCGGCTCGCCCGCGCCGATGGTCACGTCGCGCCGCCGGTCGCGGCCGCGCACCGGAAACTGCCGCGGGGCCGAGGACAGGGCTTGCCGCACATCTTTTTCCCGGAAACGGACGATGGGTCCGTCGGTCTGAAAGCCGTGGCGGCGGAAGATTTCGAGCGAAACCTCGCAGATGAATTTCACCCCTTTTTCCGCCAGCACCCGCATGGCCAGTTGGTCGATCCGCTCGACCGCTTCCCGGGGAATGTTCTTGCCCAAAACGCTCATCAGGAATTTCTCCTTACTTCTTCATCACGTTCGCTCTTTTGAGCGGGGCCCCGCGCCGGACCGGCGCGGGGCGAGGGAAAAAAACAGGGGTCAGGGGGCCCGGAATTCGACCTCAGCGACATCGGGCGGATAAATGATGTGCCCGACGCCCTTGTCGTCATACTGCAAGACCGGGAAGAAATAACCGTCCGGTCCGACCACCGGGTCCGGCACGCTTTCCGGCGTGTAGTGGTAGGCTTTCATGAGGATGGCGCCGTCGTCCTTGGTGTAGGCCAGCTTCCCGGTCAGGACCTCGCTGACCAGCACTTCGTGAATCTGGGCGCTGGTGATCTCGCCGTGCTTTTCCAGGGTCCGCCTGAGTATTTTGAGCATGAAATTCACGCCGTCATAGGCGAGAGCGCCCGAAGAGGGCCCGGGCGCATAGCCGGTCCGGGTCTTGAACTTGTCCGCCCAGGCCTTGGACTCGGGGGTGGACAGCTGGGGAATCATATCCAGGACGCCGTCGCCGAACTGCCCGGCCAGATCATACCAGTCGCCGACCCAGCCCATGCCGTCGGCAATGATGAGGGATTTGAGCCCCACCTCCCGGACCTGTTTGATCAGCGCGCCCATGGCCGGATAGTTGCATGTGCCGGCGATGACCGACACCTGGTTGGCCCGGTAGCGGTTCAGGAGGGAATAGAAGTCGGTCTGGGTATTGGGGAAATAATCCTCGCTGGCCACTGTCCAGCCATACTTGATGAAAACGTCCCGCAGGGCGCCGGAGCCGCTGCGCCCCCAGTCGGTGTCCTCGCCGTAAATGGCCACCACTTTATTCTCCGGCTTCCAGGCCCCCTTGACGATGGCCGCTTCCAGGGCCTCCACGTAGCCGGCCATCAGGCTGGCCGGCACGGCCCAGCCCTTGGTGGACCAGTAGGAGTATTTTTCCGGATCGCTGTGGTATTTCTGATTCACCACCTCGGTGGCCCCGAAACCGAAGATGTGGGGGATCTTGTACACGGAAACCAAATCCATGCAGGCCACGGAAACCGAGCTGGCCCAGTTCAGGACGCCCACGTCGATGCCCTTTTTGTCCACGGCCTCGGAATAGGCGTTGGTGGCTTTGGCCGGGTCATACTGCGAATCGATCCAGACCAGTTCCAGCTTATAATCGCCGATTTTGTAATTGATATTTTCCATGGCCATTTCCGTGGACGCCCGGAACTCGGCCCCGACTTTGGCCTGCGCCCCGGTGAAGGGCCCCAGGACCCCCACCTTGAGCACCTTTTCCCGCGCCGCGACCCCAGTCGCGCACAGCCCCAGACACAGCAGAGCCAAACCGGCCAGCAGCCCTAATCTTTTCATAACGCCTCCTGTTCTGAAATTCGCCGGACTCGCCGGGCGCCGAAGGCCGGCGGTCACATTTGACGGTAGTTATTGAAATATAAGCTCGTTATGATGATGAGGCGGTTTGAGTCCTCCTTTCTTCAGCTTTTTCCGCCGCGTGAAATTTGCGTGAAATTTGATGGCCCGTTCACCTTTTTTCCCCGCCGGTGAGCCAGGCCATCAGGGCATATTTCCGCAGACGCCCGACCACGCTTTTGTACAGGGCCGCCATGCCGCCGGGGTAATAAATCATGACCAGGATGAGGATGGTGCCGTAAATGACGAGGTTGATGCCCGGATAGTCGGACAGCGAAGAGCGGATGAATTCCATCAAAATGAGGAAGGGAAAGGCGATGGCCGCCCCGCCCCAGAGAGAGGCCCGCCCGCCGATGTAGGATATGGCCAAAATCTCCACGGTCTTGGAGGTGTGCATGATGTCCGGGGTGAGTATGCCGTAATAGTGGGCGTAAAATCCCCCTAAAATCCCGACCAGGGCGCAGCTGGTGGTGAAGTTGAGGATGCGGTAGAACACCGGGTTGATGCCGGAGGTGCGGGCCGCGTCCATGTTCTGGCCGATGGCCTTGAAGGCCAGGCCGATGTGCCCGCGCACGATGATGGAACAGATGATGTAAAAAGCCGCCAGCATGGTCATGATAGTGTAGTAGAACGGCACGTTGGAGCCGGTGTCGAAGAGCCGGGCGGTCATCAGCCCGGCCGGCCCCCGGGTCAGGAAGACCAGTTTGATGGCCAGGCCCATGAGGGCCAGGCCGATGAACCAGGCCAGGCACGCGGCGAATATGCCCCGCAGGCGCAAGGTGATGATGCCGGTGACGAAGCCCATGGCCGCCGCCGCCAGGCCGCCGAGGAAGATGGTCAGCCAGGGGGAGAGGCCGTATTTCTGGCAGACGATGGCCGAGGTGTAGGCCCCGACGCCGGAAAAGGCCATCAAGCCGAAGTTGACGATGTTGATGTAGCCGGAGGTGAAATCAAAGGCGATGGTGGCCGCCGCCACATAGGCGGCCACGGTCAGCCAGCGCATGATGTACGGGGCCTGGAACGCCGGTATTAGCGGCAGGCAGAACATGAACACGAGGGCGATCAGGGCCAGCGGGGTCAGCCCCAGCCGGGCCAGGAAGAGAGTCAGGGGGTCGCGCCCGGCGGCGGAAGTCGCTTCGGGGGTTGTCTGGGCAAGCGTTTGCGCGTTGGCGGCGGTCATGGCTGGTTCTCCTTATTGGTCCAAAACGCCCCGGACTTCCGAGCCGAGAATGCCGCTGGGCTTGAAAATCAAAACCAGCATGATCAAGCCGGTGGGGATGACGAAATCCCAGCCCGCCCCGACGAACTCCACGGTCAGCACCTTGAAGATGGCCACCAGGAAAGCTCCCAAAAGCGAGCCCATGATGTTGCCCATGCCCACCAGGATGACCACGAACCAGGACATGTACAGCGGCTCCAGGCCCACGGCCGGATAGGCCGGATACATGAACAGGAGGCTCGAGCCGGCCAGGGCGGCCAGGCCGCAGCTCAGGGCCATGGTCAAGGTGATGATGCTCGGCATGTTGATGCCCACCATCAGGGCCCCGGATTCGTCCTGGCTCACGGCCCGGATGGCCCGGCCGGTGCGGCTGAAGCGCATGAACAGCCAGAACGTGACGATGGTAAGCAGACTCAGGATCACCGCCGCCACCCGGTCGCGGGAGATGAAGACGTCCATGATGTTCAGGGGCGCGCCCGGCCAGTAGGCCACGACGCCCTTGAACTGGCTGCCGAACAGCAGCTGGTGCAGGTTGATCATCACCACGCTCAGGCCCACGGTGACCAGGAAGGTGTTGAGGACCCAGTTCTCGCGGCTGCGGGCCCTGAGCGGCTTGAAGATCAGTTTTTCCACCACCACGCCGATGAGCGCCCCGGCCAGGAAGGCCAGGAAGATGGCCGCCAGCGGGGCCAGGAACTGGATAGCCGGGTGGGAATGCCCCTGAAGCCAGGTGTGGACGGGGGTGAAAAAGTAATAGCCGACCAGGGAGCCCACCATGAAGAACTCGCCGTGGGCGAACATGCCCACGTTCATGACCCCGAAGATCAACGACAGTCCCAAAGCCATGATGGACAGCATCCCGGCCGTGACCAGCACGTTGATGAGCACGTATGGCCCCCGGAGCCAGGTGGCCGCGGCCAGCAAAACAAGGCACAGGGCAATGGTGATCCCGGCGGATGAAAAAAGTTTGCGCAGCCAGGGTCTTATTTGGCGATTCATCATACCTCCTTAAATTTCAACGGCGCGCGCCCGGGAAAAGGGTAAGGTTCCACCGCCCCGCCCGGTAAAGGCCGGCGGGGTCCGGCGGCCGATATCGACCGGTTGGTCATATCCGCGATCTTCGAAAAAGCCAGGGACGGGCGAAACTATTTACACGCCCAGATACGCCTTCTTGACATGCTCGTTGGAGGCCAGTTCCGCGCACGTGCCGGCCACGTTGATGGCCCCGAACTCCACCACGTAGCCCCGCTGGCTGCAGGCCAGCGTCTTGGTCACGTTCTGCTCGACCACCACCAGCGTTATCCCCTGCTCGCGGTTGAGCGTGCCCAGGGCTTCGAAAACCTTGTCCGTAATTTTCGGGGCCAACCCGAAGGAGGGCTCGTCCACCAACAAGAGCTGCGGGTACGACATCAGGGCTCGGCCGATGGCCAGCATCTTGCGTTCCCCGCCGCTCATGGTGCCGGCCAACTGCCGCGACCGTTCCCTGAGGCGCGGAAAAAGATCGTAGACATATTCCTGGCGGCTTTGCAGCCGCTCTTTTTCCCGGATCAGGTAGCCACCCATCATCAGGTTTTCGTGAACCGACATGTTGACGAAAAGATTCATCTCCTCGGAGATGTAGACCAGGCCCGAGGCCGCCACCTGGTTGGCCGGCAGCCCGCCGATCTCCCGCCCGTCAAAGGTCACGGCCCCGCTCATGGGTTTCAGGAGGCCGGCGACGGTTTTCAGGGTGGTGCTCTTGCCCGCGCCGTTGGGACCGATCAGGCAGACGTACTCGCCGCGCTCCAGGCTGAAACTCATGTTGCGGAGAACATGCATGAAGCCGTAGCCGGCATCGAGATTTTTAACTTCCAGAAACAATTGCGCACCTCACAAGGCGCCCGCTTTCCGGGCGGACAATCCAAATGTCTCAATGGCAGGGGCCCGTGCCGAAATAGGCTTCGAGAACGTCCGGGTTGTTGGCCACTTCCAAGGTTGGGCCTTCCGCGATCTTGGTGCCGAAGTTCAACACGACCAGCCGGTCGCAGACGTTCATGATCAGCTTCATGATGTGCTCCACCATCAGGATGGTGACGCCCGCCGCCCGGATCTTGTTGATGAGCTGGATCATGTCGGTGATCTCGCCGTCGGTCAGTCCGGCGGCCAGTTCGTCGAGGAACAGCATCTTCGGCTTGGTCACCAGAGCCCGGGCCAGATCGACCCGCTTGAGCTGCACAGTATTAAGGCTTTCACAGACGCTGTCCGGCCGCTGGGTCAGTTGCACGAATTCCAGGGCTTCGAGGCTCAGGCCGGTCAGGTTGTGCCGGCCCCGGTGGGGCGCCCCGAAGGTGGCGGCGGTCAGGACGTTTTCCAAGATGGTCATTTTGGGAAACGGGCGCGGGATTTGAAAAGTGCGGGACAGGCCAGCGTGGCACATTTTCTCCGGCGTCCAGCCGCCGGTCTCACGCCCGTCGAAGAACACCCGGCCGGCCGTCGGCGGGTTGAGCCCGGCCACGGCGTTGATGAACGTCGTTTTCCCGGCTCCGTTTGGCCCGATCAGGCCCACCACTTCGCCGGGCTCCACCCGGATGCTGACCTGATTGACCGCCGCCAGCCCACCGAAATGTTTGCTGAGTCCGACAGTTTCCAAAATATTCATAAACCCCTCCAGGCGATGTCAGACGCCAACGAACCCTTCCCGATACTTGTCCTCTTTGGTCAAAACCATTTTCCCGAAGCCGGTGACCGCCGCGTTGGTCGAACTCACCCGGGGGATGACCGCGTCCGTGTCGCCGAGCTTCGTCACCCCCACCAGTTCCCCGATGAATTCCTTGGTGGTGGGGTTTATGTTGTTTTGCTGAAGGAACTCCTGGTTCAGGCCCAGTTGGCCCTTGGCGTACATGCGGGCCATGCGGGCGCAGGTCCCGGTGCCGCAGGGGCAGTCGTCGAGCTTGCAGTCTCCGTACACGCACTGGGCGATGCTCGGGGCGCCCGCCTCTTTGGGAGCCTGGCACCACAGGAGCTGATCGAGGAAGTCGATCCGAGGATTCGCGGGATGCTTGACCTTGACGACCTTATTGGTCGCGGCGATAATTTTCATGGCCAGGCGGCCCAGTTGTTCCCGGGCGCCGGGATTGATGTCCAGGCCCAGGGGCTCGACGTCGACCAGCGCGAAGAAGTTCCCGCCGAACCCGATGTCCAGGGTCACGTCCCCGATTCCGTCCACGTTCACCTTGACGTCCCGGGCGTATAAAAAAGCCGGCACGTTTTCCAGGGTGACTTTTTTGATCACGGAATCCTCAACGGTGACAAAGGTTTTGATGAGGCCAGCGGGGGTGTCGAAGACGATTTTGGTGACCGGCTCGGTCACCGTGACCATGCCCAGGGACACGGCGGTATGGGCCAGGGAAAGCGAGGCGCCGCCGCACATGGGCTGATAACACAGGCTGTCGCAATAGAACACGCCGAAGTCCGCCTCCGGGTTCACCGGGGCGGTCAGGATCCCGCCGCACAGCGCGCGCTTCCCTCCGGCCTCGCACATGACCCGCTTTCGCATCCAGTCATAATGCTCCGCCATGTAGGCCATTTTTTCCGACATGGTGTTCCCGTGAAGAGCGGGAACGCCGCCGGTCACAAACCGGAACGGCGCGGTATCCACATGCGCGTCAACGATGTCGAACATATTGAGAACGTTCATCTTCAATCCTCCTCATACTGTAAGCGCTTCCGGAGCGCGGGCGGCTTCGCCAGCCGTCATTCGGCCGCGGCCACGGCCTCGATTTCCACCAGTATGCCCGCCGGCAATTTGGCGACTTCGACACAGGCCCGGGCCGGGCGGTGATCGCCCATAAACTCGGCGTAGACCTGGTTGAATTCGGCGAATTTCGACAGATCCGCCAGGTAGCAGGTGGTCTTGGCGATATTGGACGGCGTGAAGCCCGCCTTATCCAGTACGGCCCGGAGGTTGGACAAGGCCTGGCGGGCCTGCTCGGCCATGGTGACGCCCACCACCGCGCCGGTTTCAGGATGGAAGGGCACCTGGCCGGAAATGAACAGCAGTTTGTCCACCCGTACCGCTTGGCAATAGGGACCGATAGCCTTGGGGGCCTTTTCGACAAAGAGGATTTCCATGACTGCTCCTTTAGAGCGCTTTTCTATTAAAAGGATATCTGCATGAAATGAAAAGCGCCCGGATGTTTGGGTGTTTTACAATTTATAAAGACAGATAAATTGTAAAACGCTCTAGGAAACGGCGGCTCGGCTCCCGATCCACCCGTTATTTTACGCCCAGATGTCGCCGACCGTAAACCCGTTGACAAAGGGGTCGGCGGGATCCAGGACATAGGTGTTGAGGCCGTATATCCAGGCCTGACCGGTGATGGTCGGAACCACTGCCTTCAGACCGTCCATATCCGCCTCTTCCACCAGCTCACCTGTGAAGATGTTGCCCAGTATACCTTCGTGACGGAATTTCTCGCCCGCCTTCAACCGCCCCTTGGCGTGGAGCACGGCCATCTTGGCGCAGGTGCCCGTGCCGCAGGGGCAGCGGTCCAGGGCCCCGGTCCAGGTGGCGGGGTTGCCCCAGTCCAATTCGCCCGAGGCCACGGTGACCGAGTTCTTCCAGTCGGCCCGGGGGTTGTCCGTGGGGCCGGAAAGCTGGGAAATGGTGATGCCCACACCCGGATAATGGGGATGCTTCACCGGCAGCTGCTCAATGGCCGCCTGGCGGATCATGGCGCTGACCCGGGCGATTTCCGCCCCGTATTCCGGGGCCAGCTTGATATGCGGGAACTGACGCACGTCGGCAATGGCGTAGAACATGCCGCCCCAGGCCACATCCACAGTCACCTTCCCCAGGTGGGGCACGTCGATGACGGCGTCAAGGTGGGCAGCGAAGGCCGGCACGTTCCGGAAGGTGACGCTGGTGACCTTGCCGCCCGCGCATTCCGCGCGGATGCCGATCAGCCCGGCCGGAGCCTCCAGGGTCAGTTCCGTGACCGGCTCCCTCATCGGGAGGAGCCCCATCTCCAGAAGCACCGTGGCCACGGAAATGGTGTTGCCGCCGCTCATCAGCGGGTATTCCACCTGCTCCATGATGATGTAGCCCGCGTCCGCGTCAGGGTGTTTGGGCGGGACGATAAGGTTGCAGCACAGAGGCGGGTAACCGCGCGGCTCCCGCAGCATCATCAGGCGCAGTTGGTCGCCGTGGTCGCGCAGATAGTGCATCTGCTCGCGGACCGTGTTCCCGGGGATGTGGGGCACCCCGCCGGTGATGACCCGCATGGGTTCCCCGGCGTGGGTGTCCACTGCGTGAATGGTTCTTTTAAAGCCCATTGAAAATTTCTTTCAGATATTTTATCCTGAGACTCGTTCAGGCGTCTTTAGTTCGATCACGCCCATGGCTATATCGCGACGGCATGACCGCGGAATGTTTCATGACATCCGAAGTCTGGGCGATGGTGCAGGTGAAGCGGCTGTGGACGTCACATCGCATATGCTTTCGGCAAAAGGTTCGGCATTTTTAATAACAAAGTTTGCGACGGCATAAGGTTTCACATTTGAAGGGCTATTCGCAATCTTTATATTCCGCATATTGGAATTAAATTCTGATTGTTGTTTTTAAATTAACTGGCCCCCTTTTTTATGTTAAGGGGTTCCCTTCAAAGACATTCGGCCCTGTGTTGGTTATAAAATTTAGTGATTGCCGGATATGGCGATCAGCTTGTCCGCAGGCCGAGGGCTTTTTGCAAAAATCGGAAGCGATACCGCTATTCCATAATACGAAACAACATTCCAATATATGCGAAAATCAAAAATCCTTAATTCCGTGATGGCTGAATCAAATTCTAATTTATTTAGGTCAGAATATCACATCGACTTCCAATTTGTCAACAGAAATCTAGCGATAAATTCAAAATATAAATCGTTTCGCGTGGGTATTGGCTCAATATGAGTCGCGAAAAAAAGCAGGTAAAAGGGTCTATGTTCGAGAACGCCGAGCCACCGGCGCGCCGAGGCGCTGCGAAATTTCCGCGGCGGTCCGACCCACGCAGAGCGCGACGTTGTGGAGCATTTCGTCATCCAGTCGGAAAACCGGCGCGGATATGCTGATGGTGGCGATCACCTGCCCGGTGTGGTCGAAGACGGGAGAGGCGACGCAGCGGACGCCGGGAAAAATTTCCTCGTTGTCGTAGCCTATGCCGCTTTGGCGTACTTTCTCCAACTGGTCCATCAGAGCGTTCCATTCGGCGAGAGGAATCTTTTCCTCCCGTTTTATTTTTCGAAGCAGGTCCGAGCGCTCCGGCTCATTGAGAACCCCCAAATAGGCGCGCCCTGAAGCGGATCGGCTCATGGCGAAGCCCACACCGACCCGCGTATCCTGCCGTAAAGGATGGTTGGCTACCTGGATATCCAGAACCAGCATTTCCGTTTCCTGAGGAATGCAGAAATTGACGGTCTCGCCGATTTCCTTCTGCAGGCGCTGGCACATGGGCCGGGCTAAATCCACCAGGCCGCCGTGGTTCACGACCCGGCTCCCGAGCTGAAAAAGCTTACTGGTCAAAGCGTAGCTTCCCCGCCGCTTTTCCTGCCGGACAAAGCCCAGATCTTCCAGGGTGGTGATCAGACGATGCACCGTGGTTTTGGGCAGAGCCACGGCGTTGCTGAGTTCTGCCAACTCCCATTCCGGTTTTTGGGACAGTGTTTCAATTACGCCAAAAGCCTTAACCAGTGAATTAATTCGGGCGACTTCTTTGGTATCCATGGCAACCTCAGGTGTATTCCGCCATAATCATTGACCATTGCGGAGACAATGTCAATATATTTGTGGTCCGGCTCCGCCGGACACATGGCAATCGTCCCGGTCTGTCCAAAGGATTCGAAAGAACCAACCACCCTCCGGCGTTCACAGTTCCGCCCTGACGCCGGCCCCGCGCTCACGCTCCAAGGCCCGCCGGTGGACTGGTCGGGCAGCCATCGGCGGGTTTCCTCATTCCGCCGTCAGGCGCTCAGGACGCGTTTGACACCCTGGACGCCCTCGTGGGCGTTCTCGGCGTAAATGTCAGCCCCGATGCGGCTGGCCCAACGCGGGGTCACGGGCGCGCCGGCCACCATGGTTTTGATTTTGCCTTTGAGGTTGGCTTTTTTCAGGCTTTCCTCCAGCTTCTTCTGCTCGCTCAGGGTGGTGGTCAGAAGGGCACTGGTGGCGATGACCACCGAACCGTTCTTGACCGCGTCTTCGATCATGATTTCGGTATCCACGTCGCGGCCCAGGTCGTGGACCGTGAAGCCGTTGGCCCGGAACAGGGCGATGCCGATGCCCTTACCGATGTCGTGGATGTCGCCCTTGACCGTGGCGGCGGTGATGTGGATGTCGGCGTTGCCGGACTGCTGCCCGGCGGGCATGGCGTCATTCAAGGCCTTCGAGGCGGCCAGCATGACGTCGGCGGCCATCATCAGTTCCGGAAGGAAAAGTTTTCCGGAACCGAAAAGGTCGCCCACCTTGGTGATGCCCGCGATGAACCCGTTGTTCATCAGATCCATGGGGTCGGCTCCGGTGTCGAGATGCTTTTTCACCGCTTCCAGGGCCTGAGCCTCGTTGGGTTCCAAGAGAGAGTCAATGGCGAGTTGATATATGGCGGACAATTTTTTCTCCTTTGGCTTACGGGGAGCCGGCCGCGCGGCCGGTCCCCCCTCCGGTTGGGAACGGCCCGGTCAGAGGCCGGCCCGCTGTTTGAAACGGTTCAGGCAGTTGATGTCCAGGTCGAGCTTGCGGGCTATGTTGAACTTGCATTCCAAACCTTTCGGAACGCCACCCAGGGGCATCATCACCCCGAAGCCCAGATCGGACCGCACTTCGCTCATGAGGATCGGGTCCGACAACTCGGTCACCCCCAGGCCGAGCTTGTCGGCCACGTATTTTTTGGCTTCCGCTATTCTCAGCTTCTTCGTCAGCTGGACCCGGGCCACCAGATCTCCGGCGGTCCGCATGCCACCCATGCCCGAAGCTTGCGCGTGCGCCACGGCCATCCCCATGGGGTCGCCCACCCCCACCTAGAGGCCGTCGAGCTTGCAGAGTTCCACCATGGCCTTGGAAACGCGGCTGACCACGTCCACCGGCGGATAGTCGGTCACCGGCACCGCGCCCACACCCATGCCCATGTTGGCGTGGATGGGAATGGTCGCGGCCTCGGAGCAGGGTTTGATCAGGCAGATGGTCCGGGCCAGATTCCAGGGGGTGCTCTCGGTGTTGTTGGTATTGACCACCGGGCCGAAGATGGCCACCCCGGCCTTTTCGGCCAGCTTCAACTGGTCCAGGGGATAGAGCCCGGCCAGACGCACATCGTGGTGGTACATCTCCCCGTGCATGCCCAGGACGAACTCGCCGGCCATGCCCATTTCAATAGGGAGGTTCGGGTATTTTTTGGTCAGCCGCTCCGCCGCCAACAGGGACGCCTTGAAATCCGGGTCGCCGCTGGCCCCGACGGTGTCGAGGTTGATGGCGTCGGCGCCGGCTTCCCACATGGTTTCGGCGATGAAGACGATGTCCTCCACGGCCGCCTCGACCATTTCATCATAGGCCGCCCGGCCCTCCTTTATCTTGCCCTGGGGCAGGAGTTCCATGGGGTTGGGAAAGGGGCCGTCGGGCTGGGTATATAGCCCCAGGTTGGGCATGGCTCCGTAAAAGAGCGGCGAATGGGTGGCGGCCAGGGCCTGCTCCAGCGTGCCGGCCTCATAACTGACAATGGGTTTCAGCATCTTGTAGCTGTAGTCCACGTGGCACAGCTCCAGGGTGTCCGCGCCCAGAAGCCGCTCGTAGATGGCCAGGGCGTTGGTGCGGTCTTCGAACAGGGAATGCCGCTTGATCTTCAGCGTGGCCGCGTCGTAGGTCAGCACCACTTCGCGGCCCGGGGCCACACCCACGATGCGGTCCTCCCGCTTGAAGAGGCCCACGAGGTACTCGATCTCCTCCGGCGACAGGGGCGGGACCCCGCCCTTTTCAACGGCGTCGGCCATCCCGGCGTCGAGGTCCTCGCGCAGTTCTTTTTCCGTCATCTCCAGCATGGACCCGTCGCCCATCCTGGTCAGTATTTTGGTCATCCGGTCTCCTTTCTTGAGGGAACGCGTTGTATTGGCCGGCGCGGGGCCGCCCGCGCGGCGAAACGAATATGGCGACGTCGAACGAATCCGGTCTCACCCGACACTTTTTAATGCGATATGGCCTAAAATCCAAAACACTCCATGTAACGGCGAACGGATGAGGTCGACATCCCGGACGGCGAAGAGCCGTCCGGAAGAGGTGAAAATCATTCAATGATGGTGACGGACGTGCCGTTGGCGTCGATTCTGACTCTTTTAGCCGTGGCCAGCTGATCCATGCCCGCCTCATCGACATTAACCACCGCGATAAGCTTCTGGTAAAACTCGCGGCAGATCAACGGGCCGGTCAGGACCACCGAATCGGTGCGCAGATTGATCATGGCGAGCGGAGCTTTACCCACCCGGGCCAGTTCCAAGAGCACCAGACCGGCCCCGCTGGAGCCCTTGCCGAAAGGAAAAACGTAAATCTTGTCGGCCATGGATTGCCCCTGGCAATCATTGAGCGGATCACGGATGAGGCCGGTCTGGGGATCGACCCCGCCGATGAAGCTGATAGGGCTGCGAGAGAACAACACTTCAGCCTCGACCTGACCTTTGACGATGGGTTTGGCGGGTATTACGACCATGGTTTCTGGCTCCTTGTCAGTTGGCCGCTCACGGCGGTTTCCACACAATCGGAAAGGCTGCCGTGAACCGGATGAATGCCGCTATAGGAATAGCAATAGGTGCAGAATTTGCCCGAATTGCTCATCATGCCCTTGAAGTCCCAGTTTTGCCAAGGGCTGGCCATGGGGCAACCATCGGTATACATTTTGACTCCGCAGCGGACGAGCGCTTCATACAGGCCGCAGTCCACCATATGCTTTTTGTTGGACCGGTTGGTGTAGGCCCAGAACTCAATGCCCCGCTTGACTTTACGGCCGTTGAACAATCTCAGCAGCTCCACGCACTCGGCGTAGGACAGGTGGGGGCAACCGGTGTTGATCATGTTGATTTCCTGGGGCCGCCCGGGGCTGATCCGCTCCTGGACGTCCTTGAGGGTTTTCAGCGTGACCAAGACCTCGTGAGCCGGTTTCTGGCCGTGGAAGGCCATCTCCCTGGTGTGGGCTTCCGGGGTCAGGCCGATGAGGTGAAACAGGCCCACCCCGCCGGAGGAGGCGGCCGTGGCGCTGAAACGCTTCAGGCCGTCGATTTTGCTCCAAAGCGGCAAGCCCTCCATGGCCCCGATGCGGTCGCCGACGTTTTCACCGTGGATGTAGCCCAGGCAGTCATAGATGGAATCTTCCAGGAAGTATTCGTCCTTGATGCCTTCCAGCTTCAGCAGCACCGTGGCCCGGCGGTTTTCGGGCCTGTGCAGGCCCCGGTAGGGCACCCGGCCGGTAAGGGCCGCGCATAAGTCCATCAACCCGGCGTACCGCTCGGTGCGGGCGCCGATAATCGAGTTGACGTAGGCCGTGGCATTGGACTCGGCCCAGGCTATTTGCTCGCCGAAACGAGGAACGAACCCGGCGAAATAAGGCGCACAGGTCCAGGACCCGGCCGCGCCCAGGCCGGTGTGGGCGGCCTCAATCCTTTTGTGGATGGCGTACAGCTCAGGATCGAAGCGGACATTCTGCCATTTCTCCAAATCCATCAGACAGGCGTTCAAAGAGGTGGGCACCACGAACCGGCCCCCGAGCTTCAGCAGATGCTCGGCGAATTCCAGGCCGGCCAGTCCCTCAAACCAGGCGCTGTCGTCATGGACCATGGAAATCGAGATCATTTCCTCAGCGCCCATGTTTTCGGCCATGTCCACCAGAACTCTCATGCCGATGCGGGCGGCTTCGCCGTGATCGCCGTTCAGCAGAGCCTTGTCATAGTCGGTGAGTTTCATAATTTTCCTGACTTTCTTTAGTTGACGCCGGAACTATTCCTTGGGCGCGAACTGTGCATTATACTCCGTCTTGGCCCTCTTGAAAGGGGATATCACAATGGCCACCATCCCCTTAGGCCGCAATGCGGGTGTCTTCACCGGAGTCATCGTTCACAGGCGTGAATTGTTCATTATAGACCGTTTTGGCGCTCTTGAAAGTGGAGACCACAATGACCATCATCAGGAACATCATCGGCAGACCCACCAGAGTGAACATGCCCCGGACGCTGTTTATGCCGCCGCTCACAATGAGCAGGTAGCCGGTGGCGCCGATGGCCAGTCCCCAGAAGATTTTGAGATATTTGGGGGGTTCGATCTCGATGTTGGTGGTCTTGCAGCTCATGGAAGACAGCACCGCGCTCATGGGGTCGGCGTACGTGACGATGGAGCAGACCAGGGCGAAGAGGAAGATGCAGATGAACAGAGCAGCCAACGGGAAAGTGTGAAGAATATTGAAAACCGCGTGCTGCATGCCGTTGGCCTGGATGTTGCCCCAGACGTCCACCGCGCCGGTGGTCTGAAGATTGATGGCCATACTGCCGAACATGCTTATCCAGATGAAGGCGAAAGAGGAAGGAACGAACAGGGAAACCAGGACAAACTGCCTCAGGGTGCGGCCTTTGGCCAGACGGGCGTAGAACATGCCGATCAACGGGGCGCAGCCGATGAATGAAGCCCAGTATTGAACGGTCCAGTATTTGGCCCACTCGTCGGTGGTCAGAATATTGGTGATAGTGGCTTTTTGAAAGAAGGTGGTGACGTAGTCTCCGAAGACGGTGGTGGTCATGTCGGCCAGGAAGACCGTGGGCCCGGCGATGAAAATAAAGGCCAGCATGCCGAAAAATATTTTCGCGTTGATGTCGCTGACGATTTTCAGACCCTTTTTCATGCCGGTCACCGTGGTGAAGACGAAAATTCCGGTGATGACCGCGGCGATGGCGAAGCGAACCAGCGCGGTTTCCTCGATGCCGAACAGGGTGTTCAAGCCGCCGCCGGCCTGGAGGATGGCCACGGCCGTGGAGCAGCCCACCCCGCCGCAGAGGGCGAAAATGCACAAGGCGTTGGAGACATGGCCAATGGGGCCGTTAGCCCTTTCTTTGCCTAAAAGCCCCTCGATACTGTTGGAGATGGAAAAGGTATTGGATTTGTAAGCGGTCAGAGCGATGGCCACTCCGCCTATTACATACAGGCCGTACTGAATCAGAGTCCAGTGAAAGGCGGCTTGGGAAACCGCAAAAATACCGGCTTGTCGGCTGAAGGGAGTGAGGCCCGTGGCCTCGGGCGGGCCGGCGAAGTGATAGATCGGTTCGCCCAGGCCCCAGAAAAGAATGCCGGTGCCGATGCTGGAACACAGGGCGATGCTGATCCACTGCCACATGGTCAGTTCGGGCTTGGCGTCCTTGCCGCCGATGCGGATGTCGCCGTATTTGGTGAACGCCAGAATGATCAGCACGAAGAGGTTGATCAGACAATACATCATGAACAACCAGCCCACTTTCTGGGAGATGTAATCCAGGGCGCCGTTTAAAATGTCGCCCAGCTTTTCGGGAGTCGCGACCCCCAAGGCAACGAAGATGACCAGACAGATGGCCGCCGGCCAGAAAGCCAGGGGTTGCAGTACGCTTTTTTGCTTGTCGTCCATAAACACAATCCTCCTGCAATGTGGAAAAACGCTGATGAATGGGCTGAAAAAATCGCCCCGGTTACGAATTTACATAGTCTGAAAGCCTTTTGAGATCATCTGATCCGAGTGAAGGAGCGGCGAAATTGTCGATGCGTTTCCGCCACAGAGCCTGAGCTGCCCGGGCGCAGTCTTTCTGGCCGCCGGCGGACCACTTGCCGAAACTGTCGCGGCTGAAAAGAGCCGGCTGGAACAAACCCTTGTACCGCTTGGTGGTGTGTTTGTGGGCCAGGTAATTGCCTTTGGGGCCGACGTCGTCGATGGCCTGGCGGGCCAGGCTGTCCTCATCGACTTCGGCGCCCCGGCGGATGTGGCGGACCATGGCGCAGCATTCCTCGTCCAGCACGAATTTTTCGAGGGAACTGACCATATACGCCTCCAGAATGCCGCAGGCGTGCAGAATGAAGTTCGCCCCGCTCAGGGCCGAGGTCAGAAGGTTCATCATGGTTTCGGCTCCGGCCTGGGCGTCGACGGCCTTGGAGTCGCTGATGGCTCCGCCCGAGCGGCAGGGAATACCGTAAAAGCGGGCCATCTGGGCCGTGCCGATGCAGTTGATGGCCGACTCGGGCGCCCCCACCGAGAGCCCCAGAGTCTTCATGTCGGTGGCTGAGCTGGAGTTGTTGAGCACCACGGGCGTACCAGGACGGATCAACTGAGCCAGCGTGATCCCGGCCAGGGCTTCCGCCATCATCTGGCTCAGGAGCCCCGGCCAGGTCACCGGGGTGGTCAGCCCCGACTGGCCCAGCCCGCCGATGCGCTGGGGAATGCCATGTTCGGCGCAGAACATCAACAGTTCGCTCATGGTGTCGTCATAGGCCAGGGGCGGCATCGAATCGGTGATGGCCATGAAGCGGGGCTTTTCTTTCAGATCCTCGGGCGAGCCGTAGAGAATACAGGAAAGGTCCAGGGCGCTTTTCAGCACGCCGGCCGTTTTGGAAACCACAAAAGGCTTGTCGCACAATTCAAGAATGGTGCGGATGTATTCCCTGTCGCGGGTTTCCAGGGGCCGGTCGGCCATTTCGCAGGGCACGCCGCTGGCCAGGTTCAGGTGGGGGCTGTCCTGGGTCAGCTTGGTGAATTTAACGAAATCGTCACGGGTGCTGTCACGGCGGTCTTCTCCCAAATGATGCACGTAGGGGGAGCCGTAACAAGGGATGGTGACGAAAGAGTCACGGTCGAAGACCACGTCGCGCTCCGGGGTCCGACCGTACACGGTGAACGACGAAGGGGCCAGCCGGCGCTGTTCCTCCACCAGCTTCCGGGGCAAAAAGACCTTGGAGCCGTCCAGGCGGCATCCGGCTTTGCGGAAAATGTCCAAGGCGGGTTCATGGAAAAAGGCGATACCGGTCTTTTCCAGAATATCCAGCACATTTTCGTGGATATTCTCCAGATCGCCCGGTGAGAAAATTTCGTAGTACTGCATACCGGTTCCTTTCAAAGATCGTTACGCGGCCTGTTCGGGCGTTTTCACTTCGATCACGCCAATGGCCACATCCGGGCAGACAATGCGGCAAAGCCCGCACAAAACGCACTTGTCCGGGTCGTTTTCCACCACTTCGTAGCCCCGCTCGTTAAGCGTCCGGCCAATGGCCAGGGCCCCTTTGGGGCAGGCGTCGACACACAGACCGCAGGATTTGCAGCGGCGGCCGTCAATCACGTGTTTTTTGTTTTTCATGGTAGTCCCCCTTCAACCGACGTTCAGACCGGCGCGGAATGAAGCCAGGTTACTTTCCAGAAGCGCCGGCTTCTTGTGGCCGATGCTGTCCCGCAGAACCATTTCCACGGTCTCCGCTTTCAGGAATTTCGTTCCGGCCACGGCCGCGCCCAGGACCACCAGATTCAGCCCGCGCGGCGATCCGCCGGCCTCCATGGCTATCTCCGAGGCCGGAATAGGTATCTGGGTCAGTCCGGGCACTTCCTTCCCGGTTTTGATCAAGGACGAGTTGTAATAGAGGCGGCCTCCGGAACCCATTGATGATAAACACATTTCATAGGTGGAAGGGCTGAGGGCGATACCCAGGTCGCCGTCGCCCTCTACGAGGGGATTGCCGATGGGGGCGTCGGAGACAATGACGAAAGCCGTGGAATCCCCGCCCCGCTGCTCGATGCCGTAGGTCTGGGTCATGACCACCTTCAACTGGTCGGCGATGGCCGCCTGGCAGACCAGCTTGGCCAGGAGAGCCGAGCCCTGGCCGCCGGAACCGGAAAATACGCATTTACACTGCATGGGTCACTCCACTTCGTCTTTGAACACTTGAGGTGTGAAATAATCGAGCATCTCCCCTTTACACCAGGCGTACGAATCTTTCACGCTTTTCTTCAAACCCGTGGGACAGGGAACGATGAACTCTATGAAGGAAAAGCCCAGATTCTTCTCCTGGCACTCGAAAGCCTTGCGGATGCTTTTGGCCGCTCGGCGGATGGCGGGTGCGTCCGCCACCGTTTCCCGGGCCAGGTATTTCACGCCTTCCATGGCCCGCATCATTTCCGGCACCAAAATGGGGTATCCGTGCAGGTGCGGGTCGCGCCCCGCCGGGGTGGTGGCGGTGACCTGGCCGACCAGCGAAGCCGGGGACATCTGACCGCCAGTCATGCCGAAGACGGTATTGTTGATCATAAAAGACGTTATCGGCACGCCTTTGTTGGCGGCGTGGAGCAGGTCGGCCAGGCCGATGGCGCTCATGTCGCCGTCACCTTGGTAGGTGTAAACGAAATTTTCAGGCGAGGCCAGCTTGAAGCCGGTGGCCACCGAGGTGGACCGGCCATGCATGGCCTCGATAGCGTCGATATCCATATAGTGGTGCGAGAAGCCGCCGCAGCCGATGCCGACCACGCTGACGGTCTTTTCCCGAAGCCCCATGGCTTCGATGGTTTCGGCCACCAGCCGGGTCACGAGGCCGTGGCCGCATCCGGGGCAATAGCTGAAGAGCTTGTCCAGCAGCAGGGTTTGCCCGTATAGTGAGGACAGGTTGTCCTGAACCGCGTTTTCCATAAAATCCTCCCTAGAAATAATGTCGCCGACGCTCAGCCCAGAAGCTCCATCGCCCGGGTTTCCATGTCCTTGAGGGTGCACAGCGGGGTATCGCCGCCGGTCTTGCCGAGGAAGTGAACCGGCACCCGCCCGTTGACGGCCAGGCGAACATCGTCGATCATCTGGCCGTGATTCATTTCCACCACCAAAATATTCTTCAGGCTGGACGGGAGCGTGCTGAAAGCTTTGTCCGGGTAAGGCCACAGAGTAATCGGGTTGATGGCCCCGACTTTGTGCCCATTGACTCTCATGCGGGTCACCAGCTCGGTGGCCATGCGGCCGTGAATGCCGAAAGCGACCACCAGAAGCTCGGCGTCATCAACCTGGCGAGCCTCCCAGCGCTGTTCCTTTTCCTTGATAATTTCGTATTTGGCCCGCAGCCGCTCGTTCATTTCATAACCCTGGCTGTGGGCGTAGCTGCCGGTCAGGACGAAGCGTTTGGGATGATCCTTGGTGCCGGTATACCGCCAGCCCGAGGTGTCGAACTCCGCCGCGCAGTCTTTCGGCTCCGGGAAGGTGGTGGTCTCGGTCATCTGGGCCGTTACCCCGTCCAGGACGAAGAGCACCGGGGTACGGTACTGATAGGCCAGGCGTACGGCCTCCGGCATCAGATCGACGATGCTCTGGCCGGAATACGGCGCCAGGACGATCACCCGGTAATCGCCGTGGCCTCCGCCCCGGGTGGCCTGATAATAGTTGCTCTGGGCGCCGATGATGTCGCCGTCGCCGGGGCCGACCCGCATGGAATCGAACATGATGCAGGCCAGTTCGGCGGCGGCCATGAAGGAAATGGTTTCCTGCATCAGGCTCATGCCCGGGCCGGAGGACGAAGTGGCCCCGAGCTTGCCGGTGCAGGCGCAGCCGGCCAGGGCGTTGGCCACAGCCACTTCGCTTTCCATCTGAATCATCCGGCCGCCGTAGTGCGGCAGGATGACCGCCGAATGCTTCATAACGTCCGTGGCCGGCGTGATGGGGTAGGCGAAATGATATCGGACCCCGCAACGCACCATGCTTTCGGCGAAAGTCTCCGTATTTTTCAAAAACAAAGTCTGCGATGACATGACAGTGCTCTCTTTCTCGTTAATCTTCCACAAACGCCGTCATGGCCGCTTCCAGGGGCACTCCGGCGGGGAGCGCGGCCACCTGGACGCACACCCGGGTGGGCCGGTGCTGGCCGAAGAAGTCGGCGTACACTTCATTAATCGCGGCAAAATCATCCAGGGAGAGAATGAACAAATCCACTCTGGCCACGCTGGTCTTGCCGCCCCCGCCCGCTTCGACGATGCTCAGCAGATTGTCGAGCACCAGCTTGGCCGCGGCTTTGATTTCATGGACATACTGGCCATCTTTCGTCAGCGGGATCTGCCCCGAGGTGATGATCATGTCGCCGAATTTTTTGCCGTGGCAATACGGCCCCAAGGCGGGGGAGGCCATTTCGCTTACAATTTCCACCATTTTCATACAAACCTTCTTTTCCGGGGCCATTACGCCGGTGCCCCAAACTATGGTTTATGCGTAACCAGGCCCTCGCACACTCCGGGCCGAGTGTTCTTCGTTATTTGGATCGGCCGATCCGGGTCATCAGATGACCAAAGGAGTAATCCAGGTCAAAGCTGGCGCAGGACGACCCATGGTCAAGCCCGGTGATGAGGTTTTGCAGTTTGCTGACGTCTTTTTTGCGGCTGATGCAGACTGCCAGGCCGTCGGAACCGTGCAGAAACCGGCAGTCCATGACCGCCCTCGCCCGCGCCTCCAATTCCCGCCCCTTGGCCGTGAAAATGATGGAGGCACTGCTGAGCCCGGTGCCGTATATGACTTTGTTGATGACCACGACACAGACATACAGGTTGATCAGCGAATACAGCATCAGGTTCCAATCCCGCAGCAGCACCGCGCCGACCACGATGATGACGAAGTCGCCGATCAGGAGGATGTTGCCTATGGGCACAGTGGGACGTTTCCTCACCACCAGGCGGCCCACGATTGTGGTGCCGCCGGTGGTGCCGCCGGCGCTCAGAATCAGGCCCAGGGACAGGCCCATCACCACCCCGCCGAAAACCGACGCCATCAGAATGTCGTCGGTGAAAGGCGGCAAAAAGGCCAGCGCATCGATCAGGACCGACGACAAGATGACCGTCAGCCCGGTGTAGATGAGCAGTTTACGTCCCAGCACCACCGTGCCGTAAATCACCAGCGGCACATTGATGATGATGCTCAATATGCCGATGGGAAACCCGGTCAGGGCCTTGACCACCACGCCCACGCCCGTGACCGAACCGGGGATGATTTTGACGGGATCGATGAACAGCACCACCGAAAGCGCATACAACACGCAGCCGATGGTTATCTTTAAAATCTCGCCTTGTAGTTTTTTGCTGATCGGCACCGTCTCCGCCTTAATCCGAGGTTCAGCCCACGATATTGCGATCTGATCAGTTTTCATGGGTGATCAAGAGCGCGTCGGCAATGGCCACGCCCTTTTCAGTGACAAAGACCGGGTTGATGTCCAACTCTTTGAGCCGGTCTTTTTCCGCCGCCGCCATGTGACTGATTTTCACCAGGAGATCGGCCAGGCCATCCACATCGCGGATTTGGCCGCCACGATACCCGTTCAGCAGCGGATACGATTTCAAGCCCTTGATCATCCGCAGGGCCTGGGGCTGGCTCAAAGGGGCCGGAACCAACTGGACATCCTTGAACAGCTCGACGAAGACGCCGCCCATGCCCACCATGACCATGGGGCCGAAGTCCTTGTCGTTGTTGACGCCGATGATCATCTCCACTCCGGGTTCCAGCATGGGTTTGAGCAAAACGCCCTCCCGCCTGGCTTCCGGCATGTGCTCGGCACAGCTTTTCATGATGCTGTCGAAGGCCTGGCGCAACTCTTCCTCATTGCGGATATTCAACTTGACGCCGCCCACATCCGATTTGTGCAGAATATCGGCCGAGTGGATTTTCACGGAAAGCGGATAGCCCAGCTTCTCGGCCTGAGCCACCGCTTCGTCAGCGGTCGCGGCCACGGCCTGGGGCGGAATGGGGACGCCGCTTTCAGCCAGGCGGCACAGGCTTTCGTATTCACTCAACGCCCGCTGTTTCGTATGAACTCGTTCCGGCACCGCCCCCGGCGTATCTTCAAAACTGGTGGAGGCATATTCCAGGATCATCCGCAAAATCGCGCAGGCGTACCGGCCCGTGGGCAGAAGCGGAACGCCGGCGGCGCGCAGGGTGTCCGCGCTGCCCTGGTGCCGGGTGTGCTCGATGAAGGGCATCCAGAAAATCGGCTTCATGTCCGCGTCTTCCCGGGCCAGCTTGACCGCCTCCACCATATGGGCAATTGTCATGTCCCAGATTTCCGGGGTGATGGTGTAGGCCAGGCAGATGGCGTCCACATTTTCATCTTTGGAAATGGCCCGCAAGGCATTCAGCATGACCGGGGTGTTATAGCCGATTTCAGCTGTCATATCAAAAGGGTTGTTCACGGAACCATACGCCGGGACCAGCGTCTTCAAATATGCGGCCGTCTCCGGCTGGTATTCCGCCAGGGTCAGGCCATATTCATCGGCCATGTCGGCCGTCACCCCGGCCTCGCCGCCGGAGACATTCATAAAAACGCAGCGCCGGCCCTTCGGCATTTCCCGCAGCCAGGACAGGGCGGCGGATATGCCGCACAGTTCTTCCAGGTCTCCGGCTTCGAATATGCCATATCTCTTGAAGATGGCCCGCAGCATCTTGTCGGAACCAGAAAGAGAGCCGGTATGCGAGGCGGCCAGTTCCTGCGATTTGCTGGAGCGCCCCGACTTCAGTATGACAATGGGTTTCTTTTTCAGCGCGGCCTTTCGGAAAGTCTCCACCAGCAGCTTCGGCTTGGTAATGCCTTCGATATACGCGGCCACGACTTTGGTGTCTTCGTCATCCACCAGGAAATTGAGGTAATCCTCGACCTTGACGTTGCATGAATTGCCGGAGGAAATCACGTGGCTGAATCCCATGCTGGGGTTATCCAGGCCGGCCAGCACGATCTGGCCGCTCTGCGAGATCATGCCGATGTCGCCGCTTCTATCGCGTTCCTCCACCAAAAAGGCGAAGGCGAAAATGCCGTCGAAGAAATTGGCGAAACCGGCGCAATTGGGACCCATGACGGCAATACCGAGCTTGTCGGCCTCTTCCACCAACTCCCGCTGCTTGCGCTGGCCTTCCTCGCCCGTTTCGCCATAGCCGCTGGCGAAAACCACCGCCCCGCCGCAGTTCTTCCGGGCGGCTTCCCGCAAAAGAGGAATGATGGAGGCTTGCGGGGTGCAGAGGATGACCAGATCCACATCCACCGGTATATCAAGAAGCGAGGGATAGGCTTTGTGCCCGAAAATTTCATCTCGCTTCGGATTCACCAGATAGAGGCTCTCCGTATTCTTAGAAAACTTGAGGTAATTTCTCGTGGTGTCTCCGCCGAAGCCGGCCTTTTCACTGGCTCCGGCAATTGCGACGGTACGGGGTTTCAGCAGCTTGTTCAAGTTCATGGATAATACCTGCATCGTTCATAACGGCCTCCCGGAGAGGCCGGGTGTGGAGTTTTGAAAACAACAATCCCTATAGGGCGACCGCTGTAGTGCAAACGGCTACCCCGATCCGCTTTCCTGATCGGCGGTTTCCAGAACGGAGACCTATGCCACGCGAATTTCTACCATCCCTTCAGGACATTGTCGGTGGGCGCCTTCGGCATTACCACAAGGTATGTTTTCAGCGAAAGCTTCGAGGCTTTCCGGAACACAGTTGCAGCCGCGCCAAATCCTCACGGGAAACTGAGGCGATTCCTTTAATTTTTATATTGGAATTCAATTCCAATATAATATGAAAACAATTAATATTTGTCACTCTCCCTTCACCTTCGAGCCTTCGCAGTCAAGACCTCGAATCGGGTGGCGAATCACAGATAAAGCTGCACAATTGGGAATGCGATGGCCTTTATCCGATGATTAAGGGTTTTTGCAAAAAACGGAGACAGTATTTATTCCGTATTGTGGAATTAAATTCCGTATAATTAAAACTAAATTTTTTTCTTCAAATTAACAATCTCCATGATAGTTTATTTAAATTATTATTATCACGTCGACTTACGGTTTGTCAACAGGAAACTGCAGTTTTTTTTTCCTTTGACGATTTGCGGGCTTAGGCCTGTCGGGCGGAACGACAGTCCACGGCGGTGCAGCGCTGGTAAGCGTTTGCCTCTTTACAGCATCGGTGCGGGTAGGATTGGTATCAGAGAAAAAAGCCCAGTGAGCGGCGCCAGACTGCTTTGCCGGGCGGTGGACGCTTTGATTTTGCCGCCCTGTAAAAGCCGCAGATATCGTAAAATGCTGCGGCAATATAGCCCTCGAGGAAAATGGGCAAATCATTGGCAATGTATCGGTTCGGGATATTGAACTGGTACGGCCACCCATCTCATCAGGGCCGTCGAACGGTAGGCTGAGGCTGTACAAATCATGATCTGTCTGGTCAATCCCACGGCGCGATCAGGGCGCGGCCGAACGTCGCAGGCCTTTTGGCGGCAAGGGTTGTCCGAGGCCGGCCTGCAATTCCGCTGGCACGAATGCCGGTCGGGCGAGGATTGCCGCGTGCAAGCCGGCTTGGCGACCGAGCGGACAGTGGTGACCGTGGGGGGCGACGGCACTATCAACAACGTTCGCAACGGCTTGATGGCCAACCCTTCTCGGCCGGCTCTGGGTGTATTGTATTCGGGCACCAGCCCCGACTTCTGTACGTTTCACCGTATTCCCACAAAACCGGAAGCGGCCCTGGCCCGGCTGCGGGCCGGACGGCCCAAGGCGGTGGATGTGGCGGAAATACGGTTCCCGGCCTCGGAGACACCGGGCGCGGCCGACGCGGCCCGAACGGCCTTCTTCGCCTCCAGCTGCGACATCGGCCTGGGCGCCGCCACCGCCGAATTCGCCAACCGCTGGCGCCGCCACCTGGGCTACCTGGCCCCGGGACGGGCCCGGGCCTGGTTCGCGCCGTGGCGCGGCACCGGCCCTTTGCCAGTGAAATCATCATCGACGGCGATCCCCAGGGGCTGACTCCGGTCGTGATCGAATTCACCCCCGAGCCTTGCCCCTCATCTGTGGAGACGGATATGGCTGAAGTCGACACCATCCGGGCCATCCGCCGTTTGTTCCCGGCCTGTCCCGGCCAGGAAAACCGGCCCTTCACCGCCGACGCCGAACGGCTCCGCCTGGGCGACGGGCTGTACGCCTTTACGATTGACGAGTTCTCCGGTGAAGAGGATTTTCTGGATGACCGGACGGCAGGCTTCGTGTTTGGCGGGGCGGGCGAATACGAACTGCTGTTCAGTGCCGACGAGGGGATGCGATTCGATTTCGCACCTGCATCGGGGAGGCCGGGCCCGGCGGACGGTGCTCGACGGAGGCCTCTTGCTTGCGGAAATCGTCCGGGCCGTGAGTGCGCGCTGCGGCGAAGATTTCCCCCTTCTGGTCAAGGTCAGTCACGGCGACGACCGGGGCCTGCCCCGGGAGACTGTGCTCTCGGCGCTCAAGCGGGTCGAGGCCCGGCTGGACGCGGTGGAGGCCAGCTACGGCGCCATGGAATATGCCCTGAATATCATCCGGGGCGCCTGCCCGGTCGACGAGGTGCTCCGGGTCAATCCCCTGTTCGGAAACATTCCGGCGCCGGTGAAAGCCCGGTGGAAGGCCTGCGTATACCCGTTCAAAAATAAGGCTTTAAAGGAATTCGCTTACGACTGCAACCTGGCGGGAGCCCTGGCCTTCAAGCAGGCGCTGAGCCTGCCGGCCATCCCGGTGGGCGGCCTCCACCGGTTGGATGATCTGGAGATCGCCTTTATGGAGCACGGCTTCGCGGCGGCGTCTTTCTGCCGGCCCTTCATTTGCGAACCCGACCTGTCGGCGAAAATCAGGGCCAGGCGCTGGCGGGCCTCCTCCCTACCCGAAATACAAAATCCTGCCGGTATTTTCCGGGAAAAAAATACCGCACCCTCCATCTGCCGATGTGGTGCGGTTTCATTCTCGGCGCCCTCAGCACGGGGCTGTCCAATCTGTTCAATACTTCCCGGCCGGTGTGGGACCCGACGCCCTACGCTCTGTATGCGGTCAGCCGCAATCTGGACTTTTCCCCCGCCCGTTTCGAGGTCTTGAAGGAGAGGGGGAATTTTTAGGAAAATTCCCCCTCTCCTACCCCGTCTTCTCTGCTTTACGCCTTACTTCTTCACGCCGTCTCGGCCGTCGTCGCAGGCCGCGTCGTCACCTTTGCCGGCATGTTCGGCCGTGCCGGTGAGGGTGCAGCTTTCGCCGTTGTTGGCGGCGGCCCCGTCCACGGCGTGGGCGGCGCCCACGGCGATGCCGGGGAGGTCGGCCAGCTGCTTGAGGTAGGCGTAGCGGCGGGCGCAGCCTGCCTCGAGGCCCGCGCGGAGGCGTTTGGATTCCTCGGGCATCATCTTTTCCAGTTGGGCGTAGCGGTTCTCGCCGGAGAGGAAGGTCTGGATCTTCCCGTCCGGAGCCTTGGATTCCAGAACGAAGGGGTTCTTACCTTCGCGGGCCAAGAGGGGGTTGTAGCGATACAGCGGCCAGTAGCCGGTTTCGACGGCCAGCTTGGCCTCCTCCATGCTGCGGCCCATGCCTTTGCGGAGCCCCTGGTTGATGCAGGGGGCGTAGCCGATGACGAGCGACGGCCCCGGGTAGGCCTCGGCTTCCTTCAGGGCCTTGAGAACCTGGTTTTTGTTGGCGCCCATGGCCACGGAAGCCACGTAGACGTAGCCGTAGCTCATGGCCATCAGGCCCAGGTCCTTCTTGGCCACCTTCTTGCCGGAGGCCGCGAACTTGGCGATGGAGCCCAAGGGGGTCGCTTTGGAGGCCTGGCCGCCGGTGTTGGAATACACTTCGGTATCCATGACGAAGACGTTGATGTCCTCGCCCGAGGCCAGGACGTGGTCGAGGCCGCCGAAGCCGATGTCGTAGGCCCAGCCGTCGCCGCCGAAGACCCAGACGGACTTCTTGGCGAAGTGTTCTTCCAGGTCCGCGATCTCGAAGAGCGCCGGGTTGGCCTCGGCGACCTCCTGGTCGAGGGCGGCCATGATCTCGTCGCCGTATTTTTTGGAAAGCCCGGCGTCATACATATTGGCGGACCAGCCTTCCAAGGCCGCCTTCAGATCGGGGGGCAGTTCGCCTTGCAAGGCTTCCTGAACCAGGTCGCGGAGCTTTTCGCGGCGCTGGGAAACGGCCATGTTCATACCGTAGCCGTATTCGGCGGCGTCTTCGAACAGGGAGTTGCCCCAGGCCGGGCCGCGGCCTTCCTGATTGGCGCAATACGGCGTGGTGGGCGCGGAACCGGCCCAGATGGAGGAGCAGCCGGTGGCGTTGGCGATGAGCATGCGTTCGCCGAAGAGCTGGGTGATGAGTTTGATATACGGGGTTTCACCGCAGCCGGCGCAGGCGCCGGAGAACTCCATCAAAGGCTCCTGGAACTGCGAGCCCACCAGAGTGTCGCGGGGCATGAGCGTGTCTTTGACGGAGATGGCGTTTTGCGCGAAATCGAGGTTGGGCACCTGGTCGGCCAGTTCCGTCTCGATGGGATGCATTTCCAGGGCCTTGGTCTTGGCCGGGCAGGTTTCGGCGCAGGAGCCGCAGCCCTGGCAATCCTGGGCATAAACCTGCATGCGGTATTTCAGGCCGGCCAGTTCCTTGCCCCGGGCCTCGATGGTCTTAAAACTTTCCGGCGCGTCTTCCAGTTCGCCCGCGTCGGCCAGGTAGGGACGAATGGCCGCGTGGGGGCAGACGAAGGAGCACTGGTTGCACTGGATGCAGTTTTCGGGTATCCAGCGGGGCACCTTGATGGCCACGCCGCGCTTTTCAAAGGCGGCCGTGCCCAGCGGCACCACGCCGTTGGGGGACATGGCCGAAACCGGGAGGCCATCGCCCTTCTGGGCCAGGATGGGGCGCACCACGTCGGTGATGTACTCGGGGTCGTCGCAGCCGCAGCCGCAGCCGCACCGGCTTCCGCCCTGGTGGGCGGCTTCGTCCCGGGCCTCGGCCCAGGAGGCGGGCACCTTGATTTCCGAGAGCGCGTCCAGGGTCTGGTCCACGGCTTCGATATTCATGCCCACGATCTTGTCGCCCTTGCCGCCGTAGGCTTTCTTGATGGAATCCTTGAGCAAGGCCACGGCCTTTTCAAAGGGGAGGACATTGGCCAGCTTGAAGAAGGCGGTCTGCATGATCATGTTGATGCGGCCGCCCAGGCCCACCGCCTCGGCCACCTTCACGGCGTCGATGTTGTAGAATTTCAGCTTTTTCTTGGCGATGACGCGGCGCATGGCGGCGGGCAGTTCCGTCTCCATCTGTTCGGGCGTCCAATGGGAGTTGAGGACGAACACGCCGCCTTCCTTGATGCCGCCCAGGATGTCATATTGGTTGACGTAGGCGGACTTGTGGCAGGCGATGTAGTCGGCGTGGCTCACCAGATAGGTGGAGGTGATGGGCTTGTGGCCGAAACGCAGGTGCGACACGGTGAAGCCGCCCGACTTCTTGGAGTCGTAGGCGAAATAGCCCTGGGCATACATGTCGGTGTTGTCGCCGATGATCTTGATGGCCTGCTTGTTGGCGCCCACGGTGCCGTCGGAGCCGAGGCCGTAGAACTTGCACTGCACGGTGCCTTCGGGCACGGTGTCGATTTCCTCCTCCAGGGCCAGCGAAGTGAAGGTGACGTCGTCCTCGATGCCCACGGTGAAATGATTCTTGGGGGTATTGGAACGAAGACCGTCATACACGGCCTTGGCCGAGGCCGGCGTAAAATCCTTGGACCCCAGGCCGTAGCGCCCGCCGACGATGGTGGGGGACTGGCCGCTTTCAAAGAAGGCGGAGCAGACGTCGAGATACATCGGTTCGCCGGAGCAGCCGGGTTCCTTGGTGCGGTCCAGCACCGCGACGGCCTTGGCCGTGGCGGGGATGGCCTGGAGAAGATGCTTGGCCGAGAAGGGGCGGTAGAGGCGCACTTTCACCAAACCCACGCGTTCGCCGCGGGCGTTCAGATAGGCGATCACCTCCTCGATGGTTTCACAGGCCGACCCCATGGCCACGATGACCCGGTCGGCCTCGGGGTGCCCGACATAGTCGAACAGCCGGTACTTGCGGCCGGTCAGGCCGGAAACCTTCTTCATCTGCTGGGCGACAATGCCGGGAAGAGCCTCGTAGAAACGGTTGACGGCTTCCCGGCCCTGGAAATAAATATCGGGATTCTGGGCCGTGCCGCGCAGGTCGGGGCGCTCGGGGCTCATGGCGTTGGCCCGGAACTCTTCGATCTTTTCCCAGTTGACGATCTTCTTGATGTCCTCGTAATCGATGGTGTCGATCTTCTGCACTTCGTGGGAGGTGCGGAAGCCGTCGAAGAAATGGCAGAACGGCAGGCTCCCCTCGATGGCCGAAAGGTGGGCCACCAGGGCCAGGTCCATGGCTTCCTGGACGGAAGAGGAGGCCAGGAGGGCGAACCCGGTCTGGCGGGTGGCCATGACGTCCTGGTGGTCGCCGAAGATGGACAGGGCGCCGGCGGCCACGGCCCGGGCCGAAACGTGAAAAACGCCCGGCAGAAGTTCGCCGGCGATTTTATACATGTTGGGGATCATCAGCAAAAGGCCCTGGGAGGCGGTGAAGGTCGAGGTTAGAGCCCCCGCCGCCAGGGAACCGTGGACGGCCCCGGCGGCCCCGGCTTCGGACTGGAGCTGGCGCACCTGCACGGTCTGGCCGAAGATGTTTTTCTGGCCCTGGGCCGCCCACTGCTCGGCTTCTTCGCCCATGTTGGAAGAAGGGGTGATGGGATAAATGGCCGCCGTGTCACTCAAGGCGTAGGCAATGTAGGCGGCGGCCGTGTTGCCGTCCATCGTTTTCGTTTTTCTGACCATTTTGGTCCTCCCTTAAATGGTTGACTGTTTGATCTTGCTTTGAAGATCGCCGGGATCTATACCAGGCCCACGCCGTCGTGCGCCAGCTCATTGACGGACAATCGCCGTCCGGCCCGCCGCCTCATTGGGTCATAACGGCGGTCTGGCCGGGGAGCACGCCGGCTCCCCGGCCAGACCGCCGTTAGATATCAGAGTTGAGAGGGGAGCATGAGTTTATGAGCACTCCGACGATTGACCTTGGGGCTGCTATCGGCCAGGCAGGGGAATCACCACCATGCCGGCCAGGGAAAGGTAAATGCCGCGGCAATGCCGCAGCAAGAGGCAGTATACCATAGACTTGACCGGAATGGCCGCTTTATCGGTCTTGTCCGCCGGCCAAACTGTATGCCGCCGCCTCCTGACCGTTGAAGCGCAGTGATTTCAGGGCATTACATTTTGCGCTCTGCGGCCGGCCTCGCCCTTCTCTCTCTCCCGATGCGCCAGCCAGAGCCGGCGCATCAAAATTTTTGGAGAGAGCCGTATTTTTCCGACACGCGTCGGAGCGGAGCCGTTGTCGAAAAAATACCAGTGAACGGAAAAAACTATCGCCCCCGCCAGACCAACCTGGGGCGTCTTTAAGGCGTCGGCCAGGGGCGCTTGACTTCGGGCCGGGTTTGCAGGTATGATACTTTCAACGCGTTTATACCATTTGTTATTGATGAGTTTATTTCGGGGTTGAACGGCCCCGCCTACGTCCCTCACTTTAATACTAAGGAGTACCGTATGAAGAAATTTGTCCTGTCGCTTCTCTGCGCCGGCCTTCTGATGCTGGCCGCGGGTCCCGCCGGCGCCGAGGCCCCGTTCCACATCGGCGTGTGCACCTCCACCGTCTCCCAGTCCGAAGACGAACTGCGCGGCGCCGAAGCCCTCATCAAGGAATACGGCGAAGTGGCCAACGGCGGCTATATCAAGCACGTGACCTATCCGGACAACTTCATGAGTGAGATGGAAACCACCATTTCCATCATCGTGGGCCTGGCCGACGATCCCAAGATGAAAGTCATCGTGGTCAACCAGGCCATCCCCGGCACCACCGAGGCTTTCCGCCGCGTGCATGAGAAACGGCCCGACATCCTCCTCTTCGCCGGCGAAGCCCACGAAGACCCGGGCGTCATCACCCAAGCCGCCCCGGCCAACGTGCTTCTGGCCGTCAACGCCGACAACATCAACCGCGGCTACACCATCCCCTACGGGGCCAAGAAAATGGGGGCCAAGAGCTTCGTTCACATCTCCTTTCCCCGCCACATGAGCTACGAAACCCTGGGCCGCCGCCGGGCCATCATGGAAGTGGCCTGTAAGGACCTCGGGATCGAATTCCACGCCGAAACCGCGCCCGATCCGACCAGTGACGTGGGTGTGGCCGGAGCCCAGCAGTTCATCCTGGAAAAAGTCCCCGCCTGGCTGGAAAAATACGGCAAGGACACCGCCTTCTTCTGTACCAACGACGCCCACACCGAACCCCTGCTGAAGCGCATCGCCGAGCTGGGCGGCTATTTTGTGGAAGCGGACCTGCCTTCCCCCACCATGGGCTATCCCGGCGCCTTGGGCATTGAATTCACCGATGCCGAAAAGGGCAACTGGGGCGCCATCCTGAAGAAGGTGGAAGAAGCGGTCATCAAAGCCGGCGGTGCCAAGCGCATGGGCACCTGGAGCTTCTCCTACGGCTACACCACCACCGCGGGCCTGGCCGAATTCGGCAAGCGCATCGTGGAAGGCACCGCCAAAATCGACAACCCCAAAGACATCATCGCCAGCTACGGCAAGTACACCCCAGGCGCCAACTGGGGCATGGCCTACTACACCGACGCGGGCACGGGCGTGGCCAACAAGCAGTTCGCCCTGGTCTATCAGGACACTTACGTGTTCGGCCTGGGCTATCTGGGTCTGACCGATCTTGAGGTCCCCGAGAAATACTACACCATCAGCAAATAACGATCCGGCCTGTAGGCAACCGAAAGGGCGGGACGAGGGAAACCTCGTCCCGCCCTTTCGCGTTCGGCCCCCCGGGCCGGCCGGGAAGCCGGTCCGCGTCAGTTTTCGGCGGAGGATTCAGCGGCCAGGCGGCGGGCGATCCAGGCGCAGACCATGAGCTGCATCTGGTGAAAGACCATCAGGGGCAGGATGATGGTCGAAGCCAGAGACGCGGAAAAAATGACGTTGGCCATGGGCACCCCGGCCACCAGGCTTTTTTTGGATCCGCAGAACAACAGGACGATGCGGTCCGCCCGGTTGAATTTGCCGACGCGCCCCAGCCGGCTGGTCAGGAACAGGGCCGAGGCCAGGATGACGGCGCAGGCCAGCACCAGGGCCAGGAAGAGCCCGGGGTTCAGGGTGTGCCACAGGCCGGTGGTGGTGCCGTGACTGAAGGAGACGAAGACAATGAACAGTACCGACAGCCGGTCCACATACCCCACCACGCCCTTGTGACGGGCCACCGCGGGCGCCAGCCAGGGGCGGCTTACCTGGCCAAGCGTGAACGGCAGCACGAGTTGGAGGCAGAGGTCGATGACGGCCTGGCCGGAAAAGCCGCCCGAAGCCGCGCCTAGAATCAGGGCCACCAGGAGGGGCGTCACCACCACCCCCAGGATACTCGAGGCCGAGGCCGCGCAGACGGCCGCGGCCACGTTCCCGCCGGCGATGGAGGTGAAGGCGATGGAGGACTGGACCGTGGACGGCAGCACGCACACGAACAGCACGCCCAGATAGAGGTTTTCGCCCACCAGCGGTTCCAGTGCGGGCCGCCACAGGAGCCCCAGGAGAGGGAACAGGATGAAGGTGGTCGAGGTGATGCACAGGTGCAGCCGCCAGTGGGTCAGCCCGGCCCAGAGATTCTGGCGCGAGAGCTTGACCCCGTGGAGAAAGAACAAAAGGGCCACCACCAACTGGGAGGCCGTGGACGCCGCCGCATACCCCGCGCCCCGCACCGGCCACAGCGTGGCCAGGGCCACGGTGCCCAGGAGGGCCAGGGTGAAGCCGTCGACGTTGTTTTTCCAAAAATTTCTGAAGCCGGACATGGGAGGGCGGATCAAGCCAGGGCCGCCAGGGCGCTGGCCCGGTCCTTGTCCAGCTGGATGGCCAGTTGGTCGGCGGACTTGAAGCGGACCATGGGCCGGAGATGGGCGATAAAGTCCAGGGACAAGGGGAGTCCATAGATGAAGCGGTCGAAGTCGAAGATGTGGGCCTCCACGGTCATGGGCTGCTCGCCGAAGGTGGGGTTGTAGCCGATGCTGGCCATGCCGCCGAAGGTCTGCCCTTCGACGTTGACCCGGACCGCGTAGACGCCGGGTTCCGGGGTCAGTTGCCGGATATGGCCGAGATTGGCCGTGGGGTAGCCCAGGGTGCGGCCCCGGGCCTGGCCGTGGACCACCTGGCCGTACAGCCGGTAGGGCCGCCCCAGGGACTTGGCCGCGCTTTCCACCAGGCCGCTTTTCAAATCCTGGCGGATTTGCGAACTGGAATACAGGCCGTTTTCACCCTGCCGGGGATCGGCGATGATCACCTTGGCCTTGGGGCTGGTCAGCCGCAGCCAGTCCTCAATGGTTTCGGCGTCGCCCTTGGCGTCCTTGCCGAAGCTGAAATCCGGTCCCAGGACCACACCCAGGGGATCGATGAATTTACCCAAATATTGGAAGAGGAACTTCTGCGGTTCGACGGCGGCCATGTCGCGGGTGAAACGCAGCACACCCAGCCGGTCCAGCCCCCAGGATTCCAGAACTTCGGCCTTCTGTTCCAGGGTGGTCAGAACCGGCGGCGCGGCCTCTTTGGCCAGGACCTCCAGCGGATGGGGTTCAAACGTCAGGACCAGAGATTGAGCCTTGAGGCGGGCCGCGTTTTTAATGACCAGGTCGATGAGGAACCTGTGCCCCAGGTGCAGGCCATCGAACACGCCGATGGAGAAAACCGCACGGGAGCGCTCCTGAATCGCCTGTTGTTCCCAGTTGTTGATCAGTTCCATATTAACCGGCCAACCCTTGAAAAATGTCCATCAAGCATCTTGACAAATCCTCCCATTCCCTATATAGTCATTTTCCGGTGCGGTTGCAAGGACAAAAAACGTACCGCGGCTGTCCGGGGGAAAATCCGGCGGCGCCTATGCCGAAGTGGTGGAATTGGTAGACACGCTAGGTTCAGGGTCTAGTGGGGGTTCCCCCGTGGGAGTTCGAGTCTCCCCTTCGGCACCAGTTTAAAATCAAAGGGTTAGCACGATTTTTAAAATCTGCTAGCCCTTTGTGTTTTCCCTTTCTTCAGTTTTTACCCCACTTTTGGGAAAAACCTCCCCGATTGCTTCCCACACCTGCATGAATCTGCGAGGTGCCTATGACCCAGGCCCTCCACATTCATTCCGGCTCTATCTCTGGCAACCGCTGCGGCCACGATCCCCAAAACCCGCGG
>JAVBQN010000059.1:0-2807 GCA_031549025.1 Candidatus Adiutrix sp. | reverse complement strand
CGGATAAAGCGATTGATCGGTTCAACATTGTGTATTTATTGCGAAAAAATTCCCCAAAACATGCTAATTGCGAATCATCGGCTTGATATTGAATTGTAACGCCTATAGCAGGCCAAGTACGCTAAAACCGGATGAGCCAGTCTTTTGATAACCGGCGGTAAGCTCATGATATCTCCTTAAGCATTGGCAATGACGGTCAGTTCCGACCCGGCCGGAAGATCGTCGTGGAAAATGATGGCGGCGGATTCGGCCCCGACCGGGCCCACCTCTTCATATTGGGCTGCGCCGTCGCTCCCGGCCCGGCACAGCAGACCGTCGATGAAGACCTGGAGCTTGCCCACGCCCACGAGGTAACTGGGGACGGTGAAAGCCGTGCCGGCCGGGAGTGCGGCGGAGAGCGTGGTTCGGGTGATTCGGGGCGAAACCAGGGAGACGGCCAGGTCAAGATGCCCCAAGCCGTCGAAGGTGCCCTGGCCCAGAGCCGCGCCGGTCAGGGCGATGGTGGCGGGGATTCCGTCCCCCCGGTCCCGGACGGCCTGGACGGCCAGGAGAGCCGCCTCGGCGGCTTCCGCCGCTTCGTCGGCGGATTGGTCGGCCCGGCCGGCCGCGTCCTCGGCCCGATTCGCGTCCTGACCGGCCCGGGCGGCCGAGTCTTCCGCGCTTTGCGCGGCCTCTCCAGCCTGGGCCACGGCAGCTTCCAGGGCGTCCAAATTGCGGCCGGCGGCGGAAGAGACCACATACATGTCCAAGAGGTCCCCGACCTCGACGTCGAAATACACCCGCACCTGATTGCTCAGGACGTTCCGGTCCTCCCCGATTTCGTCGTACTGGTAGGCCCCGGCGGCTTCCACCAAGAGGGCGCGGGGCGAACAGATAGCGCCCTGATACCACAAAACCAGAACGTCGCGGGTGGGGTAATACCAGCCCGGCAAAGTCAACAAGCCGCCGGAGGGCACCGCGTCCTTGGCTATCCAGGGCTTGCGGATGTTGTAGACGCCGGAGGCGATGCTGCCGTGGTCGGCGACGGCCTCGGCCCGCTCGGCGGCCTCCAGGGCCCGGTCCAGCAGGTCCAGCAGGTCCTCATAGCTGTACTCGGCGCCGTCCATGCTTTCGGGGGCCAGGAAGGCCCGGCCCACGATTTCGGCAATCTGCTGTATTTGCATTTCCAGATTGTCGTCGGAGCCTTCCAGGGTATCGGCGTTAAAATCCCCGCCGTTCACCAGGTCCATGGGCTGGATGTAGGGGATGATCCTGAGGATGGTCAGCTTCACGCCCTGGGTCAGGGGCTTATCGAGGACCACCGACACGTTTTCCGAGCCCACCCCGGCGCCGATGACGGTGAACCCTTCGGTCAGCTCGGCCTGCCGCCGGTCCCATACATAGAGGTGAAGATGCTCCGGGCTCCGCACCGGAAACGGCACCGGGAACACCGTCGCCGCCCCGTCGCCCAAATACTGCACCCTGTTGATCTGCGTTTCCACGGTCATGATTTGTTCTCCTTATTTCGGGGGCTCTTG
The DNA here is from genome assembly GCA_031549025.1 of Candidatus Adiutrix sp. GTDB lineage: Bacteria > Desulfobacterota > Desulfarculia > Adiutricales > Adiutricaceae > Adiutrix. The sequence continues at coordinate 1,290 of JAVBQN010000059.1, read as the reverse complement.
CCAATCGGGTCCGCTTCAAGTATGATTTTAAAGAGAGGTGCGTTATGGATCACAACCTGACCGGCGGCCCCGAGGTCGCCGCTCTTCAGCCCCTGTTCAACGGCATCGTGAACCTCCCCATCGAGTTCGACCGGGAGGACGACGGCCGCGTCATTGCCGAAATCGAAGACCTGCCCGGCTGTCTGGTGTACGGCGCCACCCGGGAGGAGGCCACCCGCCGCGTCCAGGCCCTGGCCCTCCAGATCATCGCCGACATGCTGGAACACGGGGAACTGGTGCTTGATGAGCCACTGGCCCGCCGTTAAATCCCAGCGGCTCCTGGCCGCCTTGAAGCGTCTGGGCTGGGCCAGCAAGCGGGAACAGGAAGGTTCCCACCGGGTTTTGTCGCGTCCCGGCTGGCCCGATTTCGTATTCGCCTTCCACGACGGCGAGGAAATCGGCCCCAAAATGCTGGCCCGCGTCGCCAAAAAGACCGGCCTCACCCCGTCCGACCTGTGAAACATTCCATCCATCGTCATTCCGGCGCCCGCACCAGCAGGCGATAAATCTTTTCCAGTCCTTCGTTCTCGTCCCAGTCCGCCACGCCCTTCATGGTGGCCCCGATCTGGCCGGAGGGAATCCCCGTCAGCGGCCCCAGACCGCGTACCACCTGGCCGAAGCCCTTGGCCGTATCGCCGTCCGCACTCACCATCTGGGCCAGACCGCCGGGAGCCCGGAGGATGGATTCCGCCGCGTCCAGCACCGGCGCGGGCCGGAACCGGAAGCTGTCGCCCATCCAATAGCTCACCGCGTCCTTGACCACGGGCATGCCGCCCACCAGGTAGCTGACCACGCTCTTGCCCAAATCCTCTAAATCCTCCTCGTCCTCCGGCGGCCCGCCTTTGATCAGGGCCTCCATCAGCGCCGGGAGGACGGCCATCAGAAGCGTGGCCCGGCCGGCTTTAGCCGTGCCCGCCAGATATTTCCCCTTCTTGAAGTCGGCCCGGGTCTCGTAGTACTGCTCCCAAATTAGGTTCAGGGTCTAGTGGGGGTTCCCCCGTGGGAGTTCGAGTCTCCCCTTCGGCACCAGTTTAAAATCAAGGGGTTAGCGAGATTTACAAAATCCGCCAGCCCTTTTGATTTTTCCGATTTTCATTTCCTACCCCACTATTACCCCACTTTTGGGAAAAACCTCCCCGATTGCTTCCCACACCTGCATGAATCTGCGAGGTGCCTATGACCCAGGCCCTCCACATTCATTCCGGCTCTATCTCTGGCAACCGCTGCGGCCACGATCCCCAAAACCCGCGG
>JAVBQN010000062.1:0-41788 GCA_031549025.1 Candidatus Adiutrix sp. | reverse complement strand
CCGCGTCTCGGCCTCGGCCACGGCGTTGTCCGCCGCCACGCCGGCCGCCGCCGCCGCCTGGTCGACGTACCCCTGCATCTGGCCGATCAGCGTGTCGGCCGTCTCCTGGGCCGCCGTGGACGCCGCGCCCCGGGCCTCGTCGGCCCAATGCAAAGCGTCCTCCGCCGCGCCCAGGGCCACGTCCCGCAGCCCCGCGAATTCGCCCCACTGGATGTTCTCCGAACGGTCCGCCGGGGCCACGATGCACCGGCTGAACATTTCGAAAAGCTGCTGACAAATCATGGTGAGCTTGTCCAGGGCCCGTTCCTGGGTCTCGGCCGGGTTGATGCCGTGGCCCTGGTAGTCCACGGTCTGCGTAATTTCCACACTCCGCAGAATCACCAGGTGCTGCCCGGTGCCGGCCGCCTCGATCCCCGCCGCGGTCAGCACCACCGCGCCCCCGGTCTCCGCCCCGACGCCCACGACGGAGTAGTCCGGCCCCCGCAGCAAGACCGTCGTCACATACGACTCCTGGTCCACGATGGCCACCAGCACATGCCGCGCCTCCAGCGCCCGGAACGGAAACGCATATTCCGCCACAGCCGAATCCGTCACATGCACCACTTTCGATTCCGACGATGATACCGTCATGCAAACCTCCTTGTTGAATCACTCAAACGTCCGCAGCCGATGCCGTGACGGCGGCCAGATATACTCCCGGCCGCTTTCGCGCTTCATATTGGCTTCTTTCCGCCGCAGCCACCCGGGGCTCAGGGATTCTCGGGCGCTGTACAAAACGGCGTAATCCAAAAGGCCCCGCGTGTAAAAGAGATTGGCATACGGAGTGTAATTAAGGCCGGCGTTCAGAAAGTCGGCCTTTTTCAATTCCCCGCGCAGGCCCAGGGCCCACAGCCGATGCACATCGCCAAGCAATCCTCCGGCGGGCCCGACCATGGTCTCGGCCAGGCCGCCCCCGAACCGGTTGCTTTCGGACAACAGGAAGTCGCCGAAAATCCCGGCGCCGCCGCCCTGGATAAAGGCGGCCGTGGCCACCTGTGCCAAATTGGCATTTTCACTGGCGAAATACGGCTTCTCGCCCCGGGCCAGCCGCTTCATTTCCATGGCCACATAACCGAAAAACGTGGTCTGGGCCATCAACAGCCCCAGATTGGCAATTCGCCCGCTCATCTTCTGCCCCGGCATGCCGCGCCAGATCGGGGCCATGACCTTCTGAATGAAGGTAATGGGAAAGCTTTTGAACTGCATGGCGCCCCGGGCCGCCTCGCCGACGAATGATCCGGGCTTGGCCCCCCAGGTCTGCCACTGCCGGGTGCGGGCGTCCGGGGTCAGCATGACCGTGTTGACCTCGCCGGCGAAAAAGCTGTGCACGGCCATGTCGATGTCCCGCCGGGCTTCGCGCCGCATCTTGTCAATGGCCGGCGCCAGGTCAATGCCCGAACTCCCGGCCTCTTTTTGCAGCGTGGCCACCCGATCGGCGATAAGCCGGTCTATCTCGGCGTCGGGTATTTTGCGGGCCAGTTCCGGCACCACATACTTCCGGCCGCCGTGGTCGAAGGTCATATGCCGCCGCACTAAATCCCAATGCTGGTCCAGCTTGTACTTTTTCAGGGTGTACGCCAGTTCCGGCGGCAGATGGCCCAGGGCCTTGTCCGCGTGCCGGCCCAGGGAATGGCTCAGCATCTGCACCCCGCCGGCCTTGCCGTTGTCGGTCCAGAAGGTCAGGCCGCTGAGACGGAAAAAGCGCTCCGAGGCCCGGGTCAGCCCGCCGCTCGCGTTCATGGCCCCATCATACCGGGCGGCCAGGCGGCCGCGCACCCCGTCGCCGAACACGTCGATATACCCGGCCATTTCCCGCCGCAGTTCCGGCGGAATCCGGCGCATGAACATCCGAATCGTCTCGCCCCAGGCTTCCATCAGGGAATACCCGTGGGCCACCTTCATGTGCATGGCCGTGACCGGCATGTCGGCCACGCTGGAAATCACCGCCCCGCCCAGCTTGGCCATGGAAATCACCTGGCGCGCGGCGGAGGCGATCCGGGCCACGGTCACGTTTTCCGGCGCCAGGTCCGCCCCGGAAACCATCCGCCAGGCCCGGCCGATGGATCCCTCGCCGGCGTCCAGGTTCTGCGCGTTCAGTCTGTTCAAAGCCTTGGTGATTTTTTTGTCCAGGCCGCCGCTCACCTTCATCTGATTTTTTTCCCGTTCGATGGCGGCCGAAAGGGTGCTCATGGGGTTGGGCCCCAAAACGCTCATCTGGGCCAGCGTGGCCGATGACCTCTGCACATGGTCGAAAAAGCCGGCCAGAATCCCGCCCTCGCCGAAGCGGTCGTTATATTTGGCCCAGGCCGCCGCGCCTTTGAATTCCAACACCCGGCCGTGCTCGAACTTGGTCGAGGCCTTCCGCCCTTTTTTAAGATACGGGGCCAAATCCGCCAGCCCGGCCTCTATTTCCGTGCCCTTGACAATGTGCTCCTGAATGGACCGGATCGCGCTGTTCTTGACTTCCTCCAGATGCTCCGGCTTGACCCGGTCCAGCCAGGGGAAAGTGTTCTCCCAATCCAGCGTCTCCCGCAGCATCTGGGCGTGCCCCTCCGGGTCGGCCAGCACCTTCGCCGAGTTATGCTTGTGGGGCAGGCCGTAGTTCTCGATCTTCCCGATAGCCGCGCCCTTGTCGTTCAACGCCTGGCGAATGGCGGCCACCTCCTGTCGCATGATTTCCGCCAGTTCCACGGCCAGCGGATTCTGAACGTCCTTCCCCCCTTCCAACGCCCGATAGACCTCCATCCGGAATTCCCGGTCGGAATCACAAAGCTTTTGCAGCGTCGGGTTTTCCCGCAAGGCCCCGATCAGCTTATCCGTATGCTGGGCCACATAGCCGTCCTGAATCGTCCCTATCCGCCAAACCTCCTCGGCGATGGCCTTGTCCATCCGCAACTTTTCGGTTTCGGCCCGGGCCGTGTACGAGGCCTGAAATTCGGCCGCCCGCTCGGCCCGGATCAGTTCCCGCCGCCGGGCGTGGATGGCCGCCCATTCGGCTTCCTCGCCGGCTTCCAGGGCGAAGGCCTCGATCTCCGGGCCCAGCTTGCTGTAATCGGTGGTGGACGAAATTTCGTCGCGAAAATCTTTGATGCGCTCCAGAAGCTCCTGGGCCTCACGTTCGCTCATGTGGGCGGCGCCCACCACGGTCTTGACACATCGGTTTACATTTGTCATTTGGCTAACCCATTCTTCAGCATGCATTCGACTCCGGCGGCCAGCCCGGCTTTTTCCTGGCGGGCCTTTTCCAGATCACGGGCCGCCTGGTCCAGGGCTTCCCGCATTTCCGGGTTTACCTGCCCGGCCGCTTCCAGTTCAGCCACCCGGGCCTCCATGTCCATCATTTCCACTTCCACCGGCCGGGGTTGCGGCGCGGCCGTCGAGGATCGCGCCGCATCCGGAGCGGCCTGTTCAAAACTCACCGGCCGCCCCTTGACTTCACCGGCCGCCGGTGCTATATTTGAATCAGAGCCCAGAAGGCCAGTGAACCGGTGTGGCCCGCTCCCGTCCTCGGGAGCCTTTCCCCCGAGCACGCTTCCGGGCTCTTCCTTTTTCTTCAGCTTCTGATGATAGTAATTTTTCCCGCCCTTGGTTTCCCGGACAAAAATTTCCACTTCATACTTTTGGCCATTTATGGCCAATTCGTTTGAGAAATGGTGAACGCCAAGCAGATCAGCTTGACGCCGCCCAGGTTTGGCTTTCCAGTCTTCGGTTTTCACGTATCGGGCGGTTCGCCACAGATCCGGCGCGGCGCCGATTGCCAAGAATTCAGCCTCCGACCGAGCGTACGTGGACATATGATCGATATCGCCTTTGCCTATGGTTACTTCCCACCCGGTCTGTTCATTGCCGGGCAAAACCGCCCTCAGGCCGCCGTCGGCTTCAACCATCGGCAGTTCATAGCCCGACAGAATGTTCCCCCGGTTTTCCCGAAAGGCATATTTTGTCGCCTGCGGGGCTAAACGGCCGTTTTCTTTGCGGGCAATCAGATCCGCCAACCCAAAATCGACCCGCCCGGTCGGCGTCTCCGCCGTCCACCTCACGGGGCGAACGGATTCAAACCCCACCAGCCCCGGCGCCCGGTCCGGCCCGCTCCACCCGTGCGGATGGTCGGAGACAATCATTTCCGGTTCCGGCGGCAGAAGCGACCCGGCCCGCTCTTCGGACGCCCGCACGGCGGGCTCCATAACCCCGCCCACGTCCACGGCCCGCCCGGCCTCGTCGTCGGCCGCCGCCTTGACCATGGCGTCCTGGTGGAGCGCGGCCGTCTTGCGGTTGCCCCAGGTGGCGCTCAAATGGCCCAGCATGGTTCCGCCGGCGCTCAAACCGCCGCCCAACACCGCGCCCAGGCCCACGTCGGCCAAGAGGTCCTCCCACCCCAGGTCCGCGCCCCAGCGGTTGGCCAGGGGAAACGCCGCCGCGTCCGAAACCAGGGCCCCCGCCGCGCCCTCGCCCGCGCCGACGGCCGCGCTCCTGGCTAACGTCTTCAGCCCGGCCCGGCTGAAAATCGAAACCCCCTCGGCCAGCATTTTGGCCTTGCTCAACCCGTTGGCAATGGGGATGAAGTTGACGGGGTCGGCCAGGCTGCCCACCAGCCCCCCGCCGAGAGTGGCGGCGAAGGAAGCCAGGCCGGGCCGGGCGTTCTCCAGAATGGCCCGGTCCCGTTTTTCGGCTTCATAATTTTCCTGATACACCACGGCCCGGGGAATGGTCAGCCCTTCCTTGGGAATAGGAACGTTCTCGTCAAAATCTTTGCCCATCTCGGCCAGGGCGGCCCGGATGTCCTCCCGGTTCTCGTGCTTCGGCAAAAACTCTTCGGGGTTCCGGTAAAAATAGGTGGCCTTCTGCCATTCGGACACCTGGGGGACGCCCCGCCACTGGTCAAAGGCTTCCTGTTGATTTTCAACCTCTTGACCAACCAGTTCGCCCACCCGCCATTCAGTGACCATCGAGCCGGCGGTCGATATCCGGAACTGGCTCCGCATGGAGGCGTCGGCCACGTCCAGGTTGCCGGAATACGCCTTGGCCCCGGAATAGTCGAACGCGGCCGCCGGCCGCCCGTTGATGTTCAGGAATGGAAGCATCATTCATCTCCTTCCGTGGAGGGATCGCCCGCCCACATGGCCATTTCGGTGGGAACCTCGACAGCGGACGGCGGGGCGGCCGTCCCGCCCTTCAATCGCTCGACGGTCCGCCCCCGGGCCAGCACGGCCTTGGACGGCCCATAGTCGGCGGTCTTCAGGCCGCTGACCACCTCTTTGGCGCGGGCGGCCCTGGCCTGGGCGGCTTTCCGCGCTTCGCCGGCGTCGACTTCCGCCGCGTACGGGCTGTAGTTCAATGATTTCTTCCGCCCTTGATCGCCGGTTCCCGACGCGTGGGGATTCCCGGTTTTGACCGACCAGGCCGACCGTTGCCACGGATCAGGGTCAAGTTGAGTGCTGGCCCCGCCGACTTTTTCAATCTGATCGAACGTCAGATACGCGGTCACCCCGTCCGGAGTATCCAGGGCCACCCCGCCGTCGTCCGCGTTGCGAAAGAAAAAACCGTCGTCCCAGGCCGCGCCCATGGCTTCCTTGATGGCGTTGATCCCCCGCACCATGGCCCCGGAGTCGCGGTCGGCGGGAAATGATATCAAGGCCAGGTCCGGATCCTTGATGGTGCGATAACCCGCGCCGAAGCCCTGGCCGATTTTCTTCAGGGCACTGTCCGCGTCAATGCCCCGGTCCACCATTTCATAGGCGATTTTAGTCAGATTTTCCCGAAGGCCGCTCATTTCATCGGCCACGGTCTGGTCGCCCCGTTGCCGGTTGATTTCAGCCAGCACCCCCAGGGGCCCGTCCTCATCGAAAAGCGTGGCCAGCCGCGCGGAAACCCGGTCTTTGTCCTCTTTCGGCACTTTATAGTCGCTCAGCTTTTTGCCGTCGACCATCAATGACAATTCCCGGATCAGCCGGCCGTCGGCCGTGTCGTCGGCCACCGTCATATACGTTATGGCCCCGGCGCCGATTTTGGCGTCCGCCAGCACCCGGGAAAAGTAGGGGCCGTAGGTCTTTTCCATGTCGGCGATCATGACCTTTTTGTCAGCGTCGGAGGCTTCCGTCCAGGCCCGGTTGAATGCCGACGCCTGGCCGCTGGTCAAGGCCGGCAACTGCCTGATCTCCATGGTGGTCAAACCGCCCTTTTCGGCTGCGATACGCCGGGCCACCTCAATCTGGGTGACCGCCTCCCGGCCTTCGGGCACCAGCCCTTCCTTGGCCATGGTTTCATATTCGGTCTGGGCCGTTTTGGCCACATAATCCAAAGGCTGCTGGCGAAACAGCTTCTCCTGCTCGTCCACCATTTCCACGGCGGCCCGATGCGCCTCGGCCTTGGCCGCGTATCCCCTGGTGATCTCGCCCTCCAGCTCTCCGGGGTTCAGGTCCTTGTCCACCGCCGCCCGGGCCTCGGCAAAGTTTTTAAACCGCCCTTCCGGGGAGTTGATCGCCTCATACACGGTGTGGGCGGCCGTTATCTGGGCCCGGGCCGTTTCCGCTTCCTCGGGGGTGATCCCGCCGCGGGCTTCGGCCGCCTTGAAATTCTCTTCATAGTCCCGCACCCCCACACCGTTCATCGCCACGCCGGCCACGTGCAGCCCCAGGTCGTTTTTCAAGGCCTTGGCCCCGTCTTCGGCCGACCGCTCATACAGCGCCTTCTGCTGGTCGATTTTCCGTTGCAGGGCCATGGCCAGTTTGGGATCGGCGGAAGCCCCCCGGAAAAACTTTTCCGGATCGACATGGGCGCCGTTTTGCCTGACCTCGACATGGGCGTGGGGACCGGTGGAATTGCCGGAGTTGCCGGAGAGGGCGATCACATCCCCTTGCCGAACGGTGTCGCCGACCTTCAGGCCCTGGCCGTATTGGGAAAGGTGGGCCACTAGTGAAGTGGTCCCGTCGCCATAATCCACGACCATGTACTTGCCGTAGCCGATTTTCTCCCCCTGGTCCCGAATGGCCACGACCTTGCCGTCCGCCATGGCCTTGATCGGGGTGCCGACCGGAACACTGACGTCTATGCCTTTGTGGTCCGTGCTGGCCCCGGCCTTGGGCTGGGTCCGGTGCCCAAAATGAGAGGAAACCAGGCCAAGCATCCCCGGCACAGGCTCAACATACTTCCCAGTACTCCCGCCGCGCCAGCCGTTCAAAAGCTCCTGGGCCCCCTGGATATCGCCCTGGTCCAGGCGGGACGTGAGGGCGCTTTCCAGCGAAGCGGCGTCGATGCTCCGGTAATTGGCCTCCAAAAATTCCTCGGGCGCGCCGGGATTCAACTCCGCAAAACGGGCCTTCTGCCCGGCCGCCGCGTCCCGCCACCCGGCGGGGTTGGTCGCCGCGTCGGCCAGGGTCCGGTCCAGGGTGCCGTGATACAGTTGGTTTTTGTAATTTTCCAACTCCCTGGTCCGATGTCCGAAGGCCCTATTCAGGCCGGAGTCCCGGGTCCCGGCCAGGAAGTTTTCGTAATACATTTTCTGAAAATCGCCCTTGGCCTGACTTTTCAGCGCCTGGCCTTCCTGGTCATAGAAGGACGTGACAAAGCCCGGCGCGTCAAAGCCCAGCGATCCCTTCATCTGGTCCATCCGGGCGAACATGTCCCGTTCCCGGTCCTGGAAGGCCTGGATATTGGCCATGGCGTCCAGGGTCTGCTTTTCCTTCTCCTGGGCTTCGATAACCCTCGTCACGTCCCCAACCCCGCCGGCCAGCGCGGCCAGTCCCCGGGCGATGGAGGTGTCCGGCGCCGGGGCCGGGTCCATGTGCTGCTGTGACCGCGCGCCGTAGTCGCGGCGGGCGGCCTCATAGAAATTGATCCGGGGTGTCCGGGCCTGGGGATTCTGATACGTCCGCGAAGACGGGGGGAGAATTTTAACCATGCGTCGCTCCTCAATTATACCGGCGGTAGTAGTCGTAACCCTGGGCCACGCCGCCCAGAAGGTTCCCGAAGGCCCCGAGATACGATCCGCTCCGGGAGCTCCTGGCGTTGGCCATGTATCCGGAGGCCTGGTTGTAATAGTTCGCCGTGCGGGATTTCCAGTCGGATTGCTCCATCCCGGCCTTGTGCTGGATGTTCAGCTGCTCCCGCATGGCCTCGTTTTCGCTGGCGGTTTCCAGAAGGTTCCCCGTGGGGCTCCCCAGAATGCCGCTCTGGGCCAGCGCGGCCCTTTGCCGGCCCTTGGCCCGGGCCGCCTCGGCGGTGGCGTCCGACCGGGCGATGGTCCCCTCGTAGCCGGCGATGCGTTCGTTCATGGCCGCGACTTCGGCGTTATACTTGGCCGCGGCCGCCTGGTTCTGATAACTCGCGGCCTGGGCCCGCCCCTGGCTGATGGAGCTCATGGCCCCCATCACGCCCTGGGCCACCGACAAAACCGACATAAAGAAACCCATACAGACACTCCCTTACTCTCTCGGCCGACCAAGCCACGGCCACTTTCCCCGTTACTCGGAATTGGGTCCAGGGCACGTGCCCTGGCTACATGACCCCCCGATAAAAGGATGCCGCCCAGGTGCCGTCGGACACCGGCTGGGGCGGAAGCTGGATGGCGTTGTGCCGCCGGGCCCGGCGCAGGGCCTCGTCGTATTCCTTCCAGGCCATTTCGCGTTTCCCGCCGGCGCCGATCAGCCGTTCGGACATTTCCACGGCCAGCTTACAGGCCAGCACCTCCACGAACGACGGCGGATAGGCGGCCACGTCCTCCTCCCGCCGCAGATAGATCAAATTCAGCGTCGGGCCGTAGTTGCTCAAAATGTGGCGGCCTTCCAGGGTCCACGCGCTCCGGTCCTCGGCCACCAGCCCGTCGAGGTTCAGGACCGGCCAGGGCCCGGCCTGGAGAATTCGCAAACAATCTGAAGGCATTAAGTATTTATAAGCCCACTCGAAAGCCGGTTTTTCGGCCAGGCGGGACAGCTTCACCCGATGTTTGGCGAAATGCCAGTTGTGGTCCCCCATCACGTCGTCGCGCACGGTTCCGTAGATGGAGGCTGCTAAGGCGGCGACGTCGCTCGGATCGTCCAGCGACGATATCCGCGCCTCGCCCAGTTTTGACAACGCTTTGTTCACGATATCCACCTCAGCCGCCATACGTTTATCCTCCCTTACGTTCAGTCGCTATCCCGGACGACCCGGCCGCTTGAGACGACCAGGTCGCCCGGAGATGGGTCCAGGGCACGTGCCCTGGTTAGCTCTCCAGGCAGTCCACGCGAACCACCTTCTTCTCCTCGGTGCGGGTGGCCCCAATGGTGGCCTCGGCGTAGATCTGCCACACGTTGTTCTTGTCCACCCGTTCGTCGGCCCGCACCGACAGGTCGGCCCAAGTCCCGAAATGCAGCCCGCTTTTCACCCAGGCCAGGCACTGCCGGGTCCCGGTGTCCACGGGCAGCCGTTCCGTGGAAATGAACTTGAACCCCATGTAGGTGTCCAGCTCGCCCTTGGCCAGGGCCCGAACCGTATTGAAGTCGGCGCTGGAGACCTCGGTGGTTTTCAAAAGCTCGTTCAACTGCTCCTCGGAACAGGCGAAGAACCGTTCCTCCTCGGGTTCGTTGCCGGCGGCGATGAGCATCTTCTTCGCCTCCAGCAGCTTGTCGATGGTCAGGCCCGCGCCGCCGGCCGCGACGGTCTGCGTGGCCGGAAACGGCATGGTCTCGGTGCCGTGGATGCCGATGATGCTGTCGCCCAGGGCCGCGCCGATGATGATGTCGTCCACCTTCCGGGCATAGGCCCCGCGCATGGCCTCGGCATAGCTGCTCTTGGGGTCCACCAGCATCCGCAGCTGGTCCTGCTTCGACAGCGGCAAGGCCAGGTTGAAGGCGCTTGGCAAAATCCACCGCTGGTGGTGTTCCGCTTCGCTCCACACCGTGTCGCCGTACCACTGGCCGGCGCCGCTGCCCTTCAGGAAGGGGTTCATCTCCACTTCGCCCAGAAGATCCATTACCTGGGCCTTTTCGCTATGATACGATCCCTTGCCGGTGGTGCCGGCCAGGCGGGGCTTCCTCTGCTGCAACAGCAGATTGACGTTGTTCGCGAACTGCATGACGTGCCACGCCTCGACGCGCAGTTTTTCGGGTACGGGCATACCTCTATCCTCCTATGGTTGCCATTGGTTTTTCTGATTTTATTGAATGGTGACTGTTGAAAGGGGTTGCCGGATCATTGCCCTACGGGCAATCTCTATTTATCGCCTGGTAAGGCGATGACCCGACCCGCGCTATAATCGCGTTTCCGACCACCCGGCGGGCAGGACGCCCGCCGGGAGGTTGCCGGAGGTTGGTTGAGGGTTGAGGCTTGGGGTTGCCCTTGCGGACCCACGCTATTATCGGTTCAGGGATTTATCCCTGGCCCTGGGCGACGATCTTGAACAGCCGGGACATTTCCTCCACGGCCTCCGGCTCGCCCTCGTCATACCGCCGCCGGAAGTTCTGGTCAGCGTTCAACTGGCTGATGCGCCGCCGGGCCGCTTCGGGGGACCCGGCGGAACTCTCGCCGCCCCGGCCGCCGGGCGCGGAGTCCTCGGCCGCCGAAGCCCCCAGCCGCCGGAAAATGTCCACGGCCACGCGGGGCCCCAGGACCATGGCCACGCGGCCGGTCATTTCCGCGGGCAGGCCGGTGGATTTATACCCGCGCCGGATCAGCTCCAGGTCGGCCGGGGAAAGGCCGCCCATGATCTCCCGTTCCTGGGCCGCCAGTTCGCGGCCCATGGCCTCCATGGCCGCGCTTTCCTGGGCCATCCAGGCCTCGGCCAGCTTGGCGGCCTGGCGCTTGGAAACCCCGGCCTCGTGCATGGCCGCGCCCATGCCCTTCAGGAAGTCGGTATTGACCTCCGCGTCGCCTACCACCTCGGTCAGGCCGTAGCCGTCCGGGTTTTCCGGCCGGCCCAGGGCCGCGTAGATTTTGTCGAAAGCCTCGGCGTCCTCCTCGTCCTTCGGCAGGATCACCGCGCCCGCGCCCGCGCCCATGGCCTTCTCCAGGTTGGCATAACTCTTCAGGGCGTCGTCCTGGCTCTTCCAGCCCTTGGCCTCGGCCAGGCTCCGCATTTCCGGGGCGAGCCCGGCGCGCCAGTCCCCCAGGGCACTGCCCTGGACCCCACTCCGTGCGGCCTGGGCGTCGGCAGCGCTCTGGTCGGCCGGGACAGCGGCGGCGGGGTTGTCGACGGGGGGAGTATCAGACGGGCCATACAACAAGTCATTCATAACGTTTTCTCCTTTTATTACACTGCAACTCTCTCGGACGAACCATCACTTCAGCCGACCAACCCTCACGGAGATGGGTCCAGGGCTCAGCCCTGGTCCTCCAATTCCTGTTTAAGAGTGTTCATCAAAACTTTTTCGGATTGCTTGATGCGCCCCAAAATGAACCGCACCATCTGCCGGCCGCCTTCCACCTCGGGGAGAATGCTCTGGGACACGGGTTGCATGAATTTGGCCTGGCGCATCAGGTCCGCGAAGAAGATTTCCGCATCCGGAGTCAGCGCGCCGGACGCGGTGAGAAATAAACGCCGATAGGCCGCGGCCCGGGCCCGGACATCTTTATACGCCTGTATCACTGTAAGCCTCCCGGTTCGCGAACGCCCTGGGCCTGGGCCTCGGCGGCCGCCAGCTGACTGGCCGCGGCGGAAAGGTCCTTCCCGGCCGCGCCGGCCATCTGGGCCTGTTCCATCATCATCCGCATTTCCTGCTGTTCCTTCTGTTCCGCCATGATTTGCCGCACTTCCTCGTCCGACCGCAAAACCGATTCCGGCGCGCCGAAGGATTCCCAAATCTTTTTCGCGGCCGCGTCGCCGTTGACCCGGAACAAAATGCCCTGGTCGAACTGGGCCAGCGCGCCCAGCCCCTGCAAGGCCCGCAGAATGGCCTCGCCGTCCTGGGCGTCCAGGGCCTTGGCCATGGGCGTCTCGTACCGGGGCACGATGTCCGGCTGGTCCTGGGCCAGTATCTCCGGCATGCCGATGGGATCGAAGGACCCGCCGGCCTGAAGGATGTCCAGCTCGCGCTCGATGATGACCCGCAAGAGCTCCGACTGCTGCCGGCCCATGGTCGGGGCCAGCAGCTGTGCCTTTTCCTGGGCCCGGGCGATGACCTCCGTGGCCGTCTGGTCGCCGTCCTTCTGTACCAGAATCTGGAAAAGGTTGATGAAGAAGGCGTCGTTGATGGCCTCCCGTCGCTGGTTCTCCATTTCCAGGCCGATGGGGATGTTCCCGCCCGACTGGAAGGGCACCAGGCGCGGCCGGCCCTCCGCGTCCAGCCCGCCGTAATTGATGGCCCCGGGCTTGTTGGACCAGGCCGCGATGAACTCGTCGTCCATGGCCAGGACGGGCGGGTTCACGACCCCCTCGGCGGACCGGAGGATGGTCTGCTCCATGCTGTTCAGCTGTGTGATGTACGGCATCACCTTCATGGTCGGCGACCGGCCGTAGACCTGCCCGGGCATGGTCGAAAACCGCGACACCGCATACGGCATGGTCCGGTAGCCGCCCTGGCGCACGATCTTCCGGGCCGCCTTGGCCAGGTGGTACGAGACGATGGGAAAATCGCCCTTCGCGCCGGCCCCGGCATCGGCCCGGGGCATCACCGCGTGAATGAACTCGTGGGGCGTCTCCATCTTGGCCGGATCCTCGGCTTCCTTGAGGATGTTGTCGGGCAACTGGTCCCCGAACTCCTGCCGGGCCTGGCGCGCGGTCAGGGTGTAGGCCCGGAACACGGTGTCCACCAGGCCCACGGAATTCTCTTCGAGGTAAATTTCAAAGATCGAAATGCACTGATACCGCAGGCCTTCCCCCAGCCGGTCGTCGATGAAGATCACGGCCGTGCCGTGCACGCCCAGCGAAAGCCAGGCCTCGGTCATCTGGTTGGCGAAGTTGGCGGCCGGGGCGTACCGGGCCTTGAACTGCACGTCGCGCACCGCCTCCAGCCACTGGGCCACTTCCGGCTTCCGGTCCAGATCGTCATAGCCGGTGGAAAGCGAGTGCCACTTCTGGGTGCGCGGCGTCAAGACGGATTCCAGCGCCGCGCCGAAGCGCTCCAGGGCCGCCTCGGCCGTGGGCTCGTGCTGGAACCGGTTGTCCTGGTTGCCTTTCGTCAGCCGGTTCCCCTGGCCGCTGCGCGGGTACACAAAATCGGAGCACTGCCGCCACTTCGCCTCCCACTCCCCCCGGGAAGATTCCAGCGCCTCGAACCGGCTGATGATCCGCTTGGCTTCGTCGTCTTTCCTCCCGTTGGTCGGAATCTCTGTTTCTCGCTTCGCTGCGCTGTACGAGTCATGGTCAGTCATCAGTTCTTGCCCTCCACGCTCACATCGGGAATAATCGCCACCAGCACGAACGGCAGCGGCTGGTCCTGCCGCACGGTGACGGTGCCGTCCGTCTCATAGCCGCCCGGCCAGTTCACCACCCGGTCGCCGGTAAAGAGGGGCGGGGCCAGGTCCAGCGGATCGTGCCCCCGCCGGTTTTCGAACGTCTGCGCCTTGCCGTTGGCCGCCGCCACGGCCCCGCCGCCGGATTCCAGAAGCCGCAGCGTCACCTTGACGAACCGCTTGATCCGCCCCTGCAAGGTCCCGTCCGGCATCTGGGCTTCGAGATTCACCGTGGTCAGGACCGAGGAATACGGCAAACCCACCTGCACCACGTCCGCCGGCTGGTCCAGGATGATCCGGCCGCCGGAAACCACCTTCGGCGGCTGCACCCCGCCGTCGCCCAGGATGGATACCGAATACCCCTCCAGATGACCCAGGCCGGCGATCTCGCTCAAACCTTTCCCCCTGAAGGTTTGCCCGCAGTCCACAAAGAAGGCCTCGGCCGCCGCCTCGCCCAGGTCGAGCCCGTGGTCCAGCATTTCGATGTAATAGACCGTCTGGCCGCCCACGGTTCGTTTGACGGAAAGCCACAACTCGTCCCGCCCGCCGTGCCGGGCCGGCACCACGGCCAGCTGCGAAGCCCGGCCGCCGCCGCCCAGGATGTGCCGGTGCCAGGCGGCCAGGTCCTGCTCCCGGGAAAAGCTGAACCCCACCAATTGGCCGTCGGGCCGCGCGGCCCACAGCGTCTCCACGGGCTCCGACTGCCACACCAGAGCGGTCAGGCCGCCGGCCGTGATGTGCTCCGCGGCCACGGTCACGTCCGCGCCCTCGTAGTTGTCGCCGGCCATGTCGTAGACGAATTGGCACACCTTCCGCCCGGCCCGCCGGACGAAGAACACCACCGAGCCTACCCGCAGCGCCTGAAGGGACGAAGACCCGAAAGCGGTCTCGGGCGATACCTTCACGTTTTCCGGCCCCAGCGGTTCGGACAGGGTAGTCTCGCCGACGAGGAACTCCCCGCCGCCGGTCCCGACCATCAGTTCGCCCGAAGGGCACAGCCACTCGATCTTGTCCATCTGCTCCGAGTACACGTCGATCTCGATGGGATCGTCCGCCGCGATGGGCACGTCCGAGCCCCGCACGATGTAGCCCACGGAAGTGTTGTCGCCCAAATCCACGGCCGGGTCCGTGGTCATGGATGAATATTTGGGGTCCACGGTCAGCCTGACCACATCCATCGGGCTCGACACCCGCTTGGCGGTGAGCGTGCCCAAGAGCGAGTTGGCCGAAATGGCGAAATAGTTGGCCGTGCCCACAGCCACGAACCCCAGCCGCGTAATGCCCTTTTTGATGTCGCGGGCCGTGATGGTGGCCGTGCTCCCGACGAGAGAGACCGTGGCCTCCTCCGGGTCGAAGGAAGTGGTCACGGAGTAGGCTTTGCCTTCCCACACCAGGCCCACCACGACCGTGCCCGCGCTCTGGCTGGCGGATATGGACCAGCTGGAGCTCAGCAGGGTCACCTTGGCGCCCGGCAAAGCCCGGCTGGTCAGCTCGAAATTTTCAAACGCCCCGGCCTGGCTCAAGTGCAGCGTCTGCCCGGCCGCCAGGCACAGCCGCTCCCGCCACAGGGCCACGGCCGTGGCGTTCTCGCGCGTCCCCCACCCGGGCAACGCCGCGATCCGCCAGTCCGTGACGCCGTACCGCATGAGCTTCTGCGGCGGCTTTCCCGGGCAGACGATGTACATCACGTCGCCCGACTGCACATACTTCAAGGCGCAGATGCCGCTGGCATAAAACAGGTCGGCCTGGGTCCAGGGCGTGGAGATCTGATACGGCGCCGCCCCGTTCATCACCGGGGCCCCGCCCGCGAAGAACCGCATGTACCGGTCCCCGGCCTCGATCACGTAACTCACCGATTCCGAATACGCGAAGTCCAGCAACGCCACAGGCTTCCCGCCGTTGTCGGCCTTGGCCACGAACCGCGTTCCCCCGCGCCGGCGGGCCGGGCCCTGGAGGAGAGGAATAAAATTCTCCATCCGCCGGCACCCGGCCGAGTACTTTTGCAGATCCACCCGCCCCGCCAGGAACGGGGAAATCTCCCCGCCCGTGAAGCGTTCGAATATGGGCGCCAGCTTCGGCATTTTCTTCTTCCTTTCTTACTTCGTCATCCCGGCGGAAGCCGGGACCCATGCCTTTCTCTTCATCCTCCCAACTGATTGTTCCCGCCGTCGTCGCCGGCGAGAATGGTGGACTTCCGGCCGCTGGCGGCCACGCTCTTCTTCTTTCGGGCCTCTTCCTCTTCGATGGCCCGCTGCCGGGCCTCGGCGGATTGGGCCTGTTCCTGGGCCCGCTTTTCCGCGCTCTTATCCACGGCCGGCATTTTAGGCATTTTCGGCGTCGAGAACTTCCCCACGATACAGACTCCTTTCGAAAATAAAAACGATCCCGCCCACGCCGCGCTCTCGCCGGCGGAGCCAACAATAGCCGGGGATAATCCCCAGCTCACGGCCGCCCACCTCCCGGGCGAATTCGGCGGCGCCGCGGTTGATCACCGGCACCACGCCCCGGAGACACTGGAAGCTGAAGTTGTCGAAAATCCACTCCAGAGCCTGGCGCCCCAACTCGTGCCGCGCTTCGCGCCCGGCCTTGAACAGGCAAAAGTGAAGCCGCGCCGTCTCCCCCTCCACGTTGGTCAGAAGGAAAAACCCCACCGGTTCGCCGCATGGGTCATACCCGGCGCAGAACACCAGCGACAGCCGGGCGACGTCCCAGAACGTCACCAGGTCCATGTCCACGTCGGCCCCGAAAACGGAAAGCAGCCCCTCGGCCCGGGCCTGGCGCCACAACGCTTCCACTTCGTCGGAGGTCAGCTGCTTGAAGAGTTTCAGGGTCGCCGCCATATTGCTTCCTTCCACGGTCGTCACCAGCTCGGCCGACCAAGCCGCGTCAACTCTCCCCGCCACTCGGAGTTGTCCCGATCATTGCTCTGCGAGCAATCTCAGGGTATCGCCTGGCAAGGCGATGGTCGGACCACGCGCTAAATCTCCATGAACTTCGGCCGCTCGATCCGCCGCGCGGCCGTCAACACCGGCTGGGCGAAGGTCAGGGCCAAGGCGTCGGCCTCGTCGGGCGAGGCCAGCCCGCGCTTTTTCATGTCCCGCTTCTTCTCCAGGATCAACCGGTCCTGCCCGTCGAAGCCGTATTCCAGGCCGGTCAGCCCGTCGATGAGACCCTGGTCCCGGGGGATGGCCCCGCCTTTCAACCAGCCGCGCAGGGAGTCCCACATCTCGGCCCGCTTGTTGGCATAGTCGCCGCCGTGGTCCAGCTTCTTGTCGGCCTTGGCGGCGAAGTTGACCTCCACCAGCCCCGGCAGCCGGTGGTGCTGCCGGAGGTAATCCACCACGGGCCCGCCCACGCCGCCGCCGTCCACGAACACCGCCGCCGGCCGATACATGTTGACGGCTTCGACCACCCGCCCCACCAGCTGGGGCGCCTCCAACCCGCGAAACTTCTTCCAGGCGATGCTCCGAGCGTCCCGCCCGCGCCGGAAACAGATCACGCTCTGGTCGTCGCCGAACCGGGCCACGTCCACGCCCACCACCAGCGGCTCGTCCTTCAGCGTCACCACGTCCCGCGCCGCGGCCTCCTCGGCCAGGGCCGTGGAAATGAACTGCATGTCCCCCACGTTCGGGAACACGCCCCGCACCCGCACCCGGAAAAAATCCGAGTCCTCGCCGTAATCCTCCAGCCATTCGCGCACCTTGTCCTGGTCGACCATCTTGGCCGCGCGGCCGTCCACCTGGCGCACGGTCCAGCGGTGCTTGAACCGCCCGAAGCACTCGCGGAAGCGGCCCGTGTTCCGGGTGGGGTTTCCGAAACAGAACATCATGGCCCCGGCCGTGGTCATGGCCCCGTCGGCCGTCTCCCAGATGATGTCGGGAATGGCCGAAGCCTCGTCCATGATTATCAACACGTGCCTGGCGTGGAGCCCGGCGAAGGCCTCGGTGTTTTCCTTCGACCACGGCGTCGCCGAAACGAACCAGGTGTCGGGCCGGTCGGCCAGGAAGAATTTGGTGGCGGTCCACTTGAACCAGTGCCCGAAGAGAAGCCGCCGGTGCCAGCGCCGCAGTTCGGCCCAGGTCTTGTCGCGGAGCTGGGCGGCGGTGTTGGCCGTGACCACCCCGGCCAGGTTCGGCCGGGTGGACATGGCCCAGAGGATCAGCCAGGCCACCAGGGCCGATTTCCCGACCCCGTGGCCGGAGGCGACGGCACACTGGATGGCCTTCTTCCCGGCCGCCAGCTGCGCCTCCAGCTCCAGCAGAAAATCCGTCTGCCACTGGTCCGGCCCGTCCTGCCCGGCCAGGTCTCCGTGCCCCCAGTCAAAGAATCGGCGCACGAATTCCAGCGGCCGGTTCTTGAGCTCGACCAACTTGGCGAGTATCCGCTCTTCATGGCCGTCACTCATCGAGGGCCCTTTCGATCCGTTCGCCGTTCATGGTAAACTCCACCCGCTCGGCCGCGCCCACGCCGGTGATCCGGGCCAGCAGCTCGATGGCCTTCAGCTTGTCGTGCAGCTTCACCTGGCGCTTGATGGTCTTCACGGCCACGTCCTCGCCGTCGTCGATCCCCGGGAGCCTCGGCTGGGTCTCCTCCTGGATGTCCTGGATCTGGGCCAGCGCGGCGGCCGCCTGGGGCGTGAGCTCGCGGGAGGGGATCAGGGTGACGTTTCCCCGCCCGTCCCAGCGCATCACGTCCGAGAGGTCGGTGAACGCGATGGACGACAGCACCGCCACGATGCGCGGCAAAAGCCCCTCTTCGCTCCGCACCTTGCCCTCCAACGCTTTCACGGCGTCCGAAATCTTATCCCGCCTTAACAGCCGCGAAGCCGACACGGCCGCCGAAGCGTTTTCGGCCCCGGACTCATACCCGGCGCGGATGGCGGCCCGGGTCCCGTTCCGCTTCGGGTCGGCCACATACTCGCATACGAAGCGTCGCTCCAGCTCGGAGAGCCCCTTGAATTCCGGCAAAGAGTCGCCGCCCATGGCGACAGACTGAGATTGCCCGGAGGGCAAAGATACACCGTATGTAAAGGTTTCCCGCGTCATGCCCTGACTATACCACGACTTTTTGAGCACGCTTTTTGCACCGTACACAAAAACGTACAACTCACGACAACTGTACAAAAGAACGATAAACTTTTAAGGCAAAATAACACTTGACAGGTTTTTGGAAATCGGCGCAACAGGCGTTTTCAAAGGAATATTTTCACATTTCCGCCGCTTCCCTTTCGGCCGCCGCCAGCCAGGCGCCCAGATCACAACCCCGCTCGGCCGCCTCCCCCGGGTCCTTGCCCCAGGCCCTCTCCACCGGCCAGTAAAAGGCCGACGGGTACACCTTTTGCCAGAACGCGCGCCAGGCAGTGAAGCCGGCCCGGTCGTTGTCATAGGCCATAGCCAATACGCGCGCCGCCTCCAGCGCCGGGTGAACCCGCGCGCACGGCTTGAAGGCCGTGCCTCCCGTCCCCAGGAAGGACCAGCCCGCGCCCCGGAAGCGCCCCCACAGCATGGCCGCGTCCCGCTCGGCCTCCACGACCATGATCCGCTCCGCCGGCCCGCCATACAAAGGCAGCCGCCGCGAGGACCCCTTCACCAGCCAGTAGCGGTCCTTGATCCCCGGCTCCGGCCGCCGAATCTTGAGCCTGATCACCCGCCCGTCCTCCATCAGCGGAATCACCAGCCCGGCCGGCAGGTTGATGTCCACACCCGGCAGGCCCCACTTGTCCCCCGGGAATTTTTTCCAACGGTCGTTCCACCCGAACAGGCACAGCCGCGCCACGTCGGCGGCGAGTCCCCACCGCTCCAGCCGGGCCAACTCCCCGGGCCGCGTCCCCAGCCGTTCGACGGAGTGCTGCAAAAAAGCAGCGGCCCGCGCCGACCACTCCTCCGGCGGGATCCCGACTTCATCCGGAACCCAGAACGGCCGCGCCGGCGGCCTCACCACCGGCCGCCGGCGCGGCCGCCCGTCCTCCTCCGGCCCATACCGCGACTTGAATTCCTTGAAAACGTCCTTGGGGTCCCGCCCGTATCCGCGCAGATGCTCATACAGCCTGATCAAATCCCCGCCGGCGCCGCAGCCGAAGCAGTGATACAAATCCTTGGCCGCGTCATACCCGAAGGACGCCGTCTTTTCCGCGTGGAACGGGCACAGCCCCATCACCTGCCGGCCCCTCTCGCGGCCGTCGGGCAGAATTTCCAAAACCGCCATTTTTCGCTCGGCCTCACTCATCCACTCCAACGCCTGGCCCATATGCCTCCTCCTTTTTCTTCGCCGCGCCGGGTCTTCCCGGAGGCCCGGGCCCCGGTGTTACACCAAGTGCATGACCGTAAACCGCAGCCAACCGTTGCCAATCAAAATATCCCGCGCAAAATGGAAGCGGTGCAGCACTTCCGGAAAATTTCCCAACAAACGAAAAGGGCCGGCTCTTTTCGTTCCCTTCGTCGTTTTTTTAGAAACTTTCAAAAAGTCCCACATCTCTAACATTCCTACACTTCTTTAATATTTTAAAATATTTATATAAAATAAAGTCTAACACCCATCCTGCACCGAACCTGCACCGCCGAAAAAAAGCGCAAAAAACCGCGTCGCCGCACCATTGCCCTACGGGCAATTTCAAGATATCGCCTGGTAAGGCGATTACCTCTGGTGCAACAGAAAAAAAACAAACCGTACCGTGATATTTCGGCCCAGGGCTATAGCCCCGGCGCGCCGGCTGAAAAAGCCCCCTTCCCGAAAGGGGAGCGCGGAAAGGATTATCCGCGCCCGATCAGCGCGTCACATCTGACGGTCAAGCTATTCGAAGCAGGTGCGCGGCCGCTTCGGGACGGCCCGGAAAGACCGCGGCCGCGCGCTCCCCTGGTTTATCTCTGTCTTCTCTTCGCCTCCCTTTCGGCGGGCACTTATCTCTCCCGGGGCGGGGAAGACCTTCGGAGGGCTCGCGAAACCAAGGCGGAGCCAGGTTTGAGCGAGCCCGGAGAAGGCCTTCCCCGCCCCGGGAGAGCCGGCTGGCCACTGTTACTTAAAAAACAAATCCGCCTCGGCCCTCGGATCGATCTCCGGGGCGGCCGACGATGAAGCCGACGGCGACGCGGCCCCATCGTCCGACATCGGCCCGGGCAACAGCCGGATTCCCAAAAACTTCTCCCCGAACTTGTCGCGCTTCTTCTCCACGTGGCTGCTCATCTCCCGGGAAAACTTCTGCGGCCCCATGACGCTCTTGGCCTCGATGCTCAAACGCTCCTGACACCAGGTCTTGAACGCCTTATAGACCGGCGTGAACCGCGCTTCGGCGTCCCGGCTCTTCTGGGTGTGGACTTCCAGGAACTGGCCCACCAGGTCATGTTCGACTTTATAGTCGTCCGTAGCCTGGATAACACAGGGGGGCGGCGGGGGCAGGCGGCGGCCGTTGGCGAGGGCCTTCCCGGCCCCCTGGACGATCCAGGCCAGGATGCCGCTCATTTCCGCCTCGAAGGCCGCCTCCATCTCCACCCGGTCCAGCGCGCGAAAGATCAGTTCTTCCGGGTCGTCCTCCACGTCCTGAAGGAACTGCGCATAAAACCCGATCACCCGCAGCCGGGCGATGACGCCGGGGTCGTGGCTGGAGAGCCGGGGCAGTTGGTTGGTGTGGATGAAAGGGGTGTGGGTCTGGGCGAAACTGAAGTACTTGGGGCTGTGGAGCTGCCGCAGGTCCAACTCGTCGCCGCCGGAGCTGAAGTCCTTCAGGGCGCCGGAATCAAAAAACTCATGGGAATCGGC
The DNA here is from genome assembly GCA_031549025.1 of Candidatus Adiutrix sp. Lineage (GTDB taxonomy): Bacteria > Desulfobacterota > Desulfarculia > Adiutricales > Adiutricaceae > Adiutrix. Next base: position 20,632 of record JAVBQN010000062.1, on the reverse strand, counting down.
CTCCCGCATGATGGCCATGCGCAGATACCGAAACCGCGCCAGTTCCGGCCGGGGGGCCCCGGGGGATTTCCGTTGCTGGCGGATCAAAAGGCCCACATCCACATCGGCCGCGAAATCGCCCAGGGCCTTTTTGAGGGTCGAAAATATGAGAGACTTGGCATTGTTGGCCCTGGGTCCGAAAGCCACGAAAAGATCCTTGGTCTGGAACCCCGTGGCCGCGATCCCCACCGCCTGCTGGAAATAGTCGATCAGCACCGGGTCGAAACCCAACGCCTTGTTGATGGTGTCCAGCCACCTCGGGCACGGCTCGTCCAGTCCCCGCCATTCCCAGGGCACCAGGAAGTTGAAATAATGCTCGGGCTTGGAATCGAAGAACCGCCCCGTGGCCATGTCGAGAGTTCCGTTCAGAAACGGCAGCCAGGTCGGATGCCGGTTCCACTTCTCCCCGCTGAAGCCCAACGAACCCTGTCCGCAGAAAGCCAGGTCGGCCGTGTTCCAGGCCCGCCGCTTGGCCCACAGCTTTTTGGCCCGGGCCATGTATTTCCCGGCCTTCGCTTTGATGGCCAGGGCCTTCGCCCGCAACTCGGCGGTTTCCGCCTTATCCGCCTCCCGCGCCTCGGCGGCCATGACGGCCTCCTGGGCCACCGCGTACTCGGCGTAAAACTCGTCGGCCCGGATCTTGTACACCTGGCCCACGGCCGCCAGGTCTTTTTCAAAATTCAGCTCCGAATCCAATTGCCAGTGGGTCCCGACATGCTTGTAAATGTCCTTCGACTCCCCGCGTTTGTCCGGGGACCCGTTGTCGCGCAGATACTTCCCCCGGAACAACTCCACGATGACCCGCGCGTCACCGTACTCTTCCTGATGGAAACACGCGTCCACCATCTCCGGAGGAACGGACTTCGGGTCCGCCGGCGCCGGCGGCGTGATCCGCACCGGCGCCTTACCGTCGGCTTCGCGCTCCACGTCGGCCCGGGTCGCGTCCACCGCTTTACGTATATTCTGATTGGGTGATGTGGGGTCGGCCACGGCTTATACCAGCTTCGGGCATTTGGAAAAATCGATGACCGGCCGCTTCGGCCGGGGCGTGATCATCCGCACGGAAAATGTTTCCATGATCTTCAGCACCGCCTCGGACGGCAGCGTGATATCCAGCCTCGGCCAGCCCCGGGCCATCTGCTCGTCGAGCTGCGCCCGGAGAACACGCCAACAGTGCTTTTTGCCATAAACCCCCAACCGGCCCTGGCCGATCATTTTATAAATGTATTCCTTGCTGACCTTGATCCGCTCCGCCGCCTCGACTACGGTAAGCCAGGGCGATCCCTCACCCTCGGGGACTTGGGCCGGAGGCCCGGCCTGGCGCGACATAAACTCCTCCAGCCCAAACAGCATTCGCATCATGGTGTCGCGGTCCGGCCGGTCTTCCATGGCCGCGGCCAAGCGGTTCAGCGCCTGGATGACCCCCAGGGCCAGCTCCGCCCCTGAAGCCTCCGCCCCGCCGCCGCCCTCGATGCGGTTCAACCGCTCCCCGCCCGCCATATCGCACCTCAATCAATCCGGTCGCATCCCGGCCCAATCGCCTTACCGGGCGATAAAACTTGAGACCGCCCGCAGAGCGATGATCTGGTCAGCCGCTCCACCGACCGAACCAGGACGGCCACTATTTCGACCAGTTGCCGGATCACAACCCCTTCGCTGACAACCGGCGCGGCCGACATATCCCGCGGCGGCCGCGCCGGCTGGACCAATTCTTCCGGATCTGGCGCGGTTTCGTCCGCCTCTTGATTCTGCGTTTGATTTTCAAAGGCTTCATCCTCGACCTGGACGGACGAATTTCCCAACTCCGGGGCGTCCGCCTGTTCCGCCGGCGGCGCTTCAACCGGTTCCGGCCCAGCCGCCGGGGCCGGCGCCGGCCGCCCCCGCTTCCGGCGGGCCGCTTCCACCGGCAGCTGATCCCGAAACCGTTCCGCCAGATCGGAAACATAAACCGCATCCAGGGCCCGGACCCGATCCAGGGTCGGCACGGCCCGGCCCTGTTCCCAACGGCAGAGGGTACCCTGTCCGATTCCCACAGCCAGGGCCGCCTTCTCCTGGCTCAACCCGTTCTCCCGGCGCAGCCGCCCCAGGGCCTCGCCCAACGTTTCCGGTTTCATAACTTCCTCGCTTTCCGCCGCGGCCACTTCCGCCGGCGCCGTTTCCGCTTCCGGCCAGGCGCCCAGGTTGAGATTTATTTCCGGCGACGCCCCGCCGTCTGACCGCAAGCCGTCGCCGGCGCATTCCCGGCAATAAAGGCGCCGCTGGCCGAACCGCAGATCCCGGCAATACGCGGCCCCCGGCACAACCGCCTTGAACCCCGCCCGCACATAACACCAACACCGTGAGGCCCCCGCCATCAGTCCTCCCCGAATTCCCCGCCGGCCACCCGGGCCAGGGTGTGCCGGATGTCCGCGAGCCAGGCGTCCGCGTGGAGCGCCGCGCTGGAAAGCGCGAGCAAGGCCACGGGGCCGATCCGCATCGACAGCATGACCCGCTCGGCCGCGTCGGTGATCCCGGCCAAGTCCAGGGCCCGGTCCACCAGCCGCCGGTCCCGCTCGGTCCAGCCCGTGGGCCTGACCCGCCGCTGGGATCCGATCTCGGGCAGGTCGTCCTCGTCGTCGTTCGCCGGCCAGGCCCAAAGCTCATCCAAAGTTGGCATCAGTATCTCCGCAAAATTTTCAGACCATGCCTGGCCTGTTTGCCCAATATGCGCAACTCCCGGCGGTGAAATTCACCGGGGAATCCGCACAACCCGCATCTGGCCAGGGCCCCGGCGCACCTGTAATCCAGCCGCAAGTCGGGTAACAAGGCTCGGGCCAGTCCAGGACGGGCTTTCAAAGCCTTGGCCTTCAGCGCGGCAACCTTCAGCACTATCGACGCGGCGCTGATATACAAAATGGACCGGGTCGGCTCGTTCGTTTTCTTCGCTGGAATCTTGGTAGCGGCCTGGATTTCCAACAGGCTGGCCCTGTGGTACTGCCCGCAATTGAAACTCTCCATCGCCTCGTGATGTAATTCCCTGACCGTCGGCATCAGTACCTCCGCAAGTTCCCGGCCGGCACGAGAACCCGCCGGCCGGCCGTCAACTTCACCAGGTGGTTTCGCGGCCGTCCTTTGCCCGGCAAGACCACCACGCCGACCTTGCCGTGCAACGGCGTGACCCGAGCCCATCCCGGCTTCTTTGCATACCAGATCACGACCAGGTTCCCCTCTGCCGGATTGCTCAACATCACGCCGCCGGCGGAATCGGCAAGTACGCCCAGCGATGCCCCGGAAACACCGCTTCTGATGGCATGGCGATATCAAAATCCCACCACCAGTTCCCACGCCGCTCAACAAGATAGGCCACACCATAGAAGCCGTGGCCACAAGCCAAAACTTCCTTATCACGGTCGGGCAACGTCTCCGCCGTCCCATCGTACGTCACCCACTGGACGGCGGCGGCGCGGGCCTGGGCGAGTTCGGCCTCGGCCTTCTTCGCCCTTTCCGCCCACTTCACAACGCCGGCCTCAAATTCTCTGATGATACCCTGTAGGCCTTCCGCCCGGATCTCAAGGGCGGCTTCACGGGGACGATGATTCCATTTGGCTACCACAAGCAATTCGTCAAACCCAAAAACAAAAGGCCCGGTGTCGCATTGCAAAGAGCACCCGACCGCCCAATTGCCAGCCACGCTAAGCTTTAACGGATAAAGTTCGGCGTCTCCTCCGCAGAACGGGCACGGCTTCGGCTTTTCCGTGGTCACGGCGCCACCTCTCCGGCCTCATCATCCGCCCCGCCGGCCAGCTTGGCGTGGAGCGCACAAGCGTAGTGCGCCACCTTGAGCATGTCCTTCAGGCCTTCCTCCGGCCCCCGGGCGTTGCGGCCGACGCGGTTCAGATACCGCTCAATCTGCGTGACGATGTCCTCCGCCGAGAACGAACTCAGCTGATCCCCCGGCGCGTCGCCGTATTGCGGGATCGTGTACTCATCGATGTGCCGGGCCACCAGCGCCGCGAATCGGTTCCACTCCAACGCCCGGTTGCTGCACTTCGCCGTCTCCGGATCCTCGATCTCCCCGCTGTCCAGTCCGGCCAGATAGTCGTTGTATAGTTCCACCCACGCTTCGGTGGACAGGCGCGGGCCCTGGTCGTCATCCGCGGCATGCGTCGCGAAGCCTTCCAGATGCCGGTGTTCCTGGGCCACGAACTGTTCCAGGGTATAGACCTTTTCCCAATTTTCCATGTCCCAAACATCAACCATTAGCTGGCCCCTCCGCTTCTGCCTGCTTGTTCGCCCACGCCGCCCAACAGTCGGTGACATTCCGATGCTTGCAGTCGTCGCCGGGCGTGAACGGGCAATAATTATTGGTTTCATATGGACACGTATCCACGCGCATCATTGACAGTAGAGCACGGAACGCGACCTCCAGCCGTTCGTTCCCGGCCCGCAAGCGCCGGATTTCGGCGGTCAGGAGCGGGATGTCTTCGTGGAACGCATGGAATAATTCATAAGCATCCCCTTCGTCGCCGCAGAATGAACCGAACCCCGCCTCGATCTTGTCCAGCCGCTCGGAGGTGAGATGTTCAGTCATGCCTCACATCCCCCATCCGTAACAAAAATGTATCCGCGTCGGTGGCGGCCCAATAGATCCCGCCCGCCTGCCGCCAGGCGAATTTCGAAAACCGCGATTTCACGTCCTCCAGGAGGTCCTCGATTTTTTCAGGCAAAGACGCGTCGGCCGGATCCCGGGTCATGGCGGTCAACAAATCGAGGGCCCGCCGCAGAAGATCCGCCATGGCATCTGACGTTTCGCAATTGTCGCAGTCGGAACGGATTTCGTCGGGATTGACCTTTCCGCAACACGCGCAGTTGTCTCTCACCGCCGCCTGCCCAGGATCGACGGGTCGGGCGATGCGTTTGCGATGCTCGGCGCGGAACACCTCCAGATCCACTCCATCCACGGCCGCGCCGGCGGCCAGCATTTCGTCATAGGCCCCGGTGCCCGTCATAAACCAGTTCAGCTGGCCGTCATGACACATCCGCCGCAGGAAATACATCACCGCCCGGTCACTGGGATGAGAGTACTTCTCCAGGCCTGGCGTTAAATCCACCTCTTTCATACGCCTCACCCCACCATCCCCGCGGCCCGATCGGCCGCGCCCTGGTCCAGGGCGCAGACGAACCGCGCCATCCGGAGCCCCTTGAAATAGTCCGCCACCCGCCGGTACGCCTCCCGGGCGTACGACAGGGCCGGCGGCTCGTGCGGATCGAACATCCCACCCGCTGGCCGCTTCTGCTGGTCCAGACACCGGGCGATGGTGTCCAGGTCGCCGAAGCGCCCCAGGGGCGCCTCCCCGACCTGCGACAGGATGTCCCGCAGCCGGGACACCGCCTTCCGCCCCTGGCCCAGGGCCTCCTGGCCCGGGTGCGCCACCTTCAGCGCCTCGGCGATTTTGCCCAGGTCATACTCCGCCGCTTTAAACTGCATCAGATCCAACATGATCCTCTTCCTCCCAATCGGCGCAAGCCGCGTTCAAGAGCTGGCCGGCCGTCCAGAAAACTCCGTTAATGTCAATGATGACCCGGGGAAAGACGAACCCCGGGTGACAGCACTCGCCCGTCCGGATGTGCGGGTGATCCCCCACCGCCCAGGACGCCGGGCAGTGCAAACAATTCCCGCAGGTGCGGCACCCGGCCCCGTCGCCGCCCGCCGCCGCGGCGGGGTCACCCGCCGGGCCGGCCGCGCCGTCGCCGCCGACCACCGCTCGCCCGCACCGCCGGGCCTCCCGCACCGCCCAAGACTCGGCCTCTTTCTTTTTCTCCCGCCGCCGCCCGCCCCAGGGCCGGCGCCACGGCTGGAACCACCCGTTGCGCCTACTCATCGCCCACCACCTTTTCCGCCTTCAAAACTTGGTTCATGGCTTCGACCACGGCGGCCAGATCGGCGATCACTTCCTCGGCCCGGGCCTTGACGAGGCGGGCCTCGACCGGCACCACCTCGACCCCGCCCGGCCCGGCCGGATCCAGGGCCTCGGCCACACTCTTGAGGTATTCGCCGAATTTGATGGTGCTTTCCGCGACCCGTTCGTTCAAAGGGTTGCGGCCCTCGAGGGCCCGGGGCAATTGAAACACCACGCAATGGGCCACCCGGGCCAGCCATTTCAGCGGCAAAAGAAACCCGTTGGCCGTGACCTGCACCAGGTCTTTCAGCGTGAAGGGGACGCCCGGGGTGCCCTTGGCGTAGACCGTCGATTCGGCATACCCCAGCCGGTGGGCCCACTCGGCCACGGTCAGGCCCGAATCGTTCCGGGGCCCGACCACCGCCCGCAAGGCCTCGTCCAGCGTCTCGAAGTCGGAAGGCGCGCGCATCTGTAAAAATCCTCCGGAATTACAGTTATGGCCCGAGGCCCGAAATGCTAGGATGGTTTAAAGACGCGGAAGCTCAAGCCTCGAGGGCCCCGTCATCTTTAGGTTTCGGCCCGAACCTGACGACATGGCCCTCGGGCAGCAGCTCGTCGGGGATCCCCAGGGCCCGCAGCTGCTCGCGCCGGTGAATGGGCACGGTCTCCGCCCGGCACAGAAGGCTGGCCCCCCTGATCGAGATGCCCATCCGCCGGCTGACCTCGGAAAGGGTGAGCCCTTGATCCATAAGCCAGCCCCGCAGCCGGGCTTGACGCGACAAGGCGGTTCGGGTAAAATTTGAAGTGAATTGATCGGCCATAAAACAACCTAATTTCGGTCCTCCGCCGGCCGGTGGAGGGTTTAGGAGAGGTTTGCAAAAAAAAGGATTTAACCGTGACCACGCTACCGCTAAAACTGACGATGCCCATGCTGTCCCCGCCCGTATATAAAGAGGCGGAACGCGCCCTGTTCCTGGTGACCACCAGCGGAGCCTACCGCTTCGACGACGTGCCGCCGGAAGTGTACCGAGGGCTCATGGATGCTCCAGTCAAACAGGCCTATTTCGACAAACACATCAACGGCCAATACAAAGGGACTCCGGCCGGCATGTATTGACCGGCGCCGTCACTCGCCATTTTCAATGGGTGCGTCGTTGGTGATTGTCGAATACTTTTCGATGATTTTATCCGCCTTGGCCGCCAGATAGTGGAGACCAAACATGACGAGATGAAAATCTTTGCCCAGGGGGGAATCACTTTTCTCAAGTTCGGCGATCACGGCCCGGGCTATGCCCACGGCAACCGGGCCGATGGGGCTTTCCGCCACTCCCCCGGCAGCGGTTTCGACCTCGATGTCGGCTTCAACGCTGGCCACGAATTCGTCGTAAATTTTGCTCCGGGCCGGGCCCTGCCGGCCGCCCGCCGGAGTTTGGAGAACAGTCGGGTCGACTGGCGAAATTCTTGAGGCCGCGGTCATAGCTTGGACCTTGATCACCTCCAGGCTCTCAAACAAGTATGCAACCTTCGAGCACACGCGCTCGGCCTCGGCGTAGGTGCGGATGCCGGAGTTGTACAGGCTCATGAAAATTTTCCAAGCCTGGTCACGCTGGGCGGACCCACGGGCCTCGTCCGCTTCTATGCGCGCCCGAAGCGCGGTCAGTTCGAGTTCTTCCGTGGCGGTGAATTGAGACATAAGTCCCCCTTTCGCGGTTCAGGTTGAGTGCAATATGGAAGTGATAGCCGTCCTGACCTTGATTTGTTCCAGCATTGCCGCCGCGACCGGCCTCTGGGGGGTGTACACCCGCGGTCCAGCGATGAGGGTTCAAGCCACCGGCCCCGGCCAGTGGGCCGTCAGCAGCCAGCGGCCGCGCCGCTCGGTTGTGGTCCGGCGCATTTTTAACCGTTCGTCGCATACGGTCCGTTATTACCAGACGGCCATCGCGCCGACGGATGTGGCCCCAGGGGGAGAGTACCGGATCAACCTTTTCCTGGAGCCCGAGTCCAGCCGCCATTTCAGCCTTTCCTTCACGGGTTCCGAGGCGAAGCCGCGATTGACATTGGTCAAGGACAGCCGGTTTTCTCTGGCCTCGGATTACGATCTGGTGGTCAAAGAATGACTTTCAGAATGCACCAAATGGGGAAAGCCAAGACGATGCAGAAGCCGATCACCGACAGGGCTATCAGAATAAATGCCGGGTCGGTCAGCATCTCGAGGAAGAAGGCCCATACTTCCTCCCAAGCTTCTTTCCAGCCCATACCGCCCCCCCCCTTTCGCGGTTGGGGTTCAGTTCAATCAATGTTGAAGAGAGTTTCTTTATGGACCCGATCATAGTCCGCCGCAATTTGACAGGCCCTAATCATGCGCTTTACGCGTTCTTTGCGGATGCCTCTCATGGATTTGTAAAGTGGCGAGCGATAACCAAACTGCTTGGCCATATCTTTTTCGATGGTCAAGGCCGCCTCGGCCTGCGCTTTCAGGGCGAGAAATTCCGCCCAAGCGGCTTCCGACTTTTTTCGGCATTCCACAGTCAACCGTCGTGCCCGGGACTGTTCCAGGAAGAAACACAGTGACCGTAAACAGGACAAAACATTGTTCAAAAAATTGTCCATCGAAGGTTTCGCCAACCGGATCATGCCGGCCTCCTTTCGCGGTTCGAGTTCAGTTCAATCAATGTAGGTGTCCGGGTGGCCGGGGCAGAGATCGCAGCCGAACCGATACCCCAGGTAGTCCCGATGGGTGCACTCGTACCAGGCCGGGCAGTCATGCCGCCAGCGGCCCCATAAAGCCCGAAGTGAATTGGACAGACAGGCCATCAGCCGTTTCATAACGCCCCTCCCGGTGTTTTGATTCGAATTCAGTTCAACATTGAAGCCATAATAATCGAAAGTGAGTGACAATGTCAAGCATGAAACAGTCAAAAACGAGTGTATTTACTCTCGCCTTTGCTGCCGCATTGACCATCTACAAAATAAGTAAAAAAGAAGTCGCTGAAAAAACAGGAATTTTTACAGGCAGGATCAGCGAGTATGCCCTAGGCAAGACCGATCCATCGCTAGAGAATATAATCAAAATCGCGAATTCGTTTGGACTCGATATCGTCGATTTCCTAGCTCTAGGGCACCCTGAAGGGCCGAAACCGCAGCCAGCGGCTCCGCCCCTGACAGACGCCCGGGAATTGGAACTTTACCGCCGCCTGGCGAAGAAGGATGATGAAATCGAAACCCTGAAAGCGGAGAATGCCCGCCTGAAGTCAGCGAAGCCGAAAGCGGCGCGGCGGAAAACGGAAGAGCCCGATTTCCCTATCTCGGATGCGAGCATTGCGAATGGCGGGGAATTGACCGATACGCGGTCCAATAAGGTGTAAGGGTCTATGAAGTGGAGCGGGGTTCCAGTTTTCTTCCTGCTTTTGCTGGCCGCCGACATGCTGGTCGCTCCAGCCCCAGCCATGGCCGCGCGATCCAGCGGCATTTCCGGCTGGTCTTTGCTGGGCGTTTTGGGCGGCCTTTTTGTTGTTTGTGCCATTCTCTCGAGTTCGAGTGACAAAAAAGAAAAAGTTCTGCGAGAACGCTATAGCGCTGGATACGATGACGGGGCGGCCAAAGTTCGTTCAGAACTTGAAGGCCAAGTAAAACGTTTAAAATCCGAAATTGAGGACGAACGTATTCGAACGCAGGTCCGCCTCGAGGTGGAGGCCAAGCGGAACAAAGAGCAACTTGAAGCAGAGAGGAGGCGGATCAAAAACCAAGAGGATGTCTTAGCTCGGCGCCGTGATGAATTCGAAAAGATCATGGAGCAGAAAACCATCGGTTTCCCTTGGTTGGCGGGTAAGTTAGCTGAAATACACACTGCCCGCCTCGAGCTTGCGGCCGAAATATTGGAGACTAAACGCAACCCGTCCATCAAAGGAGCCGAAGCCGTCAGAAAAGCGGCTGCCGAAAAACGTCAGGCCTTGAAAGAGACGAATACCTATCGGTTTCAGCTCGAATACTACGAGACTCTTTTCCCTTGGCTCAGCGAGTATCGGGAAATCCCGGACGATCAAATAATAAAGGCTGTGGCGGAGGAGGAAGTCGACCAGGATCCGGCGGCCAGGCTGGTTACAAGCGCGGAATGGTCCAGCCTTTCAACTACTGAAAAATTTCAGCGAGCCCTTGACCGTTACATCGCCAGGCGCAAAAGCAACTGGGAAATCGGGCGTGACTATGAGCGCTATATTGGCCACCGCTTTGAAGTTGCTGGATATGAGGTTGATTACTTTGGGGCGCTTCAGGGCTTGGAGGATATGGGACGCGACCTGGTCGTGAGAAAGGACGGTGCCACCAAAATAGTACAGTGCAAATACTGGGCACAGGAAAAGACCATTCATGAAAAACATATTTTCCAGCTGTTTGGCACGGCGGTCATGTACGCAGTCGGCCAGATCGGCATGAGCGCAAAAGGTGCGTTTGCCACTCTTTGCGAGGCCCAGGTGAGTCCGACTTTGTTTTGTAGCTGTTCCGTCTCGAATTTGGCCAGAGAGATGGCCAAGGGCCTCGGGGTTTCAGTGCATGAGAATACCCCTTTTGACCGGGAGTATTCGCGCATCAAGTGCAACATTGGCAAGGATTGCGAAAAAATTTATCACCTGCCGTTTGACCAGATGTATGACCGCATAAAGATAGAGCCACATAAAAACGAATTTTACGCCAAGACAGTCGAAGAAGCGGAGCGCCAAGGTTTCCGCCGAGCCTGGCGCTGGCGGGGAAATTAAAACATGTCCATCCACCAACACAAAGACGGCCGCTGGTTCGTGGCCTTTCGGGATGTGAAGTTTATAAAAGAGAGTGAATAATGACTGAAGACCAGGTAGTCGTGGCCCATCACAAAACATTTGAAAAGATACGCCGCCTTGACGAGGACGGCCATGAATACTGGCTGGCCCGGGAATTGGGCCGGGTGTTGGAATATGCCGAGTTCCGCAATTTCATGCCCGCCCTGGAAAAAGCCATGGAGGCCGCGGATAAAAGCGGCCATGGGCATGGAGACCATTTCGTGCAAGTCCACGTAATGGTAAAACTTGGCAGCGGGGCTGAACGGGCTATCCCGGACATCAAGCTTTCTCGGTATGCCTGCTATTTGGTCGTTCAAAACGCCGACCCCTCGAAGTCGGTGGTCGCCCTGGGGCAAACGTATTTTGCCATTCAGACCCGGCGGCAGGAACTCACGGATGCCGCCAGCTCCGCGCTCTCCGACGAGGATCGGAACCGCCTGAAAATCAGGACCGATTTAAAACACCACAATAAGGAACTGGCCCACGCCGCCAAAGGCGCCGGGGTTGAAACCCCTGTTGAATACGCGATCTTTCAGGATGAAGGGTACAAAGGTCTCTATGGCGGCCGGGGGCAAAAGGACATTCATCAACTGAAGGGGCTCAAGAAAAGCCAGAAGATTCTGGACCATATGGGATCCACCGAGCTGGCGGCCAATCTCTTTCGGGCGACCCAGACCGCGGATATTTTGCAGAAAGAAAATATCCAGGGCCAGGCCGCGGCCTGCCAGACCCATCATGAAGTTGGCCGTAAGGTTCGCAAGGCCATAAAAGACATTGGCGGCACCATGCCGGAAGATCTGGCGACTCCGGACAAGAGTATCCAACAGTTGGAAAATGTACAAAAGAAGATCCCCGGAGGCGGCCGTCCGAAGTGAGCATCCACCAACACAAAGACGGCCGCTGGTTCGTGGCCTTTCGGGAGAGCGGCAGCCGGGCCGTGAAGCGGAAGTATTTCGGCCGGGGCTCGGAGGCCAAGGTCCTGGCCAAGAAATTCGAAGCCGAGCTGTCGGACCGGCAGGAGAAGGGCCGTCCTCTGACCGCCGAAGCGCCGGCTCTCACTTTCTACGAGTTGGCCCAACGCTACCTCAACGCCCGCCCCCTGACCGAGCGCACCCGCCAGAGCATGGTCTACGCCCTCAACCTGCACGTCCTGCCCCGCTGGGGCCACCTGCCGGTCGCGCAGCTAACCATGGCCCACTTGGCCGAAGTGGACGAATCCCTAAGCCGGCTCGGCCGCGCCCTGGGCACCCGCAACCGCGTCCGGGCCTACTGTCGGGCCATCGCCCAGTGGGGCCTGGATAACGACCTGGCCGCGGCCAACCCCTTCAGCCGGTTCCGGCCCGAAACCAAGAGGGAAGGCAAGGCCCCCGATCTTATCACCGTCGAAGAGCTCCGGGCCATATACGCTGCGGCTCCCAAGCACCTCAAATGGACCATAGAGGTCATGATGCACACCGGCGTTCGCCCCGGCGCCACGGAACTTTTCGCCCTGAAAATGTCGGATGTGGACCACGCCCGGGGCGGGATCTGGGTGGCCCGCCGGAAGACGCACGATCCAAAAGCGATTTTACCCCTGAAGCCGGCCTTCCTGGCCAAACTCAAACACCTGGCCGAAACGGACCCGACCCGGGTTTACGTGGTGGAGTACGCCGGCCGCCAGGTGGGTAATATGAAAACCAGTTGGCGGTCCACACTGCGCCGGGCTGGCATCACCCGCCGCCTTCGCCTGTACGACCTTCGCCACTGGTTCGCGTCAAGCCTCCTGTCTGGTGGAGCGGATCTGAAAGCGACCTCGGAGCTTTTAGGCCACGCCAGCCCCAACACCACCCTCTCCACCTATTATCACCTCCTGGAGCGCCAGAAGCGCGCGGCCATGGACCACTTGGAAATTCCGAACCTTGCCGACGGTTAGCCAGTAAACCATCTGATAAACCATCCTGTCAAAAAAAGCACAAAAAGCGCAAAAAAAACTCGTACAAATGCCTTTGCACGAGTTGTAGTATTTCACTTAATATACTGATATTAAGTGAAATATAAAGATTAAAGATTTTCAGTCAATTCACCGCCCCACGGATGCGCGATCCGGGTTTTTTATGGAGGTCAGGTTTTTTCTTCGGGCGCGTCGTCCTCGTCGTCGTCGTCTCTGGGGGGGGGCCTTTCAGGGGGGAGGGACGGGTAGGCGTTGACCCGGTCCATGGGCACGGGCATCAGGCCTTTTTCTTTTTTCAGCCGAAACCGTTGGTAGGCGTGGATCCAATGGGTCAGGTCCTGAAAATTCTCCAGGTTGAATTCCACCCCGTACCAGGCTTTGGTTTCGGGATTGAAGCGGTAGCGCCCGATGAAATTGCCGCGGATGACGGTCCGGGCGCGGGGGGCCGATGAGTGCGCCTCTCCGGGCAGAGTGATCAGGTCTCGATACAGGGGGCTGAAAAGGAGGTGGAGGCGGGTGTTTTTCAGCTCCGCTTCCAGGCCGTCCACGGGCAGGTCCAAGGTCAACAGAAGGGTTTGGTTGTCCGGAAGATCCGAGGGGCCGGGGATGAGCAGCTGAATACCGTTGACGCTGAGGTCCAGCACCGAGGCCTCGGCCTGGGGCCGGGCGTCGTCCGGGTCGGGGGGGGGAGTTTCCGGAGCCAGCCGCAGGGCCGCGGTCAGGGCGTATTCGCCCGCCGGTTCCACCCGGAGAAAATCGCGTCGTTGGGCCGAAATGAGGCTTTTGGGCCAGGCCACGGCCACCCGGGCCACGCGCCAGCTTTTTTCCCGCTGAAGGGCAAGGCCCAGGGTGTGGCTGGAAAACTGGTAGTGTTCCATGGCCTGCTTGGGAGCGGGCCGGAAATTGAGATGCACTTGAGCGGGAAACCCTTCGAAATCAACATCCCGATCAGGCAGCTGGGCCAGTTCCAGAATGACGCTCTGATCGGGGTCGGCCTCGAACACCTGCCCGCGATAGATGTCGGTATGCTGGTGATCGAAAATTTCCAGGGTGCAGTCGGCCTGCCGGTCCACGGCCCGTTTGAGGATGGCGCCCAGGCGATGGGGCTCCGTGATGGTGGTCCAGCCTGCGACCAGGGAGCCGCGCCGTTTTTTCCGCAGCCAGGTGACCAAAAAAGACAGGGCGATCAGGACGGCCAGGCCCAGGAACAGCCACCACAGGTATTCATGGGGCACAGTCTCGGTGCTGTCCAACCCGGACTTGACCTTGGCGAATTCTTCCGTGGATTTGGTGACCGCCGAAAGGGCCGGCATGAAAGAACTCCTTTCCCCCATTACATCTCCCGGCCGTCTCCAGGGCGGCCCTCAGGCTGGGGAGGGGCCGGGTCGCGAACCGGATCCGCCGGAAAAAAAGCGCTCCCCGGCCGGCGGACCAATCAATGGCCGGGCATGGCGAACAGGACGATCACCTGAGCGATGATCGCCCGCTGGCTGTCGTCCAGGTCGAGAAAGCGGGTCCCGCTCTCATGGTACGTGCTGTTTTTGGGGCCGGGACGGGACCACAGGGTTTCGAAATTCAGAGCCATCTCCTTCTGGCCTTCGGCGATTTCCCAGGCCTTGGGCAGTTCGAGGCTGGCCTCGAATATCCGCCCCTTGGGGAGCGGCCGGTCGGTCAATACCAGCATGCCCTCGGCATGGATATCACCCACACGGCCTATTTCCCGGCCGCTTCGGCGATCGGATATTTTAAGGTAATAGATCAACTCCCGCCTGGTCAGCGTGCGCTGTTCCTGCAAAATCAGGCCTTCCGCCATATATCCCTCCGCGTGCCCCCCAAATGGGCGTTATTGGACCGGTTTAATCAGGTAATTGCCGGTGTCCGCGGTCAGGCCGCGCCGTTTGAGGTCCCGGCCGTGGGCTTCGGCGTTGGACCGGCTGTTGAAGCGTCCGCTCATGACCCGATACCAGAGGCGGCCTTCCACGGTGATTTCGGAAATAAAGGCCATTTCCCCGGACGAAGCCAGTTTGGTGCGGTATTTTTCCGCATTCTCGCGGTCGCTGAAGGAGCCGAGGTGGACGGTGAAATTGCCGGAGGCGCTCGGCGCGGGGGCTTCCCCTCCGATCAAATCGGCCGCCGGGGGAGACGCCGCGGCCGCCACCATGCCGGAGCGGTCGGCGGTGGCCGCCGGCGCGGGCTTGGCGGTCTGAGTCGCGGTATTCCGGTTGGACTGGGGTTGGGAGGCGGCTTGGGCGGAGGCCGGAGGGGAGGCGTTTCGGCCGGGCGCGGGCTGGGCCGTGGCCGCCGCCGGAGCGGCTGTGGACTGGTCGGCCGGGGGCAGGGGCGGGCTCGCCGGCGCCGCTCCGGGCGCGTCGGCGGTCCGGTTGGCGGCCTTGGCGGTTCTCTGGGTGGTCGGCAGAAGGCCGATCTGATCCAGGCGGGAGGTCTGGGAAGCCCGGGAAGCCACGGACAGAGCCGCCTCGGACAGGGGGGTGGCCTCCCGGGCCGAGGCCGCCTGGTTCACGGCGGCCGCGCCGGCGTTCTGGGCCGCCTGGGCCATCAGCCCCGAGCCCCCCTCCGCGCCCTGGGAAGAAGAGGAGGTCAGCCGGCCGGCCAAAGTGCTGGACAGTTCCGGCGGAGCCGGAGCCACGGCCTGGGTTGCATCCCCCGCCGAGCGGGGTCGGTCTCCGGGCAGGATATAGGCGGCGGCCAGCCAGGCCGCCAGAAGCAAAATCACCAGCCCCAGGATGAGGGGGCTGGCCAGGGATGATTCCTTGGACGGACGCGGCCCCCGGCCGTGGCGCTCCAAAACCAGCCCGCCGGAAGTGGTGCGGGGCCGGGTGGCGGCGCCGCGGCCGATGCCTTTGCGGGCCCGCCGCCGCAGTTCCAGCGCCACGAAGAGGATGAAAATGGCGGTCAGTATGGTCAGAACTACATTCACGAAACCAACCTTCACTCCATAATCCGCACGCCTCAAGCTTCTCTTGAGCCTGGGGAGGGGCCGGCGCGCGTCCGGTCCCCATCAAATTGTGCGCCGCAAACTCCGGCGGTTTTATTGGCCGGCCGGGCGGTCGTCGGGCGTCTCCGCTTCGGCCTCCGATCCGGATTCACGGGGCGCGACCGGGTTACGGGCCCGGCGGCGGGCCCGGATCATGGTCACCACGGGGCCGCTGGCCAGATAGATGAACAGAAGCGGCAAGAGGGTGCTTCTGATTTTGACGACGGCCAGCCCCAAAATCAGCACCACCACCACCAGGGTTTCAAAAGGCCGCTGGTTGCGGAACAATACCCGGTTTTTATGACTGACGTAGTCGATGTTGGAGACCATGAGAAAGGCCAGCGCCAGCACCAGCACCAGCACGGCCGGCCCGTTGGGGGCCATGGGCGGGCCGGCGCGGTAGTGCCACAGGACGGCCGCGGCCACGGTGACCGCGCCGCCGGGGATCGGGAGGCCCTGGAAAAACCCCGGATCACGCACCCCGGAAAAGACGTTGAACCGGGCCAGCCGCAGCGCGCCGCAGGCCAGGAAGATAAAGCAGATGGCCGCGCCCAGGCGTTGGTGGTACGGGATCAGGGCCGTGAGGTGGTCCGGGGTCAGGGCCCAGAAATAGGCCATCACCGCCGGGGCCAGGCCGAAGGAGACCAGGTCGCACAAGGAATCATATTCCACCCCGAATTTGCTGGTGGTGTTGGTCATGCGGGCCACGGTGCCGTCCAGGCCGTCGCAGATGGCCGCCAGGAGGATATACCAGGCGGCCGAGGCGAAGCGCCCATCCACCGAGGCCAGCACGGAATAAAAGCCGAGGAAGAGGCTCAGGGTGGTGAAAATATTCGGCAGAATATAAATTCCCCGGCGCTGTTTGGCTGAGGAACGGCTTCGGAATTTAAATTTATGGGACATGCGCGCTGCCAGGCCTCCGAAATACGAATGACTGTTTATTATAACATAGATTAACTTTGTTCCAATAAAATAAACGCCCGGAGCCCCCTTGGGGGCTCCAGGCGTTCAACCATCCAACGTCAAATTATGACGCGACGGGTCAGTGGTCAAGTCGGGCCAATATCTGCGGCCTCTGGGCGTCCGTCAAGCGTTCAATACGCGCCCCCCGCCGGGCCGCAAAGGCCCGCCCCCGATTCCACCGCCGCCCCCCACCCGGCCGACCACACGTCCCGGCCGCTCTCCCCGCCGCTCGGAGATGGGTCCAGGGCCCGGCCCTGGCTAGTCGCAGCGGTCGCAGACTTGGCAGGCGCCGGTTTCGCAGGTGAGCATGGTGTTGTCGTCGGCCGGGCCGTCGCCCTTCCAGAAGGGGGACATGGCCCGGAGCTTGGAAATGATCGGCGGGAAGGTTTTGAGGACATAATCCACCTCCTCGGCCGTGTTGTGAACCGACAGCGACAGACGGATAGACCCGTGGGCCGCGGTGAACGGCACCCCCATGGCCCGGAGGACATGGGAGGGTTCCAGCGAACCCGAGGTGCAGGCCGAGCCCGAGGAAGCGCAGATGCCGGCCGCGGCCAGATGGAGGAGGATGGCCTCGCCCTCGATGTATTCAAAGCTGATGTTGGTGGTGTTGGGCACCCGGTGGCGCGGATCGCCGTTGAGACGGGTGTAGGAGACGGAACCGAGGAGGCCGGCCTCCAGCCGGTCCCGAAGGTCCCGCACCCGGATGTTCTCGTCTTCCATGTTGGCCATGGCCAGTTCGGCGGCCCGGCCCAGGCCCACGATGTAGGGCACGTTTTCCGTGCCGCCCCGCCGGCCGCCCTCCTGGTGTCCGCCCACCATGAAGGGGGAGAACTTCACGCCCCGCCGCAGGTAGAAGACCCCGATGCCCTTGGGCGCGTGGAGCTTGTGCCCGGAAAGCGCGAGCATGTCCACCTTGGTCTTCGACAGGTCGAGCGGTATCTTGCCGGCCACCTGCACCGCGTCGGTATGGAAGAGAATCCCGCGTTCGGCGCAGGCCTCGGCCATCTTTTCAATGGGAAAGATCACGCCCGTCTCGTTGTTGGCCCACAGGAAGGAGGCCAGGGCCGTGTCCGGGGTCAGGGCTTCGAGGAACTGGTCCCACAGGAGGTTGCCTTTCTCGTCCACCCCCACCTCGGTGACCCGGTAGCCCATTTTGCGCAGCAGCGGCACATTGTTCATGACGGCCGGGTGCTCCACCCGGCTGGTGACCACGTGGCGGCGCTCGGGCTGAGTCCGCAGGGCCGACCAGATGGCCGTGTTGTCGCTCTCCGTGCCGCAGGAGGTGAAGATGATCTCCCGGGGCTCGCAGCCCAGAAGGGCGGCCACCTTTTCCCGGGCCTTCTTCACCTCGGCGGCCGACTCCCCGCCCAGGGGATACATGCTGGAGGGATTGCCGTAGCCGGGGCCGAAGAAGGGCATCATGGCCTCCCGCACCTCGGGGGCGACCATGGTGGTGGCGTTGTTGTCGAAATACACCAGCCTTTTGCCGGCGGACGCTTCACTCATGGCCGGACCTCCTTGACGGTAATGGTGGGGGAAACCTGTTCCCGCAGCTTTTCAGTGACGAAGTCGGCCAGCGTGCGCTTGGCCGAGGGGCAGCTGGCGCAGGAACCCTTGAGGGTGACCAGCACTTCGTCTCCGTCGATGTCCACCAGTTCGATGTCCCCGCCGTCCCGCATCAGGGCCGGGGCGATTTCGTGCTCGATGGTCTCTTCGATGAGCCGGGCCTTCTGGAGGAAGGTCAGCTTTTTGGGAGCCGCCTCCGCTTGCGGGGCCTCCTGGGCGGCCGGGGCCGCTTCGCCCGACAGGACCCGGTGGAGGATTTTTTCCAGCTCAGGCACGCATTTGCCGCAGCCTCCCCCGGCCTTGGTGTAGGCGGTGATGTCCTCCACGGTGGTGAGGGCGTTTTCCCGGATGACCCGCTCGATTTCTTTTTCCGTCACCCCGAAGCATTCGCAGACGATGGGGCTGTCGGCCTTCGGCAGCGGCACGCCCCGATAGTTGGCCACGGCCGCCTCCAGCGCCTCCCGGCCCAGGACCGAGCAGTGCATCTTTTCCTTCGGGAGGCCGCCCAGATAGTCGGCGATGTCCTGGTTGGAAACCGTCAGGGCCTCGTCCAGAGTCTTGCCCTTGATCATCTCGGTCATGGCCGAGGAGGACGCAATGGCGCTGGCGCAGCCGAAGGTCTGGAACCGGGCCTCCTCGATGCGGTCGGTGGCCTTGTCAACCTGGATGGTCAGGCGCAGGGCGTCCCCGCAGGACAGGGAACCCACCTGGCCGTCCCCGTCGATGCGGTCCACCACCCCGACGTTGCGGGGGTTTTCAAAGTGATCTTTGACCTTATCCGTATATTCCCACATAGTGCCTCCCTCGCGGCGATTCGGGCTCCCGGCCGGCGCGGACCGGCCATCAGGACGGAACCGCTGGCCCCGGGGCCTCTTGAAGCCGCCGAATGCTCGACGTATTCATTAAGTTAAGCATTATACCACAAAAAAGAAAGGCCCGCCCTGAAAAATGCCGGGCGGGCCAGGGCGTGCGCATCTAGAGCGCCACGGCCCGGGGCGCCTCCTCCGCTTTCAACCTTTCCTCGAGGTTGGGCGTCAGTGGTTTGGATTTCTTTTCGACGAATTTTCATTTCTTTTCGGCCCCCTTCAAAATCTATTCCGCCTTCAGCCACTTTATTTCAGTTGTTTTCCAGGTCGGTTCCGCTGTTTTTCATTCTTCCTCGACCGCTCTCCAGGGGCGTTGAAAATTTTTTGATTCTTATTAACGTGCTGATATAACAATTGATTAAGCTTTATTTATTAACCTCGACGATCGGGCCGGTCGATAGATATGGCAAGACAAGAACGGTTCGGTGACCGCCTTCGGAAAAGGGGCCCACCGTCAAAATCTACTTTCAAATGGAGGTGCGATTTCCTAATTGAAGCTTATTTGGCGACCCAATCGATCCCGGAGTCGCCGGGGAAATGAAACCGTCAAATTCAACCGTTATTTGCTCAGTTGTCAATCAGATGGCCCTATAGGGCCGTGACTCAGTCATTTCAGATAAACCCTGCCGGCCGCCTGGCGGTTCGGCCATAGTAAATGGGCAAGGACGCCCGCCCTGTACATCAGGCGCCTCAAGAAGGAGGAATTCACATGTCTCTGACCATCAACAACAACATGATGGCGGCCAACGCGGCCCGCAACCTCAGCAACACCTACGGCAATCTGTCCACCAGCGTGCAGCGGCTGTCTTCGGGCCTCCGGATCAACAGCGCGGCCGACGACGCGGCCGGTCTGGCCATCCGCGAAATGATGCGGGCCGACATCGCCACCACCGAGCAGGGCCTCCGGAACGCGGCTGACGCCATCAGCATGATCCAGACCGCCGACGGCGCCTTGGGCGTCATCGACGAAAAGCTCATCCGCATGAAGGAACTGGCCGAACAGGCGGCCACCGGCACCTACACCACGGTGCAGCGCGACATCATCAACTCCGAATACCAGGCCATGGCCAAGGAAATCGACCGTATCGCCAACGCCACCAACTTCAACGGCATCAAACTGTTGGACGGCTCGGTCTCCAACCAGCACGGCGGCCAGGGCATCAAGGTCCACTTCGGCGTCAGCAACAACGCGGCCGAGGACTATTACTTCGTGAATATCGGCGACGCCCGGGCCACCAGTTCCACCGGCCTTCGGGTCGGCGGCGACGCCAAGAACGACATCTGGGCCCAGGGCGCGGCCGCTTCCGGCGCCAACGGCGGCGAAGGATGCTGCACCACCGGCTTTTCCAGCCTCAACGACAAGGCCGGGTTCACCAGCGGTCAGGTTTTCGCCTACGGCTATAACTGGGATTGGAAGGAAGACGTCGACACCAGCCTGTTGAGCGGTAAATACACCGCCGGCATGTATCAGGTCGGCAGCGGCGAGAGCCTCCAGGATCTGGTCAACAAGGTCAACGCCGGCACCCAGAGCCGCGTGGGCATCCAGTTCGCGTCCGGCACGACCAACGCCATGCTGAACG
>JAVBQN010000075.1:0-66020 GCA_031549025.1 Candidatus Adiutrix sp. | reverse complement strand
CTTTTTTCGACAACGGCTCCGCTCCGCTTCGACTCGTGTCGAAAAAAGGCGGCTCTCTCCGAAAATTTTCGCGGACCCCGGGCCTCGCCGCTCGTCACTGTCTCTGGAAAGAATATCAAGGCGTCGGCCCTGGGGGCGGGGGGCGACGGTTTTGTCACCCGCCACACAAGGACCATATGTTCTCCATAAAACGGCCACGGCCGTCGCGTACTCTGAGCCTATCGACAGCGCGTGGAGGACCATATGGCTTCCGGAAATTTTCAGAAAAAGTTCCTGACGGTCGCGGCCCTCTCCTGGGCGGCGCCGTTGCTGCTGGCGGCGGCGATCGCCACATGGTGGCGGCGCCGGCAAAACCACCGGCCGTTTCGCCTGGCGCGCATTCGGGACGAATCACTTTTTGCAGTTTTTCGGTGTCGTCCGCTGTTTGGCACCATTTTACGATCCCACATTTTGTGGGTGGGTCGAAAAGTTAATACAACCTCTAGTAAGACTTCAACATAATTAACATAATTACAGTATAATTAAATAAAAAAGATTGACAATGAAGCCTTTTTGAATTATGGTGGGTGTCGTATAGGGTCGTTCGGAAGGAGGAGTGCGCCGGTGACCAAGTTTTTGATCATATCCGGCCTCTTGCTTCTGGCCTTGATTTGGGGCATCATGACCACGCACGACGCCCCGCCGAAGTACGTGCTCGAACCCGAAACGCCCCACGTCCAGGAACCCCGGCCGGCCGCGACCTCCGGCCAGCCGGCCTCGCCCCCCGGAACCCCGCCGCCGTCCGCTCCCGCCCACCATGCGGCGACGGACGTCTACGGCTCGCCGGCTCCTTCGGCGCCGCCTTTGCCTCCCGGTCCCGGGGAGGCGACGGCGGCGCCGGAGGCCATTACGCCGCCGCCCCAGGCCGGCATTCCGCCCGAGGGGACGGCTCCCTCCGGCCAGTATGACGAAAACGGGGAATACATCGAATCCGAAGGGGCCATCGATTACGGGGAATGGGGCGAAGGCTACGAAGACCCGGTTTCGCCCGCGCCGACGCCCGATCGGAGCGATCCGGACTATCAGCGCTGGGAACGGGCCCAGCGGAGCTGGAACCGGGTCGGCGAATAAAGGCCGGCCGACTCCGCCAAGCGGAACGCTTGACGGGGAAACGGCAGTAGACGAAAACCGCGCCGCGCGCCAAAGGATATCATGAAGACCACGCCGCCCCATTGGAATCTCGATCAACTGTATACCCCGGACAGCCCGGCCCTGACGGCCGACCTCGCGGCCCTGGACCGGAAGATCGCCGACTTCGGCCAATGGCGGGGGCGGCTTCAGGAAAAGACCCCCGCAGCGGACGAATTCCGCGGCCTCATCGCCGGACTGGAAGACTTAAGCCGCCTGGCCCACCGCCTTTCCGGCTTCGCCCACCTGGCCTTCGCCCAGAACACCCAGGACCAGAAGGCCCTGGCTTTCCTGGCCCGCATCGACGAAAAGATGGCCGACCTGGGCAATGAAACGCTCTTTTTCGAAATCTGGTGGAAGGAACTGCCCGAAGAGGAGGCCCGCCCCCTGGCCGAGTCCCGGCCCGAGTTCCTCTACTGGCTGGAACGCACCCGGGCCTTCCGGCCCCACACCCTGGCCGAACCCCAGGAGCGGGTCATCAACCTGAAGAACATCACCGGCCAGGAAGCCCTGATCGCCCTCTACGACTCCCTCACCAACCGCTATCGCTTTTCCACGGCGGGCCTGCCGGGCGCGGAGCCCGGGGAGGTCACCCGCGACGAGCTGATGGTGCACGTCCGCAGCGGCGAGCCCGAGGCGCGGGCCGGGGCCTACCGCGAGCTGTACCGCGTCATCGGCCAGGACGGGCCCATCCTGGGGCAGATCTACCAGACCGTGGCCCGCGACTGGCGCATCGAAAACCTGCGGCTGCGGCGCTACGGCTCGCCCATCGAGGTGCGCCACAAGGCCAACGACCTCAGCCCCGGGGCCGTGACCGCCCTTCTGAACGTGGCCCGCGAAAACGCGCCCCTCTTCGGCGAATTCTTCCGCCTCAAGGCCCGGGTCCTGGGGATGGAAAAGCTGCGGCGCTACGATCTCTACGCCCCTCTGGTGGCCGACGAGGGCGCCCTGGATTTCGCCGAGGGTTTGGCCGAAGTGCTGGCCGCCTTCGAATCCTTCAGCCCCCGCTTCCGGGACCTGGCCTCCCGCATCGTCCAGATCGACCGCTTCTCGGCCCGGCCCCAGGCCGGCAAACAGGGCGGGGCCTTTTGCTATTCCATGCTCCCGGCCGACACGCCCTGGGTCCTCATGACCTACAACGGCCGCCGGCAGGACCTCTTCACCATGGCCCACGAACTGGGCCACGGCATCCACTCCCAACTGGCCGCCGAACACAACGTCTTCCACTTCCACGCCACCCTGCCCCTGGCCGAGACCGCCTCCACCTTCGGCGAAATGCTCCTGGCGGACCGCCTCCTCAAGCGGGCCGCCGATTCGCGGGCCCGGGCCAACCTCCTGTTCCACCTTTTGGATGACGCCTACGCGACCATCGGCCGCCAGGCGTTTTTCGCCCTGTTCGAAATAAAGGCCCACGAGATGATCGAAAACGGGGCCACCGTCGACGAGCTGGCCGACGCCTACCTCCAAAACCTTGCCGAGCAGTTCCAGGACGCCATTTCCCTGTCCGATGAATTTCGCTGGGAATGGGTCAGCATCCCCCACATCTTCCATACCCCCTTCTACGTCTACGCCTACAGTTTCGGCCAGCTCCTCGTCTACAGTCTCTGGCGCCAATACGAACAACAGGGCCCGGATTTCCCGCCCCGCCTCATACGCCTCCTGGCCG
Organism: Candidatus Adiutrix sp.; assembly: GCA_031549025.1. Taxonomy (GTDB): domain Bacteria; phylum Desulfobacterota; class Desulfarculia; order Adiutricales; family Adiutricaceae; genus Adiutrix. The sequence goes on along the minus strand of JAVBQN010000075.1, from coordinate 63,187 downwards.
CCGGCGGCTCCGCCTCCCCCGAAACCATCCTGCGCCAAAGCGGCCTGGGCCCCTTGAACGAAGCATTCTGGCGGGGCGGCTTCGACGTCATCCGCGACCTCCTCGCCTCCCTCAGGGAAATCGTTTAAGGCCGGGGGCTTTACTTCAGCTTATTGGCCAGCTTGGCCCGGCGGTCGATGTCCAGTTTTTGAAAAATCGCGCGCAAATGGGTGCGCACCGTGCTTTCCGTCACCCGAAGCTTCCCCGCGATTTCGCTGTTGCGCAGGCCTTCGGCCGCCAGCAGCGCGATCTCACGCTCCCGCGCGGTCAGGTCGTCGGGCAGCTCTCCCCGGGACACGGCTTTGTGCAGCTTTTCCCAGCCGACGCCAAATCGCGCCTTGACTTCCTTGAAAGCCTCAAACAACGCGGGATATTTTTCTTTGACCAGTTCCTCGACCAGCCCCTGAAGCAGCCAGGAGGAGGCCGCGAACGACAGGATAAAACCGTCGGGCAGTGCCTTTTCCGCGGCGCGCTCCAGGAATTCGGCGGCTTGGGCGCGTTTGCCCATCATGGCGTATCCGATGGCCGACAGCAGGGGATGCAGAAAAGCGGAAAAAGCGCTCTTCGCAATGAGTTCGGCCGGGAGGGCTTGCTGCGTTCCGATGAAGCGCGTCAGCTCCCCCTGATGCAGCAAAAACATCACATGCACGTACAGGGCGTTGCCGGCCATGGGGGGCAAAAGCGGGCGGGACGAAAAATCGCCGGTTTTCAGCCAATCGGCGATAAGGGCCGGCTTCTGAAGCTCGGTCAGAATCGCGCCGCGAATGGTGTCGAGCACCGGCCGAATCACGAACGTATTGGGGCCGACCTGTGAGGCGACGCGTTCCAGGGCGTTGATGGCCCGCTGCCAGCCCACGGTGTCGCCCTTGACCAAGGCGATGTCGGCCAGCACCTTCGCGGCGCCAAGCTGGACAATGCTCTGCCGTTTGCCGTCGGCCAGGAACCCCGCCTTGTAGGCCGATATCTCCGCCGCCGCCAGGTCGCCCCGAAGATAGGCGATCTCCGCGCGAAACAGGGCGTCCGCGCCGCTGCCGTGGCCGTTGGTCAACTGGGAATACAGGGCGACGAACTCTTCCAGCAGCCCGGCCTCCCGGTCGGCCGCCCCCGCCCGGAGGTGGAACTCGGTCATCTGAAAATATCCGCCGAAGCCCCACGGCGCTTCGGGCAGGATCACCCGCGAACAGGTCCCCTCAAACAGCGGCGCGGCCTTTCGCACTAGGGGGAGCATTTGGTCCAGATGCGGAGAGCGCGCATAGGCGGACAATAAAAACCATTCCGCCCGCAGCGTTCCACTTTCCGCCAAAAGCCCGTCCAGTTCGGTCATCAGACCGGCGAAGACGGCGTCCAGGCCGGCCGCTTTGAGCGCCCAGGCGATGCGCAGCATGGAAAGGGGATGTTCGCTTCTGATTTCCGCCGGGCAGTGTTCCGCGACTTCCAGGGCGATTCTGAAAAAAGGCCGGTCGCCGATTTCCCTGAAAATCAAATGGGAGAGATCGAGGGAGAGGATCCGGTCATACGCTTTTATCTGTATGTAGAACCCCAGCGCTTCCGCGACCCGGCCTTCATCGCGGCAGAGATCGCCCGCCCGCAAAAGGCATTCACGCTCGAACGCGGCGCCCCGCTCCAGACGTTTTTTCGTGGCCAACTCGTACAGGAGGCTGTGCGGCTCATACCGCCGCGTCGTGGGATCGTAGCGGATGAACAACGGGCCGGACAGGGCTTCCAGCGCGTATTCGGGCAAGGCGTCGCGGCCAAGGACGCCGCACATCTCACGCACCGTGGCGGTTTCGAAGGGGGACAGACGCAGGAAAAATTCCCGCTGTTCGCCGGTCAGCTTGTTCCAGACCAGCCGCTCCATGAGCGACACGGCGGTCGCGCTCGAGAAGGCGCCCGTTTCCCGCCGGGAGCGCAGTTGCAGATAGACGGCGATAATCCAGCCGTCGGTATACCGCAGAACGGTTTGCGCTTCCGGTTCGGTTATGTCGAGGCCGGCGAGGGCGTAATAGCGGCGGATATCCTCGCCCTCCAGACGCAGGTCGGAGGAGGTGATCCGCAAAAACCGGCGGCCGGCGAGCGCCGTCCGGATATCCCGCCCCAGCGTCCGCGTCACCACGACGATGTGCAGTTTCGAAGCGCCATGATCAAAGAGAGCGACCAGAAAGGCGGGCGGCAGACCGGGAGCCAGAAACTGGAAATCGTCAATGACCAGCCAGGCCTCCCGGCGGCACTCGATGGACCGTATCACTTCGCAGGCCTCCCTGATGGTAAAGGCGTTGGGGAGGTCGATATTCAGTAGCCGTTCGCCGGTCCGGCCGTCAATTTTCTCTATTTCGCGGCAGAGCCGCCGAAAGCCCGCCCCGGGCGCTTCGTCCACGGCGGTGAACCAGCCTACGCTCGCGCTTTGGGGGACGGCGGATTCCACATAATCCCGCACGGCGGTGGTTTTGCCGTAGCCGGACGGCGCCTCGACCATGATGGCCGAAAAGTCGCGGAACTGAGCCAGCTTGCGCTGGAGACGGTCGGAATAATAATGCGGCTCCGCGCCCGCCGCCTTCCGGCCCGGGGTCTCTCGTTTATATTTGCCGGGCCCTGCCGCCGTCACCGGTTCACCAGTCTTCCCCCATCTCCGGCCGGAGGCCGGTCTGGCTGTACACATAGCCGGCATAGACCATGATATAGCTGACGATCAAAAAGGCGGAGCCCACCACACCGGCATTCTATCATGGTTCTTCCCCAATGTAAGCCCCGCGCCCGCGAAATTTCGAAGGCATTGACCGGGAAGGGGAGGGTGTGGTATGGAAGAAGAAACGGCGATGGCGGAGGGGGAAGATGTTTGACGGGGCGACACTCGCCGCGTATGTGGCGGTGGTGATCGGGATGTTTCTGGTGCCGGGGCCGGCGGTGCTCCTGGTGTTGAGCCGGACCATCCAGGGCGGGCCGAAGATCGGGGTGGTGACCGGGGTGGGCATCGCCGGCGGCGATTTCGTGCACACGGTGTTCGCGGCCGTGGGCTTGTCGGCCGTGCTGGCCTCTTCGGCGGTGGCCTTCAATCTGGTGAAATATCTGGGCGCGGCCTATCTGTTGTATTTGGGGTGCAAGGCTTTTCGGGAAAAACCGTCGGATCCGGCGCTGCCGGCCGCGGCGGCGGCGGCGACTTTGAGGCCGGGCCAGGCCCTGGTCCAGGCCGTGGTCACCGAGGTGCTCAATCCCAAGACGGCCTTGTTTTTCCTGGCCTTCCTGCCGCAGTTCGTCCGGCCCGAGCGGGGCTCGACCCTGATGCAGTTCGTCGGGCTGGGTTTGATTTTCGTGGGGATGAGTGTGGCGTACTGCTGCCTTTTGGTGGTGTGCCTCAAGCCCCTGGGCCGCCTGGTGGGCCGCTGGCCCGGCCTGGTGCGCCAGCGGAACAAAATCGTCGGCTCGATTTTCATGGCCCTGGGCCTGAGTGTGGTCTTCCAGCAGCGGTAAAAAGCCGACGGCGGATAAAGGGAAAGGGCGGGGCGGATCACATCCGCCCCGCCCTTTTCAGCTTGCCGCCGAACCCTTATCTGTCAGTACGTTTCCCGTTAAGCCCGAGCATGGCCCTGGCTTCCGACGGGGTGGCCGCGGAGAAGCCGACTTCGCGGATGATGCGGGCCATGCGGTCGACGAGTTCGGCGTTGCGTTCGGCCTTCTGGCCGGGGGCCAGGTGGGGGCTGTCTTCGAAGCCGATGCGGACCAGGCAGGCGCCCAGGCCCAGGGCGGCCGTGAGGATGGAAAAGTCGTCGCGGCGGCCGTAGTGGGTGACGCCCCAGAGGGTGCCGGCCGGGATGTATTGGCTGAAAAGGGCCAGGGTTTTGGGGGTGGCCGGGCAGCCGCCCCGGTGGCCGAGGACCATGTTGAAGAGGACCGGCTGGGGCAGGGCCGTTTCCTCGGCGATGAGGCTCATGGTGTGCACCATGCCCATTTCGAAGACCTCGATTTCCGGCAGGACGCCGGTTTCGAGGCAGCGGCGGGTGACGTATTTGACTTCGGGGTAGGGGTTCCGGTAGACCGCGTCGCCGAGGTTGACCGAGCCGGAGTTGAGCGAGCACATTTCCACGCCCGGGCAGGAGAGGGGCGCGCAGCGCTCTTCGATGGTCATGTCGGAGACGCCGCCGGTGGAGCCCTGGATGACGAGGTCGCTGTCGGCGCGGATGCGGTCGATGGTGTCCTGGAACACGGCCGGGTCCGGAGTGAGGCGGCCTTCGCGGTCCCGCACGTGGAGGTGGACCAGGGCCGCGCCGGCGCGCCGGGCGGACAGGGCCTCGCGGGCCACCTCCTCGGGCCGGGCCGAGCCCGCGTCGCCGGCCACCGGGGCCACGGAAATGATGATTTTACGCATGGGATTCTCCTACGCTGCCAACCGTTCTTTTAGAAGGCGCAGGCCGCGTTCGGGGGAGGTCAGGACGGGCACGGGGAGGGGACCGGTTTTTTCCAGCACCCGGGCCATGGAGGCCTGGGCCAGGACCACGGCCTCGCAGGAGCGTTCCAGGACGTCGTTCAAGCCGGCGATGACCAGTTCGTCATGGCGGTCGAGGTCGCCGGCCAGGAAGGCGGTGAAGGCGTCGGGCATGAGCACGGACTGGATGACCGGCGCGCGGCCCAGTTCGGCGGCTTTGCGTTCGATGAGTTCCAGGGTGGGCTTGAGGGTGGTGCCCACCGTGGCCAGGACGGCGATGTTGCGGTGGTTTTCCACGGCCTCGAGGGCCATGGCCTCGTCGATGCGCATGACCGGGATGGGGCTGAGAAAGCCGCATTGTTCCACGCTGTGGCCGATGGAGGAGCAGGCGGTGAAGAAGATGTCGCAGCCGGCGAGGCTCGCGCAGGCCACGTAGGCGGCCAGGCGGGCGTTGACGGCCGGGGTGGGGCCGTTGTTTTTCATCACGTCGGCGATCATGGAGTCTTCGACGATATGCATGATTTCGACGTCGGGCAGGAGGTCGGCGGCCAGGGACCGCATGAGGCCGAGGGTGCCCTGGCTGGTGTGAAAGATGGCCGCTTTTTTCATGGGGAACTCCTTGGGGGCGCGTTTGGCGGCGCGGATGGGCGTTTGTTGTTGGATAGGGGCACTATATAATTTTTTCACAAAAATTTCAACAATGATTTTATAAAACAAAAAATAACAAATAATAACGGATCGGTATATGCTGTTGAGCTTGAATTTTGGAAAATTTCAGAGCCATGTAAAATATGGCTTGCAATTTTTCACAAATAGAGATATTATTTTAACAAATAAAAGCAGCGAGCGGCCAGGTCGCCACACCCGGCCCCCACGGCGAATCCTGGCTCCAATCCCATCACCACAATCCCGCCCTCGGAAGGCCCCGGCCGGCCGAACGGCACCGGAGGATCGACTCATGCGGATCAAACTGTTGTCCACCATCGCTCTGGCCGCCCTGACCATCCTGGCCCTCTCCGGCTGCGGTCAGAACGAGGCCGACCAGGGCGGCGAAGCCAAGGCCCCCAAGACCGTCACCCTCAACTTCAGCCACACCATGGCCCCCAACTCCTTAAGCGACCTGGCCGCCAAGCGTTTCAAGGAGAATTTGGAAAAAGCCTCGAACGGGGCCTTCAAGGTCAACGTGGTCAGCAACTGCGGCCTTTCGGGCGGCGATCTGGGCAAGGCCATCGAAATGCTCGGCACCGGCGACATCGACATGCACGCCAGCGCCCCCACCAACGCGGCCACCTTTGATCCGCGCTTCTACGTCTTCTGGATGCCCTTCCTCTTTCCGGACGAGACCTCCCTCGGCCGGGTGACCGCCAACCCCGACGTGCTGACCACCGTGGACGGCTGGTTCGGGACTCTGGGCATCAAACTGCTGGGCATCCACAACGCCGGCGCCCGCCAGATCTCCAACAGCCGCAAGGTCATCAGGACGCCCGAGGACCTGGAGGCCATGAACATCCGCGTGCCCGGGGCCCAGATCTTCGTGGACTGCTTCCGCGATGCCTTCCACGCCAACCCCACGGCCATGGATTTTTCGGAAGTCTACACCGCGCTCCAACAGAAAACCATTGACGGACAAGAGAACCCCATCAGCGTGTTCACCTCCTCCAAGTTCGAGGAAGTGCAGAACCACCTGACCTTGTGGGATTACGTCCGCGACGCCACGGGCTGGTATCTGAGCCTCAAGACCCTGGAAAAGCTCAGCCCCGAGCAGGTGACCCAGGTTCAGGAGGCGGCCGCCGAAGCCATCGCCTGGGCCGACCAGTTCGTGGTGGAGAGCGAAAAGGAACAGCTGAAGACCTTGGCCGAGAAGGGGCTGGCCATCACCACCCTGACCCCTGAGGAAAAGAAGGCCTTCGCCGACGCCTGTGCGCCTTTGTATGCCAAGTATGAGGCCACCATCGGCAAGGAAGTCATCGAGATGTTCCAGAAGGCGGCCGCCGCCCAATAACCGGCCGGGGACCGGGGGACCCTTGCCGCCGCGAGGGTTCCCGCGGCCCCGCCGTTCGGCCCCAGGAGGCGATCGAGCCATGCGAAAATTATTGGACAACTTTGAGGAATACGTCTGCGCCTTCGGGCTGGTGGTCATGACCGTCTTCACCTTCCTGGGCGTGATCTCCCGCAAGCTCCCCCAGGTGAATCTGTCGTGGACCATGGAACTGGTGACCACCATGTTCGTCTGGGTCTGCGCCCTGGCCGGGGCGGCCGTGTTCAAGACCAATTCCCACATGGGCTTCGGCTACCTCACCCAGATGCTTCCCGGCCGGGCCAAACAGATCCACCGCTGGCTGCGGATCGCGGTTCTCATCCTCTATTACTCCATTTGGATCTGTTACGGCGGCCGCATGGCCCTGACCCAGTTCGAGCGCGGCCTGGTGACCCCGGTCATGAGCACGCCCGGCTGGCTCATCGGCGTGGCCGTTCCCCTGTCGGGCGTCCTGGCCATTCTGCGGATTCTCCAGTACGAGTTCGGCTACAACTTCGGCTTCGCCGCCAAAACGGGGGAATTCGTATGAGCCCGACCACGGTACTTTTCGGCAGCCTGGCGCTGATGATCATCATGAACATCCCCATCGCCGCCTCCCTGGGGCTGGCCAGCGCCCTGACCCTTCTGTATGTGGACATGCCCGTGACCTCCATCCCGGCCATCCTCCAGAGCACGGTGCAGAAGTTCTCGCTCCTCACCATTCCCCTCTTCGTCCTGGCCGGGGTGATCATGGACAAGGGCGGCATTTCGCGCCTCCTCATCAAGATGGCCAACAGCTTCGTCGGGCCCGTGCCGGGCGGCCTGGGCTACGTGGCGGTGTTGACAGCCATGTTTTTCGCGGCCATTTCCGGCTCGGGCACGGCCACCGTGGCCGCCATCGGCTCGGTCCTGATCCCGTCGATGATCCGCCAGGGCTACGAGCCGGGCTTCACCTGCGCCCTGTCGGCCATGAGCGGCTCCCTGGGGACGGTGATCCCCCCGTCCATCACGCTTCTCATCTTCGGCATGATCACCGGCGAATCCATCAGCGACCTCTTCCTGGCCGGGGTGATCCCGGGCATCGTCTTCGGCGGCTGCCTGTGCGTGGCCGTGTTCTGGCAGGCCCGCAAATACGGGTGGAAGAGCGACGAGGCCCGCATCGATTTCAAGGGCAAGCTCATCGCCATCAAGGAGGCCTTCTGGGGCCTCCTGAGTCCGGTGATCGTTCTGGGCGGCATCTACAGCGGCTTTTTCACCCCCACCGAGGCCGCGGCCGTGGCCGTGATCTACAGCTTCATCGTCGGGGCCTTCATCTACAAGGAACTGACGTTCCAGAAGTGTCTCGACACCCTCTTCGACGCGGCCAAGACCACGGGCATCATCCTCTTCATCATCATGAACGCCGGCATCTTCGCCTGGGTGCTGACCCAGCAGGGCATCGCCTCCGACCTCACCGAACTGGCCCTGGCCCTGACCAGCGACCGCATCGTCATGCTCATCCTCATCAACGTCATCTTTCTCATCGCCGGCTGCGTGATGGACAACACCAGCGCCATGTACATCCTGGTGCCCATCATCATGCCCATCGCCAAGGCGCTGGGGATCGACATGATCCACCTGGGGGTGGTCATCGTGCTGAACCTGTCCATCGGCCAGGTCACGCCGCCCGTGGGCCCGAACCTCTATGTGGCCGCCGACATCGGCCGGGTGAGCTTCGAACTGATCTGCCGGAAGCTGGTGCCCATCCTCATCCTGAGCCTGGCGGCCCTGATGCTGGTGACCTACATCCCGTGGTTCTCGCTGGCCCTGGTCCGGTAGGCCGACGTTGATTGACAAGGAGACTCGAAAATGACCCGCCATACCCCGCCCCCGGATGAAACCCCGGTCCTCGGCGTCATCGCCGACGACTTCACGGGGGGCACGGACATCGCCGGCTTTCTGGTGGGCGGGGGCCTGTCCACCGTGCAGTACGGCGGCCCGCCGCCGGCCGGGCCCGCGCCCCGGGCTCGGGCTGTGGTGATCAGCCTCAAGAGCCGCTCGTGCCCGCCGAACGAAGCGGTCGCCCTCAGCCTGGACGCCCTGAAGAGCCTACAGGTCATGGGCTGCCGGCGGTTCTTCTTCAAATACTGTTCCACTTTCGACAGCACCAGCCGCGGCAACATCGGGCCCGTCACCGACGCCTTGCTCGACGCCCTGGGCCGGGACTTCACCGTGGCGGCCCCGGCCCTGCCGGCCAACGGCCGCACGGTCTACCTCGGCTACCTGTTTGTGGGCGGGGTGCTCCTGAGCGAATCGGGCATGCGCCACCACCCGGTGACGCCCATGCTGGACGCCAATCTCATGCGCCTGATGGAGGCCCAGGCCCGGGGCCGGGCGGGCAACGTGCCCCTGCCCGTGGTGGAACGCGGGGCCGGAGCCGTGCGGCGGGCCCTGGACGGCCTGAAGTCCGGCGGCGTGCGGTACGCCGTGCTGGACACGGCGACGGACGAGCACCTGGAGATTCTGGGCCGGGCCGTGCTGGATCTTCCGCTGGTCACGGGCGGCTCGGGCCTGGGGGCCGGGCTGGCCGCGAGCCTCAAACCGGCCGGGGCCGGGCCCGAGGAGGCGGTCCGGGCCGCCGAGGCCGGGCGGCCGGCCGACGGCGGGCGCGCCGTCATCCTTTCCGGGTCCTGCTCCCAGATGACCAATGCCCAGGTGGCCGCCTACCGGGACCGGGCCCCCTTTTTCCAGGTGGACCCGGAACGCGGCCTGGCCGATCCGGCGGGCTTGGCGGACGAACTGGCCGCCTGGGCCGCGGCCTTGAAACCGGGGCCGGCCCCGCTGATTTCCTCCACCGTGGAGCCGGCCGTCCTGGCCGGGGATCAGCGTCGCTTCGGGGCCGAGGCCCTGAGCCGGGGCCTGGAAACGTGCTTCGGCCTCCTGGCCCGCCGGCTCCGGGACGCCGGTTTCGACCACTTCATCGTGGCCGGCGGCGAGACCTCCGGGGCGGTGATGCAGAGCCTGGGCGTGGGCGCGCTCCACATCGGCCCGCGCATCGCGCCGGGCGTCCCCTGGGTGCGGGCGGTGGACGCGCCCCTGTATTTCGCCCTCAAATCAGGCAACTTCGGGGACGAACATTTTTTCTCCGTGGCTCAGAGCTTCTATCAGAGTATATGATTATGGAAAAACAACCGCGCGACCAACTCGTGGAGTACGGCGCCTCCCTCTATCAGCGGGGCTACTGCGTGGGCTCGGCCGGGAATCTCTCGGTCCGGCTGGACGACGGGCTCGTGCTGGCCACGCCCACCAATGCCTGCCTGGGCCGGCTCGAGGCCGGCCGTCTGGCCCGGGTGCGACTGGACGACGGCCGCCAGGTGGACGGCGACCCCATGTCCAAGGAAATCCCCTTCCACCTGGCCCTGTACCGGGCCCGGCCCGATTGCCGGGCCGTGGTGCACCTGCACTCGACCTACCTGACGGCCCTCTCCTGCCGGGCCGACCTGGACGCGGACGACGCCATCCGGGCCTTCACCCCCTATTACGTGATGAAGGCCGGACGCCTGCCCGTGATCCCCTATTTCCGGCCGGGCAGCCCGGACATAGCCGGGGCCCTGACGGGCCGCCTGGCCGTCGGCCGGGCCTGCCTGATGGCCAACCATGGGGCCGTGACCCTGGGCCCGTCCCTGGCCGAGGCCGCCAACACCTTTGAGGAGCTGGAGGAGACGGCCCGGCTGTTCTTCATTCTCGACGGCGCGCCCGTCCGCCACCTCACGGCCGCCGAGGTGGCCGAGCTGTGGCCCGCCAGCCCCCTGGCCTGACCGGAGGAGGGGAGACCGCCATGCCGAAATTCGCCGCCAACCTGACCCTCTTGTTCACGGAACTCCCCTTCCCGGCCCGTTTCGCGGCCGCGGCCCGGGCCGGCTTCACGGCCGTGGAATTCCTTTTCCCCTACGAGTTCCCGGCCGAAGACATCCGCCGGGAACTCGACCGCCACGGCCTGGAGGCGGTTCTCTTCAATCTTCATCCCGGCGACTTCGCGGCCGGCGAGCGCGGCCTGGCCGCGCTTCCGGGCCGGGAAAAGGATTTCGCCGCCACGGTGGAGCTGGGGCTCGAATACGCCCGCGTTTTGGGCTGCGGCCGGGTGCACGCCATGTCGGGCGTCACCCCGGCGGACGCGCCCCGGAAGGCCCTGGAAGCCTTGTGGGTGAACAACATGCGCTTCGCCGCCGACCGGCTGGGGGCCCACGGCCTGACCGTGCTCGCCGAGCCCCTGAACCCCCGGGACAACCCGGGCTACTTCCTGATCGGCCAGGACAACGGCGCGCGCCTGGTCCGGCGGGCGGACCGGCCCAATTTCCGCCTCCAGGTGGATCTGTACCACGCCCAGATCACGGACGGCGACCTGACCGCCCATCTGCGCTCCCTGGGCGGCCTCCTGGGCCATGTCCAGATCGCTTCGGTGCCGGACCGGCACGAGCCGGACGAGGGCGAGCTCAACTACGTCCACCTCTTCCGCGTCCTGGACGAGATCGGCTACGACGGCTGGGTGGGCTGCGAATACCGCCCGCGCGGGACCACGGAAAGCGGTCTCAATTGGCTGAAAACTCTGCTATAATGGGGAACGATTGGCCCGGCGTTCTGGAACCGGATCGCCGGCCGACTCCGACTCACCGGAAGCCCTTTGTCATACCTATCCTCCAAGAGGCCCCGACCATGATTCCCGGCAAGCGCCAGCAGCTCATCCTTTCCACCCTGACCGAGCGCGAGGTGGTTTCCATCGCCGAACTGACGGGTCTGCTGGGCGTCTCCCACATGACCGTGCGGCGGGACATCCAGAAGCTGGAGCGGGAAGGGCGGGTGCTGTCCATTTCCGGGGGCGTCCAGCGGCCGGAGCGCATCACCTCCGAGCCGTCCCACCTCGACAAGCGGGGCCTCCAGCATCAGGAAAAGGCGGCCATCGCCCGCAGCGCGGCCGCCCTGGTGCGGCCGGGCATGTCCGTGTATCTCGACGCGGGCACCACTTCCCTGGCCCTGGCCGGGATCATCGCCGACATTCCCGATCTGGTGGTGGTTTCCAACGATCTGGCCGTGGTCGGGCATCTCGTCCACCACTCCGACTGCCAGCTCTACCACACCGGCGGGGCGGTGCTGCGCGGCAACCAGTCCTGCGTGGGCGACAGCACCACCCGCTTCCTGCTCGATCTCAACCTGGACCTCAGTTTCCTTTCGGCCTCGTCGTGGAACGCGCGTTGGGTGTCCACCCCCACCGAGGCCAAGGTGTCGGTGAAAAAGGCGGCCTGCGCGGCGGCGGCCAAGCGGGTGTTGATCTGCGATTCGAGCAAGTATGGCAAGGTGGGTTTTTTTAACGCCGTATCCCTGGAGGAGCTGGACATCGTGGTCACCGACGACCGGCTGCCGGAAAACGCGCGCGGCGCGGTGCTCCAGAGCGGGGTGCAGCTTTTCATCGCCTCGGAGCGGGGCACCGCCGTCCTTTCCCCCGCCGAAACCGGCCTGGACAAGGGCCCGGCGCCCGCGCGGCCCGGCCGCCGCCGCGCCTCCGGCCACCGGGCCGGCTGAGGTTTTCTTCCGGCCGCCGGTTCCGGCGGCGCCCCCAAGGTCACCTCTTGAACTCTTCCAGGTGACGGCCGAGGAGAGCGTCGAGCGAGGCCACGGCCCGGTCGAACCGACAGGCCTGGAAGTCGGCGTGGAAGCGGGCCAGGGTTTCGCGCCAGGCCTGGGGCCAGGCGAGGCGGCGGTGTTGATGGAGGAGGTCGCGGCAGGCGCTGAGACGGCCTTCGCGGATGAGGTGGCGCATTTCGGAGAGGATGATTTCCGGGTTCGGGGGCGGGGCGGCCGGATCGGGCGCGGGGGCGATTCTCTCACGCCAGCGCACGAGGCAGGCGAAGAGTTCCTTGGGGTTGATGGGCTTGGTGAGGTGCTCGTCGAGGCCGGCGGCCAGGCTTTTTTCGCGGTCGCCGCTCATGGCGTGGGCGGTCATGGCGATGATGGGCAGGTCGCGGAAGCGATCCTGCGCGCGCAGAAGGCGGGTGGCGGTGAGCCCGTCCATTTCCGGCATCTGCACATCCATGAGGATCAGGTCGAAATCCTCGCGCTCCAGCCGCTCGACGGCTTCGCGGCCGTTGCCGGCGACGGCCACGTCCAGTCCCACCTTTTTCAGCAATTCCTTGACCACCAACTGATTGAGGTCGTTATCCTCGGCCAGGAGAATGCGGAGGCCTTGGAGGCGTTCGGCCAGTTCGCGGTACGTGCCGGCGGCGCGCGGAGCCGGGGCGGCCGAGGTTTCGCCCGCGCCGGCCCGGCCCAGGCGGACGGTGAAGAAAAAGACCGAGCCCTGGTCTTCCTCGCTTTCGCACCAGATGCGGCCGCCCATGAGCTCCACCAGCTTGCGGCAGAGGACCAGGCCCAGGCCGGTGCCGCCGTAGCGCCGGGTGGTGGAACTGTCGGCCTGGGAAAAGGGGAGGAAAAGGCGGCCGCGGACCTGCGGGGAGAGGCCGATGCCGGTGTCGGCGACGCGGAAGCGGAGGGTGACCGTGTCGTCGTCCTCGGCTTCCCGCTCCACGCCCAGGCGGATGAAGCCCGCTTCGGTGAACTTGATGGCGTTGGTCAGGAGATTGGTCAGGATCTGGCTGAGACGCAAGGGATCGCCGAGATAGCGCCGGGGCAGGTCCGAATCCACGTCCAGGGCCAGGGGGAGGTTTTTCTCGGCGGCCCGGCCGGATACCAGGTCGGAGACGCCGGCCAGCACATCCTCCAGAGAGAAGGAAATGTGCTCGACCTCCATTTTGCCGGCCTCGACCTTGGAAAAATCGAGGATGTCGTTGATGATGCGCAGGAGCGACCGGGCCGCGAAATCGGCCTTTTCCAGCATCTCCCGCTGGTAGACGGTCATCTCGGTTTCCAGCACCAGATGGGTGACGCCCAGGATGGCGTTCATGGGGGTGCGGATTTCGTGGCTCATGTTGGCCAGGAATTCGCTCTTGGCCCGGTTGGCCTGGTCGGCCAGTTCGGCCAGTTCCTCGGCCCGCTCCACGGCCTGGGCCAGCCGGCGGTTGGTGTCCTCCAGGGCGGCCTTGGCCCGGCGAAGGTCCTCGTTGATGGCCTGGTTGTGGATGGCGGTGCCCACCAGCGTCCCGGCGGCCCGGAGGATGTTCTCCTCGGCCGGGGCCCAGGTGCGCTCGGCGTGGCAGTCGTCAAAGCCGATGAAGCCCCACAGGGTGCCGTGGAACATGATGGGAGCCACCATGATGGATACGATGCCCTGCGGCTCGAGCTGCTCGCGCTCCAAGGGGTGCATGTCTTTCACCAGGCTGTTGATGCAGCGGCCTGAAAGAAACGTGTCGATCCAGGTGGGGATGGCCTCGGACACGGGCCGGTTGAGGCAGATATCCAGATCCTGCTGGGGTTCGGCGCCCATGGACCACTCGTACAACTGGCTGGTGTGGAGTTCCTCGGTCCCGGGGAAGGGGCTGGGATGGATGCTCCAGACATACACCCGGTCCGCGCCGGTGCCCTCGCCGAGAATGGCCAGCACCTGGCTGACGTTGTCGATGAAATTGCGGCTGTCGTCCAGAAGTTGCTGTGAGGCCTTGCTGACCGCGCGCAGAAGGGCGTCGCGGCGGCCGAGGGAGTCCTCGCGCCCTTGGGCCGGGGTCACCCCCACCACCTTGAGATCGGCCCCGGGATCATGATGGATAAGCGTTATCCGGACATCCTGGGGCTCCCCCCGGTTATCGGGAATCACCCCCAGCCACTCGCCGGGCCCGCCGTCCGCCGCGGCCAGCCAGACCCGGGCCGCGCACTCGCGAATATACCCGGCCAAGGGTCGCCCGGCCTCGGGGACAGCCGGGGCATGGCGGGCAAAAGCCGAATTCCAGGCCAAAAGCGCCTCCGCCCGGCCATCGGTGAAAAACACCGCCGTGGGAATATACCGCAAAAGGCCTTCCACCAAAGAGGAACAGGGGATAAGTGAAGTCGTCATGGGCAGATCCGGTGAAGAGTGAGGACAAGGTAAAAACGTTTTTCAGCAGCTTCGTCAGCTATGCGCTTTCTTGGTAATTTATTATAGCACATTCAGCCGTCCCGTCGCCAGAGCGGACACATGAAAGGGCGCGAAGCCTGGGACCGGCCTGGGGGGGACGAAAGTTGAGAGTTCGCTCGTGATTTCGGGGCCGGCCCTCGCTTCGCTCAAACATCCGGTCCCCCAAATCGCGGCTCTCTCCGAAAATTTTCGTCCCCCCAAGGCCTCGCCACCCGTAAAATTTTTTGACAAACTCTTCATGCGTCAGTCCCGCCAGGCTCCGCCGCCAGCAAAAAAGCAACGCCGGACCGCCCAGCGGTCCGGCGCAAACCTTATCATCTTCACCACCCACCACATCACGCGCCCGCCGTCAAGTCGGGCCAATCCCGCCCGCCACCGGGCGCCCGCCAAGCTTTCGATACGCGCCCTCCCCCCGGGCCGCATAGGCCCGCCCCCGATTCCACGGTCATCACCAGCCCGGCCGACCAAGCCGCTGCCGCTCTCCCCGCCGCTCGGAGATGGGTCCAGGGCCCGTGCCCTGGTTAGGGCCAGGCGTCGAGCATTTTTTGGTAGCGATCCAGGTCCGAGGTGTCGGGGCCGGGTTTTTTCCTGACGGGGCCCTGCGGATACGGCGTGCCGTCACCGTCACGGGCCGGATCGAAACGCTCGAAAGTGCCGCCCTGGAAGTCCCGCTCCGGCGCGGCCGGGGGCTGGGCCCGCTGATCCTGGTAGTATTCGTCATCATCATCATCGTCGTCGCCGCCGCCATCGATGTAATAGACGTCCGGACAGTACGGCACGCAGGTCGGCCAATACGGATGCGGCCGGGGCGGGCGCGGGGGGCGCGGCGGATGGGGCCGCCGGCCGTCGTCGTCGCGGCCGGGCAGGACCCCGTAACGCAGGGAGTCCGTGGGCTTCATGCCGTATTTCAAATCATCCAGGCCGGCTCGCCACTTTTCCGCGCCCGATCGGGGCGGCGGGCCGGGACGGCCGCCCCGGTCGCCACGACCACCCCGGTCATCGGGCCGGCCCGAATCGTCCGTGGCGGCGGTCCGCTTCTGGATGGGCTTTTTGGTTATCGTGCCCGCGCCGGTTTGGGCCAGGGCCGGGAGGCTCCCCAGGGGCCAGGCCAGGAAAGCGCAGAGCAGCAGCATCATGAATACGAATCGCATTGGCAATCTCCCGGCGGAGAAGGCGTCGGCCCAGCGCCGGCCTCTCCCGCTTTTTTTATTGTAACAAGAATGCTGGTTTTTGCCCAGAGGCTGGATTATAATCACGGTAATACCGTCGATTCAGGAGGAACCGGATGACCCACGTTCAGGACGCGCCGCCGGCCATATGGTGCAGCCCCCAAAAGCGGCTGCGATGGTACCATATCGCCCTGGCCCTGCCGTTCGTGCTCATCGGCTATTATATCTTTTTCCCGCCTGACGACTGGACCGTCGGCCGCGCGGTGGAGCAAGCGATACGCCAGGGTGCCGACATCCGGTTGGCGGACATTTTGCCCAACCTCAACTTGAAGGGCAAAAGATTCGTCATTTCCTTCGACGACGCCCCGGCCGAGACCTGGCTGTCCCGGGAAAGCGTGAAATCATGCTTTACGGACAAGGCCTGGCGACGGGTCAACAAGCGCACGGACCATTCGTCCCGGCTGCGGGGGGCCGGCAAGAATGACCTGGGGACCATCGCCCTTTATGACGACTTCGGTTTTTACCGCTTTTACAGAATACATACCGGCGCCTTTTGCGAAAGTAAAATTTCGACCTGCCTGAACGCTTCGCAGGTGACGTTTTATAAAGACGCCCAATATGATGCCTCTGAAAAATACACCCCGTGCTACAAGATCAGGGAAGCGCCCGCCAAGTGACCGGGCCCGGCCCGGAAAGCGGACGCGAAAAAGCCCGGAGAGCGATCTCCGGGCTTTTTGTCAGCCAAGGCTGGTGACCGGGCGGGGTCAGCCCCGGGGCGCCCGACGGGCGCGGCGGGCCATGGCCTTGCGCAGACGGCGCTTGGATTCGCGTTCCTTGCGTTTGCGGCGCTCGCTCGGTTTTTCGTAGGCCTTCTTGCTTTTCAGCTGCTTCAGAAGCCCGTCCCGGGCGATCTTGCGCTTCAGGGCCTTGATGGCCTGTTCCACGTCATTATCCCGCACCGAAACTTCAATACCGGTCTGGTTGCTGCTCACTCGGATATCACCTGCCAATCTTATGGATTTTCAAAGCTTGCGAATCAACGGTTGTATAAAACGCCGGATTCATTCGCATCAGGCAGTATATCCCACAGTTGGCGAATGTCAAGTTTTTTCTGGAGGGGCCAGGGCCGGGCCGCCCCGGCTACGCCCCCAAACGTTGGCGATACGGATAGTAATCACCGCGGCGGATGCGGTGGGTCTTCATCACCAGGGCCTCGTTGGTGCCGGTGTGGAAGATCAGGCGGCGGCCCTTGAGGCCCCCCACGTCCTCGGACACCACCCGGATGCCGCTTTTCCGGAGAATCTTGCGGGCTATCTTGATGTTCTTCTGCCCGATGTCGCTCCCGTGCACTCCCGGCGCATCGCCCCCGCCGAAAATCTGGGCCTCCAGATCCTCCAGACGGCTGCCCTGACGCTGCATCTTCTTGATCAGCGCCGGAATGGACACCACCGCGTATTCGGCCGTGGGCGTGCCAAAAAGGTTTGCCTTGGGATATAAAAAGTGGTTCATGCCTCCGATCTTCAGCCGCCGGTCGTGCAGGCACACGGCCACGCAACTGCCCAAAACCGCCGACACCATGGCCGGTTCCCCGCAGGCGAACACTCCGCCGGGCTCCAGATGATAGCGATATACTTCCAGGGCTCTTTCGGTGGTCATCAGGGCAGCCTCCCCCAAGTCATTGGATTCGTTTAAAAGGTATACCACAAGCCGGGGTGTTATACAAGTGAAAAGTACAACTAATGTCATTTTTTTATAGAATTAGAATCGAGATATTATTATTAAAATTAAAATATATTTAATTGGTATATAATTAAATGTTAATTATGATCATGCTTCGTGACGGGCGGGGGCTCGGAACTCATAGCGCCACCAGTAGACGGCGATGGCCGGGAGTTCGCGGAGGATGGAATAGATGTCGCGCGCCTCCCAATAGTCGGGCGCGGCCCGGCCCACGCGGGGGCAGCCGGCGGCGGCCAGGGCCAGGGCCGAGCGGGGCGTGTGGAAGGCCTGGCTGACCACGATGGCGCTGTCCAGGCCGCGCCGGCGCAGGTAGTCGGCGGTGAATACGGCCGTGTGCCAGGTGTTGACGCCCTGGGCATCGACCACGATGGCCGAGCGGGGCACGCCGCGCTCGGCGAGGTAGTCGGCCATGGCCGCGGCCTCGTCGACCCGGTTGGGGCCCTTGCCGCCGCTGACGATGAGGGTTTGGCAGCGGCCGGAGCGGTACAGCTCCAGGCCCTTATCCAGGCGCGCGGCCAGGCGCGGGGCGGGCCGGCCGTCCCGGTAGACCTGGTTGCCGAGGATCACGGCCACCTGGGCTTCAATGAGGGTTTCCCGGCCGCCGATCCAGACCAGGGCCGCCCCGGCCAGGAGGATCAGGGCCAGCCCCAGCAGGGTGGCCTTGAACCAGCGGTCGAACCGTCGATCGAGCCATCCCGGGCGGGCGCGGAGGACGCCGGCCGGCCGGTCCTGGGCCCAGGGCAGATGGAGGGGCGGGAGATCGCGGTTGAACAGGCGGCGCAGCTGTTTTTCAGTCATGGTCCCACTCCTCGCCGGCCACGGTTTCGTCCCAAACGGTCATCCCCACCAGGCCCTGGCCGGCGGCGGTGAAAAGCCGCAGTCCGGCGCAGCAGTACTCCAGCCATATCGACAACGTTCTCATGGTCAACCCTCCCTTGGCTTTTACGCTCTTCTGAACGGCCGCGCCGTCAGTTTCCGTTATACCTGAGGAGTGTCGTGATTTTATGGGCGGAGTGTGGAGAAAATGTGAATATGAAGTTGGAGTGCGCGTGTTCGACCTTTGATCAATGTCACGTCTTAGCAAGCATCGTCGGCTACCGTACGGCGGCCGTGTCCGGCAAAACTTCTCCGGGCGGCCGCTCTCCCAACCGCGCCGCCGGCGACGGCCTCGGTAAACGACGCTTCCCGCCGGCGACGCGGTCGGGGCCCAACGCGTCCGCCCTGCGAAGTGTTGCCGGCCCCGGCCGCCTGGCACCCATCCCTTCGTGGGAAAAGCAACGACCTGGAAGCGCCCCCACTTTTTCCAGATGTTCCGGTTGTGGGCCTAGCGCAGTCTGCCCTCAACCGTTCCTTATCCTGCCGGTATGGGAAGAATGCCGAGAATTGCTTTTGACCCCTCCCCAGTTAAGGAGCCCGGTTCCTCCGGGCTCCGCCGGGTCCAGGGCTCTGCCCTGGCGCAGGGTGCGGGGGCGCGGAGCCCCCGCTACTTTTCCGGATGCCCTTTACCGCCCTCCAAAAGCGAGCGGGCGCGGTTGTCCAGCAAGGCGGTGAGGCCGTCGGTGCCCAGGGGGGCGCCGAAGACGTCGCGCCAGAGGCGGGGGCTTTCCATGCACATGTAGAGGGCGGTGTCCGGGGGGAGCACGGCTTTGAGGGCGCGGACCAGGCGGCGGTAGAGGCGGGTGCGCAGGGGGCGGGGGTAGCGCATCTTGCCGTCGCCGCCGAGGATGAACTCGCCGTTGTAGATGGCCGTGTCCGGATGGCGGGCCAGCATGCGCTCCTTGAGGGACGGAAGGTAGCGGAAGCAGCCCAGGGAGACCCAGGCCACCGGGGCCCCGGCCAGGTATTGGCCGATCAGCTCCACGGTGCGGCCGTAGCCGTCCTCCCATTCGGGGTGGACGATGAGGGGGTCGAAGTGGAGCCCGATGGGGTAGCCGGCCTCGGCCGCCCGGTAGGCGGCGGCCAGGCGGGAGGTCAGGAGGGCGGCCTGGCTTTCTTCGGAGCGGCAGATGTCGGGCGCGTTGACCGAAAAGCTGATGACCGTGTGGCCCCGGTGGTCGAGGCCCAGGAGGTGGTCCACGTAATCGGTTTTGGTCTTCAGTTCGAGGATGGCCTCGCGTTCGGCGAAAAGGCGGATCAGTTCGGCGGCCAGGGTGGACCGGCGGTCGAGGAGGAGGCTGTCGGTGAATTCGCCGGTGCAGAAACGCAACGGGCGCTCGGCCGGGGGCCGGTCCAGCACGGCCCGCAGTTCGGCCCGGGCCTCGTCCATGTTCCCGAACAGGACCAGGGCCGAGGTGCCCAGGTAGGCCTCCAGGATGCAGTAGCGGCAGCCCAGGGTGCAGCCCAGGCCGAAGTGGAAGATTTGGAGGCCGCAGCAGGTGTAATTGAGTGTGCCCGGGCAGGGTTTGACGAATTCGCCCCGGTGGCGGGTGACCAAGAGGTCGCCCCGGCCGAAGCGGGGATAGTCGGCCGGGCCCAGGGGTTCGAGGGGGGCCGGGGTCAGGGTGCGCGAAAGATTGTCGGCCAGGGCCTGGCCGAGAAATTCGTCCTCGATTTTCAGGCGGAGCCCGCCGGAGTCGGGGGTCATGGTTCGCCGTCCGGGGAAAGGCCGCCGGACGGGGCTTCGTCGTCCGGGTCGGGGGCCGGGGTGTCGTCCAGGAGGGCTCGGAAATCGGGATCGCGGGCCAGGGTCGCGGCCCGGTCGATGAGGGCGGCGAATTCGTCCGGGGTGGAAAAGGTCAGGCGCAGGCCGAAGCGCACGTCCTCCAGGGTGGGGTCCAGCTCCAGCCGGGCCTCGGGCGGGAGACGCAGGGCCTTCAGCCGGGCCTGGCGGGTGCGCATCAGGTCGGCCAGCCCGGGATGGCGGCGGGCCCAGAGGTGCTGGCGGGCGGCCTCCTCGGCGGCCGGGCGGCCGGCGCGCCCGATCTCGGCCCGGGCGGCCTTGATCTCCGGGCTGCTCAGAACGCGGAGCGGACGGGTCCGGTCCCGCCGGACCAGGTCTTCCAGCCAGTCGAGCCACTGGCGCTTTTTCTGCTTGCTGGGCCGGAGGGCCTCGAAGAGGTCCAGGGCCGCGTCCTGGTCGGCCGGGTCCCAGCGGGCCAGGCGGGCCGCGTTTTCCAGGTCCAGGCGGTCGTCGGCCAGGGCGGCCAGGCCCTCGGCCGGGAGGCTCGCGGCGGCCAGGTGGAGGTCGCGCATCTTCGGGGAATCGAGGCCCAGGAGGGGGGCCAGGCCCGGGGCCTGATCCGGGTAACGGTCGGCCAGGAAACGCCAGACCAGGGCCGTCTCGGCCGGGTTCCAGCCGCGCTCGGCGTTGTCGGCCAGGCCCAGGGCCAGGACGCCCGGCATTTCCCGGGGCAGCGCCACGGCCGGAGCCTCGGCCCGGCCCAGGGACAGGAGGGCCTCCCGCCGCCGGCTCCCGGCGAGCACGGCCAGGCTCCGGCCGTCGTCCAGGACCAGGAGCGGCCGCCGGAGGCCGTGCGCGGCCAGATCGGCGGCCAGGCCGTCCGGAGGCCGGCCGAAGGACGTGGGCCAGAAGGGGCGCAGCCCGGCCAGGTCCACGGGGCGCGGGGCGAGGGCGGCCAGGTCGAAGACAGGCGGAACGGGAGCCGGCCCCGGGGTCATTGAATCCTGGTTCACGGGATTCCGGCTCATTCGAAAAGCTGGAAGCCGCCCGCGGCCAGGACCTCGACGGCCTCGGACCGCCCGCCGGCGGAGATTTTCAGGAGCACCACCGAGGCCCCGGGCGTCTCCTTGCGGGGAAAGGCCAGGAAGCTCAACAGGGCCACGCCGTGGCCGGCGAGCAGGGCGGAGAGCCGGGGCAGGTACCCCGGGTCCTGAAGCTTGCCGGCCTCTTCGGAAAGGTAGATGAGGTCGTCGCGGTCGCCGCCGCCGAGAAGGTGGAAGATGAGGTTAAAGAGATCCGTGGCGGTGACGATGCCCACCAGACGGCCGCCCTCCACCACCGGATAGGACCCCAGGCCCTTCTGGTGCCCGACCATGAGGGCGGAAAGGGCGTTGTCGTCCGGGGACACGGTGATGGGATTCTTCCGCATCACGTCGCTGACCTTGAGCTTGGCCACCAGGTAGCGGGCCTCGTGCTTGGAAAGCGTGCTCACCGGCGAGGGCTGGGCCTCCAGAATGTTGCGATAGGTCACCAGGCCCACCAGGCGGCCGTTTTCCATGACCGGCAGGCGGCGGAAGTTGTGTTCCTTCATGATGCGGGCCGCCTCGGTGATGGGCGCGTCCGGATCGATGGTCACGGGATCCTTGGTCATCCAATACTTGATTTTCATGGTGGGGCCTTTTTTATGGTCGGCTTGGGTAGCTTGACCGGCCTGGCCGTCGCCGGGCAAAAATGCGATTTTTGCCCGGCGGGCAGCCACGTCGGCCTCTGCGGGCCGGCCGGGCTTTTGCGGTCGGCTTGGCGGCCGATTCGGGAATGCTCAAACTTCGGCCACGGCCTCGATTTCAATCTTGGCGCCCTTGGGGAGAGCCGCCACCTGAACCGTGGCCCGGGCCGGCGGGTTGGCGCTGAAGAAGCCGGCATACACCTCGTTGACCGGGACGAAATCGGCCAGGTCCGTCATGAAGATGCCCGTCCGGACGATCTTGTCCATGGAACTGCCGGCCGCCTCCAGGATGGCCTTGATGTTGGAAAGGCTCTGGCGGGCCTGATCGGTGGTGGCCTCGGGCATCTGGCCAGTGGCCGGATCCAGCGGCAGCTGGCCCGAGACGTAGATCATGCCGCCGCTCTTGATGCCCTGGGAATAGGGGCCGATGGCGGCCGGCGCTTTGGGGGTGCTGACGACTTCTTTCATGTTCGTTTCTCCTTCTGGGTTTTGGGATATGGCCGACGCGGCCCCCTTGGAGCGCTTTTCAATGCAAAGGCATTGGCCATTGGCATTTTAGAAAAGCGCCCGGATGTTTTGGCGTTTTGCTTAATGTGCGGAAGACGATGCAAAACGCGCCAGGGGACCCCGCCTCGTCATTCCGGCGATTCGCCGCCCGGCCCGGCCGGGGCTTCGGCGAGTCCGTACCGCCGCTCCCGGGTCCGGTAGGACTCCAGGGCCGCGTTGAAATCCGCTTCGCCGAAATCGGGCCAGAGAGTCGGGGTGAAATAAAACTCGGTGTAGGCGCACTGCCAGAGAAGAAAATTCGACAGCCGCATGTCGCCCCCGGTGCGGATCAGGAGATCCGGGTCCGGGGTGCCGGCGGTCCAGAGCTTTTCCTCCAGCATTTCGGGGGTGATCGCCTGCGGGTCCAGGCGGCCGCCCTTGGCTTCGGCCGCCAGGAGCCGGGCCGCGCGGGCCAGCTCGGCCCGGCTGCCGTACGACAGGGCCAGGGTCAGGGTCAGTTCCCGGTTGGCGCGCGTGGCCGCGACGGACGCCCGGAGGGCCTCCCGGGCCGGGAGGGGCAGGGCCTCGAGGTCGCCGATGGCCTGAAGGCGGACGCCGCGGCCGCGCAGTTCCTCCAGTTCGCTTCGCAGGTATTTCAGCAAAAGCTCGAACAGACCCCGCACCTCGTCGCGGGGCCGGCCCCAGTTTTCGGTGGAAAAGGCGTACAGGGTCAGGAATTCCACCCCGGCCTGCTTGGCCGCGGTCAGGACCGCCCGCACCGGCTCGGCCCCGGCCTGGTGGCCTTCGGAGCGCGCTAGGCCCCGGCGGGAGGCCCAGCGGCCGTTGCCGTCCATGATGATGGCGATGTGCCGGGGAACGGGGAGTCGGGACATAGGCGGTCTTCTTTTTTACGGAGTGGGGGACGCGCCGAGCGGCTCGACCCGGATGATGAGATTCCTGGCCTGGTGCCAGGCGGCCAGGAAATCGGACCAGGACATGATCTGCTGATTGACGAGGCCGGCGTTGAGCACCGGGCCCTCGGGCGTGTAGCCCACCACCACCGCGTAATCGCCGGCCCGGACGGGCGGAAGCTCCCGGTCCAGCCGGACGATGAGGGGCCGGTTGGCCTTGACCGCCTCGACGAGCTCCTCGGGCGTGCCGCCGATGGCGAAATCGGCCTTCATCCCGACCTGCCTGGCCCAGACCGCCAGGGCCTGCGGCAGGGGCGGCTTGTCGCCCAGGTTCAGCACGGCCTCGTCCGCCGTGGTGGCCCGGCCGCTATAGGACAGCACCCCGGCCAGGGCCGCCGGGCCGCCGGCCGCCCGGTCGTCGGAATAATAGGGCATCTGGAGAATCAGGCGGCTCTCCAGGGGGCCCTCGAACGGGGCCGGCTTGGGCGCGCAGCCGGCCCACAGGGCCAGGCCCGTCAACAAGAGGATCAGCCGGGCCGCGCCGCCGGCTCGCCTCGAAATCCGCATCCGTCGCTCCTTAAATACATCTGGGCGACCCCGGCGGCTGAACCCGCCATCATGGGCCAAGGAAGACCGTAATCTAAATATATATACCATATCTTGGGGGAGCGTTCAAGAACACGGTTGGCCGGGAAGCATCGGAGATTTTTAAAAAGAAAGGTCTTGGAGCGAGCGCTGACGGAAGTCAGATTTGCCAAAACTTTTCCAGGTTTTCAAAAAAATCATGTACATTGGTATACGGCTCGCCCGCATTGATGGCCGTGACTGGGGAGCCGCCTGAGCGGCCGCACAGGGTCGCGGCATTTTGTATCGCCACCGCTCTTTTGTCCGCGATCTTTTCACATACAAGATTTACCGTTGCGCCGTCTTTTCCATACTTGAACCGCGGGCGGTCCTCTCTGGTCCGCATCAAGTCGGTGACTTTGTCACATAAGCAGCTTCGGTGCTGCAAGCTTTCGACTAAATCGTAATGCAGCACAAACCACAGTTCGAAGGAATCGTTACTGACAATGGCTTTATAGCCGCTCTTTTCGCACATCGCGATGGCCGCACAGGCTTGTTCTTTCACAAGAGCGGGATTGGGGACTCCCTCGGCGTCGACATCA
The DNA here is from genome assembly GCA_031549025.1 of Candidatus Adiutrix sp. Taxonomy (GTDB): domain Bacteria; phylum Desulfobacterota; class Desulfarculia; order Adiutricales; family Adiutricaceae; genus Adiutrix. The sequence goes on along the minus strand of JAVBQN010000075.1, from coordinate 38,858 downwards.
AACACCACGTAAACGGCATATTCGCCGGCGTCGACACTGCCGTCTCGCCCAACGACCACTCCCGGATTATTCTTCAAATTCCTCCGCACATACTGTACCAGGCTTTTTCGGTTTCCTTTGCCGCCGAAAATTTTAATCTGAATGGAAGGAAGCCTGAGGTCGCTTTTGACGGCCGAAAAGTATCCAGGCTCCGTGACCTTGCCTTCGCAGTAAATGTAAATGATTTTATGGGGAGCGGTGATTTCTTTGGCGCGCGGTTGGGCCCGGGGTGTTTTATGTCTCATCAGGCGTCGCCCTCCCCGGCCGGGGGCTTGGCCAGAGCCTCTTTGATTTTTTCCAGGAACCGGCTGTCCAGTATGGGCAGGCCGCCATACCGCCCTTCCAGATATTGCTTGCCGAGCTTGGCTTCCTTGCGCACCCCCTTGAATTCCGCCAGACTGTAAAGCTTGCTGGCGCCAAGTGGCGTTTTTTCGGTGATCCACACCTGGTCGCGGCGGAAAACATCGGCGTTGAGCATGTCGGTATTGTGGGTGGTGCAGATGAGCTGTGATCCGTTATCCGGCAAGTCGTGGAAAAATTTCAACAGGGCTTCGCACAGCAGGGGGTGAAGGCTGTCCTCGATTTCGTCGATCAGGATAAGGGCGTTGCGTCTATATTGCCGCAGAATGGTCAAAAAAGTGCGCAGAAGTTGCATCGTGCCTTTCGACTGCAGTCTCTCCGGGATGAAAACGGGCTCGCCTTGGGAATCTTTGTAGACATAGCCAATCTCTTTTTCGTCTTTCGCCTTTTTCAGGGATTCTTGAACCAAGGGCCGCAGTAATCGGTCAATATCATGCGTCTCTTCGTTGGAACCGCGGCTCTCCCTTGCCAGAAACGCCTCCAGGTCCGAGGCGTCGCGCTGGGTGAGCTCGAGATGGTCCAGCCCAATATCCGCAAACTGGAGCATAGTTCCCAAAAAGGCGAGTTCCGTTTGCGTTGGAACTTTAAGAGGCATATCAAAGCCTGGATAGTTGAAAAGCCGGGAAAGAAACGTGGCCACGGCCACGGCTTCCGGGGCGTTGAACTGCGCCCCGACGGACAGCATCAGGGCATTGGGCCGCACCTTGTCGGTCAAGTTCTTGAACGACCGTTTCACTGAACGCCCAAAACGGTAGGCGTATCGGGGCTCTTCCCCGTCACTCTCCATCGTTCTTTCAAAAAGCGGCTTTTCAGGGCCTTTATCCGCGATATACAGCCACTCTTCGTGCACGTTTTGTTCATCGGCTGAGAAGCCATAGCGGTATCGAACGCCGCTCAAAAGCAGTTCGATTTCAAACACGGCGGGCTGGCGGCGAATCTCTTTATCCAACAAAAAGGGTTTTACAGGCGTTCCGGCCTCAAGCGGCATATCGTGGCTTTTGCGGACAAACTGCGCAAAATCCCGCAGGGCGCACAGCAGGTTGGTTTTTCCGCTGGCGTTGGCCCCGTAGATTATGGCTGATTTCAGCAGTTCCAGGGGCCTGGCGGCGCTGGTCCGGTTGAGCGGAACCGGCCGCACGTTCCCGGGCAGTTCGCTGGGCCCGCCGACGGCGGTCATATGAAGAGTGACCTGCTCCTTAAAGGAGAGGTGATTGGAGACGGAAAAAGAAATCAGCATATTCTGGCCCCTTATTTGCTGTTTTTTTGCAAAATATAACCCATGGTATCATTGTTATGCGCTTTGGTCAAAGAATATTCCGTCGGGAGAAAAATCCGTCACTGTTCCTGATGGATCACCAGGAGCGTTCCGGATTCGAGGCTCAGCCGGGCCTCGCCCTCGGTCAGGACGTTGGAGAGACCCCGGGAATACCCGGCCTGGAGCGTCTCGCCGGCCAGGGGGTAGCGGCAGCCGGCCAGGCGCACGCCCGCCACGTCCTCGCCTAAGGGGATGAGGGACAACAGGTCGCCCGCCCGGCCCTCCACGGTCAGGGCGGCCGGACCGAGGGCCGCCAGGAGGGTCCAGGGCCCGTGGCGGAAGCGGATGGCGTCGCTGTCCCAGCCGGCCCGGGGGAGGAACAGGTTGGCCAGGGTCATGTCCCAGCGGCCGCCCAGGGCGCCGAGGACCTCCATCCGGCCGTAGCCGCGCCGCCGGGCCAGGTGGAGGGCCAGTTCGAAATCGATCTCGTCCTTGTCCGCGGGATATTGAAACACCTCGGAGCCCCGGCTCCGCAGTTCCTCCGGGACCCCCGGCTCCAGGGAGTCGAAATCCCCCACCAGGCAGTGCGCCGGCCAGCCCAGGGCCTGGACGTGGCGGAGGCCCCCGTCGGCGGCGATGACCAGGTCGCCCGGCGCGGGCTGGTCGGGCCACACGCGGGGTTTTTCAAAATCGCCGTTGAGGAAGATGTAGGCCGTGGCCGGCTCCGGCGCCGCGGGATGTCGGGGTTCCTGGTTCATGGGATGTCTCGTCGCGGAGGGCCGCTGTCAGTACAGGATTTCCAGAAGTCCCGTTTCCAGGGCTTCGCGGATGTATTCGTCGTTAAGCTGGTCGGGGCTGCGGGCCGGGAGAAAGCTGGGGCCTTCCTCCGCGCTCGGGCCCGAGATGCGGACCAGGAGGTCCGCCACCAGGAGGCGGTTGATGACCGAGCCCAGGGCCGGGAGGGGCGCCCCGGTGCTGCGTGAAAGCTGGCGGAAGCAGGTGGCCCGGCCGGCCGGCGCGGCGGTGTAGTTCTTGATGACCTCGGCCATGACCCGGCGGCAGAGCACCAGGGTGCCCCGCCAGGTGGCCGGAGGCACCAGGGAGAAGAAGCCCCGGCCGGTGACGAAATAGTCGGCGAAGCGGCGGGTCAGTTCGCCCCCGGCCAGGACGATGACCCAGCTGAGGTAGAGCCAGATCATGAAAAGCGGAATGGCCGCGAAGCTGCCGTAGATGGCGTTGTAGCTGGTCAGGTCGAACATGATCTTGATGTAGAAGGTCTGGAACACCTGGAAGGCCATGCCGGTGATGAAGCCGCCCAGCAGCCGCTCCCGCCAGCGGATCAGCCCCCGGCTGAAGTAGGCGTAGGCCCAGCTCAGCACCAGCCACCACATCAGGTACGGCGAGATGATCACGATGAAGGAGAAAAAACCGCTGGGATTGATGCCCCAGGGGATGGACCAGGTGGAATTGGCCAGGCCCATGAGGTAGATGTTGACGCCGGCGCCGGCGACCAGAAGGAGCGGGACGATCACCATGACCGTGAAATAGTCCATCATCCGGTGGATGGCCCGGCGGGGCGGGTGGTAGCCGAAGATGTCGCCGAACACGGTTTCCATCAGGGTCAGGATGCGGTAGCCGGAATAAAAAATGAGGCCCAGGGCCACGAAGGCCATGACGCTGCCCGAATAGTTGCTGATGAGGTTTTCGGCCAGTTCCTGAAGTTTCCGGAGCACCTGCTCCTGGCCGTCAAAGGAGGCGAAGTAGCTGTTGATGGCCTCCGACAGGGCGTCCTCCAGGCCGAAGCTGCGGGAGACGGCGAAGCCCAGGGCCAGGAAGGGCACCAGGCCCAGGATGGAATAATAGGCCAGGGAGGTGGCCACCACGGGCCAGCGGAGAATGCCGGCCTGATCGAGTTTGTCATAAATCTCGGTCATCCGGTCGACGGGGTCGAAATCCCGCAGTTTTTTCCAGTCCCAGGCCATGGATTATTTTCCCTCAACCCAGTCCCGGAAGCCCAGGGCCTTGAGTTTCTTGTGGAGGCTGGTGCGGTCCAGGTCGATGGCCTCGGCGGTCTGGGTGATGTTGTGGTCGTGGGCCTCCAGTTGGCGCCGCAGATAGAGCCGCTCGAATTCGGCTCTCGCCTCGCGGTACGGCAGGCTCATGAAGCCCGCGTCCATGGGGGCGCCGGCCGGGGCCGGGGCCGGGCCGGCCGAGGGGTCGCGGCTGATGACCTCGCCGGGGGTCATGATGGCCAGCCGCTCGATGGTGTTCTTCAGCTCCCGGACGTGGCCCGGCCAGGGCCGGGCCATGAGGTCGGCCAGCATGGAATCCGCCAGGCTTTTGGTCCCGAGGTTGTTGGCCCGGATGTAGGCGCCCAGGAATTCCGAGGCCAGAAGGGGGATGTCCGAGACGCGCTCCCTTAAGGGGGGGACGCGCAGGGGCACCACGTTGAGGCGGTAATACAGGTCCTGCCGGAAGGTCCCGCGCCTGATCTCCTCTTCCAGGTCCTTGTTGCTGGCGGCGATGACGCGCACGTCCACGCTGATGGTCTTGACCCCGCCCACGCGCTCGAATTTCTGCTCCTGGAGGATGCGCAGCACCTTGGCCTGGGTTTTGAGGCTCATGTCCCCGATCTCGTCGAGGAAGAGGGTGGAGTTGTTGGCCTGGTCGAAGCGGCCCTGCTTGCGGGCCGTGGCCCCGGTGAAGGCGCCTTTTTCGTGGCCGAACAGTTCGCTTTCCACCAGTTCCTCGGGGATGGCCGCGCAGTTGACCTCCACCATGGGCCGGTCGGCCCGCTGGGAGAGCTGGTGGATGGTGCGGGCGGCGAGTTCTTTCCCGACCCCGTTTTCCCCGGTGATCAAGACCGAGGCCGGCGTGGGGGCCACCACCTCGATCTTGCGCATCAGTTCCAAGAGGGCCGGGCTGTGGCCGATCATGGTGGCCGCCTGGCCGGGCCGGGTCTTGAGTATCTGGTTTTCGGCCGACAGGCGGCGGAAGCTCAGGGCCCGCTCCAGGGTCAGGAGGAGTTTGTCGGCCGACAGGGGTTTTTCGATGTAGTCGAAGGCCCCCATCTTGACGGCCTTGACCGCGGTCTCGATGTTGCCGTGGCCGGAGATGACCACCACCGGCAGGCCCGGATACTCCTCGCGGATGCGGGTCAGCACGTCGAAACCCTGTTCGGCGTTCTGCATCCACAAGTCGAGGATCACCGCCTCGGGCGGGGAGTCGTCGATGCGTTCCAGGGCCTCGGGTCCGGACGAGGCCTGGGCCACCAGGTAGCCCTCGTCGCCTAAGAGGCCGCCCACGGTCAGCCGGATGTCCCGTTCGTCGTCGACGATGAGTATGGTGTCGGTCATGGTTTTTTCGTCACCAGTTCGGTGAGGGTCGCGGTCATCAAAAGGGCATCCTCCCCGTTTTCGTAGTAGTTGGGCCGGCGGTGGTCCAGCCGGAACCCGAAGGAGCGGTAGAGGTCCAGGGCCGCCTCGTTGGTGGGCCGCACTTCCAGATACACTTTTTCCGCGCCGGCCCGGCGGCCGATGGTCATCATGGCCGCCAAAAGGCGCCGGCCCAGGCCCCGCCGCCGGAACTCGGGGGTCACCACCAGGTTCAGGAGGTGGACGTCCGGGGGGAAAAGCCAGAAAAAACTGTAACCCGCCAGCACGTTCCCCCGCTTGACCCCCAGGGGCAGGGTGATGCGGCGGCGGAACTCGGCCCGGAAATTTTCCTCGGTCCAGGGCTGGGCGTAGCAACGCCGCTCGAGGGCCAGCACCTCGGGGAGGTCGGCCTCGGCCAGGCGGACCAGATCGAAGGCGTCGGGCGCGGCCGGGCCGGGGGCCGGTGTGTCGGACGGACGGTTCAAGGCGCCGCCGACAGGGCCAGCAGACTGGCCAGGAGGCCGTAAAGATAGAGATTGAGCGTCTTGGCCTCCAGAAACACGGCCATGCCCAGAAGGCCCAGGAAGGGAATGACCGCGAACAGGAACCCCAGGTTCAGCAAGACCAGGTCCGGGGCCAGGCGGACGGCCAGCCCCAGAAGGAGGCTGTTGACCGCCGCCGCCGCCAAAAGGCCCGCCAGCGACAGCCCCAGGGCGATCCACAGGCCCCGGAGGTTGCGGCTGAAGAAGCGGGGGTCGCGGCCCGCGGCCAGGTCGGCCCGGGCCTGATCCACCTGGGCCGGAGCCAGGCGGCGCCCCAGGGTGTCGATCAGGGTGAAGACCCGGGCCCACAGGGGAATGGTCAAAAACGAAATCACCAGCCCGGCCTCGGTCTGGTGGGCGCCCACGGCCGGGGCAAAGGGGCTGCCGACCCAGGCGATGAGGGCCGCGCTGACGGCCAGGCCCGCGTGGGGGGTCAACTGGCCGCCCAGGGGCAGGGTGGCCAGCCACAGAAGCTCGGCCGAAAGGCCCATCCAGATGCCGTAACGCAGTTCGCCCGTGAGCCAGCCGATGGCGAAGCCGGTCACCAGGGGGCGGCTGACCATGAGGGGGCCGCAGACCTGCTTGTCGAGGTTCAAGAGGGCCCCCGCCAGGATCGGCCCCAGAAAGCCGGAGCTCAAAAGCATACGGATACCTTTCCCCAAGCCTTCGTTTTTCGGCCGCGGCGGAACGCGGACCGGCCGGGCCGCCTCACGGCGCGGGCGTCCACTTGACGGACTTGCCCGTGGGCACGGCCTGGATGACCACCTCCAGGCCGTCCCGCGTGAGGGCCGAAAGGCCCCGGAGGTCCCGCGGACTGATGTAGAAGCATTCGCTGAGGCGGATGCCCCGGTCCGGGGGCTGGCCGGCCTGGTTGCCGAGGTTTATGCGGGCCGGGTGAAAACCGGCGCCCGCCGCTTCCAGAAACCCGGTCAGATTCTTGAAGAGCACCAGCACCCGGCGGGAGGTCATCTCCGCCTCGCTCAAAAGGCTCGCCAGTTGGGCCGGGGCCACGAAGCGGGCCACCCGGACCTCGGGCGGCAGGCCCATCATCATCACCTTCTGGGTCCAGGGGTCGGCGGCCGTGTCCTCATCCGACACCACGATGGCGTCGATATTGAGGCGCGGCACCCAGGCCACGGACACCTGGCCGTGGATGAGCTTCTGGTCGATGCGGGTCCAGATCAGGGTCACGCCGGCTCACCCCTGGGCCCGGCGGCCGCCGCCGAGGATCTCCCCGGCCACGGTGATGCTCTTGCGGGCGTAGTCGCCGACGGTCTGGGCGGCCTCGGCCAGGCCGGTCTTGTCCCGAAGCTGCACGGCCTTTATGAGCATCGGCAGGTTCACCCCGGTCAGGACCTCCACCCGGCCTTCCTCCAGAAACGAGAGGCTGATGTTGGAGGGGGTGCCGCCGAACATGTCCGTCAGCACCAGAACGCCCCGGCCCCGCTCCACGCTCTTGATGGCCTCGCCGATGGCCAGGCGCATGGCGTCCGGTCCCCGGCCGCCGTCGATGGAGACCGTGGCGCAGGCTTCCAGCCCCCCCACGATGAATTCCGCGGTTTTCAGCATTTCCTGGCCCAGGAGGCCGTGGGTGACGATGACTATGCCCAGCATGGCGCTTGCGAACCTTTCAGCGGCCGCGTCAAAGATCGCGGTGGCGGAGGTGGATGATGCCGTCGAACACCTTGCGCAGCGAGGCCCACAGGACCCCGGCCACGGCCACGCTGCGGTGCTGGCCCCCGGTGCAGCCCACGGCGATGGTCAGATAGGATTTTCCCTCTTTCTGGTAGAGGGGCAGCAAATAAGTCAAAAGGTTCAGGAACCGCTCCAGGAATTCGGCCGTCTCGGGCGCGGCCATGACATAGTCTATAACCGGCTGGTCCCTCCCGTCAAGGTTGCGCAGTTCGTCGAGGTAGAAGGGGTTCGGCAGGAACCGCACGTCGATCATCAGGTCGGCCTCGGGCGGTAGCCCGTTCTTGAAGCCGAAGGACAGGACCTCCACGGCCATGGCCCGGCGGACGCCCTCCTGGCTGAAGCGTCCCATGATGTTTTCACGCAGGGCCTGGGCCTTGACATGGCTCGTTTCGATGATCTCGTCGGCCGCCCGCCGGAGGGGCAGAAGGTGCTCCCGCTCGGCCCGGATGGCCTGGACGATGCCGCCCTCGGGGGCCAGATGGTGGGGCCGCCGGGTTTCGGAATAGCGCTTGACCAGCGTCTCCTCCGAGGCCTCGACGAACAGGATGGTCAGCTCGTAGCCGATTTCCCGGACTTCCCTGAACACCGGCTCGAAGCATCTGGTCAACTCCGGTTCCCGGGCATCCATGCCCACGGCCAGCCGGATGAAGCCTCCGCTCTCCTTGCGGATGGCCAGAAACTTCGGCAGCAACACCACCGGCAGGTTGTCGATGGTCAGATACCCGACGTCTTCCAACGCTTTCAGAACCGTGGACTTGCCGGAACCGGAAAGCCCGGTCACGACCACCAGCCGACCGTGGATGTGAGGCGTCATGAATCGCCCCTCCTGTCAAGAAAGAATGGAAGACGGGCCCCGGCGCCGCGCGGCCAAACGCTATTCCCCGCGCCGGAGCAAAAAATCATACACGTCGGCCGGGACGCGGGCGGCCAGCACTTCCTCCACCGCGGCCGGCGATTTGAACAGGGCCCCCAGGCGGGCCAGGAGAGCCAGGTGTTCCCGGCGGTCGTCGCCCGTGGGGGTCAGGAGCAGCACGAACACCCGCACCGGCCGGCCGTCGAGGCTGTCGAACTCCACGCCCGCCGGCGACACGGCCAGGGCCAGGACCGGCCTCTTCACCCCGGCCGCCTGGCCGTGGGGCAGGGCCACCCCGCCGCCCAAACCCGTGGAGCCCAGGCGTTCGCGGTTCCAGACCACCGCCAGGACGGCCTCGTAGTCCAGCCCGTGCCGGCCGGCGGCGAAGCGGCAGAGGGCCTCCAGGGCTCCGGCCTTGTCAGGGGCCTGAAAATCGGTGAGAATATCGTCTTCTTTTATGAAATCAGTCAAAATCATGAATATTTTTAAACCACATAAAAATCGCCGGCTTTCCGACAGTGAACAAAGTCAGGGCGTCGAGACATCAGGGAGAAATAGGGGGGCGGACCGCGATACACGCCCCGGCCGGCAAAGCCCGAGGGGGCTCGCCGGCCGGCAAGGGAAACGGTCAATGGTTGATGGTCACCAACTCCAGTTGGCCGCCGGCCGCCTGGCGCAGGATGGACAGAAGATTGTTCTCGCGGTTGACAAAGATAACCTGGGACACGGTGGTGGCGGCCAACTGGGCGCCGGCTTCTTCCAGGGTCAGGAGCGGAGGAGTGATGGTCACCCGGCGGTCCACGGGCGGCACGTCCATGTCGTCGGCCACGTAGTCGTCATCCTCGACGGGCGCGGCCCCGGCGGGCTTCAGGGCCCGCTTGCCGGCGGCGGCCTTGTGGTCCTTGAGTTTTTCCCGGTGACGCTTGATCTGCTTCTCCAGCTTGTCGACCACCATGTCGATGGCCGAATACATGTCCTCGGTTTCCTCTTCGGCCTTGATTTTCAGCCCGTCGCTCGAAATCAGCACTTCCGCCCGGTGGCGGAATTTCTCCACGGTCATCACCACTTCGGCGTCTATGACCGCGTCCAGATATTTTTCCAGCCGCAGAAGTTTATCGTGGCCATACTCTTTTAACGTATCGGACGGTTCCATGTGCCTGAAGGTGACTGAGTATTGCATGGTTTCCCTCCAGCCGCGACGGCGCGGCGCGTGTGGTGTCCCCGGCGCCCCGGGATGCTTTCAATACCTCGACCGGCACCCTCGGGCCGCCTAACGTGCCGAGCATATTGGCGTTTACCCAGTGTATCAAAGAACTGTCCATAATTCAAACTGTTTTGAGCCGGCGCGGGCATACGCATCCGTGCCGCCGCCTTGAATAAACGCTTCGGCCGGTTTTTTCCGAAAGTGAGGTCCGAAAACCGCTAGTCTTTCCCCGCGGCCAGGGGTATCCTGTCTTCATCGGCGGGTGAAATCCGCCGCACCCCCAAAGCGCCGGGAGCCGCCCATGCCGTCCGAAACCGCCTCCGCCCCGCCCCTCGATCCCCAGGCCTGCTACGCGGCCCTCAAAGCCCGCGACGCCCGCTTCGACGGCCGCTTTTTCGTCGGGGTCTCGTCCACGGGCATCTATTGCCGGCCCATCTGCCGGGTGCGGACGCCCCGGCCGGACCACTGCACCTTCCACGCCACGGCCGCCGCGGCCGAGGCGGCCGGGTTCCGGCCCTGCCTCCGCTGCCGGCCCGAGCTGGCCCCGGGCCGGTCTCCGGCCGAGGCCGGGTCCCGCCTGGCCCTCCGGGCCGCGCGCTTGCTGGAAGAGGACGGCTGGGCCGACCGGAACCTGGCCGACCTGGCCGGCCGCCTCGGCGTCACCGACCGTCACCTGCGCCGCCTCTTCCGGGCCGAATACGGGGTCGCGCCCCGGGACTACCTGCGCACCCGGCGGCTCCTTCTGGCCAAGAACCTGTTGACCGACACCCGCCTGTCCGTCACCGAGGTGGCCATGGGCGCCGGCTTCGGGAGCCTCCGCCGCTTCAACGAGGCCTTTTCCGAGCACTATCGCCTCACCCCCGGCGACCTGCGCCGGGCCGGCGGCGCCCCGGCCGGCCAGGAGGGCGAGGTGAGTCTCCTCTTGGGCTACAGTCCGCCTTACGACTGGGAGAGCCTGATCGCCTTCCTGGCCGGCCGGACCATCCGGGGCGTGGAGAGCGTGGCCGACGGCGTCTACCGCCGCACCGTGGGCCTCCGGAGCCAGGGCCGCCTCCACCGGGGCTGGCTGGCCGTGCGCCATCGGCCGGAAAAGAACGCGGTCCTGGTCACCCTGGCCCCGGAGCTCCTGCCCGCGCTGGCCCCGGTGCTGACCCGCCTCCGCCGGCTGTTCGACCTGGACTCCCGGCCCCTGGAAATTTTCGACCGGCTGCGGGCCATGAACGATCTGGCCCCGGACCTGGCCCGGCCCGGGACGCGCCTTCCCGGCTGTTTCGACGCCTTCGAGATGGCCGCCCGGGCCATCGTGGGCCAGCAGATCACGGTCAAGGCCGCGGCCACCCTGGCCGGCCGCCTGGCCGAGACCTTCGGCGAGCCCCTGACCACGCCGTGGCCCGAGCTCACCGTCACGTTTCCCGGGCCGGAGCGCTTCCGGGCCCTCTCCCCGCCCATCGAGGATCATCTGGGGCCGCTGGGGCTTATCGGGTCCCGGGCCCGGTCCCTCCTGGCCCTGGCCGCGGCCCTGGCCGAGGGCCGCCTGACCCTTTCCCCGGCCGCCGATCCCGAGGCGGAAATGGCCCGTCTGGCCGAGTTGCCCGGCTTCGGGCCCTGGACCGTCCACTACCTGGCCATGCGGGGCCTGTCCTGGCCCGACGCCTTTCCCCACACCGATTACGGCGTGAAGAAGGCCCTGCCGGGCCTGAGCGAAAAGCAAATCCTGGCCGCGGCCGAGGCTTGGCGGCCCTGGCGGTCCTACGCCGTCATCAATTTATGGAACTCGTTGAAATAATCCATCCTTCCCCCAAGGAGTCCGCCATGGCCGTCCGCGCCTGTACCCTCCCCACGCCCCTGGGCCCGGTCACCGCCGCCGCCGATGACGGCGGCCTGACCGGCCTGTGGTTCATCGGCCAGAAATACTATCCCGCCCACGCCGCCGCCTGGCCCGAGGACCCGGACCATCCGGTCTTCCGCGCCCTGGCCGCCTGGCTCGAAGCCTACTTCGCCGGCCGGGACCCGGGGCCGCTCCCGCCCCTGGCCCCGAAGGGCACCCCCTTTCAGCTGTCGGTCTGGGAACGCCTTCTGGCCATCCCGCGCGGCCAGGTGACCACCTACGGCCGCATCGCCCGCCGCCTGGCCGCCGACATGGGCCGGGCCACCCTGTCGGCCCAGGCCGTGGGCGGCGCGGTGGGCCACAATCCCATTTCCATCCTCATCCCCTGCCACCGGGTGGTGGGCGGGGGAGGGCGGCTCACCGGCTATGCCGGCGGCCTGGAGAAAAAGGAAGCCCTCCTGCGGCTGGAGGGGGCCGATTTGGCCCTGGAAAGCATAACTCTGCCCGGGATGTGACGCCGCATCCCGGGCGGTGTGGAGTTAAAGGAAATTTGCGATCTGGAGAATACCCGGAACGGCGCCCAAAGGGCGCCGTTCCTGTTGGGACGCTGTCCCAAGCCCTGCTGGGGAAGGGGCTCGCCCCCCTTCCCCAGACCCCATCGGGCGCCAAGGGGGCTGGCGCCCCCTTGGACCCCCTGAAGCAACGGGGGGGCGGGACGCCCCCCTCTGACCCCCTGAAGACTCAACGGCCGGGCCCGGGATACGATGGTTCCCGGGCCCGGCCTTCTGGTGTGTGCCGATGGATATGACCCGTCAGCCCCGCCGCAACTCGCCTGCCCGGCTCAGACAAGCGGCGGGGCGGACATGATCGAGCGCCGTGGGCATTGAGGGGCGAGGCGGGCGGCCCGCTTTCCCGGGGCCTTTGGTGAGCTATCGGAGGGGAGACCGCCCCACTCCTTTGCATACCCCGTGCCCGTGCCGCCTCAGGTGTTGGTGAGGGCACACCTTTCGCGCATTTTTCCCGAACCCCGGCGGGGGGGGGTTTTTTGTGGGGCGGGTGTATCTCCTCTGGTGGGCCGCGCATAAAAAGCTGCCCGACCACCCTGACCTATGACCAACTCACTTTCACCGACCAACCAGCCTTACCAGTCCGAACTCGATAACCACCCAAGCCCCGTCCCCGCCACGGCCCCTCTTCGGGGGATTAGAAGGGGGGCGTCCGCCCCCCTCGTTTCTTCAGGGGGGGATCCAAGGGGGCGCCAGCCCCCTTGGCGCCCGAGGAGTCCAGAGGAGGGGGGGCGAGCCCCCTCCTCTGGCGGGGTGGAGGGGCGGAGCCCCCCTCTGCCGATGCAAAGTTCCGTATTCTTCCATAATCTTCCCGCAAAACAGCCCCGTGATTCCGCCCGCCGGCGTAATCGCGGAACGCCGTTCTTTGTTTATCTTTCCAAACGGAATGTGTGATATACTTACAGAATTACTTTTCCGCCGGGCGGACGCCATGAAATCATCCCGTTTTATCTGGCCCTTTGTCCTGCCGGTGGCCGCCTTCGCGGCCACCATCCTCGTGGGCACCCTCCTTCTGTGGTGGGACCGGAGCCATGCCGGGGCTCCGGTGGCCCTGGTGGACGCCCTTTTCATCGCCACTTCGTGCGTGTGCGTCACGGGGCTGGCCACGATCGACGTGTCCACGGTCTTCAACCCCTTCGGGCAGTCGGTGATGATGGGCCTGATGCAGCTGGGCGGCCTGGGCATCACCACCTACACCTCCCTGTTTTTCTTCCTGCTGACCCATAAGGTGACCCTGTCGGACCGGCTGGCCGTGGGGCAGACGCTGCTGAACAACCAGTCCTTCCATCTGGGCCGGTTTCTGATCCGCATCGTGGTGGTCATCATCACCATCGAACTGGCCGGAGGCCTGGCCTTCTACCTGATGGAGCCGGAGCGCATCGGCCTCTTCAAGGCCGCCTATCTGGCCATCTCCTCCTTCTGCAACGCCGGCTTCGCCCTGTGGACCGACAACCTGGCGGGCTTCCAGCAGCACGCGGGGGTCAACATCGTGGTCATGTCCCTCATCATCCTCGGGGGCCTGGGCTTCGCGGTCCTCGACGAGGTGCGCTTCCACATCGCCGACCGCGCCCGCCGCCTGGTCCGCCGCCTGCGCGGGATGGAACCGCCCCCGGGGCCGCGCCCGGCCCTCAGCTTCCCGGCCCGGCTGGTCTTGACCACCACTTTCGCCCTGGTTTTCGGCGGGGCGGTCTGTTTTTTCCTCTCCGAGTATTTTTTGAACGATCAGGACTTTTTCGAGCCGGCCAAGGTGATCCTGCCGTCCCTGTTCCAGTCGGTCACCTGCCGCACGGCCGGCTTCGCCACGGTGGACATCGGGCGTCTGACCGACCTGGCCCTTTTGGTCATGATCGGGCTGATGTTCATCGGCGGCTCGTCGGGCTCCTGCGCCGGCGGCATCAAGACCGGCACGTTCCGCATTCTCCTGAGCTTCTGCCTCACCTCCCTCCGGGGCCAGGCCCAGGTGGTGGTGAACGGCCGGGCCATCGGCCGGGACGACCTGGCCAAGGTCTTCACCCTGTTGACCTTTTCGGTCATCGTGGTCATCGCCGGGGTGTTCATCCTGGCCGTCACCGAGGGCGGGGCCGCCACCCACGGCCGCACCCGTTTCCAGATTCTGGACCTGACCTTCGAAGTGGTCTCGGCCTTCGCCACCGTGGGCCTCACCACCGGGGTCACCCCGGAACTGTCGCCGCCGGGCAAGGTGGTGGTGTCGTCCTTGATGTTCATCGGCCGCCTGGGGCCCATCTGGCTCATCACCATGATGCAGCAGTTCCAGCGCCGCCGGAAATACCGCCTGCCTGAAACCATCATTCCCGTGGGCTGAGCGTGCCCGCGGCCGGAGGATATATGGAAAGCTCGAAAAAGGAAGTGGGGGTCATCGGCCTGGGGAAATTCGGCCTCGAGGCCGCCCTGACCCTGACCCGGCTGGGCCACCGGGTGGTGGCCGTGGACCAGGATGCGGCCCGGGTGCAGCGCGTCAGCCAGGACCTGGCCGCCGTCTACCAGGGCGACGCCACGGACCAGGGCCTCCTGGAGCAGCTGCGTTTCCAGGATTTCGACCTGGTCATCGTCAGCATCGGCGAGTCCATGGAGGCTTCCATCCTCATCAGCCTCAACCTCATTGACCTGCACGTCAAGCGGCTCATCGTCAAAGCCACCGGGCCCCAGCACTCGCAGGTTTTGCAGCGGCTGGGCGTGCAGCAGGTGGTGCAGCCGGAAATGGAGACCGCCCGCCGCCTGGGCCACCAGATTCACAGCCCGGGCCTGTTGGACTTCCTGTCCCTGGGCGGGGGCACCATTCTCCAGCAGGTGGTGGTGAAAAAGTGGAACGGCCGGACCCTGGCCGACCTCAAGCTCCCCAGTGAGCGCGGGGTCATGGCCGTGGCCGAAAAGCGGCCCGCCGACGCCGATTTCCGCTTCGTGCCCGACCCCCGCCGCCCCCTGGAGGCCGGGGACCAATTGCTGCTCATCGGGCCGGCCCGGAAAATGCTCGAAATCGAGGCCTAGGGGGATGCCGAGGCACACCATTCGCGGCTTCATATTTGCGGTGGTCGTCGTGGCTCTGGCGCTGGCCCTGGGATTGATGGCCGTGGTGCTGAACGGCCGGCTGCGGACCCACCTCGCGGAGGCCAAACAGGCCGAACTGACCCGGGTGGCCGCCGATCTGGCCCGCCTGGCGGCCCGGGAGTACGATCCCCACGCCGGCCGGACCCAGGTGGACGCCTGGACCAAGGACATGGGGGAACTGGGCGGCTACCGGGTCAGCCTCATCGCGCCCGACGGCCGCCTCGACGGCGACTCCCACCTGCCCGAGCGGGAACTGGACGGCGTGGAGCCCCACCATCTGCGGCCCGAAGTGCGGGCCGCCTTTGAAACCGGGCGCGGCCAGAGCCGGCGCTTCAGCGCCACCCTGGGCCGGGAATACCTGTACGCGGCCGCCCGGGTGGAGTACGAAAACGCGCCGCCCAAGGTGCTGCGCGTGGGCCTGCCCCTGGAAAGCCTCGACCGGGCCCGGGAGGACCTTCTGGCCTCCTATGGTCTGGTGGCCCTGATGGGCCTGGCCCTGGCCCTGATCGTGGTCTGGGCCGGCACCCGCCGCCTCGGCCGGGATTTCCGCGAACTCACCGAAACGGCCCGGAGCCTGGCCGCCGGCGACCTGGGCCGCCGGCCCGGCCGGCGGCTCCCGCCCAATGAACTGGGCCGCATCGGCGCGGCCCTGAACCGGCTGGCCGACAGCCTCACCGGCCAGTCGGCCAAGACCGAGGAACACCTGCGCCACCTCCTGACCGTCCTGGAGGCCATGGACGAGGGCGTCCTGGTCCTGGACGAGGGCGGGGCCGTGACCCAGGCCAATCGCCGCCTGGCCGAGCTTCTGCGCCTTCCCGCGACCCCGGCCGGGGGCCCCCCGGGCCTGAGTCTGCGGCGGCCCGAACTGCGGGAGGATTTCGACCGGATACGGCGCGGCGAAAAGCCCCCGCCCCGCCTGATCCACGACCACGGGCCGCCGGAGACTTTTGTCGAGGCCCGCTTCAGCCCCATCCAGGGCGGGGGCGCGGTGGCCGTGTTCCACGACCTGACCAGCCGCCACCGCCTCTACCGGATGCGGCGGGAATTCGTGGCCAACATTTCCCACGAGCTGCGCACGCCCCTGACGGCCATCATGGGCGCGGCCGAGACCCTCCGCGGCCGGCTGACCGACGAATCGGCCCGGCCCATCCTGGATATGCTCGACCGCCAGGCCCGGCGCCTCTCCGAACTGGCCCGGGACGTCCTGGAACTGGCCCGGCTGGAGGACGTCAAGGCCCAGCCCCTGGCCCGGGAACGGCTGTCGGTCAAAGATCTGCTCGCCGAAATCCCGGGCCGGGCCCAGCCCGGCCCGGCCGCTTCCCCCGGCCGCTTCCGCCTGGAGATCGAAGACGACGCCCTCGCCGTCACCGGCGACCGGGCCGCCCTCACCGGGGCCCTGGCCAACCTGGCCGACAACGCCCTGAAATACGGCGCGCCCGGCGGAGAGATCACCCTCCGGGCCCGGGCGCGCCGCGGGATGGTGGAACTGGCCGTCGTCAATCAGGGCCCGCCCGTGGCCCCGGAAGACCGCGACCGCGTCTTCGAGCGCTTCTACCGCGGGGAAAAGAGCCGTCAAAGCGGCCGGGGCGGCACGGGCCTGGGCCTGGCCATCGTCAAACACGTGGCCCTGGCCCACGGCGGCCGGGCCGCCCTGGACTGCCCGCCCGAAGGCGGCTCGGTCTTCACCATCACCCTCCCGGGGTGAGCGGCCTCACACGGCTTCCTGGCCGATGCTCAGGTCGGTCATGGTGATGGTGCCCCGGCGGTCCACCGAATATTCCAGCCCCCCGCGCATGGGCGAGCCCGGCGGCGTTTCCAGGCGCACTCTGATGAGGTCGCCATCCCTGGTCACCGTGGTGTCGTACGCGGAATGTTCATGGAGAGCCGCCCCCGGCACGGCGGGGCCGGCCACTGGGGAAAGGATCCGGAACAAGTTTGACGTGGTCTGGGTGAGCGCCTCCAGGACGCCGATGCGCTGGGCCCGGGCCTCCTCTCCCGCGCCGACCAGTCCCGTGACCTGGGTCAGGATGTCGCTGGCCACGAAGTTATAGACTCCCCGGTCCGCCTCCGGGCTGGTCCGGTGGTGGTAGTTCTTCAGTTCCTCGACCCGTTCCAGGTAGGCGTCTTTTTGTTCCTGGGTCATATCGGCCATGGCCGTTTCCATTTCCTCCGGCGATGGTACGGGCTGGCGGAGCCGGATGGCCGGGTGGCCGCCGATGGTCAGGGTGGAATCGCCTTCCCGGCGGTGGGTGTCGCCGGTCACCCGGGCGACGGTCGCGCGTTCCAGTTCCCAGGTCGGGGCCCCGGTGAGCGGGATGGCCGGGGGCACGGGCAGGTCCGCGAAGCGCACTTCGCCGGGCGTGGCGAGCAGTTCGAAAGCCCGCGGCCAGGGCAGGCCCGTGGCCCCGATGGTGCTTAGGGCGCCCGCCCCTTGGTGTGCCGCGACCCACGGGCCGAAGTGGTCCGTGAGCCTTCTTTCGATGTCGGCGCCGACGGAGGCGGACAGGTTCTCCGGGGTCACGTCCGGAGGCGGGGGCTCGTTAAAGACCGCCCGCCAGACGTTTTGCGGACTGAACGGCCCGGTCCCCCCGGGTTCGGCGGCCTTGAGCCGGGGCAGGGCCTCGAACATGGCGCCCAGGCCCACGTTGCACAGGTTGCCGCGTTCAGCCTCGGTCCCGGCGGATTGCAGGAGGCGGTGCCAATCCTCGGCGGGCACCGTGCCTTTGCCGGCGGTAAAATCCAAAAGAATTCCGAACTCCTGCTCGGGCTGGCTGTACACATTCCCGGGTATGGCGCACCCCAGGGCCCGGAGGGCCTGGGCCGTGCCCCGGGGGATCTCGTCCATCCGGTCATAGGATTCCGCGAAGGTGGCGCGGCTGCCCGGAATTTCGATATTCAGTTCCTGCACGCCGAGCATCAGCCCCATGGTGCTTGAGACCATTTCCTGCATGCCTAACAGCGACCGGGCCCGCATCTGGTCCGGGTGGCTGCCGTTTGCGGTGATGAGGCCGCAGGCGCAGCAGAGTTCCGACCCGGGGCGGCCCTTGACCACGTTGGCATACTGGCCCATGAGCCGGTCGGGCGTATACCCGGCGCCCGTAAACACCGCCTGGATGACCGCCGGAATCGCATGGTGGGCCGGGTCGGGCCCGTCCGTGGGCTGGCCGGGGAGGAAGACGCTGTGAATGTTTTGCTCCAGGCGGTGATACACGATCGCCAGATCGCCCCCGTCCCGGCAGGCGGCCATTTGGGCCGGCAGGTCCCGGCACCGGTTGAAAAGCGCGGCGGTCTGGCCGATCATGGCCTCCGAGGTGACGCCGTAGCTCAGCATCAGGCTGCGCAGGGTTTCGGCCTCCGCCCGGGTCAGGCCATGATCCTGATGGTGTTCCACAAAACTGTCCAGCCGGGCCCGGCCCTCGGGGGTGAGCCGGGCGAGCTTCTCCCTGTAACCGGACACCAGGAAGCGCTGCACCTCTGCGGGGGTCATGGTCTTGCCCGCCTTGGTGCAGGCTTCCATCCTGAACCGGAGCATGTCGGCGAATATTTTCAGATCTTTGGGCGCGAGCGGCGGCGAGCCCGCCGGCAGTTGGGCGCTGGCCAGAGCCCTCAGGCCGTTGGGCCCCTGGTCGTCGATCACGCGCTGGAAGAACTGCTCGTTGGCCCTTTTCAGCTCCCGCTCCTGAAGCGCCATCTCCTGCATGACCGTCTTCACTATGCGCCCGGTCAGGGGCCGGCTGCCGCCGTCGGTCAGCCACATCAGCCGGGCCCCGGCCATGGTGGCCATCACCGCGTTTTTTTCCCGGCGTACGCTGTCGACGAAGGCCTGCATGGTGGCCTGGTTGGTGGGCACGTCCTGGCCGGCGGCCTTGAAGGTGCGCCGGAAAAACCCCGAGGATCGGAGTTGGCCCGACTCCCGGACCTCGAGGACCTGTTTGTCGCCTTGTCCGGCGGCTTTGACGAAATCAGAAATCTGTAACGGCATGATGTCCTCCGATCAAAAAAGTGGGGAACCGGTAAAATGCGCCGCCCGGCCCCCGGGCCGGCCCCCGCCGGGTTGGCGGGAGCCGAGAGCACTTTTCTCTTTAAAGGTCATATACATGAAATGAAAAGTGCCCGGATGTTTGGGTGTTTTACAATTTATTAAAGACAGATAAATTGCAAAACGCTCTAGGCGGTTTGCGCCAACTACGTTGGCTGGCCGGCCCGCGAAAACGACCGGCTTCAGATCGACACCCAGCCGGAGCCGGGGGGATTTTCCCGATCCCGGGCGGGCGGGGCCTCGTCGGCCTGGGCGCAGGCCTGGGCCCATTGTTCGGCCGTGTTCATGTACGTCTCCAGGAGATGCACAAACTGTGCCTCGTCCAGCAGCCGCATGGAAACCACCATATGCAGGCCCACCACGCCGGAATCCCGGTGCGCGGACAGGGTGGCCCCGCCCGTGCCGCTGAAGAAGTGGTTGGCCTCCAGAAGTTTCAGGCAGAAATCCTCCCGATTCCCGCGCGGGAGAGCGCCCAGGGCGCTGAAAAAGAGCACGGAATCGTTTTCGGGCAGGTATTCCAGGGTCAGGGGCAGCCCGTCGAACAGCACCGTGAGGCTGTCGTCCCCGGAGGGATCCGGAGCGGCCAGGCCGGTTTGCGACGCGAACATGGTCAGAAGTTGATGAAAAGGTTTATGCATGGTACGACCTCCCAAAGCCAAAAATGGCGGGTGTAGATGACCTTTGAATTGAAAAGTGCCCTACGATAAAACAAACTCCAGCCCTCCGCCGGCCGCCCGCAGCCGGGCCACCTCTTCGGGCCAGCCGGGTATCCGGCGGGCCGGGGGGATTTCCTCCTGATACCACTCCCCGGCGGTGAACGGCCACAGCTCCCGCAGCCGGGTGCGGCCCAGGGTTTCCAGGTGCCCGGCGGCCGACCGCCTCCCGCAGCGTCCGGGACGGCGGCGGCCCCGGGGCCTGGAAGTCCCGGCCGAGCTCCGCCAGGCTGCGTTCGCCATGCCGCCGGGCCAGGTCGTCCAGCAGGATTCTCTCCACGGCCTGGCGGGACTCCAGGTGGAGCTTGTCGAGAGCGGACAGGCTGAGCCCCAGATAGAGCCCCTGGCTGACCAGGAGCAGCAGAATCGCCGCCCAGAACGGCCAGGACCGGAACAGACCGCCCGCCGCATGGCCGTCACTCCCGCCCCATGATCTGGTCATACAGCTCATCCACCGCGGCCAGCACCTCGAAGGGCGGGTTCCAGCCGATGGCCAGGGCCATTTTCAAATTCAGGGCCAGGGTCAGGGGAGCCACGTACACCTGCGGAATCTCCCGGGGCTTTTTCCCGTTCAGGAGGGCCCGGATGACCTCGGCCTCGAAAAGGCCGGACCGGGCGAAATCGTCCTCGGCCAGGCTCATGAGCACGCCCAGCCGGGTCTCGGCCGGGCCGTTCTGGGAAAACGTCGGCAGCTCCGCGGCGATCAGGGGGGCCAGGAGGCGGTCCATGCGGTCGGCCTGCATGCCGTTGTTGACGGTCAGATAGACGGCCTCGCCGCGGCGGCTGAGGAATTCCAGGCAGCCGAGGAGGTTGTGAAAACTCTCGTCCCGATCCGCTATTTCCAGTTCGGCCAGGCAGGGCACGATTTCAAAGCCGCGCTCCCGGGCCACCTTTTCAATGGTCGAGACGCCCATGGTCTTCTGGCCGCCGGGGGTCACGTCATAGGGCACGCCCAGGCGCCGGAACTGGAAGATTTTGTGGAACATGGCCAACTGCCGTTCGATCTTGCCGACTTCCACCTGGACGTGGACGTGGTCCCGGCCCGAATCCCGGTCGCTTCGGCTGAGGCCGGCGGCCACCGGATCGGTGACGCTGATGGACAGTACCGGGGTGTGGTGTTCGTCGGTGACCAGGTCCTCGCCGGCCGAGGTGCCGAAGGCCAGGACGAGGTCCGCCTCGCCCCGGGCCAGGCGCGCCAGCACTTCCCGTTTGACGGCCGCGCGCCGGGTTTCGTCCCAGCCCGCCGAATAGTGCCCGTCGGGCAGGAACTTCAGGTATGGTCCCCCGGCGTTCTCGGCCAGCCAACGCCACATGTCGGCCGTGTCCTCGGAGCCCCGGACCAGAGGCACCTCGTCCCGCTGGATCAGCCCCAGGGTTTTCAGGCCCCGGGCCAGGCCGGCCAGGGTGAGGTGGTAATCCCGATACGGCCCGCCTTCGACATAGATGACCCGCCAGGGCCGGGCCAGCTCCGGGGCCGGCTTTTCCAGGGCCGCGGCCGGCGCGGCGGAAAAAACAACGATGAGGAGGAGAGTGCAGCACCAGCGCGGCATCGGCTTTTTCCGATCATTGGGCCAGGGATTGATACAATTCATCGGCCGTCACCAGCACCTCGAAGGGCGGGTTCCAGCCGATGGCCCGGGCCATGGCCAGGTTGACGGCCAGGGTCAGGGGCGAATCGAAAATCTGATAAACGTCCCGGGGTTTCTTTCCGTCGACGATTTCCCGGAGCGCCCGGGCCTCGAACAGCCCCGCGGCCTCGTAGTCGTCCTGTCCCAGGCTCACCAGCACCCCCAGGGCGGTTTCGTCCGGCCCGCTCTGGGAAAAGCTGGGGCGGCGGTATTTGACGATGGGGGCCAGGAGCTCGTCCATATGGCCGGGCCGCATGCCGTTGTTGAAAGTCAGGAAGACGGCGTCGCTGTCGCGGCTCAATATTTCCAGGCATTCCCGGAGATTGCGGACGCTCCGCCCGGCGTCGCCTATTTCCAGATCCCGCACGCAGGGCACCACGGTGAAATTCAACTCCCGGGCCATGTCTTCGATGGCCTCCAGGCCCAGGGACGCCCGGCCCTGGGGGCTGGAATCCATGGGCACGCCCAGGCGTTTGAATTTGAACAGGTCGTAAAAAATGCGCACCTGCCGTTCCAGCCGGTCCGCCTCCACCTGGACGTGGACGTGGTCCAGGCCGGAATCCAGGTTGGTGCGGCTGATGCCGCTGGCGACCGCCGAGGTGACGACCAGGGACATCACCGGAACCCGGTGTTCGGCCGTGGCCAGATCCTGGCCGGCCGCGGTGCCGAAGGCCAGGATCAGATCCACGTCGCCCCGTTCGCGGATCCGCTCCAGGACGGCCGCCTTGATCCGCGCCCGTTCCGCCTCGTCCCAGTTGGCCGAGTAATATCCGTCGGCCAGGAATTCCAGCCGGCCGCCGCCGGCGTTGGCCGCCAGCCATTCCCACAGCGGCCGCGCGTCCTCGGAATCCTCCGCCGCCGGCACCCGGCCGTCGGCGATCAGCCCCAGCTCTTCCAGGCCGTGGGCCAGGCCGGCCAGGGTGAGGTAATAATCCTTGAAATGGCCCCCCTCCACGTAGATGAGACGCCATTTTTGCCCGTCCGGGGGCCGGTGGACCGTCGGTTCGGCTTCGGCCGGCGCGATGGCGGCGCTCCCCAGGATCAGGAGCGGGGTCAGGATCAGGATCAGGCCCCAAAGGGCCGGCGGCCGGCGTTTCATGCCCCGCTCCCAAAATCAGCCGTCGTCCGGCCGGGCGAAATACAGTTCGACCACATTGGCCGACCGGTCATGGACATAGCAGTAATGGGCGGCCAGGTGGCGCACCAGGTGCAGCCCCAGGCCTCCCACGCGGCGGTCTTCCAGGGGGCTGGACAAATCCGGCGGGGGGGCCTCCAGGAAGGGGTCGAAGGGCGGCCCCCAGTCCCGCAGGCTGATGCGGAAATGGGGCCGGCCGTCGAAATCGACCGGCCGGCAGTGTATTTCGGCCCGCCCCGGCCGGTCCGCGTAGGCGTAATGGCAGATGTTGACCAGGAGTTCCTCCAGGGTCAGGGCCACCGTATCGGCCAGGATGCCGAACCCTGGCGGCAGGTGCTTTCTGACGTATTCCTCCACCTGGGGCAGATGGTCCAGGGAAGCCGAGAAAACCAGAGGCTCCATCTTTTTCCTCCAGCGGGCCGGGGCCGGGGCGGCCGGTCAGAACCCGGCCAGGGCCGAGGCCCGGTCCGGAAAAATCCGCAGAACGGACGTCAGGCCGGAAATGCGGAAGACCTCGCCCACCGCCGGGCTCAGGGCGCAGAAGCCCAACGGGCGGCGGGCCGCCTGGCATTCCTTGGCCAGGGTCAGAATCCGGCGCAGGCCGGCCGAGCTGATGTATTCCAGCCCGGAGAAATCCACCACCAGCCGTTCCGGGGCCCGGGCCGCCACTTCCGCGGCCGCCGTCTCGAAATCCTTGACGGTCAGGGCGTCCATGCGGCCCGTCACGGCGACGACGAGCGCCGGCCCTTCGTTTGAAAAATGCAGCTGCATCGCGGAAGCTCCTTATGCCCGGGACCGGGGCCTCAGCCGTAGCTGTACATCAGGCCCGTGGTGATTTTCAGCCAGCCGTCGATGGTGACGAACAGCATCAGTTTGAAAGGCAGGGAAATGGTCATGGGCGAAACCATCATCATGCCCATGGCCAGGAGAATGTTGGATATGATCAGGTCGATGGCGATGAACGGCAGATAGAGCAGAAAGCCGATCTTGAA
Organism: Candidatus Adiutrix sp.; assembly: GCA_031549025.1. Lineage (GTDB taxonomy): Bacteria > Desulfobacterota > Desulfarculia > Adiutricales > Adiutricaceae > Adiutrix. The sequence goes on along the minus strand of JAVBQN010000075.1, from coordinate 15,569 downwards.
GGCTTTCGTCAGTTCCGAAATGACGAAGGACGGGATGAGCACCAGGAAGTTGGTTTCCCGGATGTTTTCGTGAAACTCGGGCGGCCAGAGACGCTGGGCGGTGTTCATCAGGCTTTTCAGGACCATCCCGTCGGTGTTGCGGAGCAGAAAGGATTCCAGGGGGGACGAGGCCGCCTGGACCACGCCGACGATTTCCGCCGGGCCGGGATTCTCGGGCAGGGGCTGTTCCCGGAGGAGCCGCAGGGTGTCGTAGCCCACCGGGGCCATGATGAAAAGGGTCATGATGATGGCCAGCCCGTTCATGACCATGGCCGGCGGCACCTGCTGCACCCCCAGGGCGTTGCGGACCAGGGTGGTGACCACCACGATCTTGACGTAGGAGGTGACCATCATCAGAAAGAAGGGCAGGAGGCCCAGAACGACCATCAGCCCGATAAAATACAGGGGATTGATCTCAGCCACGATCGGACCCGCCGGTTACGGCCGTGATCTGCACCCCCAGGACGCCCCCCATCTCCACCAGCCGCCCCCGGGCGATGGCCCGGCCGCCCACGGTCAGGGCCACCGGGGCCAGGGGGTCCGCTCCCAGGGGGAAACCGGCCCCGGGCGCCAGGGTCAGAATCTCGGTCAGGGTCATGAGTTTGCGTTCCAATTCAAAAGTGACGGTCACTTCCAGATCGGCGATCAGTCCCGCGCCGGCGGTATCGGCGGCGGCCGGGGCCGGGCCCGGCGCGTCCCCGGCTTCGGGGCGGTCTTCCGGGCGGGGCGTCGCGGTCTGATCCGGGGTCGTTTTCGGGGTCGTTTCCAGGGGCATGGGGGCCTCCATTCTTTGCACATCAAGGACCGTGGCCCAGCCGTCGGCCAGGGCCAGCCGCAGCGAGCGCCGCCCGCCGGGCAGGTCCAGCCACAGCCGTCCTTCGGCGGCCGGATATTCGGGAGGCAGAAGGATATCCCCCGCCTCCAGGCCGGCCAGCACCCGGACCGGCACGCTCATCCGGCCGGCCGCCAGCACCGCCGGCATCGGCAGGTCCGGCCCCGGGCCGGCGTTTCGCGGGGGGAGGACCCGTAAGAGAACCTCGGCCAGCCAGCGGGCCGAGGACGGGGCGGCCGGCCGCAGCCGCACCGGAGTGGGCCCGGCTTCCCCGTCCGGCCCGAACCGCCGCAGCGTCAATTCCAGCCACTCCCCGTGGTCCGGCGCCGCTTCCGGCCCGGCCGCCGGCCGCGCCGCCGTGCCCAGCCGGGCGCCCAAGGCCGCCCACAGGGGCCGGCCGAGCCAATCCAGGGCCGCCAGGCGCAGGGGCTCGGGCAGGGCCGCCAGGTCCGCCCCGGCCAAGCCGGGATGTTCGGCCAGCAAATCCACATCGCCCAGTTCCACGGTCCATAGGAAACCGCCGATCTCCAGGTGAAAGCGGAGCCGGGCCGGCCAGGGGCCGCCCGGGACCGGGGCCGGTTCCAGTCGGGCGGGGAGCCCGGCCAGGGTGAATTCATACGGGCCGGTCAGGCCGAGGGCGCGGCCCAGAAGGGCCATATCCGGGTCGAGCCGGGGGGGCTGATAGGGTACGGCGGGCATGGCGGCGCTCACCCCCCGGCCTCAGGATCGAACCGGCCGGAGCGGCCCCCGGAGGGGCCCGGGGCCCCGCCCCCGTCCTCCGGGTCGGCCTCGGCCACATATCGCCCCCGGGAGCGCCGGGAAGAGTCGTCCTCGGCCCCGGCCCCCCCTTCGGCCACCGTGACCCGGACCGGGCCGTTCTCCATCTTTTCCAGCGCCTCCCGCAGGGGGCCCTGGGCGGCCACCAGGGTCTGGAAAGAGTCGGGCCGGCCGGCGGTGATGGTCACCGCCAGCATCCCGTCCGCCCCCCGCACCAGGCGGATGGTCGTGGCCGGCAAGGTGTCCGGGCCCAGGGTCAGCCGCACCTCGCTCTGGGCCGCTCCCGGCGCCGAAACCAGCATCCGGCTGACCAGGCTCTCCACCAGGGCGTCGATATCCCCGGGGCCCAAAGCCGGGCCGGCGGCCTGAACCGGGAAGGCCTCGCCCGCCAGGGCCGGGGCGCCCGGTCCGGCCGCGTGGCCGGCGGGGGGCGCCGGGGCGTCGCGGCCGTCGTCGGAACGGGATCTCTCCCGCTCCGTCCCCGGCTCCTTTTCGTCCAATTGGTCCGGCCGTCCGGACGAAGTTCCCGGGCCGCCGCCCGGCCCCCGCTTCCGCGGGGACATGAGCTCCTCGAAGCGGGACGCCAGGAGATCGGCCGGGCTGGAGCCGCCCGATCCCGATCCGGAACGGCCGTCCCGTTCGCGGGAGTCGGAGCGGCCCAGAATTTGCCGGAACCGGTCCCGATCCTCCGGGGCCGCCGCCGGGGGCGCGGAGGCGCCCGCCGGGGCCGGAGGCGGGGGATTGGCGGATGGGCGGTCGTCGATTTTCGCGGACATGGGCACCTCCGGGCCTTTGGCGGCCTCAGATGTCGCCGGCCGGAACCGGAACGGTCAGATCCCGGGCCCAGGTCGCCGCCCCGGCCAGCTGCGGCAGAAGTTCCAGGAGCGTGTCGTCGTAGTCGCGCTCCTCCTCGCCGGGCCGATCGAGGGGAAAGCCGAGACGGTAGGCCAGGTTGAAGCGCCCGTCCCGGCCCAGGCCCAGAACGCCCCCGGCCGTGCCCTGCCAGAGGAAATCGGCTTTCAGGGCCTTTTCCAGGGCCAGGGTCTGGAGTTCGGGCCCGGCCCGGTCGGGGCGGCCGGGCAGTTCGCCCAGGGCGGCCAGGACGGCCAGGGTTTCGGCCTCCTCGGCCAGGAGGAAGGCCAGGGGCTGGCCGTCCAGGGTCACGCGGGCCAGTCCCTCGGCATCCAGTTCCGCGGCCGGGCCGCCCGTGCGGCCGGCCAGTTCCCGGAGCAGATTTTCAGCTTGGGTTCGGGGCATGGATTTCACCTTCCTTTAATCTTCTCCCGGCGGCGGCGGCGCCAGGGTCAGTTGGTATTCGAAGCGCGGGGGCCGATCCAACCCGATGGACGCCTCCTGGGTGGTGGAGTTGACGGTCACCAGGAGCGAGATTTCGCCTTGTATGTAGCTTTGGCTTCTATCGCAGTATACCCCGGGGGCTATCGGTATGACGCCCGTATAGTGTGCTTCCCGGGTGTCGAAAGAGCCGGTGAGGCGATAGATATGTTCATCGGGGGTATCGGACTCGACCCGGGCCAGGGAATACTTCGTCGGCGTGCCCGTAAGCGAATCGCCGCGTAAAATGTCCCTGTGGAGAGTCACGCCGGCGGTCACCAGGCTGTGCCCGCCCAGGGCGTGGCTCAACGGGGCCAATATGCCCTGATGGGCGAGGCATTTGAGGAATGTGCCCACTTCCTCCGGGTCGCCGGCGTCCTCCACCAGGGTGTCGATGGCCGTCCCCACCGGGTTTTCTAAGGATATCCGCACTGAATTTCGATCCTCCGCTTCCGGGCGGGTAATCGGCGAGGTTTTTCCATAATTCGCTTCGGCCCAAATCAGGCCCCGGCAGATCCGGATAAGGGAAGGCGACCGCGGTTATCGGGTTTTGCGTGGTATGGAACGAGCGTGAATATTAGTAAAGTATACTCCCATCCGTCTGTTTTTACAACCAAAACCACCATCGCCCGGGGCTTTGGCCCGTCTTCCGCCCGGCCGGGCTTTTCCGGGCCGGGCTTCGCCAACCGTTCAGGCGGCGTCTGTGCCAACAAAGTTGCCAGTCGTTCCGGACTGAGGCCGGCCCTCCAATTCGGACACCCCCCCGTCCCGCGTGGCCCGGATTTCCACCATGGGGTTGCGGAAGGCCTGGGCCATGGACCAATATCCCGGCGTAAACCGGATTTTCCGCCCCACCCGGACCGGCTGGCGGCACTCGGTGACGTCCAGCACCAGATAGCCGGCGGTGAGGCCGGTGATGACCGCGCCGGGCAGATGGCAGGTCATCCGGCTCAGGATGGGCGCTCCCTGGCGGCCGATGCTCCCCAGGCTGGTGTGGAAGCGGCCCAGCGACAACAGGGCCCGCAGCCGGAGGCCCGCCGGGGCGGCCGCCGGGCGTTCCTGGTGGTCGGCGTGGTGGCGGCCCGGCGCCTCATCCTCTTCCGGCTCCACCAGGCGGCGGCGGACCTCCACCACCTCCGCTTCCAGGGTACAGACGTTCCGGCGGAACGGGCCGCCGGGCAGATCCTGGAGCCGGTAGATGTCTTCACCCAGGATGAAGGGATCGCCCAGCCGCAGTTCGGTGATCGCCCCCGGCCCCTCCCGGGCCACCCAGTCGCAGAGGACCGATCCGCCCAGGCTGACTTCCGGGCGGTCCCAGCCCCGCCCCTCGAAGACGCGCCGGAGGTCGGCCAGAAGGGCCGCCAGCCGCCGGATGGCTGGCCACGGCCTTCAAGACCGGCAGGACCGCCACGCCCCAGCCCGCGGCCAGGAGGCGCGTTTGCCGGGCGTTGTGGGCCAAAGCGTCAAGATTGAGGAGCAGGGCGGGCATGGGGTCTCAACCTTTCAGGGGCGCTGGCGGCTCGAACCGGCCGGGACGGCGTCGTCGGCGGCCCGGCCGGTCCGCGCTTCGTCCGGGGCCCCCAAGGGGGTGGAGAAACGCTGTATAACCTCGGCCGTTTTCTGCTGCACCAGGGCGCGGATCGCCTCCAGCGTCGCGCCGGAGACGCGGCCCTGTTCCGCCGCTTCCCGGGCGGCGGCCGTCATCAGTCCGGCCAGGGCCGGGTCCTTTTTTAATTCGCCGTTGACCTGACGTGAGACATTCTGGCGCCAGAATTTCTGCACGTCCTCGGGCGCCTCGGCCAATTGGGCGGAGATGAGCCCCGGGCCGGACGGGATCCGGGTCTCGAACCAGGCCAGGGATTCCCCCCATTTCATCATGTTGTCGATGTGGACGGCGGATTCATACGTCAGCCGCAGCTGGTCCGGAGACAGCCGGTCCCGGGAATGGGGCCGGCCGGGCGACAGGACGTTCCGGAGGCTGTCGGCCAGCCGGTCCGGCGCCCGGTAGGCGAAACTTTCCTCAACGGAGCCGGACAGGGACAGGGCCTTTTCCGCGATCCGCCGCTGGAACTCGACGTTCCGGGCCAGCTTGATCTCCGCGTCCCGAGCCCGGTAGGCGGCGTTGCCCAGCCCCCGGAAAAACCGGACCACGCAATTGTCCCGCTTCAGGGGGCCGGTGAGGACGGTCAGGTATCCATGCCTGGTGACGGAAAACCGGGCTTCCCCGTGGGAGCCCCTGGCCTGTTCCAGCCGGTTCAGGTCGTCCGGGCGCATGGAATCTATGGCGGTGGTCACTCTGATGTCCAAACTGTTATGGGCCATGGGCGTCCTCCTTGAAAAAATGCGGTCCGGGACCGTCAGCCCGCCGGTTCCAGGACCTCGGCGGGTGAGGACCTCAGGTGATCGGCGCTCAACAGCCCGCGCCAGGCCTGGGCGGCGGCGGCAAAGGCGTCGAGCGTCCGGGCGAGTTCATCGGCATCCCCCTGGCCGGGAAAGCACAGGGTGTGGAGGCTGAGGTGCCTGTCGGCCAGCCCCAGCCAGGCGTCCGCCCGGTCGTCGTCCGGGGCGGAACCGGCCAGGATGACGCCCAGCCAGGCGGGGTTGAAGTCGGCCGGCGCTTCGGCCACCGCGGCTTCCAGCCGCAGGCTTTGGTTTTCCGGAGCATAATCCAGCCAAATCAGAACCGAGCCGGTGTGGAGCGGAAAATTTCTGAAATCGTGTTCGGGCCATTCCGCCAGGCCGAACAGGCGGCTGACGGTTTTTGCGGCGGCGGTGTCTCCGATGTTCATGGTCGAACTCCTTGCTGCGGGGCGAAACGGAAACGGGGCGGGGCTTCAGAGACGCAGCCCGCCTTCGGGAAACGGGGATGACGGATCCGGCGGCGCGGGCTCTCCGGCGGCCTCTTTTCCGAGCCGGCCGGCCAGCCGCAGGGCTTGGAAGGCGAAATCCTCGACGAAACGGATGAAACCGCCCTCGGTGAGGAGCGCGGCCGGCACCCGGGTGGCGAGCGCGAGGCTGCCGACGTCGGCGTCCAGATAGGCCCGGGTCGGCCAGGGCGAACGGGCCTGCCCGTTGTCTTCCAACAGCCGGCGGGCCGCTTCCGGGCCGCCTTCCCCGGGCCAGGGCGCCAGGTGGCTCAAGAGGTGAATCCGGCCCGCCCGGTCCAGAAGGCTGGTTATCAAAAGATCGTCGTAGCCCACGACCCAGGGCTCGCCGGCCTCGGGCTCCACCCCTTCCAGCCCGCATTCGGCGGCCCAGGATTTCCACAGATTTTGATAGTGTTTTTCCATGACAACCTCCCTGGTTTCATGACTCAAGAAATAGCAAGAACAGTGCCCGAGCGACCGCGAAGGAAACCGCTGGAGAACGACTAAGGGTATGGTGTGGCTAACAGTGCGGTAATTCAGGGAAAATTTTCGAAAAGGACGATTTTATGGACCAGGCCGGGTTTCGCTTCCAGCCATCACTGACAACAACGTTGGCGGTAGCGGAATATGGTGGGCGGGCCGGGTGGCGCTCACCGGTCAGGCCGGAGCCCGACGAATTCCTCCATCTCCAGATCCTCCAGCCGGGTTTGTTCTTTGGCGTCGGCCTCTTGCCACTGATCCCGGTGGGCCTGTATCTTCCGGAGGGCCCGGTCGGCCCGGGTCAGCGCCAGCCGGGCCTCCCGGACGCTTTGCCGGGCCCGCTCCTCGGCCGCCCCGGCCTGGGAGAGGGCCTCCCCCCGCCGCAGTTCCTCCCGCTCGAGAGCGGCCAGGCCGGCGTGAAAGGCGTCCAGTTCCTTCCGGGTCACGGTTTGCCCCAGAAGGGCCCGGTAACGGCGGTCCACTTCCGCGCGGCGCCAGGCCCGGTATTCGCCCAGGTCCCCGGCCAGCCGTTCCTTTTCCTCCACGGCCCGGGCCAGGGCTTGCTCGGCGGCCTGGACCGCCCCCTCGGCCCGGTCCCGCCGCAGGTTCCGCAGCCGCCACAGGTCGGCCAGGGGATACGTCAACCCACCACCCGCGTGAGGCCGGCCAGGGTCTCTTCGAAGGCGGACCGCTCCTCCAGGCCCTGCCGCAGGAAGGCGTTGACCCCGGCGATGCGGGCCAGGGCGAAATCGGCCTCGGCGTCGGTGCCGGCCTGGTATTCGCCCAGGCGCACCAGAAGCTCGATTTCCGCGTACCGGGCCAGGATGGACCGGAGCTTCCCGGCGGCCTCCCGGTGTTCCTTGGTGGTGACCGCCCCCATGACCCGGCTGACGCTGGCCAGGACGTCGACGGCCGGGTAGTGGTTGGCCGAGGCCAGCTTGCGCGACAGGACGATGTGGCCGTCCAGGATGGAGCGGGTTTCGTCGGCGATGGGCTCGGTCAGGTCGTCGCCCTCCACCAGTACGGTGTACAGGGCGCTGATGGAGCCCCGGTCCGAATTGCCGGCCCGCTCCATCAGGCGGGGGAGGGTGGAAAAGACCGAAGGGGGAAAGCCGCGCCTCGTGGGCGGCTCGCCCGCGGCCAGGCCGATCTCCCGCTGGGCCCGGCCGAAGCGGGTCACCGAATCCATCAACAAAAGCACCCGGCCGCCCTGGTCGCGGAAATATTCGGCGATGGCCGTGGCCGTGTAGGCCGCCTTCAGCCGCTCCATAGCCGAGCGGTCGGACGTGGAAACCACCAGGACCGAGCGGCGCCGGCCTTCCGGCCCCAGGTCGTGCTCGATGAATTCCCGCACCTCGCGGCCCCGCTCGCCGATGAGGGCCAGGACGCAGACTTCGGCCGCCGTGCCCTTGATGATGCTGGACAAGAGGGTGCTCTTGCCCCCGCCGGCCGCGGCGAAGATGCCCAGCCGCTGCCCCTCCCCGCAGGTGAGTAAACCGTCGAGGGCCCGGAGCCCGAGGGGCAGGGGCCGGTCGATGAGCCGCCGGGTCATGGGGTTGGGCGGATCGGCGTACACGGGATAGCGCTTTCGGGGCCGCAGGGGCGGGCCGCCGTCCATGGGTTCGCCCAGGCCGTCCAGCACCCGGCCCAACAGGTCCTCGCCGACGGGCACGGAATGGACTTCCCCGGTGGGGATGACCTCGGTGTCCGGGGAAATGCCCTGGAGGTCGCCCAGGGGGGTCAGGAGGGCCACCTCCCGGGCGAAGCCCACCACCTCGGCCTTGAGGCTCCACCGGTCCCAGGGGTTGCGCAGGAGGCACAATTCCCCCACCTTGACGCCCGGCACCACCGCCCGGATGATGGTGCCCACCACCTGCTCCACCCGGCCCCGGACCTCCACGGTGGGGCTGGTCTGCACCGCTTCCTCCAACAGCGCGCCGATGTATTCAAAAGCCATCTTTCCGCCTCCGCGCCCGACCCCGCCGTTTCAGCCGGTCCGGCGCCTTGAGATATCTTGGCGAACTGTGGCGGGCGGCAAGGCCCGGGAGCGGCGAAATTTTTCGGAGAGAGCCGTATTTTTTCGAAACGTGTCGGAGCGGAGCGACGCCGTTTTCGAAAAAATACGAGTGAACGGAGAAAACTTTCGCCGCTCCCAGGCCGGTCCTGACCCTCAGCCGCCGCTGTCCTTGACCCGGTTCAGGAGGGCGGTCTCCAGGTTGCGCAGCTGGGTCTCCAGGCTGGCCTCGACCACGCCGAGTTCGCTTTCCAGCAGACATTCCCCGGACCCCAGGCGGGGATCGGCCACCAATTCCAGGAAGCCGGAGCCCGCGTTCCGGCCCAGGAGCGCGGCCAGGTCGCGCCGCACCGCCTTTTCGTCCCGGGGCGCCACCCGCACCAGCACCCGCTTTTCCCCCCGTACCGCGCCCAGGGCCTGACGCACCAAACGCACGATGCGCTCATCGTCGTCCATCTCGCCCACAATGCGGCGCACGGCTTCGCCCACCACCTTGACCAGGGCGGTTTCCAGGCCCTCGATGTACTCCACGGACCGGAACACGGTCTCCATGATCTTTTCCGTGTATTCCAGCCGGCCGGCGGCCAGGCCCTCCTCATAGCCCTCCTGGCGGCGGCGTTCCCGCTCCTCCTCGGCGGCCCGGTCCAGGCGCGCGGCCTGCTCCTCCCAGGCCCGGATCAGGTCTTGGGCCTCGAAAAAGGCGGCCGCCTCCTCGGCCTTGACGATGATCTGGCCGGGTTTGGGCGTCAGGCGACGGTTGAGGGAAAACAGGGCTGCCATTGGGGTGCCGCCTCCGTCAGCAGAATCTTTTTCAGCCACAGCCAGGTGAGCCGGCGCGGCTCCGGTGTGTTCAGGGGCGGGGGCGGGTCCCCGCCGGCTTCGGCCGCCGGCCGGCTCAGCCGCTGTAAAGCCTCCGGCCAGCCGGCCCGGACCACCGCGACGGCCAGACGGCCGGCCGCCTGGAGTTGCGGCCGGAGCCCCGGGGCCGGCCGGCCGGCCAGGGCCGCCAGGTAGTCCCCGCGCAGGGGCCCGAGGTGAAAGCGGCCCCGGGTCAGGGCATATTCGTACAGTTCCGGGCCCAGGTCCCGCTTGAGTTCCCGAACCCGGTCCCCGGCGATGACGGCGGACAGGTCCGCCGCCCAGACCGCCGCGCCCCAGAACAGCTCCAGCCGGTTCCGGGTTTCCTGATCCAGAAGGGCCAGGCGCCGGCTCTCTTCCGCAAAGTTCCAGAAGCCGCCGGAAGCCGGCCGGGGCCAGCGGGACCACAGCCGGGGATCACCCCGCACGGCCGCCTGGAGGGGGTGCCCGTCCAGGGCCGGGGGCCAGTCCACCTCCGGCGGCCGGTCGAGGCGGTTAAAGGCCAGGACGGTGCGCAGGAGTTCCGGGGGGCCGTCCGCCAGGCTCCGGAAGACCGCGTCCGGGGCCGCCCCGGGGGTTATCACTTCGTCTCCTGGGGTCCGCGCCGGCGCCAGGGGCGGCGCGTATGGGCCAGAAAAGCCCCGGCCGCCAGGAGCGCCCCGGCCCCGACCCCCAGGAGCGAGGGGAGGTAGCGGGCCCAGGGCGAGGCCGGGCGCGGGCCCAGGGGCACCACCACGTCGTCCCGCACGGGCAGGAGCAGCACCGCGACCTTTTCATACTCGAGGCCGGGCACGGCCTTGGCGCTCAGTTCCTTGACCAGGCCCACCAGATTGGTCACCGGCGAATCCGGGGTGTGGCGCAGGAAGATGGAGGCCGACGGCGGGATGGTCACACCCGAAACCTGGTCGTGCTGGCTCAGGACCACGTGGGCCCGGGCGGTGAGGACGCCGTCGATGCGGGAAAAGGTCGCGGCCAGTTCCTGGGAAATGGCGAAGGCCAGGCGGGCCTGTTCCTCCACCGGCGAGGCGATCATGCCCTGGCCGGAGAACACCTGGCCCAAGCTCTGGTATTTTTCCCGGGGCAGCCCGCTGAGGCGCAGAATCTCCAGGGAGCGGACCAGATCCGCCTGGTCCACGGCGATGGTGAACCCGTTCTTGCCCCGGGATATTTTTTCGGCCTCCACGCCCCGCTTCAGCAGGGTGGACCAGATCCGGTTGGCCTCGTCCTCGTCCAGCCCCTGGTGAACCTCCACCTGGCAGCCGGCCAGAAGCGCGGCCAAGAGGACCGCCAGCGCCAGCCGCCACAGATTATGCCTCCGGCTCCGGATCATCGGCGCCTCATCTCCCGGCCTCCAGAAGGGCCCGGGCCAGTTCCGCGGCCGGCCCGGTCCGGCCGGCCAGCTCCAGTTGGAGAGCCCGGGCCTCTTCGGGCCGGCCGGCCAACTGATAGACAAGGGCCAGCATGGCCCGGGCCTCGTCGTCGTCCGGGTGGCCGGCCAGGACCCCGTTTTTCAGCAAATCCTCGGCCCGGTCAAACCCGTCGACCACCAGGTGGCTGAAAGCCAGCCCGATCCGGGCCGGCCGGAAGGCCGGGTCAAAGGCCAGAAGGCCCTCGAAGATCGCCCGGGCCCGGGCCACCCGGCCCCGATGGCAGGCGGCCAGGCCCACCTCGACCAGATGTTGCCTTTGCGTTTCGGAAATCCATTCGTCCATATGGTTCACCCGGTTCTCTGGGCCAGGGTCTTGAGCATGTCGGTCAGACTCTTGGTGACGTTGGACAAGGATTCCATGGCCGCGTTATATTGGCCCATCTGGAACTGGAGTTCCAGCATCTCCCCCTGGTCGATGGTTTCCTTGCTGAGGACCTGGTTCATTTTGCTCTGGAGGTCGGCGGATTTGCTGCCGAGGTTGCCCAGACCGTCGCTGAAGATTTTTCCCAAATTGCCCACTTGGGGCCCCTGAATGCTCATACCGAGCCTCCTTCCTTCCCGGCCGGGAATCAGCCGGTCAGTTCTGTCGCCGCCAGGCGGGCCGCCTCGGCGGCCTCCCACAGGCCCCGGACCCGTTTCATGTCGTTCGGGGCCAGACCCTGGTCCATGGCCTTCTTCAAATTCGCCGCCAGGGCGAAGAGTTCGTCGTTCAAAGCCCGGATTTCGGCCGGATTCCGCCCGTCCCGGATCAAGATGTCCACTATTGAGGGGGCCGCTTCGCTCATGGGGGATCGTCCTCCTGTCTCGTTCACGGGGCCGGGGCGGCTCCGGGCAGTTGATGGCTTACGGTCCGCCCGTCGCGGGCCAGCGTGATTTCCCGGGCGGAAATGGAGGTGACGGTGTAGCCGCTGGGCAGCACCCCGCCTTCAAAGTATTTCCGGCCGTCCTGAGTGGTGAGGAAGCGCAGGGGCTCCAGGGTGACGCCCATGATCTTCATCCCGCCCAAGGGATCGGGGTCGCCCGGCGACCGGACCGCGTCCGCCATGGCGGCCGGCCCGGACTGGCCGGGGAGGGCCGCCGCCGGCGCGAAGGACGGAGCGCCCGCCGGGCCCTCCTCTTCGGCCGGGAGGGACCCGACCGGCCGCAGTCCGAGCGGCACCCTGAGACGGGTTTCCGCCGCGGCCCGGGCCAGTTCCAGGCGCTGGCGGCCGGACAAATCCAATTCCCCGCTCCACTCGATGCGCCCGTCCCCGAAGTGGAGACGCAGGTCCCCCAGCCCGACCCGGCCCAGTTCCTCCTCCAGCACCGCCTTCACTTGCGGGGCGTAGGCCGCCCGCCACAGGGGGCGCCCCAGGCCCGACACATCGCCGCGCAACGTCTCGAAAAGCCGGGCCTCCACCAGGCCGTCCCGAAGATAGGCGGCCACGGAAACCTGGCCGTCCACCCGCCGGACTTCCGGGAAAAACCCCCGGGCCAGCATCAGCTCCCGCACGGCCCGCACCAGGTCGTCCTCCACCTCGACCGTGAGGTAGACCCGGGTGGGCTGCCCGGCCACCAGGCGCACCAGCCGCGACAGCTCCCGGTCGTCGGGCAGAAGGCCGCTCACGGTCACGCCGTCCGGGCCGTTTTCGGCCTGCAGCTGGCCGAACCCCTGCTCCCGCAGGAGATTTTCCAATTGCCGGGCCTCGCGGGACCGGCCGGTCAGAAGCGACTCCAACTGCGGCCCCAGCGCCAGGGCGGCCAGAACCGCCGCCACCGCCAGAGCCAGGACCAGGGAGCGGCGGCGGCCCCGTTTTCGCGGCCCGGAGCGCGGATTTTCGGGCGGCTCTTCCGGCGGGACGGGCGCGCCGGTTTCCGGTTCGGCCGGGGAGGCGGGGGCGGGCGGCGGCCCGGCCGGGGCCCCGTCGGCCTCGGCGGCCGGCCCCGGGCCGGCTTCGGCCGGCTGCACCCGGTATTCCGCCGGCACCAGGCTGACCGGCTCCCAGGTTTCGCCCGGCGGCCGCCAGCCCAGGGCGGTGAAGCCCAGCGCCAGCACCGCTCCGGGCGGCACCGGCGAGTCCTCGTCCGGGGCCAGCGGCCGGCCGTCGAGGAAGACCCGGCCCTCCAGAGGGCGCACCGCCACTTCCGGCGGGCCGGCCCCGGCCCGGATGACCAGGGCCAGATGGCGCTCGGCCACCGAATCGTCGGCCAGGACCAGGTCGCAGCCTTCTCCGCGTCCCACCACATACCGTCCCGGGCCCAGTTCGAGGGCTGCGCCCACATGCGGTCCGCTGAGGACCCGTATTTCCAGGTGGCCCGGTTGGTTCATCGCTTCAGGCAGCCGCCGGCGGCCGGGGCCGGGACGCGGGGCTCATAATCGGCCTGGGTCGGGCTGCGCTCGAAGCTCGGTTCGTCGATCTGGCTGGGCATGACCTCGTTCTGGCCCAGGCGGATCACCCGGGGCGTGATCAGAATCAGCCGCTCCATCTTCTGGGTGTCCTTGCCGCGGGACTTGAACAGGTGCCCCAGGACCGGGATGTCCATCAACACCGGCACCCCGGAGACGTTTTCCTTTTTCTGCTCGAAGTAATAGCCCCCGATCAGGATGCTCTGCCCTTCTTCCACCAGGGCCTGGGTGTTGATCTTGGTCTGCTTGATGGGCGGCAGGGCCATCCCGCTCCCCGGGGCGATGGACGTGTCGCCGCTCTCCTGGTTGTCCTGGACGCTGATGGTCAGGCGGATGGTCGGCGGCCGGTCGGGCCGGTCGTTCTCGATGATGTGGGGCGTGACCCGGAGGACCGTCCCGGCCTCCACCCGGAAGAGGTCGGCCACCTCCGTGGAACTGACCGCCACATAGTAGGTGGTGGTGTTTTCCAGGGTGGCTTCCAGGTTGTCCGTGGTCAGGACCGACGGCCGCCCCAGCATCCGGGCGTTGCCCCGGGTTTCCATGGCCCGCACCCGGGCGATGAAAAATTTCTCGCCGTTGGTGTAGACCGTGGACAGGATCCCCCCCAGTCCTTCGGGATGGCCGGGGTCGGGCATGACATTATAGGGGGTGTCGTTCGGAGACAGTTCGCCGCCCATGGCCCAGCCGTCTCCGTCCTGGCCCGAGCCCTGGTAGGATATGCCCAGGTCCCGCTTGAAGTCGGTGTCGATGTCCACGATGGCCGCGTGGATCTCCACCAGGTGGGCCGGGCGGTCCAGGTCGGCGATGACCTGTTCGTAATACGCCATCCGGTATTCGAAATCCTGAATGATGACCGCGTTGATGCGGGTGTCGGCCACGATGGAGGGCCCGGGCTGGGGCCCGCCCCCCGCGACGGCCGGCACGACCGGCGGCGCCCCGTTGAAACTTTCCGCCGGCTGGCCCCGGGTCACCAGCCCGTGGCCCAGGAGCCTTTCCATGGTGGCCGGGTTCTGGATCACCTGGCGGCCGGCGAGGCCCGGCCCGGCCTCGCCGCTCATCATGGCCCGGAGGAGGCTGGCCACGCCGGGCACGACCAGGTCGCGGTCCGAACTCCGGATGGTGGTGTCGTCGGCCGAGGCGTAGCGGAGTTTAAATACCCGGATGGCCTGGCGTTCCGGAGCGAGGTTGCCCTCCAGGGCCAGGGCCGCCTGGCGCACCATCTCCACGTAGGCGGGCGGACCCGAGACGGTCAGCACCCCGCCGCCGGCCGGGCTGGAAATGGGCAGTTGGGGCGAAACCACGGCCGAGGCGTTGAGCTTGCGGTACAGGGCCCCGGGATCGCCGGTCTGGGGGTGTATGAGGACCTTCTGCCACTCGGACTCGTGGTAAAAGTGGAGTTCCCCGCCGGCCAGGTACCAGCGCACGCCGAAAGCCGATTCCAGGGCCTTCAGGAAGGTGTCGGGGGCCACGTTCTCGAAGCGGCCGCTCATGACCCCGGTGACGGCCTGGGAAACGTTGACCCGGTAGCCTTCGAAACGGGCGAAGTCGCCCAGCACCTGGGCCACCGGCTCCTGGTCCGAATAGTGGCTGTACGGTTTCGGAAAAAATCCCGAGGCCCGTTCCCGCCCGCTTTCCGGGGGCAGCGGCTGGGCCACGGCCAAGCCGGCCGCCGCGCACATGGCCAGCCCCAAGAGCACCCCCAGACAGACAATCAGCCGGGGCGGAGATTTTAAGTATAAGGGAATAGAAATCACCCCACTTGCAGCCTTGGCCGGCGGAAATGCGAATCGGCAATATTGTTGGCTGATGGCGTTCAAAATGGCAACTATGTTGGCGGAGGCTGTGACCGTCCCAGGGGCGGATCATCAGCGGGATGGCGGCGGGTCCTTCTCAGGCCGTCGGCCAGTTGGCCCGCCACCAGGCGCAGTCGTTCAGAAACACGGCGCACTGATCGGGCAGTTCTTCCAAAGGGCTCAGGGCCAGGTTCACGGTATGGTGCAGGCGAAAGCGGCCGTCTTTCAACGACAGGACGGACCGGCGGCGCGGAAAGGCGCCGGCGGCCATGACGCCCGCCCGGCGGCAGAGATCGTCCGGACGATCCTCGGGACAGGCCCCCAGATCGGCCAGGAACACGGCCGTCCGGTCGTCGGGGGTGACCAGTTCCCAGGCCAGATCCCCTTCGAGACGAAAGACCAGCCGCCCGTCCCCATCCGGCTCCGGCTGACGCCAGCCGGCGGCCGCGCACAGTATTTCCGCTATGTCGGTTTTGGATGTCATATCCCCTCCCCGCCGCCGGGAAAACCCGACTTCGGCCAGAGACGAGGGCGGCCGCCGGTCCGGCCGGCCGCGAAGCCCGGAAGCCAAAGGAACCGCGAACGATCCCTAAGGCCTCATTTTGCTTCCACGATTTGTGATCTAGTGTCTAATTGCGTAATTTAATGATAAATGATATAATGCTGGCATACGGGAGGGTGCCGATGTCACGCATAAGCCAAAAAATTCAATGTTCAGATCAAGTCAAGGAAACGTTGAAGGCCTGGAGCGCCAGTGGCCGC
>JAVBQN010000047.1:0-23338 GCA_031549025.1 Candidatus Adiutrix sp. | reverse complement strand
TGGCTGTAGCTGTCGGTCTGCCCGGCGGGGTTGCTGTAATCCTGGGCCAGGGCGGCCGCGGGCGGGAACAGAAGGGCCAGGGCCAGCAGGCCGGGAATCAGGGCGGCGCGTTTCATAAGGTCACCTCGGGAATCGGGGGGGCGATTTTCAGCCGTCAGCACTATTCACAGTGAATTATCCGCACATTTCGCCGAGTATACCATGAAACGCCGTCCCCGGCAATGCCAACGATGTTGGCGTGGGGCGTAGGCATCCAATTTTAGGCCGGCGACGGGGCTTGAATATAATGGAATACCCCACAATTTCGTCATCCCGGCTTCCGCCGGATGACGGTCGGGCGGGTGTAGTTTTTATCTTAGTTATTACCAGATGTTACGTCATCATATGCCAAATCGCCAACTTTTAAATTTAGACGCGTACGCCCTTTGCCGAGTCGCCCCACGCTTGGGCGCGGAACACCCGGAAACGGGCCGCCCGGCCCGGCACCCCGGTGCCCGTTGCGCCGGTCCTCTCCGCCCCGCCGCTTGTCTGAGCGAAGCGAGTTGCGGCGGGGCTTGACGGGTCGTGCCCCACCGGCACATGGCCGCTCTCCGAGGGGGGGATCCAAGGGGGCGCCAGCCCCCTTGGCGCCCGATGGGTCCAGGGAAGGGGGGGCGAGCCCCCTTCCCTGGCGGGGTGGAGGGGCGGAGCCCCCCTCTGCAAATGCAAAATTCCAATTTCTTCGCCTCTTCAACCCAAGAAGGCCCGAACCCCACCCCACCCCGCCCGACCGTAATTCCGGCGGAAGCCGGGATCCATGACTTTTCGCCAGGTACGGGAAGAGGAAAGGCCTGGGTCCCGGCTTTCGCCGGATGACGAAATTGTGAGGTGTTCCATTATATTCAAGCCTCGTCGCCGGCCTAAAATTAGATGCCTGCGCCCTGCTTCACGGCCGCATATATCTTGATAAACACTCATAAAAGAGCTATACTGTCAACAGTTAAATCAGGTTTTCCCACCCGAGGCGCCTTGCGGGCGCGAGGGCTCCGGCGAGTGAATTCGTGGGGAGGCGCGTATGCAGATTCTATTCATAACCCCCGAAGCCATGCCCTTTTCCCGGGTGGGCGGGCTGGGCGACGTCTCCTTTCATCTGCCCCGGTCCCTGGCCCGCCAGGGGCACCGGGTGACGGTGATCCTCCCCAAGGCCCGGGGCGCGGACAAGATGAAGCTGACCGAGATCCCCGAGTGGCGCGCGGAAATCGACCTGTCGCTCTCGCGGCGGGAAGCCCGGTTCTATCTGGGCCAGACCGGCGACCTCCACGAGGCCGTGCTGGTGGGCTGCGACGAGCTCTTCGACCGCCCCGGCCTTTACGGCAACGAGTTCGGCGATTATGACGACAACGCCGAGCGCTTCATCTTTTTTTCCCGGGCCGCGCTTCTGGCCGCGTCCAGGTTGGCCGAGCCGGGCCAGGAGGTGGTTCTGCACTGCCACGACTGGGCCGCCGGGCTGGTGCCGATGTGCCTGAAAAACTGGCGGGCCGACTATCCGTCCCTCCAGAAGGCCGGGACCGTCTTCACCTACCACAACCTGGCCAACCAGGGCCTTTTCCTCCATTACGACTTCGCCATGACCGGGCTGGACTGGAACCTCTTCACCCACGAGGGCCTGGAGTTCCACGGCCGGATGAACCTGACCAAGGCCGGCCTCCTGGCCGCCGACGTCATCACCACCGTCAGCCGCAAATACGCCCAGGAGACCCTGACCCCCGCTTTCGGCATGGGCCTGGAAGGGGTGCTGCGCGGCCGCCAGGCCGACATCGTGGCCGTGCCCAACGGGGTGGATTACGCCCAGTGGGACCCGGCCAACGACATCCACATCGTGGCCAACTATTCCGCCCGGGATCTCTCCGGCAAAGAGGAGTGCCGGCGCAACCTGGCCGCCCTCTTCGGCTTCGAGCATCCCGAACTCCCGACCGTGGCCATGGTCTGCCGCCTCCTCCCCCGCAAGGGGCTCGATATCATCGTCAAGGCCCTGGACCGGATGATGGCCCTGCCGGTCAACCTGGCCTTCATGGGTTTGGGCGAAATACACTATCAGGATTTCCTCCAGGAAGCCGCGGTCCGCTGGACCGGGCGACTGGGGTATAAGAGGGCCAACGACCTGGTCCTGACCCACCACATCCTCTCCGGGGCGGACATTTTCATCATGCCCTCGCGCTTCGAACCCTGCGGCCTGGAACAACTGTACGCCCTGCGCTACGGGGCGGTGCCGGTGGTGCGCGGCACCGGCGGCCTGGACGACACGGTCATCGACAACCTGGCCAACCCCGGGGAGGGGACGGGCTATAAGTTTGTGGACTATTCCCCGGAAGCGTTTCTGGAGGTCCTGTCCCGGGCGGTGGCCGATTTCGGCCGCCCGGAAATCTGGGAAGGGGTCCGGAGCCGGGGCATGGCCCAGAACTATTCCTGGGACCTGGCGGCCTCCCGCTATCACGCCGCCTATCGCCAGGCCCTGAAGGCGGTGGAACAGCGGGCGGGCGGCCAGCCCCGCTGACTTTGCGCTGCCGCCGGCCGGGCCGCCCCGGAGGTCGGCCCCCCCCGGGGCCGACGGAGCGAAGCGACTGGCGGGCAAGTCGGCGCAGCCGCCCGCCGGGCCAAAACCACGTTTTTGGCCCGGCTACGACCATGCCCGTCAAGGCACTCCTATATACACTAAATTAAGGTCCTAGCGCTCATGCCTTTTTCCCAGAAAACCGATCCGGCGGCCGTCCTGGCCAAGCTGATCAAACTGTCCAATTCCAACATTCAATATGAATCCAAGATCAACAGCTTTCTCAACATCATCAGTTGGGAGATGGACCTCGATCTGGCCGTCATGCTGACCCTGGACCGCGAACGCCGGATTCTGGAACCCCTCTGGCGGGCCGACGCCGCCTTTCCGCACCTCAGCCCCATCCCCCTGGAAAACAACATGGTCGGCCGCAGCCTGACCACGCGCCAGACGCTCCTGGCCGAACCCTCCGACCTCGAGGCCCTGCCTCCGGACTGGGCCGCCTTTGCCGCTCCGTATGCCCAGGGGCTCCTGGTCACCCCCTTGGGCGACGACAAAACCGTTTACGGGGTGCTGATGCTCCTGTCCCGCCGGCCCCACGAGGTCAGTGCCCCCAAGGCCCTCCTGATGGAGGCCGTAGCCAACGAGCTGGCCATCGCCATTAAAAACTTCCAGATGACCACCGACACCACCAAGCGTCTCAGCGTCCTGAACGTGCTGAGCGATCTGGGCCGCACCCTGTCCGCCTATATCGAGGTGGACAAGATCATGACCATGATCCCCAAGATCGCCGCCGGCATTTTCCTGGCCGACGGCTGCACCCTCAATATCCTCGACGAGTCGGGCCAGGCGCTGGTTCTGTATTCGCAGTACGGCCTGATTCCGCCGGCCTACAATTTCGAGCGCTACCGGTCCTCGAAGGGCCTGCCGGCCTCGGTGGCCGCGGCCCTGTCACGCAAGACCAGCTTCAGCGGCTATCTCCGGGACGATCACGGCGCCCTGGACCTGTCGGACGCCGAAATGGACGACACCATCATCAGCTGCCCGTTGAGCTTCCAAGGGCCCCATCAGGGCAGCATCTCCCTCTTCAACAAGCTCGGCCGCCGCAACGCCGACGCCCCCATGGCACCGCAGATCTTCGACCGCGACGACCTGGAACTCCTGTTTTCCATGAACAACATGATTTCCGGGGTGGTGGAGAACGCCATCACCTTTCGGGAAGTGGAGGGCCTGGCCCAAACCAACGAGAAGATGGTGGCCTATCTCTCCACCCTGTATGAAATTTCCAGCGCCATGATGACCACCGTGCGCTACGACGAACTGGCCTGGATCATCACCCGGGCCCTGACCGAACGACAGGGGCTGGGGTTCGACCAGGTGCTGATCCTGTTGTTGCAGCACGACGCCGAACATGGGCCGACCCTGGTCAGTTCCGCCTTCTGGAGCTACGGCCGGGAAAGCGGGGCCGACGGCGGCGGCGAGCGGCTGATGGATTTGCTGCGGAACCCCTCCAAAGAGGAGGCCGCTCAAATGCTCCGGCGCGGCGCGGAAATGGGCCTGCGCATTCCCGTGTTTCCGGAAAGCGGCCGCACCCTGTCCCGGGTGCTGGAGGAAAAGAAGCCCATGCTGGGCTTCCGGATGTTCGACACCGAAGGCGATCTGGACCTGAAGGATTTCGGGTTGAAAGCCTACGCCGCGGTGCCGATGGTGGCCAAGAGCCACGACGTGGGGGTCATCGCCGTGGACCGTTCCCTCACCGGGGAACCCCTGACCATGGACAGCCTGCGCGACCTGACCATGCTGGCCAACCAGGCGGGCCTGGCCATCGAAAACACCCGGCTGTACGACGATCTGGAGACCGCCAACAAGACCCTCAGCCAGGTGCGGGTTCAGCTCATCGAGGCCGAACAGCAGGCCGCCCGGGGCGAAATGGGCACCCACCTGGCCCACGAGGTCCGGAACCCCCTGGTGTCCATCGGCGGCTTCACCCAGCGGCTCTTAAAGCGCCTCAAGGACGACGATCCCCTCAAACAGTACGCCCAGGTCATCTGGGAGGAGGTGGAGCGGGTCAATAAGGTCCTCAACAACGTCCTGGATTTTTCCCGCGATGAAAAGGGCCGGGTGCGGGATTTCAGCATGGAGGACCTGGTGGCCGAGACCCTGACCTCCCTGCGCCACGAACTGACCCGCCAGAAGGCCACGGTGGAGACCGACATCCAGCCGAATCTGCCCCTGGTCTCGGCCGACGACCGCCAGGTCATGCACATCATTCTCAACATCTTCTACAATGCCACCCAGGCCATGGCCCCCAAGGGCGGCCGCATCCATCTGCGCCTTTTCGAGACCCGGCGGGGCGATCAGTCCTACGTGGCCTGTGAAATCACCGACACCGGCCCCGGCATTTCCGAGGACATGGTGAGCAGCATCTTCCACCCCTTTTTCACCAGCAAGGCCGGCGGCACCGGCCTGGGCCTTTCGATCGTCAAAAAAATCGTGGACCGCTACCACGGCCTCATCGCCGTGGAAAACCACCCGTCCCACATCCCGGACAGCGGCGCTTCGTTCACCTTCATGTTCCCGGCGGTCCTGAGCGGCGCCCTTCGGCCGTAGCCGGCGGCCCACGGGCTCGGCGACGGTTTGGCGGTCGGGCGGTTATTCGAGAAATCCATGCTTTCCCAACAAATAAACCAGCTTCTTTTTGAATATCAGGCGGTCCTGTTTTTTATCGTGTGCTTCCTGGGCCAGGTTCTGGGGTGGCGCCTGTGGCGGCGGCGGATACGGTCCCGAACCGGCCGCCGGCTTCTGAACGCGGTGTTCCTCATCTTCAACCTGGGCTGGCTGCTGACCGTGTTCGCCCTGTATCAGGGCCAGAACAGCCATCTGGCCGACGCCACCTGGACCTGGGTGGGCCGTCCCAGCTTTTCCTGGCAGTTGGTGTACGTTCTGCTCATCCTGCCCGTGGGGGCCCTGGTCGCGGGTTCGGCCGCCTTCGTGAGCCGGCGCCCGCTCCGCCGCCGAACCGCGGACCCCGGCCGGCGGGATTTTTTAAAAATTGCGGGCACAGCCGGCAGCTTGGGGGCTTTAAGCATCGGCGGGTACGGCATTTTTCGGCAGTCGCGGCCGCCGGAGGTTCGTCGTCTGACCCTGGCCGTCGAGGGACTGCCTTCGGCCCTGGATGGGCTCACCATGGCCCAGATCAGCGATCTGCACCTGGGCCTGTGGGCCAGCCAGCAGGAAGTGGACCAGGCTGTCCGCCTGGCGGCGGCCGAAAAGCCGGACCTGGTGTTCTTCACCGGCGACATGGTGGACCGCCGCGCGGAATTCGCCCACCTCTACCGGGAGCCTCTGCGGCGGCTGGCCGGCGTGCCCCACGGGGTCTGGGGCATCCTGGGCAATCACGACCACTACACCGGCCAGCCCGCCCTGGTGGCCGATATCCTCACCGCCTCGGGTATGACCATGCTCGTCGATCGGCAGATGAACCTGCCGGGCCTGCCGTTGACTCTCGTCGGCCTCGATGATCGGGGCCCCGCCCATTCCTGGATGGGCAATGGGCCGGGGATCAAGCAGGTCGATCCCGACCAATTGGATTTTCGCAATTTGGCGGGACCGGAACCCCGTCCCGGGGATTTCACGATCTTTCTGAATCACCGTCCCGAAGGTTTCGGCCAGGCCGCCCGCCGGGGCTATCAGCTTTACCTGGCCGGACACACCCACGGCGGCCAGTATCAGGATCCCTGGAACGACCAGCGCAATCTGGCCGCCTTTTTCTACAAATACACCGGCGGCCTGTACCACGAGCACGGGGCCTGGCTCCACGTCAGCCGGGGCGTGGCCGCGGTGGGCATACCCTTCCGCCTTTTCGCCTGGCCGGAAATCAACATTCTCAAGCTGACCCGCTGATCCGTTGCCTGAAGACAAGACTAAAAAGCGGCTTCCGGTTTTTCCGGAAGCCGCTTTTTAGTCTTATAATCTTTGGCAGTCCCAACGGGAATCGAACCCGTGTCCCCGCCGTGAGAGGGCGATATCCTAGACCGCTAGACGATGGGACCGCGTCTAAAGCAAGGGGGAGTATAGCACTATCGCTGCTGGAAATCAAGTCTTCCGCCGAAAAATCGTGGCCGGTTCAATGTCATCAGCATAAAAAAAGCGCTCTGGCAGCCACAGGCTGGTCATAATTTGAAATTCAAGCCTCCATGCTTGAAAGATAAGGCTTGAGGGCGGCGCCCCCAAAAATGATAAAACCTTTGTCGCTAAAGAGCTCACTTGCCGCCGGTGGCGGCCAGGACGGCGGCGGCGCCGGCTTGGGACACGGCCACATCATTGGCCACGCTGCTGCCCGAGACGCCGATGGCGCCGATGATGGTGCCGTCTTTGTCTTTCAGCAATTCGCCGCCGCCAAAGATGACCATGCCGTTGTTGGTCACTTCGATGCCGTACAGTTCACCGCCCGGTTGGGAGGCTTCGCCCAGTTGGGTGGTGGGCATGTTCAGGTAGCGGGCGCTGATCGCTTTCTTGATAGAGATGTCGATGCTGCCCAGAAAGGCGCCGTCCATGCGGCAGAAGGCCTTGAGGTTGCCCCCGGCGTCGACGATGGCGATGTTCATCAACGTGCCCTGCTCCTGGGCTTTTTTCACCGCGGCCTCGATGGCTTTCTGGGCCAGTTCGGCGGTCACGTCGCCGGGCAGAACCAGGCCTTTGGCCGGGTTGTCGGCAGCGAAAAGGGGGGTGGCGAGGGCCAGGGTCAGGGCCAACGTGCAGGCGATAATCAGTTTTTTCATGAGAACCCCTTATTTCTCTTCAGGTGGAAAATTGAACGCGCGGTCTTGGCCGCGAAAGAAAAACCCCGCCGATCGGGGCGGGGTTTCCGGTGAATCAGACTTTCAGATTGATGACCGTGCCCAGCATCTCGTCCGCCGTGTGGACGGTTTTGGCATTAGCCTGGTAGGATCGGGAAGTGACGATCAGGTTGACCATTTCCGTGGCCACGTCGGTGGTGGAGCCTTCCACGAAGCCCGCCGGCACGGCCGGGTCGGCGTTTTCCCGGGGCGGCAGCCCCGGGCCGGAGGGCGCCAGCGGGCCGCGCGCGTCCAGCTTGGCCGGACCTTCGGCTCGGGTCCCGGCCTGGGCGGGCAGCTCGCTGTAGGTCACCCGACCGGCTTTGAAATTGTTGGTCAAGACG
The DNA here is from genome assembly GCA_031549025.1 of Candidatus Adiutrix sp. GTDB lineage: Bacteria > Desulfobacterota > Desulfarculia > Adiutricales > Adiutricaceae > Adiutrix. The sequence continues at coordinate 15,626 of JAVBQN010000047.1, read as the reverse complement.
TTGGCCAAATTATGAGCCGTGCTCCGCAGGCCCGTGCCGAAGGCCGACAGGGCGGTCGCCGGTTGATATAAGGCGCCGATGGTCATGTTGGCTCCTTTGAGGGGGCATTCGGAGGTGGTCGCCGGTCGGATGTCATTTCGGCCCGTCCGTCACGCGGGGCGTCGGTTCCGCATCGCCCAATATCGCGTCGGCCCGAACACCGGATGCCGGCCGTCTTCCGATATTCCTTACACCGTAAGAATTGTAAACCGTTGGTTGGGCGATGTCAAGCCTCGGCCGGTCGGCCGGACCCGGGGCCGCCTGTACCGTATCAGTCTTTCAGGCGGGTTGGATAGATCGTTCCAGGGGGGGGGAAGGAAGCCGAAGAAGAGCGTGTCCGCCCGCGTGTTCAGGCCTCGGAGGGCGAATCGGCCTCCGGGGGGGGGGCCTGATCATCGGCCATGGCCGGGTCATTGGTTTTTTCCGGCGCGTCGGCCGGGGCCGTTTTGCGGCCGCCCTTGCCGGCGGGGCCGACGTGTTCGAAGGCCAGGCAGCACATCAGCCGGCCGCAGACCCCGGAAATCTTGGACGGGCTCAGGGAGACGCTCTGTTCCTTGGCCATTTTTACCGAAACCGGGGCGAAGTTGGACAAAAAGCCGCAGCAGCAGAAGCACCGCCCGCAACTGCCCAGTCCCCCCACCATCCGGGCCTCGTGCCGCACCCCGATCTGGCGCATTTCAATGCGGGTGCGGAAGCGGCTGACCAGTTCCTTGACCAGCAGACGAAAATCCACCCTCTCGTCGGCGGTGTAGTAGAAAATGGTCTTGGAGCCGTCAAAGACCACTTCCACGGCCACCAGCTTCATTTCCAGCCGCTGAATGAGCACCCGGGACAGGCAGTACTCGAAGGCTTCCCGTTCCTTGATCTCATTTTCCGCCTGGCGGGCCAGATCGGCCTGGGTGGCCAGGCGCAGCATCCGCCGGGATTCGGGCCAGACCGTCCGGCCGCACTGGCCCGGGCCGGGTTCCGGAGCGGGCGGTGTGGTCTGGTCGGCGGGCTGGCTTTCAGCGGCCGGTTCGTCGGCGCCGCTCTCCGGCGGCTGGGGGGAAAGCATGATCGGCGTGGTGACCACCTGGCCCAGGTAGGTCAAGTCGTCGCATTTGACCACCACCCAATCCCCCAGGGTGGGGTTGAGGTTTCCGCAGTCGTAGGTCATGACCTGACCGCCGTATTTTATGCGCACATTGACCGTTTTCATACCACCAGGCACCACATGACGATAATGCTTCATTTTAGCATCAATTATACGAATAATCCAGCGCCGGTCAGGCCTTGATCCGGCGCAGGCGGGCGCCCAGCCCGACGAGCTTGTCGTCCAGGCGATCGTAACCCCGGTCCAGGTGATAGACCCGCGAAACCTCGCTCTCCCCTTTGGCGGCCAGGGCGGCCAGGATAAGGCTGGCCGAGGCCCGGAGATCCGTGGCCATCATCGGGGCGCCCGAAAGCCGCCGCACGCCCTTGACCACGGCGGTGCGGCCTTCCAGGGTGATGTCCGCGCCGAGGCGGCTGAGCTCGCTGACGTGCATGAAGCGGTTCTCAAAAATGGTTTCGGTGATGATGGAAACCTTGTCGCCCACAGTCATCAGGGCCATGAACTGGGCCTGCATGTCGGTGGGGAAGCCCGGATGGGGCCGGGTGGTGATGTCCGTGGAGCGGATGCCGCCGTCGGATTCCACCACCAGGCGGTCGCCGTCAGCGGTCAAGCGCACGCCGGCCTCCCGAATTTTGTCATAGACCGTATCCAGGGCCTCGTGGGGCGCTCCGATCAGGGTCACCCGTCCGCCGGCCAGGGCCGTGGCCACGATGAGGGTCCCGGCCTCGATGCGGTCGGGCATGACCCGGTGGGTGGCCGGCTTCAGTTCGTCCACCCCGTCGATGGTCAGTTCATCCGTGTCCAGGCCGGAGATTTTCGCGCCCATGGCCCGGAGGGCCAACGCCGTGTCCGTGACCTCCGGCTCCCGGGCCGCGTTGGTGATGACCGTGCGGCCCCGGGCCAGGGCCGCGGCCATCATCAGGTTTTCAGTGCCGGTGACGGTGACGGTGTCAAAGTGGATATGGGCGCCCCGGAGCCCGCCCTCCGGCGCCCGGGCCACCACGTAGCCGGCGTCGAGGTCGATGATCGCGCCCATGGCTTCCAGGGCCTTGAGATGAAGGTCGATCGGCCGGGCGCCGATGGCGCAGCCCCCGGGCAGGGACACCCGGGCCCGGCCGTGGCGGGCCAACAGCGGGCCCAGCACCAGGGCCGACGCCCGCATGGTCTTGACCAGTTCATATGGGGCCTCGGGCTGGGAGAGGGCCGAAAGGTCCAGTTCGGCCCGGCCGTGAGCCAGTTCGGCCCGGCCGCCCATGTGTTCCAGGAGCCGGGTCATGGTGGCCAGGTCTTTGAGTTCCGGCACGTTTTCCAGGGTCAGGGGGCCCAGGATGGCGGTGGCCATCAGCGGCAGGGCCGCGTTCTTGGCCCCGCTGACCAGGACCTCGCCGGCCAGTTCCCAGCCGCCTTCAACGAGTATTTTGTCCATACGATACTTCTCCGACGCGGCCCGGGTATTCCCGGTCAGGGCGGGCCGCCGGCAGATGGTCTTTTTTTGTCCGGCCGTCGTTTCCGGCGGCGTTATGACTTGGAGTGTTCCAGGTAGGCGTAGGCCGAATGGTTGTGGATGGATTCGAAATTTTCGGCGGCGATGGAAAACCAGGTGAAGGTTTCGTCGGCCATCAGCTTCACCGCCACTTCGCGGACCACGTCTTCCACGAACATGGGGTTTTCATAGGCGGCCTCGGTGACGAATTTCTCGTCGGACCGCTTCAGGAGCGAGAAAACCTCGGCCGAACAGGAGGTCTCCACCAGGCGGATGAGATCTTCCATCCAGAAGAACCTGGAATAGCGCACCACCACCTTGACCAGGCCGCGCTGGTTGTGGGCCCCGAAGCGACTGATCTCCCGCGAGCAGGGGCACAGGGTGGTGATGGGCACGGTCACGCCCACGGTGATGTCCGGACCGGCGCTGTCCTGCTGGCCGAAGAGGGTGCAGTTATACTCCATCAAACTCACCGCCCCGGACACCGGCGCTTTTTTTTCGATGAAATAGGGGAAGGACAGCTCCAGGTGGGCCGAGGCCGCGTCAAGGCGTTTTTTCATGTCCGAGAGGATGGTCGGGATGCGCTGGGGGGAGATGCGGTCGCGATGGGTGGAGAGGACTTCGATGAAGCGCGACATGTGCGTGCCCTTGTAATGGTGGGGCAGGTCCACATACATGTTCACCGAGGCCACCGTGCGCTGGGCCTCCTTGGCTTTGTCCATGACCGTGATGGGGTAACGGATATCCTTGACGCCGACTTTGTCGATTTTGATGTTTCTGGTGTCCGGCCGGTTCTGCACGTCTTCCATGGCCGCACCGGCCGGGCCGGACTCGTTTTTTTCACTCATGATTATGCGCTCAACTGAATTGAATATACGGCGGCGTCAGGAGCCGCGCGGAAACATATGTGCATTCCCCGGCCGTCATCGGTGGCCGGGCCGAACCTCTCCATTGCGCCGGCCCGCCCTGATTCCGGCCGATCCCGGCTTCGGAAGCCCCTGCTCCCCCGGAGCCGCTCCCCATCTATTTTGGGTTTCGCGTAGTTGGAACATATTACTCCGCCGTTCCAGGGTTGTCAAACCTCTTATTCAACCACCTCGATCACTCCGGTAAAGACCGTGGCCGGTTCCCGCTGGCCGGCGCAGTTGGAAACCACGGCCGGATTGGTCATCAGGACCTGGTAGCGGCCGCTCCGCTGAAAGGTGATCACCCCGTCCACCACCCGGGCGGCTTCCGCGCCGACCGGTTCCTGGTGGGCGTCCAGCACGGTGAAGGCCGTGGGCCGGCCGGCCACCCGGGTTTCGGAGGACAGATCCAGCCGGCCCGGCGCCTTCAGTTCCAGATGGTCGAAAAAGGCCCGGAACTGGGGGCCCAGCATGGTCATTTCGGCACCCAGGCCCACAAAACGGGCCAATGCGCTCAGGGGCAGCCGGGTTTCGCTGAGGTCCAGCTCCTTGAGCGCGGTCAGGGCGTTGGCCCCGAGCTCCAGTCGGGCGAGGGGGTTGTCGTTGACGTAGAGGCGTTCCAACTGCGGATTGTGGCTCAGGTCGAGGCTGGCGATCTGGTTGCCGGCCGCGTACAAGCGCTGAAGCCGGTGGTTGCGGCTGAGGTCGAGCCCGGAGAGGCGGTTCTTGGTCACGTCCAGAATCACCAGCCGGGCTGCGGCCCGGACGTCCACTTCGGTCAGGCGGTTGGCCGCGGCGTAGAGATACCACAGTCCGGGATTGCGGCTGACGTCCAGGGCCTCGATCCGGTTGTCGGCCAGGTCCAGGGTGCGCAGTTCGGGGAGGTGCCTCACTTCCAGGCGGGTGAGGCGGTTGGCGGACACCACCAAGTGGCTCAGGGCCGTCTGCCGGCCGAGGTCGAGTTCGGCCAGCCGGTTGCCGGAGACCACCAGATACCAGAGTTTGGGGTTGGCCGACAGATCCAGGGCGGTGAGGCCGGTGTTGTACAGGTTGAGATAGGCCAGTTCCCCGTTGCGGCTCAGGTCCAGGGCGGCCAGTTCCTCGTTGTCCCCGACGGCCAGGGTCTCCAGGCGCGGATTGCGGCGCAGGTCGAGGTCCCGCAGCCGGTTTTCCAGGGCGGAGAGATAGGTGAGCTCCGGACAGCCGCTGATATTCAAATCGGTCAGGTGATTGGCGTAGACCACCAGCCGCCGGAGCCTCGGATTGGCCGACAGGTCCAGTTCCACCAGGCGATTGTTGTTGGCATAAAGGGTGGTCAGGCCGCGGCAGGGGGCCGGCTGGAGGCTCGCCAGCTGGTTGTGGGCCAAATCCACTTCCACCAGGGCCGGAGCGCCCGCCAGATCCAGCCGGACCAACTGGTTGAAACCGACGTGGAGGTCCCGCAACCGGTGGTTGTCGCTGAGGATCAGGGCGGCCAGCCGGTTGTCGGTCAGGTACAGCCTCTCCAGGGTGGGCAGGCCGCTGAAGTCGGCCACCCCGCTGAGGTTCTGCTGGCAGAGGTTGAGGCCGGACAGGCATTCCTGGTCCTCGCCGGTCCACTGTACGCCCCGGTTCCAACGGAGATCCGCGGCCACCTCCCAGCCTTCCGGCAGATCGCTGGGCCACAGGTCGCAGCCGTTGTTGTCCTTGAGGCGCTGGATCAGGTCCCGGGCCAGAGGGTCGTACTCCGGCGAGGGGGTCTCCACCAGGGAACCCCACAGCCGGCGCAGACTTTCGGTCAGGCGGCCGATCATGGCGTTCCCCCGGCCTCGGTCCCGGTTTCGCCGGGAAGCACTTCCACCACGCCGGTCTGGACTTTGACCTTAAAACTCCGGACGCGGCCGCTGGGGCGGTTGATCTCCGTGGAGACCACCCGGTCGTTGGTCATGGCCACCAGGTAGCGGCCGGGCCGGCGGAAGGTGACGACCCCGTTCTCTTCCCGGTAGGCGTCGGCCGGCAGCCGGCGCCGTTTGTCGGTGAGCGCCGTAAAGGTCGTGGCCACCCCGCCGATGACCGCCTCGGCCGACAGATCCAGGGGCTGGCCGAGGGTGAGGGTGGTGTGTTCGAACAGGACGTTGTCCTGGGTTCCGAAACGGGCCCGGCTCCGGGCCCGGCCCGACAGGGGGGCCAGAGCGCTCAACGGCAGCCGGCAGCCGTCCAGGTTGAGGTTCCACAATTCCGCCAGGGCGTTGTCGCCCAGCCGGATTTCCGTCAGGGGGTTGTCCTGGGCTTCCAGGGTGGCCAGGACCGGAGTATGGGTGAGATCCAGACGGGTCAGTTGGTTCTGGTCCACGGTCAGGCGGGTCAGGGCCGGGTTGGCTGACAGGTCCAGCCCGGTGAGGCGGTTGCGCCCGGCCGTCAGGGCCGTGAGGCGGGGATTGGCCGAAAGGTCCAGGCGGGTCAGTTGGTTGTCCCGCGCGGCCAATTCCGTGAGGTGGGGATTGGCCGACAGGTCCAGCGCGGCCAGGCGGTTGTAGGAGACCACCAGCCGGGTCAGGCGGGGGTTGGCCGTCACCCGGAGGCTGGAGAGGCGGTTGTTGGAGGCTTCGAGGTTTTCCAGGTCGGGCGCCCGGCCCGGGTCCAGCTCCATCAGCCGGTTCTTGGCCGCCAGGAGGGTCCGCAGCCTGGGGTTGCGGGAAATGTCCAGGCGCTCCAACTGGTTGGAACTGACGGCCAGATGGACCAGGTCAGGGCAGCTTTCCACGTGGAGGACGGCGATCTGGTTTTTTGTCAGCCCCAGGAAGACCAGGTTCCGGTTTCCCTCGATATTGACCGCGCGCAGGGAATTGCCGCCCGCCTCCAGGCGCTTCAACGCCGTAAGTCCGCTCAGGTCGGCGGCCCGGGTGAGGCCCTGGCCCTCCAGCGACAGGCTTTCCAGGCGGGCCGGGGCGGCCTCCCGCAGCCAGCGGACTCCGGGCGCGGCCCGGCCCGGTTCCGTTTCCCCCGGGGCCGCCGGGCTTTCCGGCCAGGCGCCGGGAGCCCCCGCCGCCCAGCCTTTCAGACCGTTGAGGCGGGCGAGGCCGGCCACCACCTCCTGGGCCCGGAGTTCATACTCCGGGTCCCAGGCCTGGGCCGCCGGGGCCGGCTGGATGGGCGGATCCGTCGGAGCCGCCGGCCCGGCCAGATTCGTCCGGGCCGCCAGGGGGGCGCCCGCCGCCAGCCAGGCCCAGGCCAGGAGGGCGGTCAGGAAAGCGGTCCGGATACGCGGTTCCATCCCCACGCCCTCAGGCCGACACCCGGTCCAGGGACCGATAGCCGATGGCCTCGGCCACGTGGGCCGGGCCGATGGATTCCGCCTCCTCCAGGTCGGCGATGGTGCGGGCCAGCTTGATGATGCGGGCGAAGGCCCGGGCCGAGAGGCCCAGCCGTTCCATGGCCGTCCGCAGAAGGGCCAGGGATTCCGGCCCCAGCGGAGCCCATTTCTTGATCTGGCCGCCGCTCATCTGGGCGTTGACGAAGAGGCCGTGCCCGGCGAAGCGACGGGCCTGGATGGTCCGGGCCTGGCGGACCCGCTCCCGCACGGTGCGGGAATCCAGGCCCGGCCGGTCGGAGGCCAGGTCCTGGAACTCCACGGCCGGGGCTTCGAGATGGATGTCCAGCCGGTCCAGGAGGGGACCGGAGACGTGGGCGCGGTATTTCTGAATATCCCGGGGCTGGCAGGAACATTTGCGCCGGCCGTCGCCCAGGTAGCCGCAGGGGCAGGGGTTCATGGCCGCGACCAGCATGAAGCGGGACGGGAAGGTGAGGCTCGAGGCCGCCCGGGCGATGGACACCCGGCCGTCCTCCAGCGGCTGGCGCAGCACCTCCAGGACGCTCTTTTGGAATTCCGCCAGTTCGTCGAGGAACAGCACCCCGTTGTGGGCCAGGGAGACCTCGCCGGGCCTGGGGTATTTCCCGCCGCCGATGAGGCCCACGTTGGAGATGGTGTGGTGGGGGCTGCGGAAGGGCCGGGCGGCCACCAGGGGACGGTCCAGGGGAGATCGGCCGACCGCGCTGTAGATCTTGGTGGTCTCCACCGCCTCCTCGAAGGAGAGAACCGGGAGGATGGACGGCAGTCTCTGGGCCAGCATGGTTTTGCCGCTGCCCGGCGGGCCGATGAACAGGAGGTTGTGGCCCCCGGCCGCGGCCACGGTCAGGGCCCGCTTGGCCCGTTCCTGGCCCCGGACGTCGGCCAGGTCCAGTTCGGTCGGGGCCCCGTCGTCCGCGGCCTCGAGCCGGCTCACCGGAGCCAGGGGAGCCAGAGAGGCGCGGCCGTTGAGGAAATCCACCACCTGGCCCAGGGTGTCGGCCGGCCGCACGGCCACCTCCGGGGTCACGGAGGCCTCCGCCGCGTTGGCCCGGGGGAGGATCAGGCTGGTCAGTCCCTCGCTCCGGGCGGCCAGGGCCAGGGCCAGGGCCCCCTTGACGGGCCGCACCGCGCCGTCCAGCCCCAGTTCCCCGACAATCATGTGTTCGGCGGCCCGGGCCGGGTCCACCAGACCCTGGGCCGCCAAGAGGCCCACGGCCATCGGCAGGTCGAAGCCGGCCCCTTCCTTGCGGATGTCGGCCGGGGCCAGGTTGACGGTGATGCGCTCGCCGGGGAAGGGGTAGCCCTGGTTCTTCAGCGCGGCCTTGACCCGGTCCTTGCTCTCCCGCACCGCGCCCTCGGGCAGGCCCACCGTGTCGAAGCGCGGGAGCCCATTGGCAATATCCACCTGGACCTCGATCTTCAGGCCGTCGATGCCCAAAAGGGAGCCGCTGATTATCTGGGCCAGCATGCCGGGGAACACTCCTAAATTTGACGCGGCCCTTCCGGAAAATCGCGCAAGAACAGGAGGTGGTATTCCTCTTCGTCCAGGTGGCGGCGCAGGCAGGCGGCGATGAGGTCGAAGAAGCGCTCCACCTCTTCGGGGGTCAGGCGGGGCAAAAGTTTTTCCATCAACTCGTCGTCGGACAGTTTCTGGAGGTACACCCTGAGGGTGGCCAGGTCGGTTTCCGGGTCCAGCCCGTAGGCCAGGAGGCCGGTATAGGTCTCCACAAAGTCGTGGCTGTGCTGTTTCTTCATCGGGGCCCGGTCACTTGTCCCACCAGCCGCCCTTTTTCGCGGCCGGCTGGGCTTTGGTTTTGGGTTTGTCGATGGCGAAGGGGTCTTTGGCTTCCCCGCCGCCGCCGTCCCACCAGCGGTTGGCGGCCGGCGCCGGCTTGGCGGCCGCCGGCTGCGGCTTGGGGGCCAGGAGTCGGTCCAGGTGGGGACGGAGCCGCTGATAACGCTTCTCCCCTTCGGCGATGAAGTGCCAGCCCGGCCCCGATATGGTCCCGTGGGCAAAGGTCTCCCGAATGCCCGTGGGTTTGAAGTCGTCGTCCAGGAGCAGCATCTCCACCTGGGCTTCCTCCACCCGCAGGGTCACCCAGAAGGTGCGGTATTCGGTCAGCTTGGCCGTGCCGCCGGTGCCGATGGTGCTCTTCTTCTCCTGCAGATAGATACCCGGCTTCACCGGCCCGACACCCTCCTGAGCGTCTCCGGGGGCCTCCGGGCGGGGCCGTTCCTGGTTGGCGGTAGTCATCGGATCCGAGTCCTTTCCTTAATAGATTCGGCCGGGCCGTTCTCCCGGCCTTTGGGGAAAAGAGGCTTGGGGCGTCCGCGCCGGGCTTCACGGTGCAACTAAAAAAATAGAGGTCAGGCGCAGGAGAAGGAAGCTTCGGTAATGAACCGCCACTTTGGAAATGTAAGGTTTTTTGGTTTTCTTCACCATTCGGCGCCCCGATATTTGGTTCCGCCCATGCTTTTTACTGATTACCACACCTTGACCTTTATGCCAAGTCTTTTTATGAACGGATTCTTCCCGAACCCGCCGGCCCGGAACGCCTTCCTGTGTCACCGGAACCGGCGGATTTTCAGAGGCCGTCTTCACATTTGACATGGCGCGGCCTTTCTGCTAATGGTGGCCTCTGGGGGAGCTCCGGAGGTCACGGCCGACCGCTCCCGGACCGCCGCCGGAAGGCGTCGGCCGCGGCCGATTCGAAAAAGGGGGAACCGCGCGTGGAGCAGGCCGGCAAAGACATTTTCATCAAAGATTTGACCCTCGGCGAGGACCTGGAGGCGCCCTTCCTGGTGCTGAGCCTCGGCCGGGGCCGGACCAACCGGGGCGGCATATACCTTAACCTGGAACTCGGCGACCGCACCGGCCGCCTGGCGGCCAAGGTCTGGGACGGGGCCGAGGCCCTGGCCCCCCGCCTGGCCGAGGGCACCGTGGCCCTGGTGGGCGGCTATGTGGACAGTTACCGGGGCAGCCCCCAGTTCATCGTCCGCGAGGCCCGGCCCCTGCCCCCCGCGGAGATCCACTGGCCCGACTACCTCAGGGCCTCGGCCCGGCCGGCGGCCGAAATGAAGGCCGAGCTGTGGCTCCTGGTGGACGGCCTGGCCGACGCCGATTTTCGCCGCCTGGTTGCCGCCGTCCTGCGCGCCCCGGAGGTGGAGGAGAAATTCCTGGCCATCCCGGCGGCCAAGAGCCTCCATCACGCGTATATGCACGGACTTCTGGAGCACAGCCTGTCCGTGGGCCGTCTGGCCGCCCGGGTGGCCGAGCACTACCCGCATCTCAACCGCGATCTGCTGGTGGCCGGGGCCATTCTCCACGACCTGGGCAAGATCTGGGAATTCAGCCCGCCGCCCCGGGTGGACTACACCACCCTGGGCCGCCTGAAGGGGCACCTGGTCATGGGCGCCGAATTTCTGGGCCGGACGGCCGATACGATTCCCGGCTTCCCGGCCGAAAAGCTGGCGCTTTTGCAGCACCTGCTCCTGAGCCACCACGGGGAGCCCGAGTTCGGCGCCCCGGTGCGGCCCCAGCTCCTGGAGGCGGTGGCCCTGCACCACCTCGACAACATCGACGCCAAGCTCGAGGCCATCAATTCATTTCTAGAGACTGAATCCGATTCCGAGGGCTGGAGCGGCTACCACCGGCTCTTCAACAGCTTTTTCCGGCGTACTCCGGAATTAGCCCCCGGACCCGCCTTCGAGGCCGAACCGCCCGAGCCGGAAAAGCCCCTGGCCGCGGCCGACGAGGAGGCCCCGCCCGAAGAGGCCCCGGCCCCGGATCAGCCGGCGGACGGCGATGCGGACGGCGAGGACCAGGAAGGGCGGCTGTTCTGATGGCCTGGGGCTTGATCGGGCTGGAGGCGGCCACGGCTGTCCTGGGTTCCATGCTCGCGGCCGGGCGCCTGCCCCACGCGCTGCTCTTCACCGGCCCCTCCGGCGGCGGCAAGAACAGCCTGGCCCGGGCCCTGGCCGCGGCCCTGAACTGCCTGGACCCGGCCGGGGACGGCGGCCCCTGCGGCCAATGCCTCTCCTGCCAAAAGATCGCCAAGGACATCCACCCCGACCTGACCACCGTGGCCCCCACGGGCAAGGCCCGGCTGGTGAAGATGGAGGACGTCCAGGCCCTGCGGGCGGCCATGGCCTTCCGGCCCTACGAAGGCCGGACCAAGGTCTTCATCATCCGGGAGGCCGACCGGTTGAGCGCCGATTCGGGCAACGCCTTGCTGAAGACCCTGGAGGAGCCGCCCCCGGATTCGGTGGTAATCCTGACCAGCGCTTCCGAGGCCGAGGTCATGGCCACCATCGTCTCGCGCTGCCTGCGGCTGCGGCTGCCGCCCCTGTCCCAGGAGGCGGTGCTGGCGACCCTGGCGGAGCGGCGGGGCCTGGCCGGCCCCCCGGCCCGCCTTCTGGCCGCCCTGTCCGCCGGCGCCCTGGGCCCGGCCCTGAACCTGGACCCGGAAGAGACCTGGCGCCGCTGGGAGGAATTGAACGGGATCATGGGCGCGGCCGCCGCCCCGGAGCGTCTGGAACGGGCCTGGCAATGGGTCAGGTCCGTGGCCGAGGAAGAGGACCGGACCCTGACCCTGAATCTCTTGCGGCTGTGGTGGCGGGAAACGGCGCGCCTCCTGGCCGCCGGGCCGGACGGGCTGGAGGGCCCGCCCCCGGACCCGGCCCAGGAGTTCTGGGCCGGCCGCCTGGGGCCCGGGGCTCTTGAGCGTCTTGGCCGGACCTTGGACCGGCTGGAAGACAGCCTGGCCCGCTTCGTCAAGCCCGAACTGGCCTATGAAAATTTCTGGCTGAGCGCCTTCGGCGGGTGAACGGGGTTCACCATTTCTTAAAAATAAGAAAAGCCGCCGCGACGATCAGGAGAAAGCCCAACACATAATTCCACTTCAGCGGCTCGCCCAGGTAGAACACGGAAAAGGCCGCGAACACGCTCAGCGACAGGATTTCCTGAATGGTCTTCAATTCGGCCGCGTTGAAATAGCCGTAGCCCACCCGGTTGGCCGGCACCTGGAGGCAGTATTCGAAAAAGGCGATGCCCCAGCTCACCAGCACCACCAGCCACAGGCTGCTGGCCGGAAATTTCAGGTGGCCGTACCAGGCCACGGTCATGAACAGGTTGGAGCACAGCAAAAGGCCGATCGTCGTGAACGGCACGGGCGGATGGAGGATGGACTGCATACGGGGCCTCGGCGGAAGCATTTCGGCCAGGTCCGGTCCGGGATTTTCCCGCACCGGACCTGGCCGCGCGTTTTTAAAGGAAAATTATAAACTCTTGGTCGCCTTGAACGCCAAAGCCGCTTTGATGAAATCGCGGAAGAGGGGGTGGGGGCGCATGGGGGTGGATTTGAATTCGGGGTGGAACTGGCAGCCCAGGTACCAGGGGTGCTCCTTGGCGGGCAGTTCCACCATTTCCACCAGGGTGTGGTCCGGGGACAGGCCGCCGAATTTCAGGCCGTTCCGTTCCAGGATTTCCTGGTAGTCGTTGTTGAATTCGAAGCGGTGGCGGTGACGCTCGTTGATTTCGGGCGTCTTGTAGGCCTTCAGGGCCAGGGTGCCGGGGCCGAGGTGGCAGGGATAGGCGCCCACGCGCATGGTGCCGCCGAGGTCGCTGTGGGCGCTGCGCTTTTCGTGCCGTTCGGCCCGGTGGTCATACCAGCCGGTCATCAGGTAGATGACCTTGTCCTTGCCTTTGGGCGCGAATTCCTCGCTGTTGGCTTCCGGAAGGCCGGCCACGTTGCGGGCGTATTCGATGACCTGGCACTGCATGCCCAGGCAGATGCCGAAAAAGGGCCGCTTCTTTTCCCGGGCGTACTGGGCGGCCAGGATCATGCCCTCCACGCCCCGGTCGCCGAAGCCGCCGGGAATGAGGATGCCGTCGAGTCCGCCGAGATGCTTTTCCAGATTGCGCTTTTTCAGCTCCTCGGCGTTGATGTGGACGATCTTCACTTTGGCCTGGTTGTCGAGCCCGCCGTGGGTCAGGGCCTCGTGGAGACTCTTGTAGGATTCGCCCAAAGCCACATATTTACCCACCAGGCCGATGGTCACTTCCTGTTTGGGATTGCCGAGGCGCTCGTTGAGCTTTTCCCAGGGGGTGATGTCCAGTTCGCCCCGCAGGCGCAGAAGCTTGGCCACCTTGGTGTCGATGCCTTCCCGATGATATTCCAGGGGCACTTCGTAGATGTTGCCCACGTCCACCGCCGAAAACACGCAGTCCCGGGGCACGTCGCAGAAGAGGGCGATCTTGCGCTTCAGTTCCGGGCTCAGGGCGTCCTCGGCCCGGCAGAGGATGATGTCCGGCTGGATGCCGATGGAGCGGAGTTCCTTGACGCTGTGCTGGGTGGGCTTGCTCTTGGGTTCGCCGGAGGTCTTGAGGTAGGGCACCAGGGTCAGGTGGATGTAGAGGCAGCGGTTCTTGCCCAGATCGTTCTTGAGCTGGCGGATGGCCTCCAGGAACGGCAGGCCCTCGATGTCGCCCACCGTGCCCCCGATTTCCACCAGGAGCACATCCAGATCCGGGGTCACGGCCGACTTGATGGCCGCCTTGACTTCGTCGGTGACGTGGGGGATGACCTGGACCGTGCCCCCGAGATACTTGCCCTGCCGCTCCTTGTTGAGGACGTTGGTGTAGATGCGGCCGGCCGTGTAGGTGTTCTTGCGGCCCATGGGCACGCCCAGGAAGCGCTCGTAGTGACCCAGGTCCAGATCGGTTTCGGCGCCGTCGTCGGTGACGAAGACCTCGCCGTGCTGGAAGGGGCTCATGGTGCCGGGATCCAGGTTGAGATAGGGGTCCAGCTTCTGGAGGGAGACGTTCAGGCCCCTGGCTTTGAGCAAAGCCCCGATGGAGGCCGCGGCCAGGCCTTTGCCGAGCGAGGACAGCACCCCGCCGGTGACGAAAATGAATTTGGCTTTTTTCATGGCAGACCTCGCGGCATATCCGAAATTGAGTTTAAGGTTTTTTCGAATCGCCGCGCGCCCGGAGGATCGCCTCTGGCGGATTCAAAACCGCCCTAGTATACCCTAAATGATCGGCGGACACAACATATTGGGGAGACCGATTTATCGGGCGGAAGCGTTGGGCTTTCATTTTTTTGTTGACTTCAGGGACGGAAATGAGTATAACAACCTGATCGGAGCGACCACCCGGTGGTTCCGGTTCTTTCGGGGACGTAGTGAAGTGGTTTAACACGTCTGCCTGTCACGCAGAAGATCGCGGGTTCAAGTCCCGTCGTCCCCGCCATTTTTGAGGCGGCCCTCAGCACCTGAGGGCCGCCTTGTTTTTCAGGGGGGGGATCATGGTCATACCTGTGGGAGCGCTGGTCAATGCCGGGGCGGTGGCCGTGGGCGCGGCCCTGGGGCTGATGGCCGGGAATTTCATCGGGGAAAAGCTGCGCGATTCGCTCTTCCAGACCCTGGGGCTTTGCACCATTCTGGTGGGCCTGAAAATGGCTCTTTCCGGCGGCGACCTTCTCTTGGTCATTTTAAGCTGCGTTCTGGGCATGGCCGCCGGCCAGGCGCTGAACCTGGCCGGCCGGCTGTCCCGGCTGGGCGATGTGGTCAAGCGGCTCCTGCGTTCCGAGAATGAAAAATTCACCGACGGCCTGGTGACCACTTCCCTGATCGTCTGCATCGGGGCCATGGGTATCGTGGGGTCCCTGGAAGAGGGGCTGGGCGGCGGCCGGGCCACCCTGTTTTCCAAGTCCATCCTGGACTTCTGCCTGGCCATGATGCTGGCCACGGTCTACGGCTCCGGGGTGGCGGTGGCTTCGGCGCCGCTCCTGGTCTATCAAGGGGGGATAACTATCCTGGCCGGAGTGCTGGCCCCGTACCTGGTGGGCGGGATCAAGGCGACCCTGGTGTCCACCGGCGGTCTGATGATCGTGGGCATCGGCACCAACCTTCTGGGCGTCAAGGCCCTGGCCGTCGAAAACCTCTTGCCCGCCCTGGTGTTCGCCGTGGTTCTGGGGGCCTGGCTGGGGTGACGGGGAGTCAGGCCGGCCGCTTCCGGCCCCCGGAAAAAACTCTTGACTTTTTGCGGATAGCGGGGTATTATTCTCTGGTTCATACAGGCTGCCGTCTTTCTTGATGCGATGAGGCGGCGGCGTTTTTTCCGGGAGGGGTTCCCGAGCGGCCAAAGGGAGCAGACTGTAAATCTGCCGGCAATTGCCTACGGAGGTTCGATTCCTCCCCCCTCCACCATGCAATTTATCGTGTACGCTTCGGGCTCATAGCCTGGAGCCGCCCCGGGTGAGCGGGAGTAGCTCAGTTGGCTAGAGCGTCAGCCTTCCAAGCTGAGGGTCGCGGGTTCGAGCCCCGTTTCCCGCTCCATTTTTTCGGCCGTCGCGGGGCGGGCGGGTTGTTCCTGGCCCACATAGCTCAGCAGGTAGAGCACGTCCTTGGTAAGGACGAGGTCATCGGTTCAAGTCCGATTGTGGGCTCCAGTTTTTTTGATTCGTTATGTAAACGGTGTTCGGATACAACAGGGCAGAGTATTGCCCTTTAATCGTTTGATACCAGACGCGTGATAGCCGGTTTCCCAAAGCTCCTGGTGAAGACCCGGCCCTTCCGTTAGGAGACAAGGAGGCGAAAATGGCCAAGAAGAAGTTTGACCGCACCAAGACCCATGTCAACGTGGGGACCATCGGGCACATCGACCATGGTAAAACCACCACCACCGCGGCCATCACTCTGGTGCTGTCCAAGGCGGGCGGCGGGGACTACATCCCTTTCGACAAGATCGACAAGGCGCCTGAAGAAAAAGAGCGC
>JAVBQN010000072.1:0-10309 GCA_031549025.1 Candidatus Adiutrix sp. | reverse complement strand
CGGCGCGGGCGCGGCGGCCTCGGGCGGAAAAGCGGCTTCCGGGGCCATGGTTGCGGCCTCGGCGGCGACGTCGGCGGCCTCGGCCGCGACAGAGGCCCGGGGAGAGGCGGCGCTCTCGGACGGGCCAGCCGTCACCGGCGGAGCCGCCGCATCCTGAGCCCAAACCGTTGAAAGGCCCGGCCCGCCAGCCGCGCCCGCCACCAGCCATAAAGCAAGAAATACCAAACCGAGCTTCACACGCTTCATTGCTTACTTCTCAATCTTACTTATCATTACTTAGGGTACGCATCGAATGGATCGGACAGCCGCCCCGGGCCGGCAGACACCCGCCTGACCAGGCCAGCGATTTAACGAAATTTCGAACCCGAACCATCTCCTCGCGCCTCCGCGGACGGCGGCGGGCCACACCACAAGATATGGGGCCGAGGCGCTGTGAGCACCACAAGTACTTGTCATTCGGTTGACAAATAAAACCTGGTTGCACTATTTGCATCTCGGCCTGCCCCTTTTTGAAAATTCCACCAAAAATCTCCGTAAAACAGCTAATAGACTGAAATTATTCACAAAACAATCTCTAAGATCACTGATGTACAATCGTGCTCATTACAAATACAAGAGGCTAATTAACGTCAATGATACTATCATTATCTATAATTTAATGCAAGTTATAAAAATGTATTTTGACTTATTTTTCGGGAAATTTTTTCTGGTTTTTCACAATACCCTTGTCAATAAAGAACGACCGGCAACCGAGATAATAATCTTCGGCCTCCGATCGTATTTTTTTAGACTATAACATAATAACCCCGGGCAAGCCGGGGTTAAACACAGTTATCTATGTTGAAAAGACTCAGCCAAATTGCTTTTCAGCGGCGGCCATGAGGCGGTCCAGTTCCTTCTGGGTTTCCGGCGACAGCGGGGCGGGGTCGGCCTTGGCCAGGATGTCCTGAACCTTGGCTTCGGCCCGGTCGACGATGGTGTCGGGCTTTTCCTCCCAGTTGGCCAACTGGCGCCAGTCCATGACCGAAGGCACGTAGTGCTTTTCCTGGCGCAGATACTTGATGGTGAGCCTGCTGGACAGGAACTCGCCCTTGTCCAGGCAGTCGTGGATGTCTTTGACGGCCAGGGTCTCGTCGTTGATGTCCGCGCCTTTGGCCAGGTTCTTGAGAAAGCCCATGGATTCGTCGATGAGGACTATGGCCTGGTGGCTGTAATACACGGCGGCCTGGATGCTGCCCGCCCCGCCCTGCTCGGTGATCTGCATCATCGAGGCCATAGTCTGGGTGGAACCGTAGTGATAGATGGCCTGGTGGCTCTGGGTATCGGTGACCGTGCCGCTGGAGAAGGTGCTGGGGACGTTGTAGTGGCGGGCCATCTCGGCGGCGGCGGCATACAGGAACATCAGTTCCGGGCCGTTGGCCACGCTGCGGCCGCTCTTCATGTCCAGAACCTGCAGCAGCGTGTAGTACCACACCCCCAGCCCCGGGCACAGAGCCTGGACAATGGCCGTGGAGGACAGGAACTCGGCGTTGATCTGGGTCATGGCCCCGGCCAGGGTATAGGGCGCGTTGGCCCCCACCAGGGAGGTGATGGGCACCCGCACCGGAATGCCGTACTGGCCGTAGAGGAGCAGGCGGTCGATCTCGTCGTTGGGATAGCGCAAGGGGTCGATGACGCAGAAGATGCCGCTGAACAGGGGGCGTTTCTTCAGGGCTTCGCGGCTCCCGGCCACAGCCTCGGCCATTTCCAGTTCATATTTAAGGTGGGTGGAATGGGTGGTCAGGGCCCAGAAATGTTTGAGGCTGTTCTCGAACAGCCCCTTGACCACGGCGATGTCATAGGTTTTGGGTTCGATGTCCTGGGGGGTCATGCAGCTGGAAATGTCGACGTTCGGGAGGGCGTTGATGAGCCGGGCCGCGTTCATGTTGTCCTGGAAAGTCATGGGCGTGGCTTTGCTGGTGCGCATATCCATCAGAGAAATGGGGCCGCCCACCTGGCGCATGTACATGTTGCCCTGTTTCATTTCCAGGTCGAATTGCGGATCCCGGGCCGCGCAGGGGAAGGCGGCGGGAGCCTTCCTGAGCATTTTTTCCACGAAATCCCGGGGCATGAAGACCTTTTTGCGGTCGTCGGAGACTTTGGCCCCGAGGCCGGCCAGAATTTCCTGAGCCTTGGGGTGCTCCAGGATGACGCCGCTCTCTTCCAGCACCTTGAGGGAGGCCTCGTGTATTTTTTGTATTTCGTCTTGAGTCAGGCTGTGAAAAACAGGTAGCATGGTCGGGTACTCCTTATAAATTGGGAAGATGTGGCCAGCGCGGACGGATCAGGCCGCGGCCTCGGCGGTCTTTTTGGGGGCCGGCGGCGGCGATTTCACCGCCAGCCAGCCCCGGGTGAAGACCACGGCCAGGACGACGGCCCCGCCCACAAAGGTCCAGAAGCCGGGCACCTCGCCGATGACCAGATAGGTCCAGATCGGGTTCAGAAGCGGTTCAATGGCCGGAATCAGGGCCGCCTCCATGGCGGTGACCCGGTTGATGGCCAAGAGGTAAAAGACGTAGCCCAGCCCCAGGGGACCGATGCCCAGGAGCGCGGCCCAGCCCAGGTTGGTCGCCACCTGGCCCATGTCGCTGAAATCGACGCTGAACATGGCCCAGCAGCAGTAAATGGGGGTCAGAAAGTTGGCGATGACCATGGACGACAGGGGCGTCCGCTCGGCGCCCTTTTTGCGCATGAACATCACGCACATGGCCCAGCAGAAGCCGCAGGCGGCCCCGGCGATGATTCCGAGAAAATCGTTGCGGCCCTCGTCGGTCTTCATGTCGTTGAGAAAGAAGAGCGTCATGCCGAAGATGGTGAAGCCGATGAAGATCCAGTCCCGCCGGGAGGTTTTCTCCCCCAGGAACCAGGGGCCCAGAATGGCCACATATATGGGGGCCGTGTATTGCAGCAGAATGGTGTTGGCCGAGGTGGTCAGTTTGGTGGACACCGCGAACAGAGTGGAAAAGGCGGAATAGAACAGGGCGATGGCCAGGTTGTCCCACGACCAGTCGAAGCGAAATTCCCGGGGGAACATGATCTTGAAGAAGCCCCAGAGGAAGAAGGCGGTGAAGAGCGAACGCCAGCCGGCGATGGCCCAGGAACTCCAGGGGATATACTTGACGAACATGCCGGTCAAGCTCCAGCAGATGGGGGCCAAGAGCAAGAAAACAATGCTCATCTTACGGTCCATTTTAAACTCCGACAATCAGGCCTTCGCTGGCGGTTGGCAATCGGGGGAAGCCCCCGCCGGCCGATCCGGCGGGGGCGGTTCAGCGGTTATTCGGCGCTGGGTTCCAGGCCCAGTTCCTTTTCCCGGCCGTTCACGAGGGCCCGGATTTTCAGGCGGGCCTCTTCGGCCAGGGGCTCGGGGCGGTATTCGGCAATGAGTTTCTTGGCCAGCACTTCGGCCCGCTGGAGCATGGTGGTGGAGCCGGCGTCCTCCCAGCGGTTGCGCATCTGGCGATCGATGAGCTTGGGTTGGCTCTGGATGTGGCGGTTGTTGAACGTATTGCGATTAGTGAGGAAATCCTTCTTGTACCCGACCTCCTTGGTCACGTCCACAGAAAGGGTTCCGTCATTGACCGCGATACCGTTCACCGCGTAGAGCATCATTTCGGCCATGTCCGAGTCCATCATCAGCTGAGCGGCGCTGAAGGTCACGCCCATCTCGAGCATGCCCAAGCCGTAGATGATGTTGGCCCCGGCCAGGGCGGGGAGGAGGCCCGTGAGGGTCTTCTCGTGCCCGATCTGGACGTCCGACACCTTGGAGTCAGCCTACCCGCCGGCCACCCAGCTGGGCAGCAGGTAGTAACGGGCCATGGCCGCCACGGCCGCGTTGATCAGGGCCAGTTCGGGCGTCCCCACCACGGCCGAGGCGTTTTTGAGGAACATGGCCGTGGAGGAACTGCCGTAAATGACCTTGGCCCCGCGCCGGGTGAGCTGGGCCAGGGTGATGCCGGCCAGGATCTCGGCGTTGTGGTTGACCAGGGTCCCGGCCAGGTGCACCGGAGAGGAGCCGCCGGCCATGGCCATGGAGAGGATGCAGACCGTGGCCCCGTTTTGGGCCGCGGTCATGATGATTTCGCAGCAGTCCTCCACCAGGCGCAAGGGGCTCACCGGGCAGGTGATGAACGAGACCGGGCAGCGGTCGGCCAGGGCTTCGGGCCCGCCCACGGCCTCGGCGGCCATTTTGAGGATCAACTCCACGTTGTGGCCGTTTTCCGGCCCCAGGAAGCAGTGCTTGGTGGTGTTGTTGACCATGGCTTCATAATTGTGGATGGCCTGCATGGGCGCGGGCTTGTCCTGGCTCCCCACGGCCCGTTCGATGACGCTGATGACCGGCAGATAGTCCAGCAGCCGGGTCAGGGTGACCAGGTCGCTCTTCTTGGTGCTCCGCAGTTCGCCCGTGTCCGAATCGATGATGCAGATGCCTTCCCCGAAGTTGGTGAAATTCACCCGGCCGCCGTCGATGACCACGTCGCGGCTCTTGTCGCGGCCGGCCAGGGTCAGGGTGGAGGGCGCGGTGCGGATGGCCTCTTCCACGACGTGGGGCGGAATCTTCACCAGGCCGTCGGGATAGACCTTGGCTCCGGCGGCCTTGAAGATTTCCCGGGCCTCCTGCTTCTGGACGAAAACCCCGACTTCGCCGAGCACCTCCAGGGTGGCCCGGTGGATGCCGTCGAACTCGTCGGGACTGAACATGTTCAGGCTCAGGCCCCCGGAGGCCTGAAAACCCGCCTGGAAATTACGTCTGGTCATATCAGGCCCCTCCCTTGGTGACCCGGATCACGCCCTGGACGCCCTCGTGGGCGTTTTCGGCATAAATGTCGGCGCCGATGCGGCTGGCCCAGCGCGGGGTCACGGGCGCGCCGGCCACCATGGTTTTGATCTGGCCTTTGAGGTTGGCCTTTTTCAGGCTTTCCTCGAGCTTCTTCTGTTCGCTGAGCGTGGTGGTCAGAAGCGCGCTGGTGGCGATGACCGCCGAGCCGTTTTTGACCGCGTCGTCGATCATGACGTCGGTATCCACGTCGCGGCCCAGGTCGTGCACCGTGAAGCCGTTGGCCCGGAACAGGGCGATGCCGATGCCTTTGCCGATGTCGTGGATGTCGCCCTTGACCGTGGCGGCGGTGATGTGGATGTCGGCGTTGCCGGACTGCCGGCCGGCGGGCATGGCCTCATTCAGGGCCTTGGAGGCGGCCAGCATGACGTCGGCGGCCATCATCAGTTCCGGCAGGAAAAGCTTGCCGGAGCCGAAAAGGTCGCCCACCTTGGTGATGCCCACGATGAAGCCGTTGTTCATCAGGTCCATGGGGTCGGCCCCGGTGTCCAGGTGTTTCTTCACCGCGTCCAACGCTTGGGCTTCGTTGGGTTCCAGAAGGGAATCAATAGCTAGCTGATAAATGGCGGACAATTTTATACTCCTTATAACTGGCGGGGCGATGGCCCGGCGGCCGCTCGCGTATGTTGGGAACGGCCGGGGCGCGGCGGAAAGACGCGCCCCGGGCCGGGCCCGGTCAGAGACCGGCTTTCTGTTTGAAACGGTTCAGGCAGTTGATGTTCAGGTCAAGCACCCTGGCTATGTTGAACTTGCACTCCAAACCTTTGGCCGTGCCGCCCAGAGGCATCATGATGCCGAAGCCGAGATCGGCCCGCACTTCACTCATGATCACCGGATCGGCCAGATCGTCCACGCCCACCTTCAACTTGTCGGCCACATACTTCTTGGCCTCGTTGATTCTGAGCTTCTTCGACAGTTGGACCCGGGCCACCAGATCTCCGGCGGTCCGCATGCCACCCATACCAGAAGCTTGGGCGTGAGCCACAGCCATTCCGATGGGGTCGCCGACACCCACCTACAAGCCGTCGAGCTTGCAGAGCTCCACCATGGCCCGGGAGGCCCGGCTGACCGCGTCCACCGGCGGGTAGTCGGTCACCGGCACGGACCCCACGCCCATGCCCATGTTGGCGTGGACCGGGATCTTGGACATCTCGGACACGGGCTTGATCAGGCAGATGGTCCGAGCCAGGTTCCAGGGCACGCTTTCGTTGTTGTTGGTGTTGACCACCGGCCCGAAGATGGCCACCCCGGCCTTTTCGGCCAGGGGCAGCTGGTCCTTGGGATACAATCCCGCCAGCCGGACCCCGTCGTGGTACATCTCGCCGTGCATGCCCAGGACGAACTCGCCGGCCATGCCCATTTCAATGGGCATTTCGGGAAACTTCTTCGTCAGGCGCTCGGCGGCCATGAGCGAGGCCTTGAAGTCCGGATCGCCGCTGGCCCCGACGGTGTCGAGGTTGATGGCGTCGGCCCCGGCCTCCCACATGGCCTCGGCCACGAAGCAGATGTCCTCCACCGCGCTTTCGACCATGGCGTCATAGGAAGCCCGGCCTTCCTTGATCTTGCCCTGGGGCAGAAGTTCCATGGGGTTCGGAAAGGGCCCGTCGGGCTGGGTATACAGCCCCAGGTTGGGCATGGCCCCGTAGAAGAGCGGCGCGTGGGTGTTGTAGAGGGCCTGCTCCATGGTGGCGGTTTCATAGCTGATGATGGGCTTGAGCATCTTGTAGCTGTAGTCCACATGGCACAGTTCGAGGGTGTCCGCGCCCAGGAGGCGCTCATAGATGGCCAGGGCGTTGGTCCGGTCCTCGAAGAGGGAGTGGCGCTTGATTTTCAGGGTGGCCGCGTCGTAGGTCAGGACCACTTCCTTGCCCCGGGGCACGCCCACGAAACGGTCCTCACGCTTGAAGAGGTCCACCAGGTATTCGATCTCGTCCTGACCCAGGGGCGGCACTTCGCCCTTGGCGACGGCCTCTTCGATACCGTCTTCAATGTCCTGACGCAGTTCCGCTTCGGTCATTTCCAGGGGGGAACCGTCACCCATGCGAGTAAAGATTTTCGACATTTATTCTCCTTAGATTTCGAGCCGCGCGGCCCCGGACCGTCCGGGACGCCCGTGCGGCGTTTTGATTCGAATGTCTGGCCGCTCAGCCGGCCGCGCCCGGAAAGCCCTGGAATCTTCTTTTGGAAATCAATTCAGGCCTTTTTGGCGATACGGGCAGGGACTGAGCGCCGGGCCGTCGCCCGGGGCCGTTTTCTTCAAACCGACAACCAAACCTTTACGAACCGCGCATACGGACAACCTCCCGGATGGCAATCGGGCCGCTTTTGGGCATACATCGCCCCTTCCGGCCAAAGAGCGGGAACCGGGCTGAAAAGGGGGACTGCGGTAATCAACCGGCGTTAGAAATCGCACTGCCGCTGCAATTCGCCAAATATTTATGCAAAAACCGCACCAGAGGGATAAAATGCGCTAAAACGAAGTAATAATATATATTTACCCCGGTTGACCCCTTCGGAGCAAAGACATTCCTGATTCAAAACAGAATCGCCCGAAAACAGGCGCCCCGACTCGAAAAAAAGAGATGCTCTTCAATAATTTTAAATAAAATCATATGAATATATCGTTTCAACAATTTCATTCAAATTCAATTCAAAAATGAATCAAAGATTTCACTTCTTTTGAACGCTTTTTTTGTCTCAGAGGTTGACAGGGAAGCAAAAGTATGATAATCTGATTTACATATCATCAGAAAAGCTGACGACCCAAAGCAGCTTCTAACAACAGACCCAACCTCCCAGGCCTTCGGCCGGCCGCGTCGGCTGGCCGCCCCAAAAGGCGCCGACCCCGCCGGGGCGACCGTTTGTGTCGGCCACGCCTGGACAGGTCTCCATCCGGCTTCGGCCGGCCGGCCTCGGTGTATCCGGAGCCCGGCCGGCCGCCGACCGGCCCGTTTCGATCCGCGCTCTACTCTCAAGGAGGCACCATGAAAAAGCGTTTGTCGTTCGCCCTCGTCTTCGTCTGCCTTATGGCCTGGACCGCCGTCCTCGGCGCCCAGACCGCGGAAAAGCCCATCGTCTGGAAGGCCCAGACCCTCTGGAACGCTTCGGAGATTCCCCAGAAAACCTTTGAAGACCTCTGCAACAACATCAAGGTCATGAGCGCCGGCCGCCTCGTCATCGAGGCCTACCCCAGCGGCGCCATCGTGCCCCAGAACGAAACCCTGGACGCCCTGCAGAACAACGTTCTCCAGGTCATCCACGTCTGGCCCGGCTACGGCGCCCCCAAAAATCCGGCTCTGGCGGCCATCAGCGACCTCATTTTCGCCTACCGCAGCCCCATCGAACTGGATACCTGGCTGTTCCAGAAGGGCGGCATGGAACTGTTCCGCAAAATCTACGCCCCCTTCAAGGGCTACCCGGTGGGGGCCATGTACTGGGGCGTGGAATCCTGGCCCAGCCGCAAGCCCCTCACCAAAGCCGAGGATTTCAAAAATTTGAAGATCCGTCTGTCCCAGGGCATGCAGAGCGAAGTGCTGACCGCTTTCGGGGCCAGCGTCATCCAGCTGCCCGGCAATGAAATCTTCCCGGCCCTCGACAAGGGCGTCATCGACGCCTGCGACTGGAGCACCGCCGGGGTCAACAACTCCCTGGGGCTCTTCGATCTCAACGGGGTCAACTACACCAACTATCCCGGCTTCCATTCCATGCCCATCGGCGACTTCACGGTCAACATCGACGAATGGAACAAGCTGACCCCGGACCTCAAGGCCATTGTGGAGACGGCCGTGCGCCGCTGGATGCTGGATTCCTGGGAAACCATCTACGCCGCCGACATCGCCTTCGTGCAGAAGCACCGCGACGATCCCAGCTCCAAGGTGACCATCACCACCTTCTCGCCCGAGGAAGTGGAAAAGATGACGGTCGCGGCCCAGAAGGTCTGGCAGGAGTGGAAAACCAAAAACGCCGACTGCAAAGCGGTCATCGAATCCCAGGAAAGCTGGCTGCGGGACATCGGCCGCATCAAGTAACCCCTGACAACCGGCTTCCCCGGCTCTTCGGGGCCGGGGAAGCCCCCATGGAATTTTTATGAGAATCAGTCGAATATCGCTTCCGACGGACGGTCTGCGGTTAATCCAGCCCTTTGAACCGCACAGGCGAATTCTGTGGGCTCAACACCAGGAGGCAACGAGATGAGCCGGATTTCAGACAGCCCCCCCTCGGCCCTGCGGGCGTTCGTGGAGACCGTGGACAAGATTTCCAAAGTCTGCGGCTGGCTCGGAGCGCCGCTCCCGTGGATCTGCGGTTTGATCATCGTCTTTGAAATCACCATGCGTCAGGTCTTTGAAATGCCGACCCCCTGGGTCTCGGAGACCACGGCCATGCTGTGCGCGGCCTGTTATTTCCTGGGCGGGGCCTGGAACATCAAAAACGACGGCCATGTCCGCGTGGACATCATCTATTCCCGCTTGAGGCCCCGGACGCGGGCCTGGGTGAACTGCCTCAATTTCTGCTTTTTCGCCCTGTATATCGGCATTATGCTCCGAGTCATCTGGCCCTATATGATACAGTCCATTGAATTGAACGAAAGCAGCTACACTTTCTGGAACCCCATAGTCTGGCCCCTGAAGATTCTCCTCTTCGCCGGCTTCGTCCTGGTTATGTTGCAGGGTATGGCCAATGTGTGCCGCGACATCTATTTCCTGGTAAAGCGACGCGAACTATGAGTATTGGTCTCTTGAGCGTTGTTCTGGTGGTCTGCCTCATCATCATGCTCTGCCTGGGCCAGCCCCTGGCCTGGAGCCTGGGGGCCACCGCCATTGTGGTCTGTCTGATCCAGTTCGACACCCTGGGGCCGATTTCCAGTTTCGTGAACCGCATTTTCGACCTGGCCCAGAGCTCCACCCTCATGGCCGTGCCCCTCTTCGTGATGATGGCCGCCATCCTCCAGCGGTCGGGCGTGCCCGAGCACCTCTTCAAGGCCGCCTACATCTGGGCCGGGGGCCTGCGCGGCGGCCTGGCCATCGGGGTCATCCTGGCCAACATCGTCATGGCGGCCATGGTCGGGGTGGTGGGCGCCGAAATCGTCACCCTGGGCATGATCGCCCTGCCTCAGCTGATGAAGAACAAATACGACGACACCCTGGCCCTGGGCACCCTGGCCGCCGGCGGGGGCCTGGCCACCCTCATTCCGCCTTCGGTGGTCTTCATCGTCTACGGCATGACGGCCAGCGTTTCCGTGGCCCACCTGTTCACGGCCGGCATCATACCGGGCCTCCTGCTGGCCGCCGGCTACGTTCTTTTCATCGTCATCCACTGCAAGCGCCACCCCGAGGCCGCCCCCCTGCCGCCGGAGGAACTGCGCAATATGTCCCTGAAGCAGCGCTTCCTGGCCCTCAAGGAACTGGCGTTGCCGCTGCCCATCATCTTCGGGGT
>JAVBQN010000023.1:0-14868 GCA_031549025.1 Candidatus Adiutrix sp. | reverse complement strand
GCCGCCGGCCGGAAAAAGCCCTGGACTGGCGAAGAGCATTCCGGTCCGGCCAAGCGTCCCTACCGCATGTCCGGCGAAGTGGGGTCGGCCCCGGCCAAGCGCCCGTACCGCAAGTCCGGCGATGAGGGGTCGGCCCCGGCCACGCGCCCGGACCGCCAGTCCGGCGATGACGGCTGTGCCCCGGCCAAGCGCCCGTACCGCCAGGCCGGCGAGGAAGGCTTTGCCCCGGCCAAGCGCCCTTACCGCCAGTCCGGCGAGGAAGGCTTTGCCCCGGCCAAGCGTCCCTACCGCCAGTCCGGCGAGGAAGGTTTCTCCACCGAGAAGCGTCCCTACCGCAAGTCCGGCGAGGAGGGTTTTGCCCCGGCCAAGCGCCCCTACCGCCAGTCCGGCGAGGAAGGCTTTGCCCCGGCCAAGCGTCCCTACCGCAAGTCTGGCGAGGAAGGTTTTGCCCCGGCCAAGCGCCCCTATCGCCAGTCCGGCGAGGAAGGGTTTGCCCCGGCCAAGCGCCCCTACCGCCAGTCCGGCGAGGAGGGTTTTGCCCCGGCCAAGCGTCCCTATCGCCAGTCCGGCGAGGAGGGTTTTTCCGCCGAGAAGCGTCCCTATCGCAAGGCCGCCCCGGCCGAGGGCGGCCGCCACGTGGAAATGAAGGCCATCGTCAACCGGGAATTGCCGGAAGCCGCCAAACAGGTCCGGGAGGTTCAGGAACTCATCCTGACCGCGGCCCGGGAAATGCTCGCCCTGACGGAGTCCCTGGGCGAGATCCACCAGGGGCTGGAGGCGGCTCTGAACGCGGCCGCCGAAACCCACAGCCACCTGACGGAAACCGTCCGGCCCCTCACCGAGCGCGCCCGCCAGGCCCAGGAGGCGGTGACGGGCCTGTTCGAAAAAATGAGCTTCCAGGACCTGGCCGGCCAGCGCCTGCACAAAGTGGAGCACTTCCTGGCCGCCCTGGCCCGGGTGCTGGGCGGCAAAGCCCCGGCCGAAGCCGAGGCCGCGCCCCGGCCGGCCCGGAAGAAGGCCGTCGTCGAAATAGGCCCTGGTGAATTGAAGGGCCCCCAGGCCGACGGCGAGGGCCTGGACCAGGACGACATCGACCAACTCCTGGTCGACGAGCGGTAAACCGGGGCCCCATGGCCGCGCCGCCGATCATAGAGCTTCAGGACATCGAAGTCTCCTTCGGGGACAAGAAGGTGCTCGACGGCTTCAGCCTGACGGTCCGGGCCGGGGAAAAGCTGTCCCTGGTGGGGGAATCCTCGTCGGGCAAGAGCACGGTCCTGAAGGTCATGGTCGGGCTGGTGCGGCCGGACCGGGGTTCAGTCAAGGTGTTCGGCCATGAGCTGGCCCACCTTTCGGGCACCGAAATGCGAAAACTCCGGCAGCGCATCGGCATGCAGTTCCAGTCCGGGGCCCTGTTCGACTCCATGACCGTCATGGAAAACCTCAAGCTGGCCCGGCGGGAGAGCGCCCGCGACGCGGCCGCCAAACGCGCGGCCGACGATGCGGCCCCGCCTTTGTCCCTCCTGGCCCAGGTGGGCCTGGCCTCGGCCGCCGACCGCCAGCCCTTCCAGCTCTCCGGCGGCATGCGCAAGCGGGCGGCCCTGGCCCGGGCCATCACCACCGAACCGGATCTGGCCATTTTCGACGAACCCACCGCCGGCCTAGACCCGGTCACCAGCCGCCGCATCATCAACCTCATCCAGGCCGTTTCGGCCCGGAGCGGGGCGGCCATGATCCTGGCCACCACCGACGTCCAGGTGGCCCGCCATTTCTCGCCGGACCTCCTGATCCTCAACCAGGGGCGCCTCTGGGCCAGGGACACCATCGATCATCTGCGTTCCAGCGCCGATGAGTTCACCGCCCGCATGCTCAGCCGGCTGATCGGCTGACGGCCGGGCCAGCCGGCGGCGGGTTGTCATTGAACGCGTAGCCTTTTAATCATAACCGATCAATAATTCCGCATATTTGCGATATGCTCCCGAGTTTGCATGTATCCTCACTTTGAATCCTGGCCCGAACTGCCCCGCATCGAACGCCCCGGACGCTACCTGGGCGGCGAGGTGGAAGCCCGGCCCAACCAGGCCCCCGACGCCCAGGGCCGCCTCATGCGGGTGGCCCTGGCCTTTTCCGACGTCTTTGAAATCGCCCACGGCCACCTGGGCCATAAAATATTGTACAGCCTCGTCAACGGCCGGGCCGGCCTCTCGGCCGAGCGGGTCTACGCCCCCTGGCCCGACTGGGAGGCCGCGCTGCGGAAGCGGGGCCAGGCCCTGACCAGCCTGGAGAGCCGCCGGGAACTGGCTGATTTCGACCTGGTGGGCTTTTCCCTCCAGTATGAGCTGGGGTATACGAATATCCTGGCCATGCTGGAAATGGGCCGGATTCCGCTGCGGGCCGCGGACCGGAACGACCGCCACCCCCTGGTGGCCGCCGGCGGTCCCGGGGCCTGCAATCCCGAGCCCCTGGCCGACTTTTTCGACCTTTTCTTCCTGGGCGACGCCGAGCGGGGATTTATCAATGACCTGGAAATCATTAAGGAATGGCGGGCCGAAGGCGCGCCCAAAGACGAACTTTGGGACCGCCTGGCCGGCCGGCCCGGCATCTATATTCCCTCGCTTTTCCGGCCCCGCCGCCACGCCGACGGGCGGCTCGCGGCCGTCGAGCCCCTCAGGCCCGGGTATGCCCGGGTGACCCGGGCCGTGGCCCCCAGCCTGGAAACCGCGCCCTTCCCCCTCTGTCAGATCACGCCCCTCATCAAGCCCGTGCACGACCGCATCGTGGTGGAGATCGGCCGGGGGTGCAGCCGGGGCTGCCGCTTCTGCCAGGCCGGCTATGTCTACCGCCCGGTGCGGGAGCGGCGGCAAGACACGGTGCTCGACCTGGCCCGGCAAAACCTCACGGCCAGCGGCCAGGACGAGGTTTCTTTTCTCTCCCTTTCGGCCGGGGACCACACGGAGATCGACACGATGGTCTCGGGCTTCATGGACGAATACGCGGCCCGGACCGTGGCCCTGTCGCTCCCGTCCCTGCGGGTCAAAAGCCTTTCCGGCCACCTGGCCCGCCAGATCCGGCGGGTGCGCAAGACCGGCTTCACCCTGGCCCCGGAGGCCGGCACCCAGCGCCTGCGCGACGTCATCAACAAGGACCTCACCGACGACGACCTTTTCGCCGCCGCGGACAGGGCCTTTTCCCTGGGCTGGCGCACCCTGAAACTCTATTTCATGGTCGGCCTCCCCACCGAAACCGACGACGACCTGGCCGGCCTGGCCGAACTGGCCCGCCGGCTGAAAAAAATGGGCCGGGCCCAGATCAACCTCGGGGTGGCCCACTTCACGCCCAAGGCCCACACGCCCTTCCAGTGGCACCCGGCCTCCGGGGTCGCCGCCATAAGCGAACGTCTGCACAAGGTCCGCGACCTCTGCCGCGCGCCGGGCCTGACCCCCAAGTGGAACGAGCCCGGGGCCTCGTGGGTGGAAAGTATTCTGGCCCGGGGCGACCGCCGCCTGGGCCCGGTGCTGGAGCGGGTGTATCGGGCCGGGGCTCGCTTCGAGGCCTGGGGCGACCGCTTCGACGCCGCCCTCTGGACCGAAGCCCTGGCCGCCGAGGGTTTAGACCAGGAGCGCCTGTTGAACCCCTTCGGCCCGGACGATCCCCGGCCCTACGGCCACCTCTTCGCCGGGGTCACCGACGATTTTCTCAAGGGCGAACTGGCCAAGGCCGAGCGCGGGGAAACCACGGCCGACTGCCGCTGGGACCGGTGCTTGGGCTGCGGCGCCTGCCACGACGGCGCCAAGATCGACCTGGCGGGCGCGGGGTCCGCGCGGGACAACTCCGCACCCGCTTCGCTGGACGGCGCCGATAAAAGGGACCATTCAGCCGAGCCGCAACAGTCTGCCACTGAAAACCCACAATTCGTACTGCTGGTCAATTTCAAAAAGAGCGGGCGGGCGGCCTTTCTGGGGCACCTGGAGCTGGTGGAGCTGTTCAAGCGGGCCTTCCGCCGGGCCGGCCTCGAACTGGCCATGAGCCAGGGCTTCCATCCGCAGCCCCGCCTCTCCTTTCTCACGGCCCTCCCGTTGGGCGTGGAGAGCGAGGACGAATACCTGCGGGCGGTCTGCCCGGCCGCCCTCCCGGCCGAGGAGGCGGCGCAGCGGCTGGCCGCCCAACTGCCCGGGGACGTGGTCATCAAAGACGCCCGCTGGCTGGCGGCCGGCCGGGCCAAGCCCCGGCCCCAGGCCGTGATCTGGCGGGTCGAGGCCGAAGGCCCGATCTTCCGGCCCGGCCCCCCTCTTCACCCGGAGGCCGTTCTGAGGTATACTGACGAGAGGAAGGGCGCGCGGGAATACCCCCTGGCCGATTTCGTCCCGGAGGCCCACGCCACGCCCGACGCCGTGACCCTGGCCATCACTTTGGGACTCCACGGCACCCCCAAACCGGCGGCCGCGGCCGCGGCCCTGTGGGGCCTGGATCCGGCAAACCTGGCTCTTCGGGTGTTTAAAGTGAAAACCGTTTTGGCGGAATAAGCCGCGACCAACCACCTTCCGCCCGAATTGAGAAATTCATGTCGTCCGAACTCATCATCAACTATCGGCCCCACGAAACCCGGGTGGCCCTCCTGGAAAACGGCACCCTGGTGGAATTCCAGGTGGAGCGCGGGGCCCAGGGGGCCGGCCTCCTGGGGAACATCTATCGCGGCCGGGTGATCCGGGTCCTGCCGGGCATGCAGGCCGCCTTCATCGATATCGGCCTGGAAAAGGCGGCGTTCCTGTATGTGGACGACGTCAGCGGCCAGGCCGGCGATTTTGAAAAACGCCTCGGCCGCCCCCTGGACCAGCTCGAACAGGCGGAACCCGAAGTGCGCGGCGAAACCAACGAAAGCGAGGCCGAGGCCGACGAGCCCCCGGCCGAAACGGCCGAACCCTCCCCGCCCATCGAGACCTTGCTCACCGAAGGCCAGGAGATTTTAGTCCAGATATCCAAGGAACCCATCGGCCAGAAGGGGGCCCGGGTGACCACCCACATCTCGCTCCCCAGCCGCCGCCTGGTGCTGATGCCCACCATGACCCATCTGGGGGTCAGCCGCCGCATCGAGGACGAGGACGAGCGGCGCCGCCTGAAGGAAATCCTCGACAGCCTCGGCCACCACCACGGCTTCATCGCCCGCACCGCGGCCGAAGGGGCCACGGCCTTCGAACTCCAGGCCGAGGCCAAGTTCCTGGTGCACCTCTGGAACCAGATCATGGACAATTCCAGCCGCGAGCCGGCCCCCTTCCGGGTTCACCAGGAACTGGACGCCACCCTCAAGGCCGTGCGCGACATTTTTACGGAAAACATCGACCGCCTGGTCATCGACCACTCCGGCCAGTACGAGGCGGTGCGGCGCTTTCTCGAAACCTTTTCCCCGAAGCTGGCCGGAAGCCTGGAACTGTATACCGGCAGCGAACCCATCTTCCACGCCTGGGGCGTGGAGACCGAACTGGCCCGGGCCTTGAGCCGCAAGGTCTGGCTCAAGAGCGGGGGCTACGTGGTCATCGACTCCACCGAGGCCCTGACGGTCATCGACGTCAACACCGGGCGCTACGTGGGCCGCCACAACCTGGAGGAAACCATCCTCAAGACCAACCTGGAGGCGGTCAAGGAAATCGCCTACCAACTGCGGCTCCGCAATATCGGGGGGCTCATCGTCATCGACTTCATCGACATGGAGAAGGAGACCAACCGCGAGCGCGTGTCCCAGGCCCTCCGCGACAGCCTCCGGCGCGACAAGGGGAAGACGAAGGTCCTGCCCATGAGTGAACTGGGCCTCATCGAAATGACCCGCAAGCGCACCAAGGAAAACATCGACCGCTTCCTTCGCGAGCCCTGTTTCTACTGCCAGGGCCAGGGCTTTCTCCTGTCGCGCACGTCCGTGTGCCACGAGGCCTTTATGAACCTGGAACTCCAGGCCAGTGAAAACCCGACGGGCCAGCTCAAGCTCACCGTCCACCCCCAGATCCGGGACATGATGCTCGACGAGGCCCGGGGCGCCCTGGAGGAACTGGAAAAACGGCTGGGACGCCCCATCACCATCAAAACCGACGAAACCCTGCATCTCGAGGAACACCGCATCGAGGTCCTCGCGGATTGCGGCTGACGCCGCCCCCGGCCGACGGCCCGGGGGGCGGCGGAGGTGACAATATGTACCACCAGTCTCAAATGGAAATGGTCCAGTTGAAGCTGGTCAAAAGCGTGTTCACGGTCAATCCCGCCTACCCGGCCTCGGAGGACCGCATCCCCATCGTGGTCTCGCTGAAAAATAACGGCGAATTCTTCGACGACGGCCGCCTGGCCCGCTTTGCCCAGCAGTTTATCACCGGGAACCCGGACCGGTCCCCTTTTTTTCTGGACGTGGAATTCGCGGCGGTCTTCGCCCTGGATCCGCCTCCCCTGCCCCTGGAACGGCCGTATTACGTGCAAAAAGCCTTTCCCCGCCTCGTTTTTCCCCACCTGCGGGAATACGTGGCCGAAACCACCCGGCGGGGCGGCTTCACTCCTCTGGTGGTGAACCAGAACCTCTTCGACGAGGACGCGGAGCCGGAAATCGACCTGCTGCCGGACCAGCCCAAGTGGATCCATTGACCCCGGAACCGGGCCGGATTTGAAAAGACCCAGAGGGAGGGCGCGGACTTTCGACCCATGAGATGGCTGTATCGCCTTATCGCCGACCTGGCCGGGCCCCCCGTGGTTCTGGCCGCCAGCCTGCGCGGCCGCTTCGGCGGCCGCTGGCGGGAACGGCTGGGCTTCCGCTTCCATCCCCGGCCGGCCCGGTCCCGGCCCCGGGTCTGGTTCCACGGGGCCTCGGTGGGCGAGGTACGCTCGGCGGCGGCCGTCATCGAGGCCCTCCTGGCCCGGGAGCCGGATCTGGATATCTGCCTTTCCAGCGGCACCCCGGCGGGCCTCGCCACGGCCGAGAGCCTCTTCCGGGCCGGCGGCCCCCGGGTTTCGGTCATGGCCGCGCCCCTCGATTTCTGGGGCGCCCCGGCCCGGACCCTGGCCCGCCTCAGGCCCTCGGCTCTGGTGATCCTGGAAACGGAACTGTGGCCCAACCTCATTTTCGAGGCCCGGGCCGGCGGAACGCGCCTGATGCTGGCCGCCGGCCGGCTGACCGACCGCTCCTTCAGGCGATATGGCCTGGCGCGGGGCTTCATGGCCCGGCTGCTGGGGCAGTTCGATCTCCTGGCCGCGTCCGGAAGCCGGGAGCGGGATCTCTTCGCCCGCCTCGGCGCGCCGGCGGACCGCCTGGCCGTCCTCGGCAACCCCAAATTCGACCGCCTCGCGGTCGAGGCCGACAGTGAGGATCTGGCCCAAAAGAAAATCTTCTGGAGCGAACGGCTCTGGGGCGGCGGGCCCCGGCGGCCCCTGATCGTGGCCGGCTCCACCCATCCCGGGGAGGAGGATTTTCTTCTTGCGGCCTGGAGCGAACTTCGGGCGGCCCGGCCCGACCTGGCGCTGCTGCTGGCTCCGCGTCACCTGAACCGGGTGCCGGAAGTGCTGGCCCTGGCCGAAAAGCGCGGGGTCGCCGCTGTGGCGGCCTCCGCCGCCGATTCGCCGCTGCTGGACCGTTCGCCGGTGGTGGCGCTCGATTCCCTGGGCCAGCTCACGGCGCTCTACGGCCTGGCCGACGTGGTCGTGATCGGGGGCAGCCTCAGGCCCGGCCTCACGGGACACAATCCCCTGGAGCCGGCGGCCGTGGCCGCGCCCATGCTTTTCGGCCCGCACATGGTCAGCTTCGCCGAGGAGGCCCGGGGTCTCCTCATGGCCGGCGGCGCCCGGGAAACCGCCCCGGACACCCTGGCCGCCGACCTGGAGCGCTGGCTCGGCGACCCGGAAGCGGCCCGGGCCGCCGGCCGGGCCGCCCGCGACTGGCTGAACGGCCGGGAACCGGCGGCCCCGGCCCTGGCCGAGGCCTTGCTGGCACTTTTGAGAACACCGGAAAGAGGAGCCCCATGACCGCCTCCAGATATCCCGTCTTCCCGCGCCGCCTGGCGTTTCTGCTCGCCCTGACGCTCCTCTTCATCGGCGCGGCGGCCGGCCCGACCCCGGCGCAGACCCCGCAGCGGGCCGTGGCCCGGCTGGGGGATTTCGGCCTGTCCCTGGCCCTGGTGGGCGAGCATATCTGGCTGGTGGAAATCTCCGCCGACCCGGCCCGGGCCGACCAACCGTTCGACCTCTCCATCATGGTCGATCCGTCCACCCGGCCCCGGGTGCCGGACGGCGGCGGCAATCAGTGGACCACCGAAACCACGGTGGCCCGGGTGTCCCAGAATCCGCCCGCCCTGACCATCAGCCGCCGGAACGGGGACCAGGACGGGGAAGCCGTCTTCACCCTCAGCCCCTACGCCCCGGACGGCCAGTTGGCCGGGGTCAGCTTCAGCGGCCAATACAGCCACCTTTTCGGCCTGGGGGCCGATTACCGCCTGGCCAACAACGACGTCTTCAACCTCCGGGGGGAAACCGTGCTCCCGGCCAACCCCTTCGGCAACGGCCGGGTGTCGCGGTTCGGCTACCGGCCCAACCAGGTGCAGTCGCCCATCCTGTACGCCCTGGGCGAAGGGCTCTCCTGCGGGGGCCTGTTCATCGACGAAACCCGGCCCCTGATGTGGAGCCTGGCCGGCCAGCCCTGGACCGTGTCCACCGCCGGCCCCCTGGGCCCGGAAGAGACGTTTCGCTTTTTCGTCATCACCGGCCCGGATCTCCCGGCCCTCCGGGAGAATTTCATGGCCCTCACCGGCCGGCCGCCGGTGCCCCCCAAGAACATTCTGGGGGTCTGGGCCTCCGGGGTCGCGGGGCACACCCTGACCGACTGGCGGGACCGGCTGGGCACCCTCAAGAACCTGGTCCCCAACCTGTCCGGCCTGACCACGTCCGGCGGCGACCTGGGCACCCTCCTGGATCTGGCCAAGGGCTACAACCTGCGCCTGCTGCTGGACGAGTCGGCCTACGTGGACCAGGCCGATCCCCTCTATCCGGAAATGGCCCGGCGGTCCTTTCTGGTGCGGCGGGGCGGCCCCGGCGGCCCGCCCCTGGACGTCGACCTGGGCGCCCGGAAATGCGGGCTGGTGGATTACACCAACCCTTCGGCGCCCACTTTCTGGCACAGCCTGTTCCGGAGCGCGGAAATCGAATCCGGCGTCACCGCCTTCCGGCTGGTGGACGGCGACCTGGAAGACGTGAGCCCCAACGCCTGGTACGAGGGGGCGCCCGGCACGGCCTCCCATTCCCATTACGCCTGGGCCAACCGCTACGCCCTGAAGTGGCTGGAAGGCATCGAAGCGGGCCTGCGCAACCAGCGGCTGCGGACCCGGCCCCGGCTGTTCCTGGTGAGCCGCACGGGCCTGGCGGGCCTGCCGCGTCTGTCGGGGGCCCTGTACAACGGCGAGTCCTTTCTCTTCGGCACGCGGTCCCTTTTGGCCATCAAGGCCCATCTGGCCCTTTCCGGCTTCGACTACTACAGCTCCGATCTCACCAACTCCCTGGCCACCCGGCCGGTGGAACAGAGCGGCGCCAGCTACGACGCCTGGCTGGCCAAAAGCGCCCTCACCGACTATCCCCTGATCCTGCCCGAAGAGCTGCTCCTGCGGCCCGCCGCCCGCTACAACCTGACTCTCCGGGAAAACCTGTCCCCCTACAGCTATTCCCTGACCTGGGAGGCCTTCCTGGCCGGCCGGCCCGTCCTGGCGCCGCTGACCTATTATTTCCAGGGCGACCTCAAGGCCCGGGACCGGATGGGCGAACTGATGCTCGGCCCGAGCCTGCTCCTGGGCCTCGATCTCGACGGCATCTCCGAACGCGCCGAGGTCTACGTGCCCCAAGGCCGGTGGTACAACTGGCGCACCGGGGAAGTCATCGACCAGAAGGAAGGCGGCCCCGTCATCATGGACCTCAAGGACGCCGGCCAGGTCACCCCGCCCGTCCTGGCCCGCAGCGGGGCCATCGTCCCGGCCCTGGAGGAGCTGATCCTCAAGGGCGGCGTGGTGGAAAAAATCGCGGCCCTGAAAATCTTCATCGGCCAGGAGCCCTCGGACTTCACCTGGTATGAGGACGACGGCGAGACCCAGAACTATCTCGGCGGCCGTTTCGGCAAGACCCACATCACCGCCGTGACCAAGGCCGACGGCTCCACCGTGGTCACCATCAAGGCCCGGGAGGGCTCGTGGGACGGGGCCCCGGCCGAACGGCGCCTCCTGATCGACATCTACGGCCCCCAACCTCCGGGCGAGGCCACCCTGGACAACATGCCCCACAACCGGGTGGCCCGGGCCGCGGACCTGGACCCCATGGAATCCGGCTGGGCCTCTTTCGGCAACAACCGCATCCGTTTCAAAACCCCGCCCCTGGACATGACCGTGGACCACGTCCTGTGGTTCAAATAGAAAAGCGCTTTTCGTGAACCTCGCCCCGATTGAAGATACCGTCCCACCGGCTCTGCGGATCGGCCGGGTGCCCCTGGCCAATCCGTTCGTTCTGGCCCCCCTGGCCGGCCTGACCAACTGGCCCTTCCGCCGCCTCTGCAAGGAGGCCGGCGCGGGCCTGACCGTGACCGAAATGGTCAGCGCCACGGCTCTGGCCTTCCGGGGACGGGCCACCGTGAAGATGCTGGAAACCGACCTCGCCGTGGAACGGCCCTTCTGCGTGCAGCTTTTCGGCAAGAATCCGGAACACCTGGCCCGGGCCGCCGAAGTGGCCGTGGAACACGGCGCGGACCTCATCGACCTGAACCTGGGTTGCCCGGCCCGGAAAGTCGTGGGCAGCGGCCACGGCTCGGCCCTCCTGAAAGATCTGCACACGGTGCGGGATATCGTGCGCGCCCTGGTGCGGGCCGTCGACATCCCCATTACGGTCAAGACCCGGCCGGCCTTCGCCCCGGGCGTGGGGGCCACGGTGTTCGACCTGTTGCCCGTGCTGGTGGACGAAGGGGTGGCGGCCGTCACCCTCCACCCCCGGATGACCTGCGAAGGCTTCGCGGGCGAAGCCGACTGGAGCCTGGTGGCCCGGCTGGCCGAAAAATCGCCCATCCCGGTCATCGGCTCCGGCGATATCACCACGGCCGCCGAGGCGCTGGACAAGCTGCGGAACCACGGCGCGGCGGCGGTGATGATCGGCCGGGGCGCCAAGGGGCGGCCCTGGCTGTTCCGCCAGTGCCTGGCCCTCTGGCGCGGGGAGCCGGAGCCGGAAATCACCCTCGAGGAGCGCCTGGCCACGGCCGCCCGCCACGCGCGCTTGCTCGCCGCCTCGGTGGGCGAGCACAAGGCCCCGTTCATGCTCCGCACCGTTCTGATGTGGTATACCAAGGGCCTGACCGGCGCCGCCGAATTCCGGGCCCGCCTCTGCCGCGAGGAAAACCTGGAGGTTCAGCTGGGCCTTCTGGCGCAATGCGCCGAACAGCACAGCCAGGCCGAGGGACGCTGAAGGTTTGAAAAACAACCGGAATGTGCGCCACCTCGTCGCGAAAAGCGAACCGGCATTTTAAAGCCGCACCGCCACTCTACCAGTTCCGGCACCGCTTGCCTGGTCCAAAGCGCAAAGTCCAACTTCAATTGCTCTGGAACTTTGTCTATCAACAGCTTCGGAATTTGAGCTTCCTGTTCCGCAACGCCATGTCGGCGGCCAATTCCGTGGTCTGCGCGAACCTCATCATGGGAGGATTCGACCCGCTCATCACCCTGGACGAAGCAGACCAATCCCTTCCGCAGGCCGGGATGATGATCACCACCTACGGCTTCGCCGCCGAGAAGACCGAACCCGTCGGCCAGACCGAGGGGGATCACAGCCGCCTTACTTGGGGGTATTCTTCATCATTTGGGCGTAAACCATCAAGGCTTTACGCGAGGTGACGTTCAGTTTCCGATAAATGTTTTTGTTGTGCGACTTGACGGTATTGATGGACACATACAGCCGGTCCGCGATTTCCGGAGCGGCGCAGCCTTCCATGTAGAGGTCGAAAACGCCTTTTTCCGCCTTGGAAAGAGTGCTGATATTCCGCTTGAATTCAAAAAAAGCCGACATGTCGATATCCGGCCCGGAACCATTTTCTCCGGCGTCGTTGCCGGCCAGGAATTCCAGGAGATCGTCTATTTCAGGGATGTTCGTCTTGCCGGTCACGCCTGATTTCATATCGCTGATGCCCTTGACCAGGGGATCCAGGCACCGGCGCTTGACATACCAGCCCAAGGCCAGGGCTAACGTCAGAAAAACCAGATAGCCGGAAACAATCAGCAAATACTGCCCATAGATATCGGACCGATAATCTTCCCGGGGGATGAAAACGGCCGCCACCCAGGGGTCGGCGTCGTTTTGGGAGAGGGGCGACAAGGCCAGTTCCTTATAGGCGCCGATAAATTCCCGCCCGTCCGCCAGTTGAAAGACGGTCAGGCCGCCTTCCGGGGCCAGGCGCAGAACACCTTCGCCCAGCCCGGCGAAATATCCATCCGCCGCGCCGGCTTCCAGGCCGGTGGCGGAGAGTATTTCGTTGCCCCGTTTCTGGGCGATCAGGCCGGTCAGCCGCCGCCCCTCAGGCACCGGCTGCATCAGCTTGAAAAACAGGGCGCTGATCTCAAAGCCGCAGACACCGTATATCCGGCCGCTTTTTCCGGCCACGGGCACCAGGAGAACCATTATCCGCTCCCAGGTGCCGGGCAGCCGCGCGACCGGCGAGTAGCAATACTGTTCCGCCAGGTCTACGCCCGGTTTTTTGATGATCTGGTAAAACGTGTCCCGGGGCAGGGAAAATTCCATTTCCCATTTGTTGTGAAAGATCAGTTTGTTTTCCAGGCCGATTTCGTGGGCGCCCCGGGTCCAGAGAATTTCCGGATTCACGGGCTTGGTGACGTTGATGTTGGCCAGCTTCAGATACAGTCCGCTGCGGGAAAATTCGCCGCCCGGCAAAGACGGGTTGACGGTGGCGTCAAAAACGATGAACGCGCCGCTGCAATCGGCGATGAGCAGGGCCGTGCGCAAAAGGTCAAAAGTGTTGCGTTCGAGGTCGATGATCAGGTCGGGGCGGCCGGAGACGTCCTCAAAGGCGGTGTCATGTTCGGCCAGGGTTCTTTCCACTTCCTTGGCGGCCAGGGCTGATAAATACAGGCCTTGCCCGGCGGTATTGCTGAAGTAATCACTCAACCGCCCTTCATAGCCGTCCAGTTGGCCGCGCAATTCGGCCGCCAATCGGTCGCCGGGAGAAATAACGCCCGACAGCAGAAGCAACAGCAGCACGCCGCCCGAGGCCGCGGCGATGGAAATAATGCCGTAAAGCAGAAGGCGCCAGCGCCGAACCAGGCTGCCCCGGTCGTCGCGCCGTTTCTTGTCCCGTCGTTTTTTGATTAAATCAAGCATTTGATATCGTTATATATAGTTTGAAATGGTTATTCCAGTTCCTTTTCCAGTTCAAGAAACATTTCCCGGGTTACGTCCGGCGGGGAAGCCCCGGCCTGGGCGGCCGAGTCCCGGTATTTGGCGAAAATTTCCTGCTGGGCCGCGCAAAAGGCCTTTTCCAGTTCCCCGTAGCCATTGAAAAAAGGCGGCACAAAAAAACTGTAGCGGGCCTGGATGTCGCCGACGGTCCGGTACAGTTCCGCATATCTGGCGTCGGGGAAGCTCATCTCCCCTTTGAGCAGCTTCTGGTAAGCCGAGGTTTTTACCGGGAAATAACCTGTGGCCGTGACAAAGGGCAGGTTGTTTTCCTCTGCCGTCAGCCACTGGCCGAAGATGGCGGCGGCGTGTTCTTTCTGTTTGGTCGACTTTATGACCCCCAGGCCGCCGCCCCGCTGGATGGCCAGGGGGCGGCCGTTCTCAAAGCGGGGCACCGGCATAATTTTCAGGTCCAGCGGCGTGGCGGTGTTGTCCGGCCAGGTGACCGTATCCTTGAAATACAGAACTGAAGCCGTTGATTCGACGCCGCAGACGGCTTCCCCGGTCATCATGGCGGTGGTCGAATAGCCGCCCAAAAGGCTCACTTCGCCTTTCAGGGCCGAGGCGGCCAGGCGGCGCCAGACCTCTTGGAAGCGTTTGTCGCGAAAATTCACCCGGCCGTCCTGAAACATCTCGCCCCCCAGGGAGGCGGTGTTGACCAGGCTGTAATGCAGCCAGTCGTCATACTTGAAAAAAGCCCGGCCGCCGGACCAGCGATGATAGAGTTCGGCCACCCGGAACATCCCCTCCCAGGTCGCCAGATCCTCGTAGCCGACCCCGCTTTCCCCGGCGAACTCTTCGAATATGGCCGCGTTGACGAACAGGGCGCTGGAAGACTTGGCAACGGGCAAAAGCGCCAGACGCCCCTCAATCAGGCCTTCCGCGACAAAGGCGGGGACGTATTCGTCGACTTGGTCCTCGGACAGCCAGTCCTTCCAGTCCATCAAATTTTCCGCCCCGATGACCAGGGCCGTCTTGGGATAGCTGACGAACAGGTCGGGCAGGTGACCCGCGCCGGGCTGTTTTTTGGCGGCGCGGGTCAAAGCGAAATGGATATCGGTGGAATTGGAAATGGAAGTCACGCTGACGATAATGCCTTTTTGACGGCCCACGGTCTGGTTGAACCGGTCCACCAGGGCGTTCATGGGGCCGTCGGTCTGGGCGCCGAAGACGTGCCAAAAAGTGAGGGTGACCGGCTTTCGCGGGTCAAGGTCGGAATCCGGGGAACAGCCGGCCGGCAGCAAGCCCAGCAGCAGGGCGAAACCCAGAATGGCGGCGGCCTTATTTATGGTTCATCCGGCTGAAGCGTACTTTTTACTGAGAATGGTGAATGCGCATCCCCCGTTTCCCGGCGGCGGCGCTGGCTCGTTGGGCGGCCCCACCGCCGCCGGGAAACTCCTTGGGTAGCAAGGCATCGTGGCTTGA
>JAVBQN010000029.1:0-32493 GCA_031549025.1 Candidatus Adiutrix sp. | reverse complement strand
TTCATAGCCGGGCCATTTCTTTTTTCTGAACTCTTCAAGCTCGACAAGGCGGCGCGGTGGGATCGGAGTAGAAGGGCGCATAATAACCTCCTGATGTGGAGATTATTATATATTAAAGCCCTATTGATTGCAACTTGGTATCAGAAGCATTCGCGGGGAGGGCTATCTCTATGTCCCCGGG
This sequence comes from Candidatus Adiutrix sp., assembly GCA_031549025.1. Lineage (GTDB taxonomy): Bacteria > Desulfobacterota > Desulfarculia > Adiutricales > Adiutricaceae > Adiutrix. The sequence goes on along the minus strand of JAVBQN010000029.1, from coordinate 32,312 downwards.
CCGGGAGAGCGTTCATGACCGATGACCGACGGCGGGGAGGGTGCTGGGACCGGACGCCTGAAGGAGGCCCGGCTGGAAACCCTGAGCCGGATTCGCGGAGAAACCGGGGAAGAGCCGCTCTTCGGCCACGGCCCTGGGCGCCTGGCTGATCGTTCTCATCGTCGCCAAATGGGTCAACGGCCCCGGGCGGCGACAATCCGGGCGGCCGCCAGGTCGGCGGGGTGGTTGATGGTGAAAAACGGCAGGGCCGCTTCCGGAGGATAGCCCACCAGGCGGCGGAACTCCGGGGGCACGACGAGGGCGATTTTCAGGAGGCGCTGGGCCAGACAGGCTTCGAAGTGCCGCAGGGCTTCCGGCTGGTAGATGGAAACCAGGGTCTCCTGCCGGCCGGTCTCGGGGCTGACAAAGGTGGTGAGGAGGGTTTCGGGCGGCCGGGCCCGCCAGCCGGAGAGCAGGCGCTCCACCGTGGCCTCGTCCAGGAACGGGAGATCGCAGGCCAGGATGAGGCAGGGCCCGCCCGCCCGGCGCAGGGCCGTGGTCACGGCGCCCACCGGGCCCGCGCCCGGTTCGTCGTCAACCCAGGATTCGAATTCGGGGTGCTCCCGCCCCAGCACCGCCACCCGGGGGAGCAGCCGGGCCAGGAGGCGGGCCGTGCGGGTCAGGAGCGTCTCCCCCGCCCTCCCCGGCCCCTCCAGCACCAGATCGGCCTTGGCTTGGCCCAGGCGCGACCCCGCGCCGCCGGCCAGGACCACGCCGGTGACGTCGTCATCCGGCCTCATGCCGTGGTCAACGGCAGGTAGGGATCCCCGCCCCGGCAGGCCCGGCAGCGTTCCCCGTCGCGCACGGGAAAAGACTCGCCGCAGTCCGGGCAGATCCGCACCGGGCCCTGGCGGTCGTGGCCCAGAAAACGCTCCGGCACCCGCACGGGGGTCAGGCGGCAGACCGCGTCCCCGGCGGCCTCGATCTCGGCCAGGAGGCGCGCCTCGTCCTGTTCGGCCTTGGGCTTGATCTTCATGAACCAGGCGTGGTATTCGGAAAAATCGAACAGCCGGCTCGGGTCCAGGCCCGCCCGCCAGCCGGCCCCGGTGTATTTGTCAAAAAGCGTCAGGGCGTAGCGGCCCAGGTCCAGGATTTTCAGGCGGCCGTTGCCGAGGCTGCACGGGGTCAGAAGCTGCACCGCGTCGGGCAGGCACTTGGGGGTCTCCACCAGGGCCTCGAAGAGGGCGCCCGGGGGCAGCCGCCTTCGGGCGGCCTCCACCATATAGCCTCCGACCAGGAGGCCCGGCGCCGGGTAGCTGTGCAGCTCGGCGGCCCGTCGGGCGAATTCCGCGAAGGTGTGGGGTCCGATGTTCATTATTTTCCTTGCTTCATAACAGGATGAGCTCCACCTCGTCGCCGACGGCCAGAGGCGGCGATCCGGCCGGGATATCGGCGAGGGCGTTGCAGTCGGCCAGGGCCCGCAGGGTGACGGCCGGGGGCCCGGGCTTGGGCAGCCGGACGTCCCCGCCTTCCAGCCGGGCCTGGAGAAAGGTGCGCTCCGGGCTCGGCCGGGGATAGGGGTCGCGCAGCCGGCCCCGGACCTTGGGCGCCAGGGGCCGGGACTCCCCGGCCAGGCGGCGGACCAAGGGCGCGCCCAGGAGTTCGAAGGTCAAGGCCGAACCGAAAGGCGTGCCCGGGAGCCCCAGGATGAGCGAGGCCGGGCGGCCTTCCCGGGCCGGAACCGCCAGGGCCAGGGTGGGCCCGCCCGGCTTGAGAAAGCGGCTGTGGAACAGCGTTTCCGCCCCCAGCATCCGCCCCGCCCGGGGCAGAAAGTCGCGGGCTCCGGCCGAAACGCCGCCGGTGGTCACCACCAGGTCGCTCCGCTCCAGGAGGCGGCCCACGGTCTCCGCCAACAGGTCCGGATCGTCGGCGGCCACCCCGCCCGGGATCGGGGTTCCGCCGAAGCTTTTCACTCGGGCGGCCAGGCGGAAGTTGTTGGAATCAAAGAGGCGGCCGGGCCCGGCCGCCTCGCCCGGGGGCGTCAGTTCGCTCCCCGTGGCCAGAAAGGCCACCCGGGGGCGGGGGTACACCGGGACGCCCGCCAGGCCCTGGCTGGCCAAAAGGGCGATCTCCACCGGCCCCAAACGGCGGCCGGCCGGGACGAGCCTATCCCCGGCCCGGATTTCCTCGCCCCGGAAGCGGTAATTTTCATGCTCCCGGGTGGGGGCGAAGAAGCGGACCCAGCCGCCCTCCCCGTCCGTCCCGGCCTGGACGTGTTCCTGCCCCACCACGCTGTCGACCCCGGCCGGCAAGGGGGCCCCGGTCATGACCCGGACGGCCCGGCCGGGCGGCAGGCCGTCCGGGGGCGCATCGCCGGCGAAAACCGTGGGGCCGACCCGCAGGGTGACGGGCGCGTCGGGGCCGGCCGCGGCCAGATCGCGGTGGTCGACGGCGTAGCCGTCCAGGGGCGAACGGTCAAAGGGCGGATAATCCAGGCCGGCCCGGATATCCCGACGCAACACCCGGCCGTCGGCCTCGGAAAGCGGCGCGGCCTCCTCCGCGACCGGCCGCGCGGCCCGGTCCAGCAGAAGCGCCAGGGCCTCCTCCAGGGGGATGTCGGGGGCGGATTTCCACGAACCGTTCACGGCGGCGGCCCGGTCGACCATGATTTCCTTTCAGCCGACGATGCGCCGGGGATGGGTGTAGAGGTTGATGTATCCGGGCCGGACAAAGCCCAGGAGGGTCACGTCCCGGGCCTCGGCCTCGGACGCCGCCGCCGCCGACGGCGCTCCCGGGGCCACCAGGAGTTTCACTCCGCTCCGGGCCGCCTTTTCCAGGAGGGCCAGGGCCACCCGGCCGCTGAAGAACAGGGCCCGGCCGACCGGGGAAATGTCCTGAAGGACCATGGCCCCGACGACCTTGTCGAGGGCGTGGTGGCGGGCCACGTCTTCCATGAAAATCAGAATGCCCTCCCGCTCCGCCAGGGCGCAGCCGTGGGCCGCCCCGGTCGCCCGGAAGAGGCGGCCCCGGGCGTTGAAATCAGCCTGAAGGCGGTGGACATCGTCGGGAGTGAAGGAGGCCTCGGGTTCGGACGGAACCGGACGGGGCCGCCCGCCGGGCCGGAGGGTCGCCTCCAGGCGCCGCCGCCGGAAATCCACGGCCAGGGAACGAAGCCCGTCCCGGTCATGGAGGAGCCCCAGACCGAAGAGGTGGCCCACGGCCAGTTCCTCCAGGTCCCGGGGCAGGCATTCCAGCCGGGCCGCCGGCCGGCCGTCGACGAAGAGTTCATAACCCTCCTCGGCCAGGAGACAATCCTCCACCTCGGCCCGGCCCTGGGGGGTCAGGCGGGTGAGACGGCGAATCACGGTTTCGGGCACGGCGTCACAATACCGGGGTGGTCACCCCGGCCTTGATGAGGCTGTCGCGCAGGGCGAAGGCCCCGCCCACAATGAGCAGAGCCGCCAGGAACAGCACCAGCCCGGGCGCCGAACTCCCGGCCAGCACCGGGAAGGCCAGGATGAGCAAAGGCAGCAGCAGGCCGCCCCCGATCGCGCCCCCGAGAAACATGGTCCGCTGCTCCCCGGCCAGGAGGATGCCCAGGCTGACCCGGGCCCCTGTGGCCCCGCCCTTCAGCACCGCCAGGTGGCAGAAAAGGAGCACCGCCTCGGCCGCGAGCAAGCTGAAGGTCACCATCACCCGCTCCGCCCCGCCGGCCGGCATGACCAGGGCCGAGCCCGAAGCCAGGGCCGAGGCCGCGAAGAGGGGGGCCAGCAGCCCCGAGCTCCAGGCGGAAACGGCCCGGGAGGCGGCCAGCAAGAGGCCGTCATAGGTGATGATGACCACGGCGAAGACCATGGCCAGGGCCTTGACGGCCAAAGCCCAGCCCGAGCCCGTCCCGGCGCCGGCCAGAAGCGGCACGGTGTGGAGAAACCCGAAGCCGCTGAAAAACAACAGCGACCAGCCCCCGAAGCTCAGCCAGGAACTGAAAGGCCGCAGCATGACTTTCAGAAAGCGCTCGGGCCGGCCCAAGTCCTTGAGGAGCAAAAGCCCTTTAGCCGCGCCGGCCACCAGGAGACCCACCAGGCAGGCCCAGCCGCTCCCGGTCACCGCGCCGGCCAGAAACAAGCCCCCGCCCACGGCGCCGCAGGTCATTTCCAGAATGAACTTCCGGTCGGTCCACTGGGTCTGGGGGGCGTGCTCCAAAAGCAGACTGTAGTGCGTCATGATCCATCCTCCCGTCACGGCAGATAGAAGACCGAGGGGTCGGTGCCCAGTTCGGCCCGGAACTGATAGCCGTTGCGCTCGATGATGAGGGCGTCCATTTCCTCGCGGGTGCCGAAGAAGCGGGCGTTCGCGCAGCAGTTTTCCACGCAGGCCGGTTCCAGCCCCTTTTCCACCCGGTTTTTAAGACAGAAGTCGCACTTGTCCACCACGCCCCGGGGCATGGCCGCGTACATGATCTTTTCATAGGGCGTCAGTTCGCCGAAATAGCCGGCCTCGGAATCCCGGTAGTAGCGGGCCCCGTAGGGGCAGGCCATGACGCAGGCCCGGCAGCCCACGCAGACCGTCTTGTCCACGCTCACCACCCCGGTCCGCTCGTCGCGGCTGGTGGCCCCGGAGGGGCACACCTTCACGCACGGCGGGTCCTGGCACTGCATGCAGAGCATGGGGATGCTGAGGCGGCGCACGTGGGGATAGGCGCCGGTTTCCTTGCGCATGATCTTGGCCCGGGTCACGCCCGGGGGCGTGCCGTTCTCGGCCTTGCAGATGGTGGAGCAGGCGTTGCACCCGACGCATTTCTTCAGATCGATCACCAGACAATACGGCATGGCTCACCTCCCCCTCAAACCTTGACCACTTTGACGCGCACGCACTGGTCAAAGGTGGCGCTGACGTGGCACAGTCTTTCCGTTCCCAGGGCCTCGATGAGGTTGTTGACCGACACGCCCCGCCCCCTGGCCACGGGCAGATACTTCGAATCGGTGCCCCAGCAGCCGCCGCCCACGGCCAGGCATTCGGGGTGGAGGCCCTCCACCTCGATCAGCCGGCCGCTCACCTCAAAACCGTTGGGCGCCTTGAGGACCACCCGGTCGCCGCTTTTGAGGCCGCGCTCGCGGGCGGTCCGGCGGTTGATCTCGATGTTGTAGCCATACGGCTCGCCCTCGTTGATCTCGTTGATCCACGGGTTGTGGAGCATCCAGGTGTCCACGTTGACCGCGTTGGTGTAATAGATAGGCAAAAGGTCGTAGCCGGGGCTGCGGATCTCGTAATCGCGGCAGGGCTTCCAGTCCGGCAGGGCCAGGTAGTCGTCGAATTCCCAGCCTTTCCAGCCCAGGCGCTCGATCTCGGCCGCGACCTTCTCTTTGGCCTCCAGGGCGAAATCCCAGTAAAAGGGAATGCGGGATGGCATCTGGGGGAAGAGGTACATCTCCTCCACCTTGCGGGGATATTTGATGAGGCCGTGTTCCTTGAACCAGTCCAGGCCCCGCTCCGGCCCGAACCAGTTTTTATACACATGGTCCAGAATTTCAGGAAAGGTGTATTTGACGTCGGGCCGGAGGGCCCGCTCGCCCTCGAGCTTCCAGATGAAATTCATGGCCCCGTTCCACTCGGCGGTCTTGCCCATGCGGGCCGCGAGTTCGTTGACGAACTCGCCCACGCCCGGGGCCCCGTCCCTGGCCGGCACCACGGGCTGGCGCAGGCCCCAGCACCAGTCCACCCCGTGGGCCCAGTTGGTGCGGTGGTTGTTGTACAGCGTGGGCGGGAAGTCGTAGCGCTCCAGAAAGGAGGCCTCGGGGATGAAGAGGTCGAAGTAGTTGGACGAGTCGTTGAGATACAGGTCCATCCCGGCGATGAACTCGAAGCTTTTGAGGAATTCCCCCATTTCGGCGTGGTTGCCCCAGTTTTTCAGAGGGTTCCCGGCGTAGACGAAAAGAAAATCCATCTTTTCCCGGTTATATTTTTCGGGGTTCATCTGGGTGACGTAGAGGAAATGGGGGTCGAGCTCGTTCAGCGGCAAAAGGCCCATGAGGGCCATGTCCCCCCGGTCCCCCACGCCCTGGCGCACGTGCTCGTAGGCCGAGATGCGGCCGCAGAAGTTGAGGTCGATGTGTTCGAGGAGGTTTTCCTCCTCCCAGACCGAGGGTTTCCAGGCCGGGCGGCCGGTCTCGGGGTGGCCGAGGCTGATGGGCGCGTAGGCGATGAAGCCGCCGGGCACGTTGACCGAACCGAGCAAAGTGTTGAGGGACAAACAGGCCCAGTGGGTCAGGTAGCCGTGCTTGTGGCGGGAGATGCCGGAAAAGGTATCCACGGCCACGGGCCGGTAGGGCATCTCCACCCCGTCGAGAGTGATGGTGGAGCCGATGCTGGCCGCCTCGCCCAGTTCCCGGGCCACCTGGCGAATCCGGGCGGCCGGCACGGTGGTGATCTTCGAGGCCTCTTCCGGCGGGTATTTTTCAACAAGGTCGGCGTAGAGCTGGAAGCCCGTTTTATACGCCCGGCCGTTCACCTGATATTCGCCCTCCAGGGCCGGTTCCCCGAGGCCGGCGTCATCGAAAACCTTGGCCGAACCGTCGGCCAGGTCCCACACCAGGGGCTTGTTGGAACCTTCCTGGCGGAGGATGCGGCCGGTCTCCACGTTCACGAGGCTGGCCGCGTTGGTGTATTTCTTCAGATACTCGCGGTCGTAGACGCCGAGTTCATGCACCAGCACACAGGCGATGGACAGGGCCAGGGCGCCGTCGGTGGCCGGCCGGATGGGGAGCCACAGGTCGGCGTTCTCGGGCCCGGCGCTCATGTGGGGGTCCACGTTCACCAGGCGGCAGCCCTTGGCCCGGGCGTCGGCGAAGCGGCGCACGGTCATGTTGAAGCCGTGGCGGGTGGCCGTGCCGGCCTGGGACCCGAACTGGAGCACGTATTTGCAGTACTGGTAATCCGGGGCGGCGTTGCAGCCCGTGGTGAGGATGCCTTCCACCCCGTGGATGCCGGCCCCGCAGATGTCGGGGATGACGAAGTTGGGGCCGCCGAGGGCGATGTTGAAAAAGCCGATGAGGTTGAAGGTGCCGGGGAAGTTGGTGATGAAGCTGTGATGGCAGAGACCCTGGGCACCCTTTTTGTCGACCGTCTCTTCGATCTTCTTCTGGAGGAGCTCGTAACACTCGTCCCAGGAAATCTCCACCCAGCCGGGGTCGATGTCGCGGCCCTTGTTGGGGTTGGTGCGCTTCATGGGCTTGGTGACGCGGTTGGGATCGTAGAGCTGCATCATGCCCGTGGCCCCCTTGCCGCAGACGTGGCCCTCGCCGATGGGGCTGTCCTTGATCCCCTCGATTTTCGTCACCACCCCGTCCACCTTGTGGACCTTGATGTGACAGCTGTTGAAGCACATATTGCAGGAAGTCGGAATCCAGACGTCTTCCTTGGCGACGGCGACGGTCATGCGCGGCTCCTTTCCATATCACAGCCCTTTGGCCAGGCCGGCGAAGTAGTGCCGTTCCTTGCCGGTCTGAAGGTCGTTGGGGTTTTCGTGGCGCAGGGCCTTGAAAGGACAGGCCCGGACGCAGGCCGGCTGATAGCCGGCGGCCACCCGGTCGGCGCAGAGGTGGCACTTGGCCAGACGGTCCTCGGCGTCGTAGCGGGGCACGCCGAAGGGACAGGCCAGGGCGCAGCTGTGGCAGCCGATGCAGCGGTCGCGGTTGACCACCACGGCCCCCACCCGGCCGTCGCGGTAGATGGCCCCGGTGGGGCAGCCCGCCAGGCAGGGGCTGTCCTCGCAGTGGAAGCACCCGGCCGAGGCGTAGCGGATGGGCGCGGCCGGGTCGTCGTTTTCCTCCAGTTGGTAGATGCGGCGATAGGGCGGCTGGCCCTGGTCCGGCTCCAGGTCGTTCTGGTCCAGGCAGGCCACCACGCAGGCCCCGCAGCCGACGCAGCGTTCGATATCCAATATCAGGGCTTTATGACTCATCGGGACACCTCCGCCTTTTCCAGCCGGCAGAGGGTGGATTTGAAGCCGGGAAACCCCGAGATGGGGTCGAGGTAGTCGCCCTCGAACAGCCGGTTCACGTCCGCCCCGGCCCAGCCGTGGTACATGTGGACCACCCCGGGCAGGGCCATCCGGGTGGGATTGACCTTGACCGCGATGGAGCCGCAGGCGGTGGACAGGCGGGCCGAGTCGCCGGAGGCCAGGCCCAGGCGGGCCGCGTCGTCCGGGTGAATGTCGGCCGAGGGATGGCCGGGCCGGAGGGCCCGGGTCCATGACAGATGGTTGACCCGGGTGTGGACGAACATGGGGAGCCGCGATCCGGTGTTGAGAATCAACGGGTATTGCGCGGCCATCTCCGGATCGGCCTCGCGGCTGTGGCGGGGCGGCCGGTACACGGGCAGGGATTCCAGGCCGGGCCGCTCTCCGTATTTCTCCAGCACGGAGGACTTGAACTCTATCTTGCCGCTGGGCGTCTTGGCGCCCGCGCGGTATTTGCGTTCCGGGGTGACCCGGGGATTGGGCACCCGCATCCCGCCGGGATGTTTCTTCAATTCCTCGACGGTCAGGCCGCCCGGCTCCAGAATCCAGTCGAGCGAGGCCTCGTAGCCTCGGGCGAAGAGCTCGTCCTCGGGGCAGAGTTCTTGAGCTAAATCATAGATGATATCCACATCGGAGCGGGATTCGTACAGGGGCGCGACGACCGGCCGGCTCAGTTGGACAAAGCCCGGGGCATAGGCCCGGAACTCCGAGCGCTCCAGCGAGGTGCAGGCCGGCAAGACCAGGTCCGCGTGGCGGGCCGTGTCGTTCATGAAAATGTCCACATCCACCACGAAATCCAGATGCTCCCAGGTGCTGAGGAAACCCTCGGAATCCGGCCACATGCGATAATTCATCCCGAAGCCCAAGAGGACTTTCAGGGGATACGGCCGGCCCTCGCGCAATTGGCGCGGCATATCCATGGCCTGGGCCTCGCCCGCGGCCGCCTCCATCCACACCGGAAAGCGTTCCGCGCCCAGGCGCTGGGCCATTTCCGACAGCGGCCGGGGGGCTTCGAATTCAGCCACGCGGGTGGGGAATTTGGCCGAGACGTAGAGGTAGCTGGGCGGCTCCGCCATCTGGCCGCCCCGGACGTCGTAGTTGCCGGTCAGGGCCACGAGGGCGAAGACGGCCCGGTAGTTCTGGACCCCGTTGGTGTGGTGCGTGACCGGCGAGGCGCTGGACATGACGCAGGCCCGCTCCGCGCCGGCGAACATCCGGGCCGCCTCCCGGATCCGGTCGGCCGGCACCCCGGTCAGTTCCTCGCCCCGCTCCGGGGTGAATTCCCGGACATACTCCCGGAATTCCTCGAACCCCCGGGTGTATTCGCGCACGAAATCCGCGTCGTACAGGTGTTCCTCGATGATGGCCCGGGCCATGGCCAGGGCCAGGGCGCCGTCCGTGCCCGGCCGGGGCCGGAGATGGATATGGGCCCGGTCCGCGGTGGGGGTTTGGCGGGGATCGACCACGATCATCCTCATCCCCCGCTCCAGGGCCTTTTCCAGATTCTGGGCCTGGCCGTGGCCGGTGTAGTAGGGGTTGCGGCTCCAGACCAGGAGACAGTCGGTGTTGGCGACGTCGGGCCCCCCGGGCGCGCCGAAGACCAGCTTCTGGGCCATGCCCGTGGCCGTGCTGCACGTGCTCGATTCGGTGCAGTAGTTGGGCGAGCCGAAGCTGTGGGCCAGCCGCCGCAGGAAGGGCCGGAAATATTTGGTGTAGCCGGCGAAGAAGACCACCGACTCGGGCCCGAACTCGGCCTTGGCCGCCCGGCACGTTTCGCCGATAAGCTTTAAGGCCTCGTCCCAGGACACGGGTTCGAACCGGCCCGAGCCCCGGGGCCCGACGCGTTTGAGCGGCGTCTTGAGGCGGTCCTCGTGATAGAGGTATTGGCGGGTGGCCGCGCCTTTGGGGCACAGGGCGCCTTTATTGAAGGGGTGTTCCAGGCTGCCTTCGACCTTGACCACCGTCCCGTCCCGCACCAGCACGTCCAGGCCGCACTGGGTCAGGGGATCGCAGATGGTGCAGATGGACTTTTTGACCTCGATGCCGGTTTCCGGGCCGGGGATTTTGGCCCGAATCAGTTTTTCCACGGACATAGCTTCCAACCTGCCTTTCCGGGAAAAGCCGGGAAACGCCGAGAGCCAAACAGGGTTGTCCGGGGTCCCCGAGCTTTTGGGAATGGGCGCAATAAGTAAGGATTATACCACGTCCGGCGGCCCCTGACAATCACCGCCCTTTTTGGCATAGCCCGACGCTCGGGCCCCAAAGGCCAAACATTGCCCATTTTTTGGTTGCCTTGAGGACGGCGGGCGGGTACACTTGGAAAATAGTGCTCTTTCTGCGGACGGCCTTCGGCCGGGTCCGTATCCACCATCCCGAGGGAGACAGCCATGTCGAAATTTATCCGGATCGCGCTACGTTCTCTTCTTCTCACCCTGGCCCTGGCCGCGTCGGCCGGGGCCGCCCCGGTTCTCGCCGTCGAGCGGCAGGGGCTGTCGGACGCCGAATACCAAAGGCTCCTGAAGCACTCGCCGGCCTTCGAAGCCGCGGACCGGGAACTGGCCCGGACCTGGCAGTCGCTGCCCTCCGATATCCGTCGCGATCTGGCCGCCGACCAGCGGCAATGGGTCCAGGCCGGCCGGGACCGGGACGCCCGGCTTTTCATGCGCCAGGGCGCCGATTGGGACCAGGCCTATACCAAGGCCACCCAACAGCGGACCCGGCTGTTGCGGGAATACCTGCCCAGCGGCTCCCATCACCAGAGGCATGGCCGTCTCCAGGGCCCCCTGACCGACGACAACTACCGCAAGCTGCTCCAAATATCCCCCGAATACGCGGATGCGGACCGGGAAATGACCCGGGTCTGGAAGAAACTGCCCGACCGGGTCCGGAAAAAACTTCTGCCCGAACAGCGGGCCTGGACCCAGACCACCCGGGACCGTGACGCCCAAAAGCTCATCCGCGACGGGGTCGGCTACGCCGAGGCCTATACCCGGGTCACCCGGCACCGCACCCGGGTCCTCCACGACTACCTGACCGGCAAACTCGACATCTGACGGGAGGCGCCATGCTCACCCCGGATAAGCGCCTGTACATCGCCCAGGCCCAGGGACGGGAACTGGACCTCCCGTCGGCCCTGGCCAACCGCCACGGCCTGGTGGCCGGAGCCACCGGCACGGGCAAGACCGTGACCCTGCAGAATTTGGCCGAAAGCTTCAGCGCCCTGGGGGTGCCGGTCTTCCTCACCGACATCAAGGGCGACCTGGCGGGCCTCAGCCGGCCGGGCCAGCCCGCGGGCGGCCTGGCCGCCCGCATCAACCAGTTGGGCTTGCGTGAGCGGGGGTATCGGAATCAGGCCTGCCCGGTCTGCTTCTGGGATGTTTTCGGCCAGAACGGGCATCCCCTGCGGGCCACGGTCAGTTCCCTGGGCCCCCTGCTCCTCTCGCGGCTTCTGAACCTCAACGAAGTGCAGAGCGGGGTGATGCACCTGATCTTCCGCCTGGCCGACGACGAGGGCCTCCTGCTCCTGGATTTCAAGGACCTGCGGAGCCTCACCACGTATGTCGGGGAAAGGGCCGGGGAGCTGAAGACCTCGTACGGCAACGTCAGCCCGGCCACGCTGGGCGCCATCCAGCGGGGCCTTCTGCGGCTGGAGGAGGAAGGGGCCGCCGACTTTTTCGGCGAGCCCTCCCTGGCCATCGAAGATCTGTTCCTCACCGACCTCGAGGGCCGGGGCTTCTTGCACATCCTGGCGGCCGACCGGCTGTTCCATTCGCCGCGCCTCTATTCCACGCTCCTCCTGTGGCTGCTCTCCGAACTCTACGAGCGCCTTCCCGAGCGGGGCGACCAGGACCGGCCCCGGCTGATCCTGATGTTCGACGAGGCCCACCTGATTTTTTCCGAGGCGCCGCCGGTGCTTCTGGAAAAAATGGAGCAGGTGGTCCGCCTGATCCGCTCCAAGGGGGTGGGGGTCTATTTCATCACCCAGAACCCGGCCGACGTGCCGGACCGCATCCTGGGCCAGCTCGGCCACCGCCTCCAGCACGCCCTCCGGGCCTACACGCCCAACGACCAGAAAGATGTGGCCGCCGCGGCCAGGACGTTTCGGCCCAACCCGGCCTTCAAGACCGAAGAGGTGATCACCCAGCTGGCCATCGGCGAGGCTTTGATCTCCTTCCTCGAACCCTCCGGCGTCCCGGGCATGGTGGAACGGGGCCTGGTGCTGCCGCCGGAAAGCCGGGTGGGGGCCATCACTCCCGAGGAACGGCGGGAGGTCATGGCCGCCTCGCGCCTGGCCGGCCGCTATGACCGGGTGGTGGACCGCGAATCGGCCTACGAGCTCCTGACCCGCCATTTCGAAAAAACACAGCAAGCGGCCGAAGCCGCCCAGGCCGCCAGGGAGGAAGCCCGCCAGGCCAAGGAAGAGGCGGCCCGGGCCCGGGAAGCCGACCGTCAGGCCCGGCGGGAAGCCCGGGAAAATCCGAACATCCTGGGCTCCATCGTCAAGGACGTCACCCGCCAGGCCACCCGCACCGTCGGCCGGGAAGTGGGGCGCTCCATCCTGCGGGGAATTCTCGGCACCCTTTTCGGGGGCCGGAAAAAGTAGGCGGAGGCGCGGCGCCTTCATGCGGCGCCGGGCCGCCGACATCCGAAAAACCGTACAAAAAGGCCCGCCGGCGAATATCCGCCGGCGGGCCTTTTTCATTGTCCATGGTATTCAGTTGGTGCGCGTCTTGGACGGAACCACCAGCATCTGCCCCAGCTTCAGGTTGGATTTGTTCTTATCGATGTTATTGGCCTTGGCCAGATCATCGATGGTCACCCCGTATTTCCGGGCCAGGGCGAAAAGGGTGTCGCCGGAAGCCACCTTGTGCTTGCGGGCGTCCCGCTCGGCCTGGCTGATTTTGGCGTCCGACTTGGCGGCGGTCTTGGTGCCGGCCTTGGTCTCAGCCTTGGCGGCGGTCTTGGTGCCGGCCTTGGCGTCCGCCTTGGCGGCGGTCTTGGTTTCGGCCTTGGTCTCGGCCTTGGCGTCCGCCTTGGCGGCGGCCGAGGCCCCCGGGCCAGCCGGAGCGGTCGAGGCGACCGAAGTTTCCGGAGCGGCCGTCTGTTCGATGACGATCACTTCCGTCTGGACAGCCACCTGACCTTCGGCCAGGACGGGCAGGATGGTTTGCGGTTCAGAGGCCGAGGCGTTAAGAATTTCCGGCGGGAGATCGAGGCTGGCCATCATGCTCAGGGCTTCGACGGACGGCGCGGCGGTCAGGGGCGGGGCCGTGGTCACGCCGGCCAGGGCCGGGGCCGGGGCCGGGGCCGGGGTCCGATCGCCGGCCGGCTTGCCCGCGAACTGGCGGCGGGCCTGGGCCACCCAGGTCCGCTTCAAAGCCTCGTCGATGGAGGTGACGCCTTCGTTGTTGATGACCCGGCGGGCGCCGACATAGTATTCCCCCCGGCCCCGGTCGTCGAGGCTGCTTTCCTGGATGCGCTTGCCGGTGCTGGGGCTGTGGATGTATTTGTTGTCGCCGGTGTAGATGCCCACGTGGGTGATCCGCTTTTTCCGGCCGAAAAAGACCAGGTCCCCGGGCCGCAGTTCTTTGCGGGGCACGGTGGTGCCCTTGGCCATCATGTCGCCGCTGGAACGGGGCAGGCGCACGTTGTACTGGCCGTACACCCAGCCGACAAAGCCGCTGCAGTCAAAGCCGGTTTCGGGCTTGTTGCCCCCGTAGCGATAAGGAGTGCCGACCTGGGAAAAGGCGGTCTGGAGAATTCTGTTGACGGATCGATGGTTGGCGGTCAATTTCGGGCTGGCGGCCATCTCGCCTTCGAGGGCGTTCAGCCCTTCCAGGATCTGGGCGTTCTCGTCACTTTGGGCCGCCTCGGCCTTCGGGGCCTCCGGCGCCTGGGCCAGGAAGTTGACGCCCCCCCCGGCGGTGGTGGTGCAGCCGGCCACCGCAAAAACCATCAGTAACGGCCATAACGACCAAACTCGATTCCAGCGGGCGCAAACGCTCATCGGCTCTCCTGCAATCTCAGGGAAACTCAAACGAGTCTCCTCCCACGTCGACGTAACCCTTTGGCGTCAAGCATTTGGCCGCCGCCGGATTCACGGGGATGGTGACAATTATCGGACAGAGTGGGCGAAAAACCCGAAACTGGTTGAATATACCACACTTGCGGATTTTCTGTCAACATCTTGTGGAGATTCCGTGGCGGGCCACCAGGCCGGTCCCCGGCTTCGGCTCCCTTAATGCGTCAGCCCCGGAAAGGCCGTCCCGCCCTCTTTCTTTTAGGCTGGTGATAGGGTATAATCAGCCAGTTATCCGCCCGGTCGAGAAAACCCGGCCCGGACCGGGGAGAATTTCCATATAAGGACTTGATGCCATGAGCGAAAAAATCACCAGCACCGTCGATAAAATTTGCCAGGAGACCGACTGTTCCGAAAAAATCGGAGCCCTCACCCCTGATCAGCGGGAGCTGTTCAAAGCTTTCACCTATTGCCCCTACTGCGCCGAGGAAATGACCCTGGTCTGCAACCACTGCCACGAGCAGCTCACCAGCGCCGACTTCAAATACTGCCCCTGGTGCGGCGCCGAATTCTCCGACTGACCAGGGCGCTTGCCCTGGACCCATCTCCGGGTGAGGGGGGAAAGCGGAAGCGGCTTGGTCGGCCGAGACGGGAACGGCCGCGGAACCTCGGCGGGCCTATGCGGCCCGGGAATGGGCGCGTATTGAAGGCTCGACGGGCGCCCGGCGGCGGACGGTATTGACCCGGCTTGGCCGTTGGTCCGTCGTGTGGTCTTGGCAAGAGTGAAAACAGCACTGAAGAATAGGCACGGATTCCGGCCGCTCACGCCGGCGGCCGCATATGCTTTGAAGGAGGATGGAGTATGACCGATCGCCTCAATCCCAAGCTGCCCCTGATCCAGGATTTTGACCTGGCCGGGAAAGTGGTCCTGGCCCGGGTGGACCATAACGTGGTGGAAAAAGGGGTCATCAAAGACTCCTTCCGCCTCGACGCCACCTTCGGCCTCATCCACTACATCGCCGCCCGGGGCGGGCACCCCATCCTCATGACCCACGTCGGCCGCACCCGGGACAAAAAAACCGGGCACATCAAAAGCGGGCCCGACACGGCCGTGGAACCCGTGGTGGACTACCTCAACCGCAAGCTCCAGGCCGAACTCCATGTGCCGGCCCTGCCGCGCGATCCGGAATTGGGCATCACCGGCCTGGATCAAAAGGTCATGGCCCCTCTCCTGGCCGACCTCAAGGCCCGCAAAATCGGCGGGCTGTATCTCCCGAACACCCGCTGGTTCGCCGGCGAGGAGGCCGGTGACGAACGGACCCAAAGCCTGGCCGCCGAACTGGCCGGCCTGGCCGATGTCTACGTCAACGAGGCCTTCGGCTCCTGGCAGGCCCACTGCTCCACCTTTGACGTGGCCCGAAAAATCCCGGCCTGCGCGGGCTTTCTGATGCAGAAGGAACTCCTGAACCTCGACCGGGTGCTGGCGGCCGAGGCGCCGTATGTGGCCGTGGTGGCCGGTTCCAAATACGACACCAAGATCGGCCCCCTGAACGCCCTGTACGACCGGGTGGACCACCTCCTGCTGGGCGGGGTCATCTACAACGCCTTCCTGGCCGCCAAATACGGCATCGAAGTGGCCGGCGTGGCCGCCGAGGATGTGGAACTGGCCAGGGGCCTGGTGGAAAAGGACAAAGGCCGGGGCAAGATTCTCGAACCCGGGGCCGTGGTGGAATCCCAGGTGCTCGACCGGCGCGATCCGGCCCAGTGCCGGGTGGTCCGGCTGGCCGATTTCCAGCCCGGGCGGAAGTACGCCTATTTCCTCGACGTGGCCCCGGAATCCTTCGACCGGCCGGAACTGGCCGGGCCCCTGGCCCGGGCCAAGACCATCTTCATCAACGCGGTCATGGGCTTCACCCCCAACTTCGGGGAAGGCAGCGCCCGCATGTATTCCCTCATCGGCGAGAACAAGGCGGCCCTCAAGCTGTTCGGCGGCGGCGACACTCTGACCGAACTGAAGAACCTGACCCCCGGCCTCTATCTTCACGCCCAGGACGACCCCTCCTACTATTTCTTCACCGGGGGCGGGGCGGTTTTGTCGGCCATCGAAGAAGGCTCGCCCTACGGTTTGAAACCCGTGGCGGCTCTTTTGCGGAAATAGCGGGGCGTCCCATGGCTGAAATCCAGGTGGACGAACTCCGGCGGGACGAAGGCGCCCGGCGGTTCTTGACGATGCTGCCGCTGCCGGCGGCCTTTGTGGACCGCGCCCGCGGCGTCTACCTGGCCAACCCCTGCCTCCTGGAGACTTTCGGCTACCGGAACCTCGAGGAGGCGGAAAGCCGCCTCCGGGATATGACCTTCCTGACCTCCCACTTCGGCGCCGAGGCCGTGGCCGGATTTTACGAAACCTTGAACCGCAACGGCGGCCGCCTGGAAAACTGGCTCATGCGCGGGCACGACCGGGGGGGCCGGGAACTGACCCTGGAACTCACCGCCCGGGGGCTTCTGCGCAGTCCCCAGGGGCCGGCCGAGTTCGTCGCCGCCGTGTTCCTTCCGCCCGGGCAGACCCGGGACGAGGCCGCCTTCCGGCAGGAGGCCCAAAAAGAAACCGAACTGGCCACCCAGGCCAAAAACGAGTTTCTGGCCAACATCAGCCACGAACTCCGCACCCCTCTGAACATCATCATCGGCATGCTCGCCCTGGCCCTGGAGGACGAGACGGCCGACGAGGACCTCAAGGAGAACCTGTGCCTGGCCAAGGAGGCGGCCGACGGGCTCTTCACCACCCTCAACGATCTTATCGTCCTCAGCCATCTCTCGGCCCGGCGGCTGGTTTCAGATATGGCCCAGTTCAGCCCCCGGCTGCTCCTGGAAACCCTGACCCGGCAGTTCGCGGCCCAGGCCGGAAGCCGGGGGCTGGCCCTCCGGACCGAAACCGACCACACCGCCGACACCGTGCTGGACGGCGGCTACAACCTCATCCGCCTGGCCCTGGAAAAGCTTCTCCACAACGCCCTCAAGTTCGCCGGCGACGGCGGCGAAATACTGCTCCGGGCCCGGGTGGAGCGGCGGCCGGACGGCCCCTGGCTCGACTGCGCCGTGGCCGACCGGGGCCCGGGTCTGGGCCGCACCCTCCTGGAAGAGAGCCCGGAACTCTTCCGCCAGGGCGACGGCTCCATGAACCGCCGCTACGGCGGCCTGGGGGTGGGCCTCCGGCTGACCGGCGGCCTGGTGGAGACCCTGGGCGGCGAACTGCGGCTGGCCAACCGGGAAGGCGGCGGCGCGGAAATCGGTTTCCAGATTCCGGTGAAAGATTCGGCGGAAACCGGGGGCTCGTCCCGGTGACCGCCGCCCCCCCGCCCGGCCGCCGCCCGCCCCTCTCCGTCCCCCGGCTGATCTACACCGGCCTGGGCCTGGGCCTGGCCCCCAAAGCCCCGGGCACCTTCGGCACCCTCCTGGGCATTCCCTTCTATTTTCTCCTGGCCGGCCAGGCCTGGGGCTGGCGGCTGGCGTTGGCCGTCCTGATTTTCGCCGTGGGCTGGTGGGCCGCCGAAAAGGCCGAGGCCGACCTGGCCCGGCACGATGCCCCGCAAGTGGTCATCGACGAGGTGGCCGGCTACCTGACGGCCATGCTGCTGGCCCCTCCCCTGCCCTGGGCCTGGCTCTGGGGCTTCATTTTTTTCCGCTTCTTCGACATCCTCAAGCCCTGGCCCGTGGGCTGGGCCGACCGGCGGGTCCCCGGCGGGCTGGGGGTCATGGCCGACGACATCCTGGCCGGGCTTTACGCCGGACTGGCTCTGCAAGTGATGGGGTGGCTCCATGTCCGCTGGTTCGTTTCCTGACCAAATCCCCCTGCTGCGCGACCTGGCCGAAAGGCTGACGTCCGCCGGCCTCACCGTGGCCGCGGCCGAAAGCCTCACCGGCGGCCGGGTGGCCGCGGCCCTGACCGCCCTCCCCGGCAGTTCGGCCTTTTTTCTGGGCGGGGTGGTGGCCTATGCCGACAGCGCCAAGACGGGCCTCTTGGGCGTGCCCGAAACGGTTCTGGCCCGGGTCGGCGCGGTCAGCGAGGAATGCGCCCGGGCCATGGCCGAGGGGGTTTGCCGGGCCTTGGGCGCCCGCCTGGCCGTGGCCACCACCGGCATCGCCGGGCCCGACGGCGGAAGCGCGGCCAAGCCGGTGGGCCTGGTGTGGCTGGCCGTGGCCACGGAAGCCGGCGCCCGGGCCGTCCGCCGCCAATATTCCGGCGACCGGCGGGCCGTGACCCAAGCCGCGACGGACGACGCCCTGCGCCTTTTGCTGGAGGCCTTGTGACCGGCTAAGTCCGAGCCTTTCCTGCGTTTTGGCCCTCATTTTGCTTAAAGGATTCCCGAAGCATTTTCTTCCGTATCACTCTCTTGGCAACGGAGCTTTGGGAACCATGAAAAAGACGCTGTTGATCGTGTGCGGCCTTTGGCTGGCATCCGGTTTCGCTTCCTCGGCCGCGGCCCTGGAGCCCGCTTTTCTCGTCGGCGCGGGCAACTCCGACAGTTTGACGGTGGATTTCCGCCTCAGCGAAAGCTTCGATCCCTGGATCGAAGAGCAGGGGTACGAGTTGACCCCGTTTGTGGACGGAGGCCTGACCTGGTGGCATAAAGACAGTGAAAACGTCTATGGGGTGACGGCATCCGCCGGTCTGCGGCTGGACTTTTTCCTGGTGGCCCCGGTGATCGCCCCGTACGTGGCCCTGAACGCCGGGCCGTCCTGGATATCCGATGACGATTTCATCGGCCGGCAGTTGGGGGGCCATTTCATTTTCAACACCCGGGCCGCCTTCGGCCTCCGGATGGGTTCGAACTTGCAGCACGACCTGGCCTTCAACCTGATGCACTATTCCAACGCCTATCTGTATGACGACAACGACGGCTACAATTCCATGAGCATCTCCTACAACTACTGGTTTTAGAGCACTTTTCTCTTTGAAGGCGCCAGGCTTCAGGGAAGCTTCCCCGGGGCCGGGCGCCTTATCTTCATTTCCGCGCCGCGCGGGAACAGATGCAAAATTCTTCATTTTCCTCTATACTGTCGACCGGGGCGGGTCCCCGACATTTTTGAAAATTCGCGGGTGAAAGCGGGGACGAGATGAAAGCGGGAATTATCGGTTGGCCGGGCAGCGGCCGGGATACAATATTTTCAGCCTTGACCGGCCTCCCCCGGCCGCCCTTCGGCACGGCCGCGCCGCGCCAGGGCGAGGCCCTGGTGCCGGACGGGCGGCTGGACCGCCTCAGCGCGGCCTATCAGCCCCAAAAGCACACCCCGGCCCGGGTGGATTTTTTTCTGCCCCACCCCCCGGGCGAGCCCAAGGAGGCCCTGAAAGCCGCCCTGGACAAGATCCGGGACACCGAGGTGCTCCTGGTGGTCCTCCGCAATTTTATCCAGGAGGGCGAAGCCGCGCCCCAGCCGGCCCGGGATCTGGCCGAATTGGAATCGGAACTCATCCTCGGCGACTACCTGGTGGTGGAAAAACGCCTCGAACGCCTGGCGGCCGAGGCCAAGCGCGGCCAGAAGAACGATCCCGAGGAGCTGGAACTCCTCACCCGGGCCAGAGGCCGGCTCGAGGCCGGCCGCGCCCTCCGGGCCGATCCGGTCTTCGCCCGCTCCCCCAAACTGAAGGGGTTCGCCCTGTTGTCGGCCAAGCCCCTGTTGGCCGTCCTCAACAACGCCGACGAGGACGGCGAGGCCCTGGACCTGGGCGGGTCCTGGCCCACGGTGGTGGTCCGGGGCCGGCTGGAGGAGGAACTGGCCGGGATGGAGCCGGCCGACGCCGCCGACTTCCTGGCCGAGTACGGCCTGGCCGAGCCGGCTTCGGCCCGCGTCATCCGCGAGGTTTACCGGCTGATGGGCCTGATCAGCTTCTTCACCGTGGGCGAGGACGAATGCCGGGCCTGGACCGTCCCCCAGGGGGCCGTGGCCCTGGAAGCGGCCGGGGCCATACATTCCGACATCCAGAAAGGTTTCATCCGGGCCGAGGTGGTGTCGTATGCGGATTTCGACCAGGCCGGCGGGATGAACGAGGCCAAGAAGAAAGGCCTCTTCCGCCTGGAAGGCAAGACCTACCCCGTGGCCGACGGCGACATCGTCCACTTCCGTTTCAACGTCTGACCTTCAGGAGGCCCTATGTTCACCCGGGAAGCGGTCGACTTTCTGGCGGCTTTGCGTGCAAACAACGACCGGACCTGGTTCCAGGGCCACAAGGACCAGGCCGAGGCCCTTTTGATGGTCCCGGCCCGGGAACTGGTGGCCGCGGTGGGCGAACGGCTGCGGAAAAAACGGCCGGACCTGGTCGCCGACCCCCGGGTGGACCGCTCCATCTACCGGATGAACCGCGACACCCGCTTCAGCCGCGACAAAACGCCCTACAAGACCCACCTGGCCGTCTGGTGGTGGGAGGGCGCGGGCGGCCGGCTGGAGTGTCCGGGCTTCTATTTTCACCTGACCCCGGAAAGTCTGGGCCTGTCCGTCGGCTGCTATCGCTTCAGCGAGGCGGGCCTGGCCAACTGGCGCAAAACCCTGGAGGCCCGCGAAGAGGCCGCCCGCTTCCAGCGCCTGGTGAAGGAACTGGAGGCCCGAAACTTCAACTTCAGCGAGCCGGAACGCAAACGGGTGCCGGCCGGGTTCGCCTCCGACCACCCGGCCGCGTCCTGGCTCAAGCACCTGGGCCTCTACAGCTGGAACGAGGATTTTCCCCATCCCCCGGAGATTTTCGGCCCCGAAGCGGCGGACTATCTGTACGAACGTTTCGTCCCGGGCCTGAAATTTCACGACTGGCTGGTGAAGACCGTCGGGTAGCCGGCCCAGCTTTATGTATGGCTATTTATTGACGATCGGGGTACAATAACAGTTCCGGTCCTTTAGGGACCGCCAATAATCGTGTAATACTAGAGGTTTTCCTTGGGTAGAATACTGGTCATCGACGACGACCTGAGCCTGCGCGAGATGATGGAATTGATGCTGCGCCGGGCCGGCCACCAGGCGGCACTGGCCGAGGACGGGCCCACCGGCCTGATGAAAGCCCAGAGCGGCGCCTACGACGTCATCATCAGCGACATCAAGATGCCCGGCTACAGCGGGCTGGAGGTTCTCAAACGCCTCCGGGCCGGCGGTTCGGCCACCCCCCTGATCCTGGTCTCGGCCTACGCCACGCCGGATACGGCGGTGGAAGCCATGCGCCAGGGAGCCTATGACTTCATACCCAAGCCCTTCAAACCCCAGGACCTCCTGGCCGTGGTGGATTCGGCCCTGGCCCACCGCGACGTGGAGGAGGAACGCCGGGCCCTGGCCGAGACCGTGGCCGCCAACCAGCGCTTCGGCCGCATGGTGGGCGTGTCCCCGGCCATGCTCCACGTCTACGATCTGGTCAAGCGGGCCGCCCAGACCTCGACCTCCATCCTCATCACCGGCGAAAGCGGCACCGGCAAGGAACTCGTGGCCCGGGCCGTGCATGAGAACTCCGACCGGGCCGACCGGGAATTCGTGGCCATCAACTGCGGCGGCATACCCGAAAACCTGATGGAGAGCGAGCTGTTCGGCCATAAAAAAGGCTCCTTCACCGGCGCCTCCGCGGACAAGCGCGGCCTGGTGGCCCTGGCCGGCGGGGGCACCCTGTTTCTCGACGAACTGGCCGAACTGTCGCTGCCGATGCAGGTCAAGCTCCTGCGGGTCATCCAGGAAAAGACTTTCCGGCCCGTGGGCGGCGACAAGGAAGAGCGCAGCGACATCCGCTTCATCTCGGCCACCAACAAGAACCTGGAAACCGAGATCATGGCCGGCCGCTTCCGCGAGGATCTGTATTACCGGCTGAACGTCATCAACATCCGCCTCCCCGCCCTCCGGGAGCGGCCGGACGACATTCCCCTCCTGGCCCACTTTTTCCTGGAAAAATACAGCGGGGCCCAGCGCAAGGACGTGCGCAAGCTGTCCGCCTACGCCCTGGACATCCTGTCGCGCTACCACTTCCCCGGCAACGTCCGCGAGCTGGAAAACATCATCGAGCGCTCGGTGGCCCTGGAGCAGTCCAACATCATCCTGCCCGAAAGCCTGCGCCTGGCCGACTTCAAGCGGAGCGAACCCGAGGCCGTTCCGGCCCGCTTCCTGGCCGCGGGGGACAGAGGGTTCATGTCTCCGCCGCCGCCCGCCTCGGCGGTTCCGCCCTTTTCCGTCCCCCCCCTGGCGCCGGCCTCGCGCGAGTTCGGGAACGACCCCTGGCAGTCCAATTTCGGGCGGGCCTATGGCGGCGAAACGCCGGCGCTCCTGCCGGGACTGCCGCCGGGCGGCGTGGACGACCTCCTCAACGGGCTGGAGGGGTATTTTCTCTACCGGGCCCTGGTGGCTTCCGGCGCGGTCCGGGGCCGCACGGCCACAGCCCTGGCCATCAGTCCCTGGCGCCTGCGGGCCCGGCTGGTGGCCCACGGCCTGGCCGAACTCGGCCGGGCCCGGCTGACCGCCCTGGGCGAGGCCTCCTTTCCCAAGCCGGCCCTGCCCCCGGGCCTGGCCCCGGACTGGAACGGCGAGGACATGGACCTCGACGCGGTCATGATCGCCGTCGAACGCCACTTCATTCACCAGGCCCTGACCGCCACGGCCGGCAACAAGACCGAGGCCGCCACGCTTCTGGGCCTGTCCCGACGCTCCTTCCAGCACCGCCTCGAGCGGACTAATTATGAAGCGTGAGGAAACCGCATGCTGGCCGAAATAGTGAAGCAGTTGAATCGGGAACGGGCCGCCGGCCGGCCGGCGGTGCTGGTGACCGTCCTGGCCACCCGGGGCTCCACGCCCCGCAAGGCCGGGAGCCAGATGCTGGTCCTGGCCGACGGCTCCATCCGGGGGACCATCGGCGGCGGCCTGGCCGAGGCCCGGGCCCGAACCCGGGCGGCCCAGGTCTTCCAGAGCCGGGCCTCTTCGGTGGAGCACATGACCATGACCGCCTCGGTGGCCGCCCTGGAGGGCATGGCCTGCGGCGGGGCCATGGATTTTTTTGTCCAATACGTGGATGCTCCGGCCGGCCAGGGCACTTTTCTCTAAAGGTCATAGGCATGAAATGAAAAGTGCCCGGATGTTTGGGTGTTTTACAATTTATTAAAGACAGATAAATTGTAAAACGCTCTGGAGCCGGCCCGTCAGGGAGTTGCATGGAAAATCCGGCCGCGGAAATCTGGGGCGAATCCGAAGCCTTTCTGGAAGCCAAAAACCGCGTCTCCCGAGCGGCCCGGATCAACCGGCCGGTGCTTTTGGTGGGGGAGCGGGGCACGGGCAAGGAACTCCTGGCCGCCCGGCTGCACTACCTATCCCCGCGCTGGAAAGGGCCGTACCTGACCCTGAACTGCGCGGCCCTGCCCCCGACCCTCTTGGAATCGGAGCTTTTCGGCTATGAGCCGGGGGCCTTCACCGGCGCGGCCCGGCGCAGCCCCGGCCGCTTCGAGGCGGCCGACGGCGGCACCCTGTTTCTCGACGAAATCAGCCACCTCAGCCTTCCGGCCCAGGCCAAGCTCCTGCGCGTGGTGGAATACGGCTCCTTCCAGCGCCTGGGCGGCCCCCGGGAACTGACCGTGGACGTGCGCCTGGTCTCGGCCACCAACGTTGACCTGCGGGCCCGGGCCGCGGCCGGCGAATTCCTGCCCGACCTCCTGGACCGCCTGAGCTTCGAAGTGATCACCCTGCCCCCCTTGCGCGAGCGGGAAGGCGACGTGCGGCTCCTGACCCATTTGTTCGCCGCCCGCCTGGCCCGGGAACTGGGCCTGGACCAGGCCCCGGCCTTCAGCCCCGAAGCCCTGGCCGAACTGGAAACCCAACCCTGGCCCGGCAACCTGCGGGAACTGAAAAACGTGGTGGAGCGCACGGTGTATCGCCACGCCGGCCCGGTCATCGGCCCCGAGGACCTGGCCCTGGACCCGCCCTTTCCGCTCTCGGCCGCGCCGGTCCCGGCCGTGTCTTCGGCCGGCCCGGGCGCGGCCCCTCCGGCCGGGCCCGGGCCGGCCTGGCCCCTGGCCGAGGGGGAATTCGACCGCGTCCTGGCCGCCCGCGCCCGGGAGCTGTTCGAACAGGCCCTGACCCGGGCCCGGCACAACCAGAAAGAGGCCGCCCGGCTGCTGGGCCTGACCTACCACCGTTTCCGCTTTCTGCGCCGCAAATACCGCTGAAAGGAATACCATGAACCTGAGGGACATCGTCCGGCGGATCCAGCCGCCTTCGGCCACGGAAGGGAGCGCCATTCCCTGGGCCGACCCGGAGTTCAGCGCCCGGATGCTCAAAAACCACCTTTCCCAGGACCATGACTGGGCCAGCCGGCGGCGGGATCTCATCGAACGCCAGGCCAAGTGGACCATGGGCCGGCTGGCGCCCGGGGCCCGGGTGCTGGATTTGGCCTGCGGCCCGGGGTTCTATACCCAGATTCTGGCCCGGCGCGGCTTTCCCTCTCTGGGCGTGGACATCTCCCCGGCCTCCGTCGAGTATGCCCGGCAAGAGGCGGCTAAAGAAGGCCTGCCGGCGGAATACGTCCACTCCGACATCCTCGAATTCACCCCGGAACCCGAAGCCTTCGACGCGGTCTTGTTCATTTTCGGGGAATTTAACAATTTTTCCGAAGTAGAGGCCCGAAAACTCCTGGCCGCCTGCGGCCGGGCCCTCCGGCCCGGGGGCCAGCTGATCCTGGAGGGCTACACCTACGAAACGGCGCGGGACACGGGCCGGGCTCCGGCCTCGTGGTGGACCTGCGCCGAGGACGAAGGCATCCTCTCGGCCCGGCCTCACCTGTGCCTCCAGGAGAACCACTGGGACGAGCCGTCCGCCACGGCCGTGACCCGTTATTTCACCTTCGACGAAGCCACGGGCGAAATCCGCATGTTCCGCTCCACCATGACCGGCTATACGCGGGGAGGCTACGGGCGGCTGCTGGCCGAGGCCGGCTTCGAGGCCCCGAAATTTCTGAGCCGGTCCGAGTGGCCGGTGGGCGGCCCCTTTGAAGGCCAGCTCCTGACCCTGGTCACGAAAAAATTGAAAAAATAACCGCGATCCCCAAACAAACGCTTGGGTATCGCGGTTCAACCGCTGTTTCACCCGTGACGGCGGCTCCGCTCCCCAAGGGGGCGGGCCGCCGTTTCTATTTCCGCCGCGCCAATTCCCGGTAGCCGATGTCGTTGCGGTAATAGACATCCTTGAAATGGACGGTCCGGGCCCGGCCGTACGCCTCTTTCAGGGCTTCTTCCAGGGTGGGGGCGGTGGCGGTGACGGCCAGCACCCGGCCGCCGGCGGTGAGCACCTCCCCCCGCTCGTTCTGCTTGGTGCCGGCGTGGAAGACCAGGGCCGGGCCGAGGCGCGGGGAGACATTTTCCGTGATGAGGCGGTCGGTCTGGTAGGGGCCCGGATACCCGCCCGAGGCCAGAACCACGCAGACGGCCCGCTCGCCGCTCCACTCCACGGCCACCTCCCCGAGCGTGCCCCGGGCGCAGGCCAGCATGATCTCCACCAAGTCGGAACGCAGAAGAGGCATCAGCACTTCCGTTTCCGGGTCGCCGAAGCGGGCGTTGTATTCGATCACCTGCGGCCCCTGGTGGGCCGAGCCGGGTTTCGGCAAAATGAGCCCGAAATAGAGGCAGCCCCGGTAATCCAGCCCGTCGGCCCGGAGGCCCGCCAGGGTGGGCTCGATCACGGTTTCGCGGATGGCCCGGGCCACTTCCGGGGTATACACGGCCACCGGGGCGTAGGCGCCCATGCCGCCGGTGTTGGGGCCGGTGTCGCCCTCGCCGACGCGTTTGTGGTCCTGCACCGGAGGCATGGTGACGATGGTCCGGCCGTCGGTGAAGGCCAGGATGGTCAGTTCCTCGCCGTCGATGAAGTCCTCGATGACCACTTCGCTCCCGGCCTCGCCGAAACGGTTCTCCTCCAAGGCCTCGCGCACGGCGGCCTCGGCCTCGGCCCGGTTTTGGGCCACGGTGACGCCCTTGCCCTGGGCCAGCCCGGCCGCCTTGACCACAACGGGCCCCTCGGGCCTGGCGGCCAGGCAGCCCTTGGCCTCGGCCGCGTCGGTGAAAGCCCGGTAGGCGGCGGTGGGGATGCGGTGCCGGGCCATGAATTCCTTGGCGAAGGGTTTGGAGCTTTCCAGTCGGGCGGCGGCGGCCCGGGGCCCGAAGACGGCCAGGCCGGCCTCTTCCAGGCGATCAGCCAGGCCGGCGGCCAGGGGGGCCTCGGGGCCGATGACGGTGAGGTCTATGCTTTCCCGGCGGGCGAAGGCCACCAGGCCGTCCAGGTCGTCCACAGCGAGGGGCACCTGGCTGACCAGGGGTTCCCGCAGGCCGGCGTTGCCCGGGGCGGCGAAGAGGCGGCCGGCCCGGGGGCTCTGGTGGAGCTTCCAGGCCAGGGCGTGTTCGCGGGCGCCGCTCCCCACGACCAGAATTTTGAGTCGTTCCGTCTCGTTCGGATTCTTCTGTTCCATAAAACCTCCGCCGTCGTCTTTAGAAAGAAGGGCTTACGCGTTCGTATACGTGCCGGGGCCCGGCCCCGGGATTTTTCATAAACCGCTCAGGCCCCGGAAGGCCGCGTTATTGCTCCGGCAACTAAATAAGCCATACCCGTGATTTCGCCAAAGCCCGGAATCACTGGACTTCAGCGGCCGGGAACAGACTTCTATAGCTGCCGGGTCAATATTTGCGCCAGCCAGCCGATGACCTGGGGAAGGAGCCGGTGTTCCTCCGCCAGAATCCGCGCGCTCAAGGTTTCTTCCGTGTCTTCGGGAAGAACGGGCACGGCGGTCTGGGCGATGATCCGGCCGCCGTCCATGATTTCGTTGACGAAGTGGACGGTGCAGCCCGCGATCTTGACCCCATAATCCAGAGCCTGCTTCTGGGCTTGAAGCCCCGGAAAGGCGGGCAGGAGCGACGGATGGATGTTGATGACGCGGGAAGAGAACTCGTCGACGAAAATTTTACCCAAAACCCGCATGAAACCGGCCAGGACCACCAGTTCCACCTCATGCTGGCGCAGTTCGGCGGCGAGGGCTTTTTCAAAGGCGGCCCGGTCCGGGAAATTCCGCCGCTCCACGGCCACGGCCGGCACCCCGGCTTGCGCGGCCCGCTCCAAAGCCGGGGCGGCCGGGTGGTCGCTGATGACCACCCGGACCTCGGCGGCCAGGCGGCCGGCCGCGATTTCGTCCAGCACGGCGGCCAGGTTGCTGCCCCGGCCGGAGACCAGCACGCCCAGCCGCAACGGCCCGTGTGTCTCAGACATCGGCCACGCCTTCCACGACGGCCCGGCGCCGGCCCGGCTCCAGGCGGCCGAGCGCGAACACCTTTTCCCCGGCGGCCCGGAGAGCCCCGGCCAGGGCGGCGGCTTCGGCCTCGGCCACGATCAGGGCCAGCCCGACGCCCATGTTGAAGGTGCGGAACATTTCGCGCGTCTCCACCCCGCCCCATTTCTGGAGTACATTGAAAATGGGCGGGATATCCCAGGCGCCGGAATCAATGTGCATAGCCAGGCCCTCGGGCAGGGCCCGGGGCAGGTTTTCGAAAAAACCGCCGCCGGTGAGGTGCACGATCCCCTTGACGGGAAAGCGCTCCAGAAGCGGCAGGACGATTTTCGGATACAGCCGGGTGGGGGTCAAGAGTTCCTCGCCCAGGGTCCGGCCCAGTTCCGGGATATGGTCGGTGACGGCGAAGCCCATACGCTCGAAGCAGATTTTGCGCACCAGGGAAAAGCCGTTGGAGTGGAGGCCGCTGGAGGCCAGGCCCAGGACCACGTCGCCGGCGGCCATGTCCGGCCGGGGCAGGAGCCTGTCCCGCTCGGCCACGCCCACGCAGAAGCCGGCGATGTCGTATTCCCCGGGCCGGTAAAAGCCGGCCATCTCGGCCGTCTCCCCGCCGATCAGGGCGCAGCCCGATTCGCGGCAGGCCTCGGCCACACCCTTGACCACGTCGGCGGCCTGGCCCGGGTCCAGCCGGCCCACGGCCAGGTAGTCGAGGAAGAACAGCGGCTCGGCCCCCTGGGCCAGGACGTCGTTGACGCACATGGCCACCACGTCGCGGCCGATGGTGTCGTGCCGGTCCATACGGAAGGCGACGTCCAGCTTGGTGCCCACGCCGTCGGTGCCGGCCACCAGGACGGGCCGCCGGTAGCGGCTGGTATCCAGGGCGAAGAGGCCGCCGAAGCCGCCGAGGTCGCCCAGCACTTCCGGCCGGTAGGTGGCCTTGACGGCCTCGCGGATGTTTTCCACGGTCCGGTTGCCGGCGTCGATATCCACGCCCGCGTCGCGGTAGGACAAGGGTTTCCGGTCGTCGGGCATGTCAGCTTTCCTTGGGGGGCTGGTCGACCACCTCGTCGATGGCCGTGGGGTATTCGCCGCTGAAGCAGGCGGTGCACATGCGCTTTTCCTCGGGATCGCCCACCGCGTTCATGAGGCCGGCCCGGGAAAGGTAGTGGAGGCCGTCGGCTTTAAGAAATTCCCGAATTTCCTCCACAGTCTTCACCGAGGCGATGAGCTCCTTGCGGACGGCCGTGTCGATGCCGTAATAGCAGGGGTGGGTGATGGGCGGGGACGAGATGCTGAAGTGGACTTCCTTGGCCCCGGCCCGGCGGATCATGGAGACGAGGCTGGCGCTGGTGGTGCCCCGGACGAGTGAATCGTCGACGAGGATGACGCGCTGTCCCTCCAGGTTGGCCTTGATGGGATTGAGCTTCATCTCCACCGTGGCCTTGCGGGTGGCCTGCTCGGGGAGGATGAAGGTGCGGGCCACATAGCGGTTTTTGATCAGGCCGTCCACGTACGGCAGGCCGCTTTCGGCGGCGAAGCCCAGGGCGGCGGCGATGCCGCTGTCGGGCACCGGGGTGACCACGTCGGCCTGGCCGGTGAATTCTTTGGCCAGTTGGCGGCCCATGCGGTAGCGGGCCTGCCAGACCGACAGGCCGTCGAACACGCTGTCGGGCCGGGCGAAATAGATGTATTCGAACACGCAGCGGGCCTGGCGGGGCCGGGTGTCGATGATCTCGGAGCGGAGGCCGCCCCGGTCGATGACCAGCAGTTCGCCGGGCTCGATGTCGCGGACGAATTCCGCGCCCACCGCGTCCAGGGCGCAGGTTTCGGACACCACGATCCAGCCGCCGCCGGGAGTTTTCCCGAGGCAGAGGGGCCGGAACCCCCAGGGGTCGCGGGCGGCGATGAGCTGGTCCCCGGTCATCAGGATCAGGCTGTAGGCGCCTTCCACCCGGCGGAGGCTCTCGGCCACCTTGTCGGGCGTGGCCGGCCGGTCCGAACAGGCCACCAGGTTCAGGATGGCCTCGGAATCGGTCGAGGTCTGGAAGACGCAGCCGTCGTTCTCCAGGCCCCGGCGGAGACTCCCGGCGTTCGTAAGGCTCCCGTTGTGGGCCAGAAAAAGGAAGCCGCCGGAGAACGAGGCGAAGATGGGCTGGATGTTGTCGAAGCGGTTGAGCCCCCGGGTGGAATAGCGCACGTGGCCCACGGCCGCGTGGCCGGCCAGGGTGGGCACCCGCTCCTTGAAGGCCTCGCGCATCAGGCCCAGGCCCTTTTCCAGATCGATGTGGAGGCCGTCGGTCACGGCCAGGCCGGCGCTCTCCTGGCCCCGGTGCTGCAAGGCGAAAAGGGCCAGGTAGGTGAGATTGACCACCTTCTCCCCGGGGGCCCAGACGCCCACCAGGCCGCATTCCTCACGCCAGGCCGAGGCGGCCTCGCGGCCGCAATCATATTCTCGATTCATAAGTATATTCCAATCAGATTGAGCAAACTAGTCGACCTCGACCATTTCGGCCAGGCGGTTTTCATACAGAGAGACCAACTCGTTCAGGGGCAGGTCGAGGCGATCGCCCCCGACCGTCAAACGCAAGGCCGGGCCGCCCACCCGGCCGAGGAAAGTCGCGGGCAGGTTATATTCCCGCGCCAGAGCCACAAACGGCCCCCGGTTTTCCGGAGCCAGGGAGACCACCACGCGGGACTGGCTTTCGCCGAAGAGGGCGGCGGCCACGGAAGTCGTCGGCGTCCACTCCAGCTCCGCCCCGATCCGGCCGGACATAACCGATTCGGCCAGGGCCACGGCCAGGCCGCCGTCGGCGCAGTCGTGGGCCGAGCGCAGAAGCTTCCGGCCGGCGGCGGCCACCAGGAAGTCGTTGAGGCGGCGGGCGACGGCCAGGTCGATCTCCGGCACCTCGCCCTCGTCGCGGCCGGTCAAAAGGAAGTGGGCCTCACCGCCGCCCAGTTCTTCCCGGGTTTCGCCGACGAGAGCGACCAGGTCGCCGGCCGCCTGGAAATTCGCGGTCACCAGGTGATCCAGGTCGTCCAGAAGCCCGACCATGCCGATGGTCGGGGTGGGCGGAATGGCCCGGCCGTTGTATTCGTTGTAGAAGCTGACGTTGCCGCCGGTGACCGGGGTATCCAGCGCCCGGGCGGCCTCGGCCAGGCCGTCGGTGGCCAGGACAAACTGCCAGTAAATCTCGGGATTCCCGGGGTTGCCGAAGTTGAGGCAGTTGGTCAGGGCCAGGGGTTTGGCCCCGGTGCAGGCCACGTTCCGGGCCGCCTCGGCCACGGCGATGGCCCCGCCCCGCCGGGGGTCGAGGTATACGAAGCGGCTGTTGCAGTCGCAGGCCAGGGCCAGGCCCTTGTTCCCCGGTCCGGGGAGGCGGAGGACGGCCGCGTCGGCCCCGGGCCGGACGACGGTGTTGAGCCCCACCATATGGTCGTACTGTTCGTAAATCCAGCGGCGGGAGCAGATATTGGGCGAGGCCAGAAGCTTCTTCAGCAAGTCCGCCCAGTCGCCGTAATTGCGCGTGGCCGACAGGTCGGCTTTTTTCCGCTCCGCGAAGTAGGCGGGCTCGGCATACGGCCGGACGTTCACCGGGGCCTGGTCGGTCAGAAGGCCGGCCGGCACCGAAGCCAGGACCTCGTCGCCCCGCCGCACGGTGAAGCGGCCGTCGCCGGTCACTTCGCCGATGGCCGCGGCGGCCAGGTCCCACTTGGCGAAAATCTTTTCCACTGCCGGGACTTTAGCGGGATCCACCACCAGGAGCATGCGTTCCTGCGATTCGGAAAGCATGATTTCCCACGGCGCCAGGCCCTCTTCACGCAAGGGGACCTTGGCCACGTCGATATAGAGGCCGTTGCCGGCCCGGCCGGCCATTTCCGAACCCGACGAAGTAAGGCCGGCCGCGCCCAGGTCCTGAAGGCCGATGACCAGGTCGGCCGCCAGGATTTCCAGGGTGGCCTCCAGCAAAAGCTTTTCCATGAAGGGGTCGCCCACCTGGACATTGGGGCGTTTGTCCGGGTCGCCGTCGCTCAGTTCCTCGGAGGCGAAGCTGGCCCCCTTGATGCCGTCGCGGCCCGTGCGGGCCCCGACGACCATCACGACGTTGCCCACGCCGGTGGCCGAGCCCTTGAAAATCTTGTCGGCCGGAACCAGCCCCACGCACATGGCGTTGACCAGGGGGTTCCCCTGATAGTCGGGATGGAAATACACCTCGCCGGCCACGGTGGGGATGCCCATGCAGTTGCCGTAACCCGCGATGCCGGCCACCACCCCGCGCAGGAGCCGCCGGGTGCGGGGGTGGTCGAGGCTCCCGAAGCGGAGGCTGTCGAGGGAGGCGATGGGGCGGGCGCCCATCGCGAAGATGTCGCGGATGATGCCGCCCACGCCGGTGGCCGCGCCCTGGTAGGGCTCGATGGCCGAGGGGTGGTTGTGGCTTTCCATTTTGAAGGCCACGCCCAGGCCGTCGCCCACGGAGACCACGCCGGCGTTTTCGCCCGGCCCCTGGATGACCTGCGGCCCCTTGGTGGGGAATTTTTTGAGCTGCGCCCGGGAGTTCTTGTAACTACAGTGTTCCGACCACATGACCCCGAAGAGGGCCAGTTCCTCGTAGTTGGGCTCCCGCCCCATCAGTTCGACGATGCGGGCATATTCCTCCTTGGTGAGGCCGTGTTCCTTCCAGGGGGTCGCTTGCGGATTCAAGGTGGTCACTCCTATTGTTCTTCTCCTCCGAGAAGAGGAAGAGGGAATATGGTAATTTGCTTTTTTGTGGTCCCGGGGCTAAAGCCCCTGTTGGGACGCTGTCCCAAACCCTGCTGGGGAAGGGGCTCGCCCCCCTTCCCCAGGCCCCATCGGGCGCCAGAGAGGAGGGGGGCGGAAAGGCAAAGCCCCCCTCCTCTCTGGACTCTCCTCCCCCCGGCTGGATTCGGGCCGGTAAGGTGAGAGTGGTGGCTGTTGGGGCTTGGTCCTAGGTCAAGGTGGTCGGGCCGATTTTTCGGCACAACTCGCTTCGCTCAAACAGGTGCCGAAA
>JAVBQN010000017.1:0-14386 GCA_031549025.1 Candidatus Adiutrix sp. | reverse complement strand
ACTTGCGTGGACGTTGACACAAAAAAAATCGAAGCTTTGACAAAGGGCGAAATTCCCATTTACGAACCGGGGCTCGACAATCTTGTCGCTCAAAATGTCAAAAACGGCAGACTGCATTTTACAAGCGACTTGACCCAAGTTGTAAACGATGTCGAAGTTGTTTTTCTGGCGGTCGGCACGCCTCAGGGAGAGGACGGCAGCGCAGACTTGAAGTACGTTTTACAGGTCGCCCAAACCATAGGGCAAAGCATGGAAAATTACGTGCTTGTCGTCACCAAAAGCACTGTTCCCGTCGGCACTTCAGAAAAAGTCCGCAAGGCGATTAAAGACGAGCTCGCAAAACGCGGGAAGGAAATCGAATTCGATGTCGCGTCGAATCCGGAATTTCTGAAGGAAGGCTCCGCAATCAGCGACTTTGTCCGCCCCGACCGCGTGGTTGTCGGCACCGACTCCGAAAAAGCGAAGGCAATTATGACCACGCTTTACAAGCCCATGCTTCTTAATAATTTCAGGGTCATTTTCATGGACATCGCATCGGCGGAGATGGCAAAGTATGCGGCAAACGCAATGCTTGCAACGCGAATATCGTTTATGAACGAAATCGCAGGCATTTGCGAATGCGTCGGCGCCGACATCGACTCCGTAAGAACCGCCATAGGTTCCGATTCCAGGATAGGCTCAAAATTTCTTTACGCCGGCTGCGGATACGGAGGCTCGTGCTTTCCCAAAGACGTGAGGGCCTTGATAAAAACGGCGCAAAAATGCGAATGCAAATCTGAAATTTTGGAAGCCGTCGAAAATGTGAACGGCAGACAAAAGCACATTCTGTTTGAAAAATTCAAAAACTTTTATTCAGGCGAAATTAAGAACAAGCGCGTCGCAATCTGGGGGCTTTCATTCAAGCCCGGCACCGACGACATGCGCGAGGCCCCGTCGGTGACCATCATCCGGGAACTGGTGGTCCGGGGGGCCCGCATCAAGGCCTATGATCCCAAAGCCGTCGAAGCGGCGCAGGCGTATTATTTTAAAGATACGCCTAATATGGAGTATTTCAGCAGCAAATATGAAGTCCTGAAAGGCGCCGACGCCTTACTGCTCATCACGGAATGGAAGGAGTTCCGGAGCCCGGATTTCGAGGAAATATTCAAGCTGCTGAAGCGCCCGTTCATCTTCGACGGCCGGAACCAATACGACCGGGACAAGATGAGCCACCTGGGCTTCGAATACCACCAGGTCGGCGCCGAGCCGTTTTGATTTTCATTTTTCCGTGGGCTTCCGGCAAAATTCAGCGATGGCCGGCCGCCGCCGTTCCAGAATCTTTGCCGGCCCGCTCATCGTTCCGCAAAGCCTCGGCGCCCTCGGGCCAATAGGAATCGTCGCCCCGGCCGCCGGGGTTGAG
Source organism: Candidatus Adiutrix sp. (assembly GCA_031549025.1). GTDB lineage: Bacteria > Desulfobacterota > Desulfarculia > Adiutricales > Adiutricaceae > Adiutrix. Next base: position 12,987 of record JAVBQN010000017.1, on the reverse strand, counting down.
GAAGTATTTGCGGTCCGTGCCGCAGTAGGTGTCGTCCACCACCAGGCCTTCGAGGATGCGGGCGTCCGGGGCTGTGGGCTGATCGAAAAAAGTCAGGTAGGGCCGGGCCGCGCTGTAGGGGTTCACCGGCAGGCCGGCCAGCCAGGGCCCGAAATGCGCGGCCAGGTCACGGGTGAAGGCGGCGGCCCCGTCCTGGATGACGGGCAGCGCCCGGCGGTTGCGGGAATCCGTCAGGGGCCGGAAGATCAGGCGCGGCCGGCCGTTTTCGTCCGCCTCGGCCCGGTCCAGGGAACCCTCGTCCCCGGGCTTGAAGAGGCTTTCGAAATAGTGGGGCTGGTATTTGTGCTTGAACTGGGTGGAAAATTTGTCCAGGAAGGGCTCGAAAAAGCTCCGCATCCGCCGCCCCTCCCGGTGGGGCCGGGCGGCCCGCTGGTCGAGGAACAGGTAAGAGCCGGCCAGGTCGGGCCGGTCGGCCAAATCGGCCAGGGTGGCCTGGATGAAGCCCGAGAGCCCCACGTCCACCACCGCCGGCCGGCCGTGGCCGGGAAAGCCGGCCTCGGCCCAATAGGCGGCCAGACCGGCCCGGGTCTGGGCCGCTTTTTTATAAATGAGCGGCGCCAGGTCCAAAATCAGGGGCAGAAAACGGTCCCGGTCGGCCATACCGACCACGGCTTCCAGGGGGAGGCCGTGTTTTCGAAAAAGCCCGGCGGGCGCCTCGTCCGCCCTGAGGCCGAATTTGTCGTCCAGGTAGCGGGCCAGGCTCACGGGCTGGAAATAGCCCATGACCACTTCCAGGATATCGGCCGCGTTCCGCAGGCCCGCCAGAAGGGTGGTCTTGCGGGAGTTGTACAGATAGCGCGTCCGGACGCCGGGAGCCGCCTCCGGAGCCAGGATATCGAACACCCGCTTCAGGGCCGCCCCATCCCGGGCCAGGAAGAACAGTTCATCCGCCCCGTCTTCCCGGGCCGCCCGGGCCAGCCAGAGGCCGAAGCCGGCCAGGAGCGGCCCCAGGGCCGCATAGCCCAGATGGAAGGGGTCCCCGCCGAACACGGCGGCCGGATCCGGGGCGTGGTCCGGGTCGGCGAAAAAGCGGGCCTGGGTCAGGCCCTGGGTCAGGGCCGGAAAGTGGGACGGCGCGGGAAAGGCTGAATCGGGGAAGCCTTTGAAATGGCGGCTTTTGATCGGGGAGCGGCCCTGGTACTCCTCCCGGGCCGGGGGCAGGCGAAGGGCCTTCAGGCCCCGTTCGGCCGGGACCCGCCCGTCGCTGATCGCGTGGTCGCCCAAGTGGAGGACCGCCTCCGGGGCCACGCCCTCCCGGGCCAGCATCAAATCCCACAGGCCGCCGTAATACTTGGTGGCCCGCTCGGCCGAGGAGAGATAGAGGGCGTCATAGTCCGCGATCCCCAGGCCGGCCAGAATCTCCCGCAGGGTCTCGGCCGGGAGATACATGTCCGACATCAGCGCCACCCGGAGGCCGCGCTCCCGGGCCGCCGCCAGGCAGCGGCACCCGGCCTCCCGCCGGACCAGCACCCGCTTTTCCGCCTCGATCTCCCAGTCCTGAACCAGGCGGGCCTGGCCGGCCGACAGCAAATCCAACCCGATCAAGGTCTGATAGATTTCGGCCAAAGTGTTGTCGCTGTCGCGGCGGGGGAGAGCCCGCCGGGCCAGGCGGGCGGCCAGGGTCCGGGCGGTCTGGAAGGTGCGCAGCCGCCCGCCCGTCAGTTCGGCGACCCGCGGTTCCAGCAAGGCGAAAACCTCACCCGGCGTGGCCGTCACCCGCTGAATGAGGGTGTCGAACACGTCGAAGGAGGCCAGGGCAACGGCCGGGTCGGCCGACAGCAACTCCCGGTAGGCTTGGACCATAATGTGGCTCCCCTGGGTGGAATCATCTCCGGCGTTCGTGAATCATGGCCAGCACTTCGGCCAGGAGGCCGGGATCGCGAGTGTTGGACGACGTTTCAGCGGCCAGGGCGGCCCTCCGCTCCCCCAGGTGGGCGTCGTCAGGAAAATCCCGGTCACTTTTACGGAGCACGAAGAGCGGCTCGACCACCCGGCCCGGGACGGTCGGTTCCGCCAGCCGCGTCCACAGGGGGGAAAGCCCGGACTGATGGGCATTGAAAAGTTCCAGGCAGGACCAGCCCTTTAAGAGGAGCGGCAGCCGGAGCCGGCCGTAGACGCGGTGCAGATTCCACCGGAGGCAATCCTGGCCGGAGAGGCTGACGGGAACGCCCAGAAACAGGATGCCGTGCGGTTTGAGGTGCTCCCAGGCCGAACGCATGGCCTTGAAATCGCCGTCGGGATCGAGGGGGTCACCGTAACGGCCCAGTCCGTCATGTTCGAACGAAGAGTGGGAGATGGCGAAATCCGCCTCGATGGCCTGTTCTTCAAGTTCCCGATGGGTCAGGACCGTAATGCTTTCGTGTTCACAGAAGGGACGGTTGTAATCCACCACAAACACCCGAGCCGCGCCTTTCCAGACGGCCAGGGCCTCGCAGTTCAAGTCGTTCAGTCCCCAGATGATGACGGTGCGGCCGGTAAAATCCCATTGGTCCAGGGCATCATAATATTGATCGATCTCGCCGAAGTAATACTCAAAGTCCCGGGTGTCCAACCGGCGGAAGGCCGCTTCGTAATCGGCCCCGGTGTTATAGGGCGGCCAGATGGATCGTTCGTCGCTGTAGGCATACACCACAGGGATCTTTCCTCCCATGGTGTAGCCGGCGGCCAGGGGCTCCGGCATGGTGTTGGGTGGCGGCGGAATCTGGGCGTCGTTGAAAAAAGCGTACCAGGAGGCGTAGTCCAGCAACTCCATGAGCCCGGACGCCTGGCAGGCCCGGCTGATCTGATCGACGGCCAAGCTGGTGACGACAATATAATAATTTCGTTCGGGCCGGCTCAGAAGCTCCTCCGGAGCCAGAATCGGCAGCCCCTCGTGACGGCCGCCTTGGCGTTGCGGATCGGAGTCCACAAAAGCCGCCGGGCGGAGGCCCCAGGCTTTGCATTTTCCCAGAGCCAGAAAGCCCATTTTGGATGCGCCCCATAAATACAGCGTGCGCCCGCCCAACCAATTGCGACGCCTGTCAGCTAATGACTGCAAAAGTTTTCCTCCCGTATTGGCAGCATTATTGCTTTCGCAATTATACGCCGCCGGCCGCCGGCCAGTCAAGCGACCTTGACCAGGAGCGGCCCATGGTGTACAAATAGCGAATTGTCAGAATTCTCAAGGCAGGAGCGCCAATTTTGAGTTTGCTGCACGAAAAGTCGGAGCGCGAATGGGCAGAAATCGCCCGCTGGTGGCGGGACGATGTTTTGAGCCGCCGCCTGTCCGGTCTGGCCAATTCCTACTATTTTCAGCGGGGCGACGCCTGGCGCGGCGAATTCGGCCTCCGCGAAATCTTTGACCGGGACCCCGGTCTCCAGGGCCGGACCGTGAACGGAGTGACCTTCCGGCCGCCCAGAGACCTGGACTCCCGGACCGGAAAACTCCTGGTCTTCGCCACCGCCTACGCCCCGGTCAAGGCCGATCTTTTGGCCCGGGGCCTGGTGGAGTTTCAGGATTTCATGCGGGCGGCCGATTTCCTGACCCTGTGGAACTGGGTCGAACATCGGCGAACGGCCGTGCAGCTCCTGGTGACCGCGCCCACCCTGAAATGCACGCTGCGCTGCGCTTCCTGCTGCATGTCGGTTCCCCGTCAGCCCCAGCCCCGGACTGAAAACCTGAAGGGCCTGCTCCGGGACCTGGACAGGCTGATGGAATTTGTGGACCATATGCAGTTTCTGGGCATCCTGGGCGGGGAGCCCCTGCTGCACCCCGATTTGGCGACTTATATCGAGGCGGCGCTGACCCGTTACCCCGATCAGATAGGTGAAGTCCACGTCACCACCAACGGCACTGTGGCCCCGGGGGCCGAACTCCTGCGGGTCGGCCGCGAGCGGCGCGTCTTTTTCAGCGTCAGCGACTATTCCAGCGCCGGGCTCTCCGGGTATGCCGAAAAGCTGGCCCGCACGCTGAACCTCCTGCGGGAGAACGGCGTGGCCCATAAAGTCGCCCCCCAGACGCTCTGGAATCCTTATTTTTCAGATTCGCGCCTGAATATCGACCGGAGCGGGCACTACCGCCGCTGCCTCGACGGCCCCCGCTGCCCCGGCTTCAACGGCGGGAAAATTTCTCCCTGCCTGGTGGCCTGGGGCGGCGACCAATGCGGCCTGGTCTCAGCCGCGCCCGGCGATTTTACGGATCTCCGGGAGCTCGACCCGGCCCGGGATGACCACCGTCTGCGGGTCGTCACGGCCGCCCTGGGCCGCGGCGGACCGCTCCCGCTGTGCGACCGCTGCTACGGCGGCGATGCCGCCGTGTGGCCGGGCCCGGTTCCGGCCGCCGCGCAGGAGGTCCGCCGTGCTGATTGACCGCCCCGACGACGAACTGCGGGACCTGACGGCCTCCTGGGCCGCCGACCTGGCGGCCGGCCGCGTCCGCGGCTTCGCCCTGTCGCTGTTGTATCTGCGGGGCGGCCGCTGGCTGGGCGCTCCCGAGTGGCCCCTGCGAATCTTTTTCGACAACGCTCCGCACCTCCACCATCAGCGCCGCCACGGTCTGGAGATTCTTTCCCCGGCGGAAATACCGAATCACCCCGGCCGTATCCTGGTCTTCGCCATGTATTACGCGCCCATCAAGCGGCAATTGGAGCGGATGGGTTTGCGGGAATATGTCGATTTCATGCGGGCGGCGGATTTCATCCCCCTGTGGCACTGGTATCGGCGCCAAAAAGTGGCCCTCCAGATGGTCATGGCCGTGCCGACCCTCAAGTGCACCTTGAATTGCGCCGAATGCAACATGCTGGTCCCCCGCAATCGGCACCCGCGCCACTACGGCCTGGACCGCCTCAAGGCCGACCTGGACCGGCTGATGGCCCTGGTGGACGATCTGCACTTCCTGGGCCTCATCGGCGGAGAGGCGCTGCTGCACCCCCGTCTGGCCGAATATATCGACTATGCCGAAGAGCGCCACGGAGACAAGATCGGCGAGATCAGCATCACCACCAACGGCCTGATACAGCTCGGCCCGGAACTGCGGCGGGCTTTCCGGGAGCGCCGGGTCTTCATCCGGGTGAGCGACTACGGCCTGGGGGAGTATCGGCATTATGAATCCCGGCTGCGGCGCTTCCTCGAGGCGCTGGAGGACGACGGCATCCCCCACGCCGTGGGCCGGATGACGGACTGGAACCGGCGCTATTTCGACGAGGACCGTTACAGCGAGCCGGAACTGCGGGAAAATTATCGCCGCTGCCTCGGCAATGTCCGCTGCCCCTCCTTTGACGGCGGGAAATTCTATCCCTGCGGCATGAGCTGGGCGGCCGAGGAAGCCGGCTGGATCGCCAACGCCCCCGATGACTACCTGGACCTCACCGCCCTTGACCCGGACCGGGCCGGCGACCGCCTCAAGCTGGTGCGGGCCTATCTGGGGCACAGCGAAAAAGGCTTTCTGGAGCTCTGCCGCCGTTGCTGCGGCAACATTTTTGAGCGCCTGGAGCCGGTGCCGGCGGCCCGCCAGGTGCCGCGATGAGGATCATTCACGTCACTCCCCACCTGGGGGGCGGAGTCGGGCGGGTGGTGCTGAACTACTTCCGGGGCGCGCCGGGCGGCCCGGCGGACTACGCCGTCTATTGCCTGGACCACGCCAACGAGGGGGCCCTTCGGGCGGCGGCGGACCTGGGGCTGGAACTGCACGAACGGTTGGGCCGGGATTACGAGGCCCTGGCCGCGGCCGTGGCCGCGGCCGACGCGGTGGTTGTCCACTGGTGGAACCATCCCCTGTTGTACGCCTGGCTGATCAACGGCCTCTGGCCGGAGTGCCGGCTTTTGATGTGGGCCCACGTGGCCGGCCATCACGCGCCCCAGGTTTTCACGGAAAACGCGCTGCGGTTTCCGGACCTCTTCGCCCTGACCACCCCCCACGCCCTGGCCGCCCCGGCCCTGGCCGCCTTGAGCGAAACGGAGCGGGCGGAACGGGTGCGGGTCCTGTTCCAGTGCGGCGGCCTCGATTACGTGCCCCGCCCCGGGCCGCGCCCGGCGAACGACCGTCTCCGCATCGGCTACGTGGGCACGGTGGACGGCCAGAAGATGCACCCCCGGTTCCTGGACCTCTGCCTGGCCGCCGATCTTCCGCCCGAAGCGGTTTTCGTGGTGGCCGGCGGGCCGGGACACGAGGAGTTGCGCCGGGCCGCCGCCGACCGGGGCGCGGCCGCCCGCTTCGAAATCCTGGGCCCGGTGGCGGATGTGCCCGCCCTTCTGGCCACGCTGGATATTTTCGGCTACCCCCTGAACCGCGTCCATTACGGCGCCCTGGAACTGGCTCTCCTGGAGGCCCAGGCCGCCGGCGTCCCGCCCGTGGTGCTGGGCGGGGGGGCTGAGGGCTTCCTGGTCCGCGACGGCGTCACGGGTCTCGTGGCCGCCGATGAGGCCGACTACGCCCGCCAACTGGGGCGGCTGGCCCGCGGCCCCGAACTGCGGAACCGGTTGGCCGCCGCCGCCTCCGAGGACGTGCGCCGACGCTTCAGCCTGGAAAACACGGTCGCCGCCTTTGACGCCCTGTACGCCGAACTCCTGGCCCGGCCCAAACGGTCCCGCCGCCACGGCCGCACCGGCGCCGCCCCGCTGAGTCCCTACGAGCTATTTCTGGAATCCCAGGGGGACCGGGCGGAGGATTTTTGCCGGATCATGCGGAACGAAACGCCGCGAGCCGGTTTCGATCCCATTTTTTTTTCCCCCACCCGGGGCAGCGTGTTCCACTACCAACAGTTTTTCCCGGACGATCCGCACCTGGCCGGTTGCGGGCGGCGGCTTTTGGCGCGACATGCCTAGAGGCGGTATTCGTCAAATATTGATAAAGGGAGAAGTATGGCCCCCCAAACGACCCTGGAGGAATGGCTTCGGTTTGAAGACGCCGTCGAGAGCATCGACCTTGGCCCGATCGATACGGAAAAATCGTGGATGGAGCCAAGCGACCTGAAATTCCTTTTGCATTTTCTGCGGGAAAAGCGCCCGGCAAAAGTGCTGGACCTCGGCGTGTGCGACGGCGGCACCACCCGGATACTCCTGAGCGAACTGTCTCCGGCCGCCACGGTGCATTCTGTGGACATCGCGCTTCGCTGCCCCCGCGACCGGTCCCGGGCGACGGGGTACGCGGCGGCGGAATGGTACGCCGGCCAAAGGGAGCGCCCCGATTGGCGAACCTATTTCGGACGGGACGTCTCCCAGTGCCTGCGGGAGATCGGCGGCGACATCGATTTTTGTATCCTGGACACCAGCCACCGCCTGCCCGGAGAAATCCTCAGCTACGTGGCGGTGCTGCCGTATTTGCAAGACGGCGCGACCCTGATCCTGCACGATCTGGTCTGCCAGACCTGGTGCTGCTGGAAGCGGGAACCGTGGGAACAACTGCCGCGTCTGAATTTGAGCGCCAACGAACTGCTGTTCGGGGCCATCCAGTCAAAGCGGAAAAGCATCTATCGGCCGGCTTCGTCCCGGGGCCGCCTGGCCAATATCGCCGCGGTGACCGTCGACAAAGCCCTGGCCCTGGAATCCGTTGAAACGGTGCTTGGTCTGCTGTGCCTGCCCTGGGCCTACTGGCCCGGCCGGGACGTCGCTCACGCGACCGCCGAAATCGTCCGGGAGCGGTATCCCCGGCCCATTGTCGAGCTGTTCGAGGACATCATGCGCTTCAATGCCCGGCGGGTCGAAAAAAATCTTCGGGACAACGTCGCCTTTCTGCTGGCCAAATATGGGCGGCTGGCTATCTGGGGCCATGACGAGGCCTCGCTCCGGGAACTGGCGGGCGAGGAGACGCTGCGCAACCCCCGGGTGCGCCTGGTGCACGACCGGCCCGGCCTGAAGCTGGCGGGGCGGGAAGTGGAAAGCCCGGAGGCGATCCGGCAACACGGTCTGCGCCACGTTTTGCTGGCCGACCGGCTGCCCGAAGGCGAGGAGGAAGAGCTGTTCGAAACCCTGGCCGAGGCCTGGGGCGTGGAGAAGGTTTTCCCCCGGCCCCTTCTGGAATCGGAAGGCGATCTCCGCGCGAAGCTCGATGCCCGCCGGACCGGAATTTCGCACCTCATCAGCCGATGGCCTCAAGTGGCCTTCTGGGGTATTAATCGGCGTTTCAAGGAACTGATGGACGAAGACCTCGTCGCCCCCGCGAACGTCCGCCTGGTGGACAGTCAGCCGGGCGGGGTTTATGGAAATAAAAAGATTGAAGACCCGGAAATTATCCGGCGGGAAGGCATCAAGACGGTCATCGTTTCGCCGGCGGCCCCCGGCCCCGAGTCGGCCGCGGCTCTGCGGCGGGAACTGGCCGGCCGCCACGGGGTGACCAAGGCCATCCTCCTGGACGATCTTTGCCACCACTATGGCGAAACCCTCCGCGAAGAAATCTTCAAAGCGGAACCCCCCCGCTTTTTAAGCCGGTTCTCTCAAGTGGCCTTCTGGGGCATTGGCCGGCAGTTTCGGGAACTGGTGGACGAGGACCTGGTCGCCCCCGCGAACATCCGCCTGGTGGATCGCCGGCCGGGCGGAGTTTACGGGAACAAGACGGTCGAAGGCCCGGAGATAATCGAACGGGAAGGTATCGAGACGGTCATTATTCCCTCGCGATATCTCACTGCGGATGGCCGCGACCCGGCCGGGGAAATCCGGCGGGAACTGGAAAGCCGCTACCGGGTCAAAAACATCATTCACCTCGACGAACTGTTCAGGCGGCCCTGGGCCGATCCCCTGGCTTCACGCGGCACAATACTCTGAGTCTCCGGAAGCAATCAACCCGCGCTGGCTGGCCGCGGCTTCCGGTTCGGCGTCCGCGCCGGCGGAAAATGTATGAGAAAGGGATGGAGAAATGACTGTAGAGACGACGGCCGCTGAATGGGCTCGATTTGAAAAGGCCGTGGAGAACACCGATCTCGGCGGCTTTGACGCCGAAGGCTCCTTGATGACTTCCAACGACCTGAAATTTCTGTTGCATTTTTTGCGGGAAAAACGGCCGGTCAAAGTGCTGGAGGTTGGCGTTTACGCTGGCGGGACGACCAAGCTCTTGTTGCGCGAACTGTCGCCGGCTTCCATCCTTTATTCCGTCGACGTTCTCCAAACGCTGTATGATGACTCGAGTCGGAAGGTAGGCCACGTGATGGCCGAATCGTATGATCCACGGAGGCAGGCCGTCTGGAAGACGTATTTCGGGCAGGACGTGTCGCAGTGCATCCACGAAATCGGCGGTGATATCGACTTCTGCATCATGGACACCACGCATCGGGTGCCGGGCGAAATCCTGAGCTATCTGGCTGTCCTGCCGTATTTGAAAGACGGCGCGATGCTGGTTCTGCATGACATTATCGTGCATGCCCGGCATTGCCGGGATAGATCCGTGGACGCCTTACACAATTACTACTGCACGTCGCTCTTGTTCTCAGCCATTTTCTCCGGGAAAAAATACGCGCACCGTCAGGCCATTAGCGCCGACTACAACATTGGGGCGGTTGTGATCGACAAAGCCGCCGCTATGGCGCATGTGGAACAGGTGCTCAACCTCCTGTTCATGCCTTGGCACTTTATGCCGGGTGAGGATATCCTGCGCGACACTTTGGAAGTGATACGTGAACACTATCCGCCCGAAGCGGCTGGTCTGTTCCGGGAAATAGTCCATTATCACCGGGTTCGCCCCGCCCAGGCGCCGATAAATATTCTGGAAAATGCCCGGGCCAACTGCGAATACCTTCTGTCCAAACACGGCCGCCTGGGCGTCTGGGCCGGTGACGAACAGGCCCTGCGGGAGATAGTGGGCGAAAAACCGCTCTGTGACGATGATGTTCACCTGGTGAGTCCTGAACCGGGGGGAACGCTGGCGGGCAAGGACGTGGAGCCTCTGGAAAGCATCGTGAACCTTGGCCTGAAGACCGTTTTGGTGCCTGAGCCTTTGAGTGGCGGCGAGCGCGCCCGGCTATTCGATCAGTTGACCCGTGATTGGGGAGCCGAAAAGGTTGTTTTTCGAGATCACCTCTTGGGGGCCAGAATGGTGGAAGCCACGGATGGACTGTTTCGGGAGAGGATTAGGAGCTTTTTGAGCAATGGCGCCAAAGTGGCCTTCTGGGGCATAGGCCGGCGCTTTAAAGAACTGATGGATGAAGATCTGATTGCGCCCGCCAATGTATACCTGGTGGACCGGCGGCCGGGCGGATTTTATGGCGGCAAGCCCATCGAAGGCCCTGAGGCTATCCGGCGGGAAGGCATAGAGACGGTGGTGCTCCCGCCCGTTTACCGGACCCCGGACGGCCGGACCCCGGCCGAGGAAATTCGGCGGGAACTGGAAAGCGGCTTTGGGGTCAAAGCCATTGTCCACCTTGACGAACTCCTCCTCTGGTCGCCGCGTGAACCCCGCTCCATCCGGAGACCGGCCACATGAGTTTTCAGAATAAATTGGCCCGGTACGCCCCCCAGGCCGGCCGCTGGAATCGCGCCTTGGCGGAGGGGCGCCTCCACGCCTTCGGCGCGGCGGACGTGGCCGGTTTCGACACCTTCATTGGAAGCGGCGGCCCTCTGGTCTACAGGAGCTTTTTCGACAACAACCGCGCCCTGTGGGGTCAGCGCTTTCTGGGGGCGGAGATCGTCGCCCCCGCCCGGGCCGCCCAGGCGGACGGGCCGATCCTGGTCACCGCCTGGGCCTACCCGTTCATCAAGAAACAGTTGGAGGGTTTGGGCCTGCGGGAATACGCCGACTTTCTGGATTTCAAGGATTTCCTCACCCTGTATCATTGGCACGAGCACGGCCGGACGCTTTTTTTCAACGTCCAGACCTCCCTGACCACCCGCTGCACCCTCCGCTGCGAGGAGTGCTGCCTGATGATGCCGGATCACCGTTCCCCGGCCGACTACCCGCTGGGGCAACTGACGGCCGAGCTGGACCTGCTTCTGGATGCGGCCGACTATCTGTTCATTTTCAACCTCATGGGCGGGGAACCTTTTCTGCACCCCGGCTTGGCCGGCTATCTCGAACACCTGGCCCGACATCGGGGCCGCATCAGCGCCCCGCGCCTGACCAGCAACGGCACCGTGATCCCCTCCCCGCGGGTCCTGGCCCTCTGCCGGGAACTCCACGTCACCACTTGCCTCAGCGACTATTCCGCGGGCGATCCCCGCCTGGCCGAGCGGCAGAAACGAGTGATCGCGGCCCTGGCCGAAGCCGGGGCTCCGTTTCAGGTGCTGCGGAATCAGGCCTGGGGGCGGGTCATCCGCCGGGACGGGGAACTGGCGCATCTGCCGCCGGAGGAGAAGAAAGCCCATTACCGCCGTTGCCAGAGCGCCATCGGCTGCCGCCAGTACAACGACGGCCGCCTCTTCCCCTGCAACGCCGCCTGGGGCGGGGATTCCTCAAAACTCTACCCGGCGGCGGAAGGCGACTATCTGGATTTGGCGGCCCTGACCGCTCGCCCTCGGAAGGAACGAGCGTTGGCCGCGCTCAATCTTTACCACGGCGCCGTCAAAAGCGACTGGCCGGCCATGTGCGAACACTGCGGCGGGGCCGATTGGCAATATTACCAGCCCGTGGAAACGGCCCGGCAGCGAACCAAGAAGACGGCCTCGAATCGCCGCCTCCATTCAACTCCATCAGAAAGGTAAGCTCCGATGGCTGATCAGAGCGTTCAAATAATTCGGCAGGGCGAATATGAAGGCCTGTACGGCGACCCGCTCCAAGTTACCATTAACCCTACATATCGCTGCAATTACAACTGTTCATATTGTGGGGGCGCCCCCACGTTCTCCGCTTTTCCACACCATCAGTCATACCCTGTTGATTACTGGAAGCGGATCATTGACTCGTTGGAAAACCTGGGTAAGGACAGCTATGAAATTGAGCTTTGTGGCGGAGAACCCACTTTGTACGGCCAATTGGAAGAACTGGCCAAATATCTTGATTTTCGGTTGGGGGACAGACTCTCTGATGTCAACCTCATAACCAACGGCAGCGCTCTAGAGAGCGTCTATGCCCGACTGACCGATAGTCTAACCCGAGTCCGGCTGAGTATGCTGATTACCTATCATCATGAGTTCGCTGATTTTGACAGGCTTGTCGGGCTCATTAAAAAAATTTCAGGGCGGGCCGATATAATGTTCACTTTAATGTATCACCCGGAAGCTCGTGAGCTCATCAAAAATTTTTTCTATAGATTAATAGAGCTTAGGGCTGATTATCCTTTTATCCCCTCGGTTTCGATGATTAGAAATCCACATAATTTTGGCCTTCTAGATCAAAGATATTCTCCGGAAGATATCGAATGGGCTCATGAGGCCAACATGCACATCGCACGACAAGCTCACGAATCGAGCCTCACTCAGATGGGGCCTTCCAAGAAAATTCAGAGTACCTATTTCAGGGATGTTCTGCGGGACGGACAAAGAACGCTGGAACAAGACCACGGCAACTATATCATAACCGAATTGCGACAGGGACGGAGGAACTTCAAGGGGCTGTGGTGTGCCCAAGGGGCACGCTATTTACGGTTCGATCCCATGGGGACGGTGTACGGCTCTTTCGGAGGATGTGGCTGCAATATAAGCCAACCAGGAGACAATCTGAATCTGGTGGGTTTCCCCTATTTGTTCAAATGTCCTGTAGAGACTTGCAACTGCGGTTGTGGCGTGCGTCTGCCGAAGTTTCGCGATCGCACGGAAGGAGAACACTACATCCGCTGCGCCAAGGACCGGACTCGCCTGAAAGCCGCCAGGCTGGGACGCATTAATCTTCGGGAGAACCTGGACCACCTGCTCGCCAAGCATGGCCGCCTGGCTTTTTGGGGGCTGGGCTGTAAATCGGCATGCAAAAATGACCCACTATAGGGTGTAATAGGCACGTAAAAATGACCCACCGCAGCCGCCTGCCGCTATGATGCCATAGCGGAGGTTTAAGGAGATGTTGACGGTGGATATGATAAGGAAAGTACGGAT
>JAVBQN010000070.1:0-9453 GCA_031549025.1 Candidatus Adiutrix sp. | reverse complement strand
CGTTACCTTGACAGTCACCGGCCCCGGTCTTACCTTAACCCCGAAAGCGAAATTTCCGGCGGCGGCTGTCATGGCCGCCGCCCCACCTTTTTGAGGGGTACGCCATGCGTTACGATAAATTCACCATCAAGAGCCAGGAAGCCGTGGCCGAAGCCCAGGCCCAGGCCGACCGCAAAGGCCAGCAGGAAATCACGCCCCTGCACCTGGCCGCCAGCCTCGTCAACCAGCCCGAGGGCATCGTGCGGCCCATCCTGGCCAAAGCCGGGACCCCGGCTCCGCTCATTCTCGACGGCCTGGAGAGAGAGCTGAACAAGCTGCCGCGAATCTCCGGCACCGGCCTCACCGGCTATGTGGGCCCGGAACTGAAGACCGTCCTGGAGATCGCCCAGGCCGAGGCCGAAAAGATGCGCGACGAGTTCGTCTCCACCGAGCATCTTCTTCTGGCCATCCTGGCCAAGCGCGACGGCGCGGCGGCCAAAGTGTTCCTGGACAACGGCCTGAACCGCGACCTGGTCTTCAAGGTCCTCCAGGAACTGCGCGGCCAGCAGCGCGTCACGGACCAGAATCCCGAGGAAAAATACCAGGCGCTGCAGAAATTCACCCGCGACCTGACGGACGAGGCCCGGCGCCAGAAGCTCGACCCGGTCATCGGCCGCGACGAGGAAATCCGCCGGGTCATCCAGGTGCTCTCCCGCCGCACCAAGAACAACCCGGTCCTGATCGGCGAGCCGGGCGTCGGCAAAACCGCCATCGTCGAAGGCCTGGCCCGCCGCATCGTCTCCGGCGACGTGCCGGAGACGTTGAAAAACAAGCGCATCCTTTCGCTCGACATGGGTTCGCTGGTGGCCGGGGCCAAGTTCCGGGGCGAGTTCGAGGAGCGCCTGAAATCCGTCATCAAGGAAGTGGAGGCCTCCAGCGGGGAGATTATTCTCTTTATCGACGAAATGCACACCCTGGTGGGCGCGGGCAAAAGCGAGGGCAGCCTCGACGCGGGCAACATGCTCAAGCCGCCCCTGGCCCGGGGTGAACTGCGCTGCGTGGGCGCCACCACTATCACCGAATACCGCAAGAACATCGAAAAGGACCCGGCCCTGGAACGTCGTTTCGCCCCGGTGCTGGTGGAAGAGCCCACCGTGGAGGACACCATCAGCATTCTGCGCGGCCTGAAAGAGCGCTATGAGGTGCACCACAAGGTCGGCATCAAGGACAGCGCCCTGGTGGCCGCGGCCACGCTGTCGAATCGCTATATCACCGACCGCTTTCTGCCGGACAAGGCCATCGACCTCATCGACGAGTCCGCCAGCCGCCTGCGCATGGAAATCGACAGCCTGCCCTCGGAACTGGACGAAATCAAGCGCCGCGTCCTGACTCTGTCCATCGAACGGGAAGCGTTGAAAAAAGAACATGACCGGGGCGCGCGCGACCGCCTGGCCAAGCTGGAACAGGAACTGGCCGGGCTGGAAAAGCGCGAGGCCGAGATGACCAGCCAGTGGCAGGCCGACAAGGACCAGATCACCAAATCCGCCGGCCTCAAGGAGGAAATCGAGAACACCCGGGCCGGGATCGAAAAGGCCCAACGCGAGGGCGACCTGGGCAAGGCGGCGGAGCTTCAGTACGGCCGCCTCCCGGCCCTGACCAAGGAACTGGAAACCGCCACCGCGAACGCCTCGGCCGCCCTGGTCAAAGAGGAGGTCACGGCCGACGACGTGGCCGAAATCGTGGCCAAGTGGACCGGCATCCCGGTCAACCGCCTGTTGGAGGGTGAGCGGGAAAAGCTGGTGCATATGGAAGAGCGCCTGTCCCGGCGCGTGGTCGGGCAAAAGGAGGCCACCCTGGCCGTGGCCCGGGCCGTGCGCCGCTCGCGCGCCGGCATCGGCGATCCCAACCGGCCCATCGGCTCCTTCATCTTTCTCGGCCCCACCGGCGTGGGCAAGACCGAGCTGGCCAAAGCTTTGGCCGAGTTCCTCTTCGACGACGAAGGGGCCATGGTCCGGCTGGACATGAGCGAGTTCATGGAAAAGCACGCCGTGGCCCGCCTCATCGGCGCGCCTCCGGGCTACGTGGGCTACGAGGAGGGCGGCTACCTCACGGAGGCGGTGCGGCGCAAGCCCTACAGCGTCATCCTCTTCGACGAGGTGGAAAAAGCCCACCCCGACGTGTTCAACACCCTTCTGCAGCTCCTGGACGACGGCCGCCTCACGGACGGCCAGGGCCACACCGTGGATTTCAAGAACACGGTGGTCATCATGACCTCCAACCTCGGCTCCCAGTTCATCGTGGATGCCGAAGGCCGCGACCCGGAAACCATGCGGGCCCGGGTCATGGAAGCCCTGCGGGGCCACTTCCGGCCGGAATTCCTCAACCGGGTGGACGACACCGTCATCTTCCATTCCTTGAACGAGAAGGAGATCGAACGCATAGTCCAGATCCAGGTGGGCATCCTCTCGTCCCGGTTGGCCGAACGCAAACTGACCCTCAGCCTGTCCCCGGAGGCGGTGACCTTCCTGGCCCAGGCCGGCTTCGACCAGGTCTACGGCGCCCGTCCCCTGAAGCGGGCCATCCAGACCCAGCTGATGGACCCCCTGGCCATGGGCCTTTTAAGCGGAGACATCCTCGACGGCCAACACCTGGAGGTCATCCTCAATGCCCGAGGCGACGGCCTGACCTTCGGCCGCTCCGCGGGGCGCAGCCCGGCCGGCGGGACGGACGCGCCCCCACTGCTGCAATAAACTGAGCAAAACGAAGCGGGAGGCCATTGGGCCTCCCGCTTCGTTTCTGACCAAACCAATCTTCCCGCCGCCCGACGCGCCAGTGGTCAAGTCGGGCTAATATCGGTGGCCTCTGGGCGTGCGTCAAGCTTTCGATACGAACCGTCCCGATTGGCCGAGGTTCCACAACCGTCACCAGCTCGGCCGACCAAGCCGCAACCGCTCTCCCCAGAAGTCGGAGAAGGGTCCAGGGCTATGCCCTGGTTAGGCGTAGAGGTTTAGGCTGGATTTGCGGTCGTTGAGGTATTCCACCTCGTCCCCGCGTTCCCGGGCCTCTTTGTCCTCTTCGTATTCCATGGTCTTCCGGGCTTTTTCCGGACCGCCCTGGCTGGCTTTGCCTCCCCGGGTGACGAGGGGCCGGGATTTGCTTTCTTCCCGCTCCGTGCGGTTCTGGCGATTCAGCCAGGCGTAAATTTCAGGATGGACCAACATAGGGGCCCCCTTTCCCGCTGAAAGGGCCGAACCCCTTTGCAGCACAAGTCTCCTGAAATACCTATCGGCCGAAACCCGACGGGACTTTAATTTTTTCGAGGTATTTTTCGAGAAAAAAATCAGATTGCCATGGGGTGGAAGACGAGACCGACCTCAGCCTCCGGCTCGGCTTTCGTCACGAACCACCCGCAGGAGGCGCTCCACCACACACTGTTGAGCGTCCGCCGTCAAACCCGGATAAAGAGGCAGACAGATGTGCCGGGCCGCGACCATCTCGCTGACCGGCAACGCTTCCAGCGGCGCGGCCGGATATTCGGGGTGGCTGGTCCAGAAGGGCTGGCGGTGCAGGGGGATGGCGTAGACCTCGCCGGTGAGGCTGACGCGGAATTCGTTTTTGAGGCGGGCCTTGATCCGGCCCCGGTCCACGCCCTCGGGGAGGAGGGCGAGATATTTGTAATAGGCCGGCCTCTGCCCCACAGGCGCCGGGACCACTCGCAGGTCCCCGCCGGCCAGGAGGCGGTCGTATTCGGCGGCGGCCCGGCGGCGCTCGTCCAGAATCCATTCGGCTTTTTCCATCATGACCCGGCCTAACAGGGCATGGAGTTCCGACGGCCGATAATTGAGGCCGAAGCTCTGATGCACATTTTCGCCCGGCCGTTCCTGCCCGTGCTGGCGCAGGGCCAGGAGGGCGCGGCGAAGGCCTTCGTCGGCCGTGGTGATCATCCCGCCCTCCGCGGTGGTCAAGACTTTGGTGGGATAGAAGGAAAAAGCGGCGGCCCGGCCCAGGCTCCCGGCCCGGCCTTCGGGCACTTCCGCGCCGTGGGCGTGGGCGGCGTCCTCAATGAGGATCGCGCCATGCGCCTCGGCCAGTTCTTTGATGCGCCTCCAGGCCGGCGAGATAAAGCCGCCCAGATGGACCAGGATCACGGCCCGGGTATCGGGCCGCAGCTTGCGGGCCAAGTCGTGCGGGCACATCTGGAAGTGGACCGGATCGCAGTCCACCAGGATGATTTTGGCCCCGGCGGCCACGGGGGCCAGGGCGGTGGCCATGAAAGTGAGCGCCGGCACGGCCACCGAACCGCCCTCAAGGCGAAGCGCCCGGCAGATCATTTCCAGGGCGGCCGTACCGTTGGCGCAGCCCACGGAAAACGGCGTGCCGCAGAAGCGGGCGAAGGCTTCCTCGAAGATTCGGACATTCTCACCCATGGCCAGTCGTCCGCTCAGGATGAGTTCGCGCATCTCCCGTCCGATCCGGTCGGCGTCGGCTTCGTCAAAGGGAATTTTCAAGATGGGCACATCCATGTTGTTTCCTCCCGCCAGCGGTTTCGAGAGCATTGTACCAGAGCGCCCCCGGCCCCGGCAAGCGTACGCGGCCAGCCTCCCAGGGCAAGAGCGTATTATTACTCCGGCAACTCATATCCTTTATCATTTTGAAAACATTTGATCGCCGAGTCTATAACTGCTGCGGGCAGGACAGCCGCGAGTTGCGAGGCCGGGCGGCGGCGAAAATTTTCGGAGAAAGCCGCGATTTTGAGGGCCAGATGTTTGAGCGAAGCGAGTTCTGGCCCTCAAAATCGCGAGCGAACGGAGAAAACTTTCGCCGCCGCCGGGCCGGTCCCAGCCCCCGGCGTTTTCACGCGTCGCCTTCAACCGCCGTCTCATCTGTGGTATCAAACGATTCCGAAATGTGTATAATGGTTCGTGGCGACGCCGATCCGGCCGCCGATATACTGAATGTTTTTTTACCGCTGAGGTGACATATGCAGACCACTCCCCGCGCCAACCGGCTGGCCATCGCTTTCTTCGGGCGGCGGAATGTGGGCAAGTCTTCGCTGATCAACGCGCTGACGGGCCAGGAAGTGTCTTTGATCTCCGATGTGCCGGGCTCCACCGCCGACCCGGTCAGTAAAAGCATGGAGCTCCTGCCTCTGGGGCCCATCACGGTCATCGACACCGCCGGGTTGGATGACGTGGGCGAACTGGGCGTCCAGAAGGTGCGGCGGGCCAAGACCATCCTGGCCCAGGCCGATCTGGCGGTCCTGGTGTGCGATGCCGCCAACCCCGACCGGTCCTGGGAGGTGGAGTGGCTGCGGACCATGCAGGGCGAACGGGTGTTGGTGGTGGAAAACAAGATCGACCGGGTCCCGGGCGGGGGAGGGGAGGGCGGCTGGCTGCCCTGGCCCGCGCCCCGGGTGCGGGTCAGCGCGGCCACTGGCCAGGGCATGGACCTTTTCAAGGACGCCCTGGTGGCCCTGGCCGCCCAGAGTCCGGCCGAACCTTCGCTGGTGGCCGGCCTCTTCCCCCGCCATTCTCTCTTCCTTCTCGTGACGCCGCAGGACCCGCAGGCCCCGAAAGGGCGGCTGATCCTGCCCCAGGTCCAGGTCATCCGGGACATCCTGGACCACGGCGGTTTGATCTCCATGGCCGGCTTCGGCGAATTCGCCCAGCAGGTGGAAGCCTTGAGCCGCCGGCCCGACCTGGTCATCGTCGACGCCCAGGTCTTCGGCCGGGTGGTCCGGCTCATCCCCGGGGACTGGCCCATCACCGCCTTTTCCATCATCATGGCCCGGGCCAAGGGCGACCTGGAGGTCCTGGCCGAGGGCGCCCGCTTCGCGGACCGGCTCAAGCCCGGGGCCAAGGTGCTCATCGCCGAAGCCTGCACTCACCACGCCCTGGCCAACGACATCGCCCGCGAACAAATCCCCCGGCTCCTCAACGAACGGGCCGGCGGCGGCCTGCGCTTCGAAGTGGCGGCCGGCAACGACTTTCCCGAGGACCCTTCATCGGCCGACCTCATCATCAGCTGCGGCGGCTGTATGATCACCCGCGGCCACTACCTGGCCCGCATGAAAAAAGCCGTGGCCGCCCACGTGCCCATGACCAACTTCGGCCTCCTCCTGGCCCACTTGAACGGCTACCTCGACCGCGCCACCGCCGCCTTCAAAAATTCCCTCCGCGACCCCGTCGACCAGTAAGGGAACGCGGTGAGCGGCGTTTGAAGAGGGGGCTCCGCCCGGTAATGCCCCCGGCTCGCACTCTTGTCTTTTCCTCCCAATTCGAAGATAATAAAAAATTCGCTTGGACACTTATGAAAGGGACGAATTTTTCCATATGACGCGCGACCCCATCACTCTCGATAAAAATTTCAACCACGCCGAAGCCGAGGCCCGCCTCTACAAATGGTGGGAGGAAAGCGGCTTCTTCAAAGCCGACCCCGCCGCCCCGGGCGAGCCCTTCGTCATCGTCATCCCGCCGCCCAACGTCACGGGGAACCTCCACATGGGCCACGCGCTCGACGAAACCCTACAGGACGTCCTCACCCGTTATCACCGCATGCGGGGCGACAACACCCTGTGGCTCCCCGGCACGGACCACGCCGGCATCGCCACCCAGAACGTGGTGGAGCGCGCCCTGGCCGCCGAGGGCGGCAGCCGCGAGGCCCTGGGGCGCGAGAAATTCGTCGAGCGGGTCTGGCAGTGGAAAAAGGAATACGGCGGCAACATCGTACACCAGCTGCGCCGCCTGGGGGCCTCCTGCGACTGGAGCCGCGAGCGCTTCACCATGGACGAGGGCCTCTCCCGCGCCGTGCGCGAGGTCTTCGTCAGCCTCTATGAACAGGGCCTGATCTATCGCGGGTATTACATCATCAACTGGTGCCCCCGCTGCCACACGGCCCTGGCCGACCTGGAAGTGGAGCACGAGGACAAAAAAGGAAATCTCTATTACGTCCGCTACCGCGTGGCCGGCGCCGACGATTTCCTCACCGTGGCCACCACCCGGCCCGAGACCATCTTCGGCGACACCGCCGTGGCCGTCCACCCCGAGGACCCGCGCTACGCCGCGCTCGTCGGCCGCCAGGTGGAGGTGCCCTTGACCGGCCGCACGGTTCCCGTCATCGCCGACGCCTACGTGGACCGCGAATTCGGCACCGGGGCCCTCAAAGTCACCCCGGCCCACGATCCCAACGACTTCCGGCTGGGCCAGACCCATAAACTGCCGTCCTTGAAGGCCATCGACGACGACGGCCGCATGACCAAGGAGGCCGGGGCCTACGTGGGCCAGGACCGCTTCGAGGCCCGCAAGAACATGCTCCCCGAGCTTGAGGCGCAAGGGCTTCTGGAGAAGATCGAGCCCATCGGCCACGCGGTGGGCGTCTGCTACCGCTGCAAGACCGTGGTCGAGCCCAACCTCTCGCGCCAGTGGTTCGTCAAGACCGAAGGCCTGGCCGCCCGGGCGGCGAAAGCCGTGCGCGACGGCGACACCAAATTTGTGCCCAGGAACTGGGAAAAAACCTATTTCGAATGGATGGACAACATCCGCGACTGGTGCATCAGCCGCCAGCTCTGGTGGGGCCACCAAATTCCGGCCTGGCACTGCCCGGCCTGCGGGCGGACCGTGGTCAGCCGCGAAGACCCCACCGCCTGCCCCGACTGCGCCGGCGCGCTGGAGCGCGACCCGGACGTCCTGGACACCTGGTTCTCGTCGGCCCTCTGGCCCTTCTCCACCCTCGGCTGGCCGGATAAGACCGCCGACCTGGCCCGTTATTACCCCACCACGGCCCTGGTGACGGGCTTTGACATCATCTTCTTCTGGGTGGCCCGGATGATGATGATGGGCCTCCACTTCATGAATGAAGCGCCGTTCAAGACCGTCATCATCCACGCCCTGGTCAAGGACGCCCTCGGCCAGAAGATGAGCAAATCCAAGGGCAACGTGGTCGATCCCCTGGTCATCGTGGACCGCTACGGGGCCGACGCCTTCCGCTTCACCCTCTGCGCCCTGGCCGGCCAGGGCCGCGATATCCGCCTGAGCGACGACCGCATCGCCGGTTACGGGAAATTCGTCAACAAGCTGTGGAACGCGGCCAAGCTGGTCCTCGCCAATATCGGCGAGGCCCGGCTGGACAAAACCCCGCCCCGGCCCGAAAGCCTCCCGGACCGCTGGCTGCGCCATCGCCTGGGCGAAACCGTGGCCCTCATGCGCCTGCACCTCGACGAATTCGCCTACGACCGCGTGGCTGACACGATGTACCATTTCATCTGGGACGAATTCTGCGACTGGTACCTGGAGCTGATCAAACCCATTCTTTACGGTCCCGAAAGTCCGGCCAAGGCGGCCACCCAAGGGGTGCTCCTCTACGTCCTGGGGACCATTTGCCGGCTTTTGCACCCGGTCATGCCCTTCGTCACCGAAGAGCTGTGGTCGAAACTGCCCGGGAGCCGGGGCGCCATCATGAACGCCCCCTACCCCGACCCGGCCGATCCCGGCCTGGCCGGGGATATCGCGGCTGAGGAACACATCGGCTTCCTCATGGACGTGACCACGGCCGTCCGGCAGATTCGGGCCGATTTCGCCGTGCCTCCGTCCCAGAAGCTGAATCCCCTGGTCAAGACGGCCGATCCGGAGCGACAAAAACTCCTGGAGGAATACAGCCCGCTCTTACTGAAACTTTTTAACGGCGACAGCCTGAACCTGACCCCGGCCGGAGCCGAGCGGGCCCCGGATGCCGCCCTGACCGCCCAGACCTGGGGCGAGGTTTGGGTACCCCTGGCCGGCCTCATCGATCCGGCGGCCGAAACGGAACGCCTGGAAAAGGATCTGGCCAAGGCGGCCGGGGAAATCAAGGCCGCCCAGGCCAAGCTGGCCAACGCCGACTATGTGGCCAAGGCCCCGGCCGAAGTGGTGGAAGAGACTGAAGAACGCCTGGTCGCGGCCAGAAGCCGGGAAGAGAAACTGAAGCGGGCCCTGACCATGCTGGCCCAAATGAGAGGGTGATCATGGATCCTTTTTCCTTAAGCGACGTAGTGAAAATGGCCCTACGGGAAGACGTGGGGCCCGGGGATTTGACCAGCATCCTGACCGTGGGCCTGAAAATGGTCGGCCAGGCCCGGATCGTGGCCCGCCGGGACCTGGTCCTCTCCGGCCTGACCGTGGCCGAGGAGGTCATGAACCAGGTGGACCGACGCATCGTTTTCACCGCCCTGGCCCGTGACGGGCAGCGGCTCGGCGCCGGCACGGCCCTGGCCGAAATCCACGGTCCGGCCACCTCTATCCTGGCCGGGGAAAGGGTGGCCCTGAACTTTCTTAGCCGGCTCAGCGGGGTGGCCACCCAGACGGCCCACTTCGTGGCCAAGGTCAAGGATCTGCCGGTCCGCCTGGTGGATACCCGAGAAACCACCCCGGGCCTCCGGGCCCTGGAGCGGGCTGCCGTGCGCCACGGCGGGGGGCACAACCACCGTCTGGCCCTCTATGA